>NZ_JBXWOV010000029.1:0-1176 GCF_059611065.1 Ruegeria sp. CDSB086 | reverse complement strand
ATGGCAAAGGAAAAGTTTGAGCGTAATAAGCCGCACGTCAACATCGGCACGATTGGCCACGTTGACCACGGCAAGACCACGCTGACCGCAGCAATCACCAAGTATTTCGGTGACTTCAAAGCGTATGACCAGATTGACGGCGCGCCTGAAGAAAAAGCACGTGGCATCACCATCTCGACCGCCCACGTGGAATACGAGACCGACACGCGTCACTATGCGCACGTCGACTGCCCCGGCCACGCCGACTACGTCAAGAACATGATCACCGGTGCCGCACAGATGGACGGCGCGATCCTGGTTGTGAACGCTGCTGACGGCCCGATGCCGCAGACCCGCGAGCACATCCTGCTGGGCCGCCAGGTTGGCATCCCGACCATGGTCGTGTTCATGAACAAAGTGGATCAGGTTGACGACGAAGAACTGCTGGAACTGGTGGAAATGGAAATCCGCGAGCTGCTGTCTTCGTATGACTACCCCGGCGACGACATTCCTGTCATCGCAGGTTCGGCTCTGGCCGCGATGGAAGGCAACAAGCCGGAAATCGGCGAAGAATCGATCCGCAAGCTGATGGCTGCCGTGGACGAGTACATCCCGACACCTGAGCGCGCTGTTGACCAACCGTTCCTGATGCCGGTCGAAGACGTGTTCTCGATCTCGGGTCGTGGTACCGTTGTGACCGGTCGTGTTGAGCGTGGCGTGATCAACGTTGGCGACGAGATCGAAATCGTCGGCATCCGTGACACTCAGAAAACCACCTGTACTGGTGTTGAAATGTTCCGCAAGCTGCTGGATCGCGGTGAAGCGGGCGACAACATCGGCGCCCTGCTGCGCGGTATCGACCGTGAAGGCGTTGAGCGTGGTCAGGTTCTGTGTAAGCCAGGTTCGGTTACACCGCACACCAAGTTCGAAGCCGAAGCCTATATCCTGACCAAGGAAGAAGGCGGTCGTCACACTCCGTTCTTCGCGAACTACCGTCCTCAGTTCTACTTCCGTACAACTGACGTGACCGGCACCGTGACCCTGGCAGCTGGCACCGAGATGGTTATGCCCGGCGACAACGTGTCGTTCGAAGTTGAACTGATCGCACCGATCGCGATGGAAAACGGCCTGCGTTTTGCCATCCGCGAAGGCGGCCGCACCGTCGGCGCCGGCGTCGTGTCGAAAATCGTCGAGTAA
>NZ_JBXWOV010000028.1:0-1273 GCF_059611065.1 Ruegeria sp. CDSB086 | reverse complement strand
TTACAGGTTTGGATAGATCGGGAATTTAGCGCAAAGCTCTGCAACCTCGGCTTTGACCTTGGCTTCAACCGCGCCATTGCCGTCTTCGCCATTGGCGGCCAGACCGTCGACGACTTCGATGATCCAGTCGGCGATTTGGCGGAATTCGATCTCGCCAAAGCCGCGGGTGGTGCCGGCGGGGGAGCCCAGACGGATGCCCGAGGTGATGGTCGGTTTTTCCGGATCAAACGGCACGCCGTTCTTGTTGCAGGTGATGTGCGCCCGGCCCAGAGCCTTGTCGACAATGTTGCCGGTCACGCCCTTGGGTCGTAGATCGACCAGCACCACATGGGTGTCGGTGCCGTGGGTCACCGTGTCCAGACCACCCTTGATCAGCTGGTCCGACAGCGCCTGTGCATTCACGACGACCTGCTTGATGTAATCCTTGAACGCAGGCTGCAGCGCCTCGCCAAAGGCGACTGCCTTGGCCGCGATCACGTGCATCAGCGGGCCGCCCTGAATGCCGGGGAAGATCGCCGAATTCACTTTCTTTGCGATATCTTCATCATTGGTCAGGATCATGCCGCCACGCGGACCGCGCAGGGTTTTGTGCGTGGTGGTGGTTGCCACATGCGCATGCGGGAAGGGGCTGGGGTGCTCACCCGCTGCCACCAGACCGGCGAAGTGCGCCATGTCCACGTGCAGGTAGGCGCCGACCATGTCGGCGATCTCGCGCATGCGGGCAAAGTCGATCTGTCGCGGAATGGCCGAGCCGCCGGCGATGATCAGCTTGGGTTGGTGTTCTTTTGCCAGCGCCTCGACCTGATCATAGTCCAGCATGTTGTCTTCTTTGCGGACGCCATACTGCACCGCATTGAACCACTTGCCCGACTGGTTGGGACGGGCGCCGTGGGTCAGGTGACCGCCTGCGTCCAGGCTCATGCCCAGAATGGTATCGCCGGGCTGGATCAGTGCCTGGAACACGCCCTGGTTGGCCTGAGAGCCAGAGTTCGGCTGCACGTTGGCAAAGCCGCAGCCAAACAGCTCTTTGGCGCGGTCGATGGCCAGGTTCTCGGCGATGTCCACGTACTGGCAGCCGCCATAATACCGCCGACCGGGATAGCCTTCGGCGTATTTGTTGGTCATAACCGAGCCTTGTGCTTCCATCACGGCGGCAGAGACGATGTTTTCGGATGCGATCAACTCGATCTCGTCGCGCTGACGACCCAGCTCGGATGTGATCGAGCCGAACAGCTCGGGATCACGGTCAGACAGGGACTGGGTGAAAAATCCG
>NZ_JBXWOV010000027.1:0-1464 GCF_059611065.1 Ruegeria sp. CDSB086 | reverse complement strand
GAGCCCAAAGCGGAATTGCTTTGCCACGAACATTGGCAGCTAAAGAAACGCAAGTAACTAAGTCCGCGGATATGAAGGTGACCGTTTGCTGAATGCGCGACAGGTATTTGAGCATTACCTTTTTAGTTGTGCGTGTATGCCTGTACCTGTGCTTTCTATTCATTAAGGCTTTTCAAAATCTGACGAATGGGCTGACAGAAGCAACCCACCGAGCTAACTTCATTGCAAAGAGGAGGGGTGAATGGGAAGACGTCTCACGACGGTATTGGCCGCCGACATTGTGGGCTATTCCGCGCTGATGGATCAGGACCGTACTGGCACAGTCGCTGCATTAAAGACCTTCCGCGAGGACACGTTTCTCCCGATCGTGGAAGATACCAATGGTTCACTGATCAAAAGCCTGGGCGACGGCTGGATCGTCGAGTTTCAATCACCATCTGAAGCAGCAGCTTGCGCGATTGCAGTTCAGTCCGCCCACAAACCTGACCACATCAAACTGCGCATCGGGGTTCACACAGGGGAAGTTGTAACCGATGGCGATGACATTTTCGGCGACGGCATCAATGTTGCGGCGCGTCTGGAGGCTCTCGCGAAGCCGGGACAAGTGCTCTTTTCAGATATGTCACATAACAGCCTTGACCGTAACGATGCGGGATTATTCGACGGCGGAGAGCAAACCGAACTGAAAAACATCACGCGGCATGTTGGAATCTGGTGTTGGCCAAAGGGTACGAAAGCCAATCTCGCGATCAAAGCGGATGTGAGGCCGGGAATCGCAGTGCTCCCATTCGACAATATGTCGGGTGATCCGGAGCAGGAGTTCTTTGCCGATGGCATAACGGAAGACATCATAACTGAGCTATCTCGGTTTCGTTGGTTGATGGTCGTCGCACGAAACTCTTCTTTTGCTTATAAGGGGAAAAGCACGGACATCCGCGACGTGGGCCGCGACTTAGGGGTTCGGTATGTACTGGAAGGCTCCGTTCGGCGTTCCGGGCAGCGCGTCCGCATCACGGGACAGCTCATAGATACCGAAAATGGGAGCCATTTGTGGGCGGACCGCTTTGACGGTGTGCTCGACGACATCTTTGATCTTCAAGATCAAGTCACCGAAGACGTAGTTACAGCTATTGAACCATCGGTGCGGCACGCTGAAACAAATCGTGCGCGTGCAAAACCCACCAAGGACTTACAGGCATACGAGCTCTACCTCCGAGCTTTATCACATTTCCACTTGCTGACTGACCAAGACAACATAGAGGCAATACGACTGACAAAACTGGCTTTGGATCGAGATCCGGAATACGCCTCCGCAGCGGGCTTGCTAGCATGGCTTCATATCCAACGTCTTGTGCAAGGTTTGGAACCTGTAGATCAGGGACCCAAGTCAGCTGTCGCGGCCGCAGAGCAGGTGCTGCGGAGCGATCGCGCGGACGGCATTGCAAAGGCTTATGCCGCGCATTC
>NZ_JBXWOV010000026.1:0-3061 GCF_059611065.1 Ruegeria sp. CDSB086 | reverse complement strand
CAACCGGGGGTTTTGCCCAATGAGCTATAAATCGGACATTGAAATTGCGCGCGAGGCGCAGAAGAAGCCTATTCAGGAAATCGGCGCTAAGATCGGCATCGATTCTGCTGATCTGCTGCCCTATGGCCATGACAAGGCGAAGGTGAGCCAGGAGTTCATCAACTCGGTTCAGGGTCGAGAAGACGGCAAGCTGGTGCTGGTCACCGCGATCAACCCGACCCCTGCGGGTGAGGGTAAGACGACCACGACCGTTGGTCTGGGTGATGGTCTGAACCGCATTGGCAAGAATGCGATGATCTGTATCCGCGAAGCCTCGCTTGGCCCGAACTTCGGCATGAAGGGCGGCGCTGCAGGGGGCGGTTACGCACAGGTTGTTCCGATGGAGGAAATGAACCTTCACTTTACCGGGGATTTCCACGCGATCACCTCGGCGCATTCGCTGCTGTCGGCGATGATCGACAACCACATCTACTGGGGCAATGAAGCCGAGATCGATGTACGCCGCGTCGCATGGCGTCGCGTGGTCGACATGAATGACCGTGCCCTGCGTCAGATCACGGCGTCCCTGGGTGGTGTGTCGAACGGCTTCCCGCGCGAAACCGGCTTTGACATCACCGTGGCGTCCGAGGTCATGGCGATCCTGTGCCTGTCCAACGACCTGAAGGATCTGGAAAAGCGTCTGGGTGACATCATCGTGGCCTATCGCCGCGACAAGACCGCTGTTTACTGCCGCGACATCAAGGCCGAAGGCGCAATGACCGTGCTGCTGAAAGACGCGATGCAGCCGAACCTGGTGCAGACGCTGGAAAACAACCCAGCCTTTGTCCACGGTGGCCCGTTCGCCAATATCGCGCATGGCTGTAACTCGGTCATTGCCACCAAGACTGCTTTGAAAGTGGCTGACTACGTTGTGACTGAGGCTGGCTTTGGGGCCGATCTGGGCGCCGAGAAGTTCATGAACATCAAGTGCCGTAAGGCGGGCATCGCGCCGTCTGCAGTGGTGCTGGTTGCCACCGTGCGTGCAATGAAGATGAACGGCGGCGTTGCCAAGGCCGATCTGGGTGCGGAAAACGTCGACGCAGTCAACTCGGGCTGTGCCAACCTTGGTCGTCACATCGAGAACGTGAAATCCTTTGGCGTGCCGGTTGTGGTTGCCATCAACCACTTCGTCACCGACACCGATGCCGAAGTGCAGGCGGTCAGCGACTATTGCGCCGAGCATGGGGTTGAGGCGGTTCTGTCGCGTCACTGGGAGCTGGGCTCGGAAGGCTCTGCGCCGCTGGCCGAGAAGGTTGTCGAGATCGTCGAAGGCGGCAGTGCCAACTTCGCACCGATCTACCCCGATGACATGCCGCTGTTCGAGAAGATCGAAACCATCGCCAAGCGCATCTACCGCGCCGACGAGGTTCTGGCCGACAACAAGATCCGCAACCAGCTGCGTGAATGGGAAGAGGCCGGATACGGCAATCTGCCGGTCTGCATGGCCAAGACGCAGTATTCGTTCTCGACCGATCCGAGCCTGCGTGGCGCGCCCACCGGCCATTCGGTTCCGGTGCGTGAGGTCCGCCTGAGCGCGGGTGCCGGCTTCATCGTGGTTGTCTGCGGTGAGATCATGACCATGCCCGGTCTGCCACGCAAACCGGCTGCGGAAACCATCTGCCTCAATGACGCAGGTGAGATCGAGGGCTTGTTCTAAGCCGCCGAATAGGACATCTCGTGGTCCGGGGTTTTCCCGGGCCATGAGGAGATCGCGATGCCCACTCTGACACCGCCGCAAGACTGTGCAACGATGCAGGATCTGCGGGTTCAGATCGACAAGCTGGACCGCCAACTGATCGAAATGTTGGTGGCGCGCGCAGGCTACATTGACCGCGCGTCCGAGCTGAAGCCGGGCGAGGGCCTGCCTGCCCGTATCCCGGACCGTGTCGAAGACGTGGTGCACCGCGTGCGCGCAAGCTCGGCCGAGCTGGGAATGGATCCGGATTTGGCCGAAAGACTGTGGCGCATGCTGATTGACTGGTCGATTGCACGTGAGGAACGTGTTCTCGGCCCGGACTGAATGACCGGGCGCTTCATGCGCCCGATCCGTTTTTGAAAGAAGGGATCAAAGGATGGTAGCCCAGGTTATCGACGGCAAGGCCTTTGCGGCCAAGGTCCGTGCGCAAGTGGCCGATCAGGTCGCAAAGCTGAAAGAGGAAAACGGCATCACCCCCGGCCTGGCCGTGGTTCTGGTCGGCGAAGACCCGGCCAGCCAGGTCTATGTCCGCTCCAAGGGCAAGATGACCGTCGAGGTCGGCATGAACTCGTACGAGCATAAGCTGGATGTCGATACCTCGGAAGAGGACCTGCTGGCGCTGGTCGAAAAGCTGAACAACGATCCGGCTGTGCATGGCATTCTGGTTCAATTGCCGCTGCCCAAGCATCTGAACGAGGATCTGGTGATCAATTCGATCGACCCGGCCAAGGATGTGGACGGGTTCCATATCTCCAACGTGGGCCTGTTGGGCACCGGTCAGAAATCGATGGTGCCCTGCACCCCGCTGGGCTGTCTGATGATGCTGCGCGACCACCATGGCTCATTGTCGGGCATGGATGCGGTTGTGATCGGACGCTCGAACATCGTTGGCAAGCCGATGGCGCAGCTGCTGCTGGGCGACAGCTGCACCGTGACCATCGCGCACAGCCGCACCAAGGATCTGCCCGACGTGGTCCGCCGCGCCGATATCGTCGTGGCCGCCGTTGGCCGCCCCGAAATGGTGCCGGGCGACTGGATCAAGGAAGGGGCGACCGTCATCGACGTGGGCATCAACCGCATTGATGCGCCCGAAAAAGGTGAAGGCAAGAACAAACTGGTCGGCGACGTCGATTATGCCAGCGCCGCAGCACGCGCCGGCGCCATCACCCCGGTCCCCGGCGGCGTCGGCCCCATGACCATCGCCTGCCTGCTGGCCAACACCCTCACCGCCTGCTGCCGCGCAAACAAACTGCCAGAACCAGAAGGCCTCACAGCCTGACCTGTTTCGCTGGGGCGCAAAAAATGCGCCCCAACAAAACTGAATTT
>NZ_JBXWOV010000025.1:0-3111 GCF_059611065.1 Ruegeria sp. CDSB086 | reverse complement strand
CTTTGTCTTGAAAATCAGTCGCTGACCAAAACTCTGCCTGGCTGGCCCTCCTCATGGACACGGAACACCAAAATGGTTGCCCCTTCGTCCCCTGAGCGAGCGGTGTGCACTTTTTTCAACGGAACGACGCCTACGTCACCTGAAAAAGCTTCTTGTTCGCCTTCGCCGTCTAGGATGAGGGTGACGCTGCCCTGCAGAATGTAGGCAAATTCTTCACCGGGATGCCAATGCATTGGTAAAGTGAGGTTTGGTGGTAGGGCAACATGGCTCACGACAACCTCCAAGCCCTCAGTGCTTTTGAGCGACTCGGTTAGCAAGTCCTGAATAAGCGGTTTTTGCAAAGTCGCTGGATCCCGCACATCGTGTGACATAGCCGCTGCGGCACCAGTCACGACAATCAAAAAAGCAAATATGATTGGTTTCCACATCTAATCCCCTCCTACTTTTAGAAGATGATGGCATTGGGACCTTTTCGAAATCAATGCTGGTGTGCACGCGGTTAACTGCGGCGTTCCAAATTGTTGTGTCAAACGCTGTTCCAGGGTCCGCAAAGTTCGCGGAGCGCTTCTTAGTGGACGGTGCGGCGAGTGGCGGCTTAGTCCGCAAGGCAGACGTAGAGCAGATTTCACTGAATGACCGCTTCGAGCCCATTGCAGCCGTTGTCATGGGAACTGGATTCTGTGATTGCATTTAGCAGCTGAACAATCAAAAGGCTCGCACAATGGCCACCGGCAACACAATATTTTTTGCGATTGGCAATTTGAGCCATTTTGAGAATTGTCCCCTACGATCCGACTTCAACGCGCGTCTCGAAAAGGAAGTCTTGAAGCTTCTCTTCAACGCTGGGCCTAGACGACGCGTCTGTCTCAGAAAGGCTCACTGTGACGCAAAGTCCGCGTGGCCCACCGGCCTCCACTTGCACGTGAGCGTCGGGCAACTTCAGTTGTTCACGAAGCAGATTTGATACTACCAGCCTTGCAGCATCGCACCGCAGACTGGGCTTGAAGATTTTGCCGACTGACGTCAGGGGTATCTCATCAACAATCTTAATGATCTTCGGCCAAGCTGGTCTTTCATCGATAGTGTTCTGAGCATGTGCCATTAGGTCTTCAACGGTAACCTCATCGGATGTGTGGACCTGAATGAAACATATCGGCAGTTCTCCGGCATAAGGATCGGGCATGCCGACCGCTGCTGCTAACGCGACAGCAGGGTGGGTACTCATCGCATTTTCAATCATGACCGGATCGATATTGTGGCCGCTTCGGATAATCAGATCTTTCGAGCGTCCGGCAACATAAAGGCACCCATTCGCATCTTTGTATCCCAAGTCGCCCGAATTCAGGACACCGTCTACGAACACCTCACTGTTGAATTCTGTAACGCTGTAACCGGGCGACACGTGAGGACCTTTGATGGCTACAACACCGATTTCGCCAATCTCACAAACCGCTCCAAGACCACCATCGCTTTCCAGCTTTAGAACGTCGACATTTGTGTAAGGTAACGCCCAGCCAACTGAACCTGCAGTACCCGTACCGCAGAGTGGATCGATACTGATCAATCCGGAAGCTTCCGTCATGCCCAGAATTTCAAAAAGAGTGCAGCCGGTCACTTCCTTGAACTTCTGCCCGACCGCAGGCGGTAGCAATGAAGCACCAGTCGCGCCCGCCCGCACGTGCGAGATGTCATGATCGCCGATTGGCGTTTGCAAAATCGCCCCAATAGCAGTTGGTACGCCGCCAACAATTGTAACCTTATATTCTGCAACAAGACGCCAAAAGCTTGCGACAACTGCTGGGTTTCGCAGTCCGGCAGGAGTCATTACGAGCAGTTCAACGCCTGCCATAAAGCAACTGAGGCCGCCGACAATCGTTCCGGCGACGTGAAAAAGAGGAAAAGTAGCGGTAAATACGTCATCGGAGCGAAAGCCGCACATTACAGCTCCCCCGAATGCTGCGACCAGCTGGCTGCGGTGGGTGTGCGCAACGAGCTTTGGCACACCGGTTGTGCCCCCGGTGTGAAAATAGGCCGCCAGATCTGAACCCCTGCGCGCCTCCCCAAAAGTCAGATGATCATCAGGTTGGGCCATCAAAGCACTGGCAAGATCAATAACTCCTTCTTCGGGCGGCGTACCCGGCGGAGAAACGCGCACAAGTACGAGGCCCGGAACCTGCTCCCGCATTGCTAGAGCTTTCTCCCAAATGTCCAGCTGTGGATGAGGGCCAAGAGCAACAAGGATCTTTGCCTCGGAGGCTTTGAGAAGTTCAGCTATGCTCTCAGGCTGCAAAAGAAAATTGATCGGAACAGCGTACCCAGCCGTTTCTGCTCCCCACAAAGTGACGTGGGTTTCAATCAAAGCGGGCAGCATAAACGCAACGCCCGGTGCTTCACCTCCAATCGCTGCAAACAGATTTGCCGCGCGCATTATCTGTCCCAGCAACTGTTCATAGGTCACACGACGCGGCTCTTCGTCTTCAGTTCCGGTCATCAGCATTGTCAGCGCAGTCGCATCAGGATCGCGGTCAGCGCTGTTGATAAAGACATCCAAGATGCTTTGTTCAGGTAAACGCTCTTCAAGCGTCATTTCTTCTTCGAACTCAGAAATATCACTTTGAGTCCTGATCGGCTGTGTGCCCAGATTGACCATGGGATCTCCTTCAACTTCAGGAAAGTGTCACCTGAGCTTTGGTCGAGCAGCCGAACTTTGCAACACCAACATACAAGATAAAGCACAAAAACAAGCCAATCTACGAAAGGCCGCTTTGTCCGCATCGCAGTCGTTCAGGCCGAGTGCAGCGAATGACTACTCGGAGCCCAGAGCAACTAATGCTGCACCAGGCACGAAGGACAGCATTGTGCAGAAAGCGGGCCTTGCAGAGCCGATAACTGGAGCCAGCTAAGGCTGTTCAATCGCTGACTTAGTAAACCCCAGATCAGTCGGTGGGCAAAATCAAAGAACGTCCAGAAGCTTCGTATACTCGATCCTCAGCACAAAGGCTGACAGGGTCCCTGTTATCGTCGCCGGTATGCCCTGCTTCCAAGTATCGAACACTAGATGGCAGAATATCGCTCCGACAGATGTGCAGAGCAACGCAAGTGCTCCTAGCG
>NZ_JBXWOV010000024.1:0-3729 GCF_059611065.1 Ruegeria sp. CDSB086 | reverse complement strand
AAACGCACCCCATTGCATTCTTTGCACGTTGAGTTGGGGGGTAAGTTGGTTGATTTTGCTGGGTGGGAGATGCCTGTTCAGTATCCTTTGGGGATTATGGGGGAGCATAAGCAGTGTCGTGAGAAGGCGGCGTTGTTTGATGTGTCTCATATGGGTCAGGTGATCCTGCGCGGTGAGAATGTGGGTGAGAAGCTGGAAGCTTTGTGCCCGCAGGCTTACGCGACCCTGAAGCCGGGCAAGGCGCGGTACGGGTTCTTTACGAATGCCGAAGGCGGGATCATGGACGATTTGATCGTGTCGAATGCGGGGGATTACTATTTCGTGGTGGTGAATGCCGCGCTGCGCCATCAGGACATTCCGCATATGCGAGACAATCTGGACGGCGTCGAAGTGACCGAGATCTTCGACCGCGCGCTGGTGGCGGTGCAGGGCCCTGCAGCGGAAAACGTGGTTGGGGATCTGTGCCCTGCCGCTCGCGACCTGAAGTTCATGGAAACCACTGAGGCCCCGATCAACGGCGTAGACTGCCGCATCTCGCGGCTGGGCTACACCGGCGAGGACGGGTATGAGATCTCGATCCCCGAGGACAAGGCGATCGAAGTTTCGAAAGCCTTCCTGGCGCATGAGGATTGCGAAGCGGCCGGTCTGGGCGCGCGCGACAGCCTGCGGCTGGAGGCGGGTCTGTGCCTCTATGGCAATGACATCGACCAGAGCACCTCGCCGATTGAGGCCAGCCTCGGCTGGGCGATCCAGAAGCGCCGCAAGGAAGAAGGCGGCTTTCCGGGTGCGGAGCGTGTGCAGAAGGAACTGGCCGAAGGCCCTGCTAAAAAGCTGGTTGGCATCAAGCCCGATGGCCGCGCTCCAGCGCGTCAGGGCGTGGAAATCCAGTGCGCCGAGGGCAATACGATCGGTCAGATCACCTCGGGCGTATTTGGCCCCACGGTCGGCGGACCGGTGGCGATGGGCTATGTTTCCAAGGGCCACGGTGAGCCGGGCGAGACGGTGAACCTGATCATCCGGGGCAAGCCGCAGCCGGCGCAGATCGTGGCGCTGCCCTTCGTCAAACAGAATTACAAGCGTTGAAGTCAGGAGAGAGACAACATGGCAACCTATTATTCCGAAGAGCATGAATGGCTGACCGTCGAAGGCGACACGGCCACTCTGGGCATCACCAAGCACGCGGCTGAACAGCTGGGCGACGTGGTGTTCGTGGAGCAGCAGGAAGCAGGCGATGAGTTTGAAAAAGGCGGCGAGATCGGCGTGATCGAATCCGTCAAGGCCGCCTCCGAGCTTTATGCCCCGGTCGATGGCGAGATCACGGAAGTGAACGAAGCGCTGGCCGACAACCCCGGCGCGCTGAACGAAGACCCCGAGGGCGAAGCCTGGATCTACAAGATCAAGATCGCGGATGCCGCGCAGCTGGAGGATCTGATGGATCTGGACGGCTACAAGGCCCTGATCGGGTAAACCCAAACGGCGGGTCCTTTCGCGGATCCGCCCCTTCATCTGGCTAAAAATATCCCCGCCGGAGGCTCCTGCCAGAGCGGCCGGGCGAGACATTCCCTGAGGAGCATGACCTATGGCCTTCAAACTGACTGATTACGAAGCCTATGACTTCGCCAACCGCCGCCATATCGGGCCCAGCCCGACGGAAATGCGCGACATGCTCAAGGTGATTGGCTTCAAGACGCTGGACCAGCTGATCGACGCCACCGTCCCGCCTGCGATCCGGCAGAAAGAGCCGCTGGACTGGGGTCCGGCGATGACCGAACGCGATGCGCTCTTTTACATGAAAGAGGTGGCGAGCAAGAACAAGGTTCTGACCTCGCTGATCGGTCAGGGCTATTACGGCACCACCACGCCGGCGCCGATCCTGCGCAACATCCTGGAAAACCCGGCCTGGTACACCGCCTATACGCCCTATCAGCCCGAGATCAGCCAGGGCCGGCTTGAGGCGCTGCTGAACTTCCAGACCATGGTCAGCGACCTGACCGGGCTGGACGTGGCCAACGCCTCGCTCTTGGACGAAGCCACAGCCGCAGCCGAAGCGATGGCGATGGCCAAGCGCGGCGGGCGGTCAAAGGCCAACAACGCGGCTTTCTTCGTCGACAAGAACTGCCACCCGCAGACCATCGCGGTGATCAAAACCCGCGCCGAGCCTCTGGGCATCGATGTGCAGGTGGCCGACCCGGGCACGCTGGACGCAGGGTCGGTCTTTGGCGCGATCTTCCAGTATCCCGGCACCCACGGCCATGTGCGCGACTTCACCAACGAGATCGCCGCCCTGCACGAACATAAAGCCATTGCCATTGTTGCTGCCGACATCCTGTCGCTGGCGCTGCTGAAGTCACCGGGTGAGATGGGCGCGGATATTGCCATCGGCTCGACCCAGCGCTTTGGCGTGCCGATGGGCTATGGCGGTCCGCACGCTGCTTACATGGCGACCAGTGACAAGCTGAAGCGGTCGATGCCCGGCCGGATCATCGGCGTGTCGATCGACGCGCGCGGCAACAAGGCTTACCGCCTGGCACTGCAGACGCGTGAGCAACACATCCGCCGCGAGAAAGCCAACTCGAATGTCTGCACCGCGCAGGCGCTCTTGGCGGTGATTGCCTCGATGTATGCCGTGTATCACGGTCCCGACGGCATCAAGGCCATCGCGCAATCGGTGCACCGCAAGACCTCGCGCCTGGCCGCCGGTCTGGAAGAGGCGGGCTTTGCCGTGGAACCAGAGGTGTTCTTCGACACCATCACGGTTGAGGTCGGCCACCTGCAGAATGTCGTGATGGAGGCCGCCGTGGCCCGCGGTGTCAACCTGCGCAAGGTGGGTGAGACCAAGGTGGGCATCAGCCTGGACGAACAGACCCGCCCCGAGACCATCGAGGCCGTCTGGGGTGCCTTCGGCATCGATCGCAAGGATGACAGCTCGAACAAGCTCTACCGCCTGCCGGATTACGCGCTGCGCGAAAGCGCCTACCTGACCCACGAGATCTTCCACAAAAACCGGGCCGAGGCCGAGATCACGCGCTATATGCGCCGTCTGGCTGACCGCGACCTGGCGCTGGACCGGGCAATGATCCCGCTGGGCTCCTGCACCATGAAGCTGAACGCCACGATCGAGATGATCCCGGTCACCTGGCCCGAGTTCGGCAATCTGCACCCGTTCTGCCCCGAAGATCAGGCGCAGGGCTATCATGAGATGATTGATGATCTGAACGACAAGCTGTGCCAGATCACCGGCTATGACGCGATCTCCCAGCAGCCCAACTCGGGTGCGCAGGGCGAGTACGCAGGCCTGCTGACCATCCGCAACTATCACGCCGCGCGCGGTGAGGCGCACCGCAATGTCTGCCTGATCCCGACCTCGGCGCATGGCACCAACCCGGCCTCGGCGCAGATGGTGGGCTATCAGGTTGTGCCGGTGCAGGCCGATGACAAGGGCAACATCGACCTGAATGACTTCCGCGCCAAGGCGGAAAAGCATTCGGACCATCTGGCCGCCTGCATGATCACCTACCCCTCGACCCATGGCGTGTTCGAGACCACCGTGCAGGAGGTCTGCCAGATCACCCATGATCACGGCGGTCAGGTCTATATCGACGGCGCCAACATGAACGCCATGGTCGGTCTCTCGCGTCCGGGTGACATTGGCGGTGACGTCAGCCACCTGAACCTGCACAAGACCTTCTGCATCCCGCATGGCGGTGGTGGCCCCGGCATGGGCCCGAT
>NZ_JBXWOV010000023.1:0-4726 GCF_059611065.1 Ruegeria sp. CDSB086 | reverse complement strand
GACCTCGTCCGGATTACATTGAGCATGCGCGTATGTACTTGTTGCAGGTGCCTGGATACCAGGAACGTCACGACGTTCGCCCTGGCATCAGCGGCTTGGCGCAGGTCGAGCTGGGCTATATCGAAGGCACAGATGCGACGCGTCGAAAGGTTCAGGCTGATCTCTACTATATTGCAAATTCCAGCCTGGCGATGGAGATGCGCATTGTGTGGCGGACGCTTGCTGTCATGATGCGCCGCGGCGGCGCCTGACTGGGGGCCGCGCCTCTGATGGATCCCCTTGTGTCCAGCCGTGGCGTTGGCGTGAATGTCGCGATCAGCTTCGGGTTTTGATGTAATTATCAATTCGAATGCTTTGCCTTGAATCGATG
This sequence comes from Ruegeria sp. CDSB086, assembly GCF_059611065.1. Taxonomy (NCBI): domain Bacteria; kingdom Pseudomonadati; phylum Pseudomonadota; class Alphaproteobacteria; order Rhodobacterales; family Roseobacteraceae; genus Ruegeria; species Ruegeria sp. CDSB086. Next base: position 4,356 of record NZ_JBXWOV010000023.1, on the reverse strand, counting down.
CCGCTTACCCTGTTCGAAAGTTGCAAAGATCCTTTGGTCAATTCAACCTATAGTAGATTAAATCATTTCCGGTTTTCATTTAACTGAAGTGCGGAATTGTATTTGCACCGCAAACCCAAAGAAAATAAGTCCACGGGCATATCGAGGCGAGACGTGGATCGACGATAGGGTTAGCCCGTCGTCCCAAAAGCGACATAAAGACGTGAAGATTATTCGAGCGGTGACAGTCAGGCGGAAGCCTCTCTTGGCGTTTATATGCGCTATGGCGACCGGCATGGCGCAGGCACAATCGGTGTCGACCTATGGCACACCCGGACTGATCGAGATCCCCACCGCCGAGATGTTCGATGATGGTGAGCTTGTCTTTACCGCCGCAGGTCTCAGGAACACCGGTCGGGCGACGATGACGTTTCAGATGTTGCCCTGGGTGCATGGCAGCTTCCGCTATGCGGTGATTGACGGGTTTGATAGTTCGGGCGGCACGGACCGCACCCGGTATGACCGCAGCTTTGACGTCCATTTCCGGTTGCGCGAAGAAAGCCGGCACGGCCCGGCCATCGTGATGGGGCTGCGCGATTTTGGTGGCACCGGCATCTATGCCGCGGAATACTTCGTGGCCACCAAGACCATTCAGGACCGGTTCAAGCTGACCGGCGGTATTGGATGGGGCCGCATGGCGGGGCGTGGTGCGTTCTCCAACCCGCTGGGTATTTTCGGCAGCCGGTTCGACACCCGGCCCGCGTCAAACTCGAACGGCCAGGGGGGTGAGCTCGAGTTTGGCAATTGGTTCCGTGGCGACGCGGCGTTGTTTGGCGGCGCCAGCTGGCAATACAATGACCGGCTGACCTTTTTGGCCGAGTATTCGCCCGACCTTTACACGGCGGAATCCGTCAATGACAGTTTCCGGGTCAAATCGCCCTTCAATTTTGGCGCCCAGTACCGGTTCCGGAACGGCTCGCAGCTGACGGCCTCTTATCTCTATGGCACCTCGCTGGGGCTGACCTACAGCTACTTCGTCAATCCGCGCAAAGCGGTGACGCCGGGCGGTCAGGGTGCCGCACCGCCGCCGTTGCGCCCTGAATCGCAGGTCGCTGCGGCAACGGCGAACAGCAGCAAAGGTGATATCCGGGCGCGGATGCAATCCGCCCTGGATCAGGAAGGGCTGCGGCTGGTCTATCTGTCCGACAGCGGCGACACTGTCCGCGTCGGGGTGGAGAACAACCGCTATGGGCAGGCCGCGCAGGCTCTGGGCCGTACCGCCCGCGTGCTGGTCAATACAGAACCGCCCCAAGCCGAACATTTCGACATTGCGCTGATGTCGAACGGCGTGCCGCTGAGTGCGGTGCGCGTCAACCGCGACGACCTCTATGAACTGGAACATGACCCCGACAACGCCTGGCGCAGCTTTGCCCGGGCCGAGATCTCGGACACGTTGCCATTGGTGCAGGGCGGTTTCCTCACCGATGCCTATCCGCATTTTTCCTATCGGTTCGGCCCCTATCTGAACTTCTCCTTCTTTGATCCCGACGACCCGCTGCGATACGAACTGGGGGCCGCGCTGGCGTTGGATTACACCCCGTCGCCGGGCCTGACCTTTTCGACAGGTCTGCGTCAGCCGATCCTAAGTACCCTCGATGACAGCACCCGGCCGTCGAATTCGACCCTGCCGCATGTGCGCTCGGACTGGAACATCTATGCACGCGAATCCAACCTGCGGATCGAGCATATGACCGCCGAGTATATGTGGCGGCCGGGCAAGGACCTTTATGCCCGCACCACGCTGGGCTACCTGGAAACCATGTTTGGCGGGCTTTCCACCGAAGTGCTTTGGTATCCCAACAACAGTCGTCTGGCCCTTGGGGCCGAGGCCAACTATGTGGCGCAGCGCGACTTTGACGTGCTGTTCGGCTTTCAGGATTACAATGTCTTCACCGGGCACGTCTCGGCCTATTACGATCTGCCGGGCGAGTATCATGCGCAGGTCGATGTCGGGCGCTATCTGGCCGGCGACTATGGCGCAACCTTCGCGCTGGATCGCGAGTTCAACAACGGCTTCAAGGTGGGGGCGTTCTTTACCCTGACAAATGTCAGCTCTGAGGAGTTCGGTGAAGGGTCGTTCGACAAGGGTATCCGGCTGGAAATCCCGATCTCGTGGCTGACCGGCCGCCCGTCGCGCAACAAGATCGCCCAGACCATCCGTCCGGTTCTGCGCGATGGCGGCGCACGGCTGAACGTGCGCAACCGGCTGTATGGCGTGACCCGCGAGGCCCGCGCGCAGGATCTGTCGCGCGGCTGGGGAAGGTTCTGGCGATGAAGGTCCCGCGCACCGCCCTGCTGGCCCTGGCTCTGATCTCCTGCGGCGAGGCCCAGGAAGATGTCGACCTGTTCAAGAGCACGCTGTTTCCAAATGCGCCCCGGTTCCATCCGCGCGCCGAGGCCCTTGGCGCGCGCCGCCCGATCCCGCCCCGGCTTGAGGTCGGGTTTCCCAGTCGCGATCTTGCCGGTGTTATGCTGCTTGAGACCCAGCGCGCGGGGGTACAGACCTGGCTGACCGCGGACGGGGCCACCATCACGCTGGAACGCGGCATGCTGACCTCGGCCCTGGGGTTTGGCGACGGCATGTCGGCGTCCGATGTGCACCAAAGCGCGGCGCGGATCCTGGGCGGCGGTCCGGGCCGGGTCGAACGATTCCACAGCTTTCTCAACGCCAACGATGAGATCGAGTTACATGCTTATGAGTGTCAGATCGAAGCCGTGGGATCCGAGACCGTTTTGCTGCGCGGAAACCCTGTCGCAACGGAAAAATGGCAAGAGGAATGCTTCGGGGTGGCGGATCGTTTTACCAACGTTTACTGGGTGCAAAACAGTTCAGGACGCATCGTTCAATCCTCGCAATGGACCGGCAATTTCCTCGGCAACATGTTCATAAAGGTTGTGCCCAATGACAGTTAAGACTTCCAACAGCAGAGGGCATATCGTGCGCCATACTCCACTTCTCCTCAGCGCGCTGGCTGTGACCGTTCTGATTGCCGGGTGTTCCACCATCTATCGCAGCCCGTCGGTCACGGCAGGTGTCTCCGACGCGGGCAAAGTCCGCGTTGTGCCGGTCACGCCAGAGACCGTGCTGGTCGCCAACCGGTCGCCATACGCGCCCAAGACCCTGCCAACGGTGTTCGGGCTGTCGGCAGGATCGGGCTCTGGCACCAGCCTGCGCGGCACCGCCCCCCTGCCCGAGGCGCCCTCGACCCAGGACGGATCGCGCGCCGGGCTGCAACTGGACCCGCCGCCACAGGTCAACCCCGGCCCTTACACCATCGGCATCGGTGACGTGCTGGTGCTGTCGACGCCGTCCACCCAGGGCACCGCCGGAGAGCTGTCGGGCCTGCTGGCCGCGCAGAACAGCCGCAACGGCTATACCGTGCAGGATGACGGCTCGATCAACATCCCCGACGTCGGCCGCGTCCGGCTGGGCGGCCTGACCGTCGATGAGGCCGAGGCCGTACTGTTCCAGCGCCTGGTGGAAAACCAGATCGACCCCACCTTCAGCCTTGAGATTGCCGAGTTCAACTCGCGCCGCGTCTCGGTCGGCGGCGCCGTCGGCAAGCCCGGTATCCAGCCCATCACCCTGACCCAACTGACCCTGGGCGAGGCGCTGTCGGCTGCCGGATCGGTCTCGGTCAGCGATATCGACAATTCCTCGGTACGCATCTACCGCGACGGGCAGATGTATCAGATCCCGCTCGAAGATCTGTACGCACGCACCGCATTGCAGAACCTCAATCTGGTCGCCGATGACTCGGTCTTTGTCGATACCGACTATGATCTGGATCGCGCCGAACGCTACTTTGCCCAGCAGATCGCGCTGCGCGACACCGTGCTTGAGGGTCGGCAGACCGCCCTGCAAGAGCTGAACACCGCAGTCAATCTGCGCCGCGCCGACCTGGACGAGCGCCGCAGCAATTACATTCAATCCATCGAGCTGGATGCGGTTGACCGCGACTATGTCTACCTGTCCGGCGAAGTGCGTACACAGGGCCGCTATGCCCTGCCGTTCAACCACACCGCCACCCTGGCCGACGCCCTGTTCGACACTGGCGGCGGCATCGCCAAGGAAACCGGCGACGCGTCAGAGGTCTACGTCCTGCGCGCGGCGCAAGATGCCCGCGAATTCGGCGCCGTCACCGCCTGGCACCTCGACATCCGAAACGCCGCACAACTCACCCTCGCCGCCCGCTTCCAACTGCGCTCCAACGACATCATCTTCATCGCAGAAAACCCCGTCACAAAATGGGGCAGAACAATCAGCCAAATCACTCCATCACTCATAACAACACCAATCAACGCTGCAGTGAATTA
>NZ_JBXWOV010000022.1:0-2500 GCF_059611065.1 Ruegeria sp. CDSB086 | reverse complement strand
TCTGCGAAATCTATTTAGGTAGAGCGTCATCCGAATACCCCGGGGGGTAGAGCACTGGATGGGTAATGGGGCCCCACAGGCTTACTGATCCTAACCAAACTCCGAATACCCGGGAGTACTAGATGGCAGACACACTGCGGATGCTAACGTCCGTAGTGGAGAGGGAAACAACCCTGACCTACAGCTAAGGCCCCCAATTCATGGCTAAGTGGGAAAGCAGGTGGGACGACCAAAACAACCAGGAGGTTGGCTTAGAAGCAGCCATCCTTTAAAGATAGCGTAACAGCTCACTGGTCTAAATAAGTTGTCCTGCGGCGAAGATGTAACGGGGCTCAAGCCATGAGCCGAAGCTTAGGATGCCGTAAGGCATGGTAGCAGAGCGTAGTGTGACATAAGACTTATCCTCTTTAGTGTCCTTCGGGGCACCTTGGAGGATCGAGTCTTTTCGATGAAGCCGGCGCGTGAGCGATCCGGTGGAGAGATCACTAGTGAGAATGATGACATGAGTAGCGACAAAGAGTGTGAGAGACACTCTCGCCGAAAGTCCAAGGGTTCCTGCTTAAAGCTAATCTGAGCAGGGTAAGCCGGCCCCTAAGCCGAGGCCGAAAGGCGTAGGCGATGGGAACTAGGTTAATATTCCTAGGCCGTGGAGTGGTGACGGATCTCAGAGGTAGTTCATCCTTATCGGATTGAATGGGCTGCTGAGAGGTTCCTGGAAATAGCCCTCCTATAAGACCGTACCCTAAACCGACACAGGTGGACTGGTAGAGCATACCAAGGCGCTTGAGAGAACGATGTTGAAGGAACTCGGCAAAATACCTCCGTAAGTTCGCGAGAAGGAGGCCCGGTTCCTAGGCAACTAGGGGCTGGGGGCACAAACCAGGGGGTGGCGACTGTTTATTAAAAACACAGGGCTCTGCGAAGTCGCAAGACGACGTATAGGGTCTGACGCCTGCCCGGTGCCTGAAGGTTAAAAGGAGAGGTGAGAGCCTTGAATTGAAGCCCAGGTAAACGGCGGCCGTAACTATAACGGTCCTAAGGTAGCGAAATTCCTTGTCGGGTAAGTTCCGACCTGCACGAATGGCGTAACGACTTCCCCGCTGTCTCCAACATCGACTCAGCGAAATTGAATTGCCTGTCAAGATGCAGGCTTCCCGCGGTTAGACGGAAAGACCCCGTGCACCTTTACTACAGCTTCGCACTGGCATCAGGATTGTGATGTGCAGGATAGGTGGTGGGCTTTGAAGCAGAGACGCAAGTCTTTGTGGAGCCTCCCTTGAGATACCACCCTTCGCACTCTTGATGTCTAACCGCGGTCCGTTATCCGGATCCGGGACCCTGCGTGGCGGGTAGTTTGACTGGGGCGGTCGCCTCCTAAAGCGTAACGGAGGCGCGCGAAGGTTGGCTCAGAGCGGTCGGAAATCGCTCGTTGAGTGCAATGGCAGAAGCCAGCCTGACTGCGAGACTGACAAGTCGAGCAGAGTCGAAAGACGGCCATAGTGATCCGGTGGTCCCGAGTGGAAGGGCCATCGCTCAACGGATAAAAGGTACGCCGGGGATAACAGGCTGATACTGCCCAAGAGTCCATATCGACGGCAGTGTTTGGCACCTCGATGTCGGCTCATCTCATCCTGGGGCTGGAGCAGGTCCCAAGGGTACGGCTGTTCGCCGTTTAAAGAGGTACGTGAGCTGGGTTTAGAACGTCGTGAGACAGTTCGGTCCCTATCTGCCGTGGGTGTAGGAGACTTGAGAGGAGTTGCCCCTAGTACGAGAGGACCGGGGTGAACGATCCACTGGTGGACCAGTTGTCGTGCCAACGGCAGTGCTGGGTAGCTATGATCGGACAGGATAACCGCTGAAGGCATCTAAGCGGGAAGCCCCCCTCAAAACAAGGTCTCCCTGAGGGCCGTGGAAGACCACCACGTCAATAGGCCGGAGATGTAAGCGCAGTAATGCGTTCAGTTGACCGGTACTAATCGCCCGATAGGCTTGATTTGATCCAGTAATGGAAAGACAAATCAAAAACATACACCTCATTAAACATGGATAACTTCGCAGCAAAACGCTGCGGTGTTGATTGACATAACTACCGAGTAGCAACGCGCATTTGCACGCAAATACGTCGCCTGCCACTCGTCGCGCTTTGCAAAGCAAAGCCGCGACGGGGATTTTCCTCGGTTTGGTGGTCATAGCGCAAGTGAAACACCCGGTCCCATCCCGAACCCGGAAGTTAAGCACTGCCGCGCCAATGGTACTTGGGCTTAAGCCCCGGGAGAGTAGGTCACCGCCAAACCTAGAAAAATCCCACAATCAAACTTCTCTCTTACGATATCGAACTCATTCGACCCCGGCCTCAAGTAGCGTAAGCAACAGGCCGAAAAACGGTCTCAAGTAGCCGAATAGGCGGTAGACCACCAAAGTGACGCGGGATGGAGCAGCCCGGTAGCTCGTCAGGCTCATAACCTGAAGGTCGTAGGTTCAAATCCTACTCCCGCAACCA
>NZ_JBXWOV010000021.1:0-7490 GCF_059611065.1 Ruegeria sp. CDSB086 | reverse complement strand
AACGTCGTGACGTTCCTGGTATCCAGGCACCTGCAACAAGTACATACGCGCATGCTCAATGTAATCCGGACGAGGTCATCCTGGTTGACCTGCAAAGCGTTTTCGGTGGTCTGGCCGGGGACACGGCCGAATTCCACATCGCGCTTCGCCCGGTTTCTGCGGTTGCTGAAATCAAGCAGTGCATCCGGTCCCTACTTGGGGCTCAAGCCGACCTGGAACCAATATCTGTCTCGTTGCCCGGGCAACTGATCCGAGACCAAGTAATCTCTGCGCTGTGCAAGGTCTCCAAAGTGCCCAACCTTAAGCTGGTTCCACACGGACAATCAGCGTCTGGCCGGCCCTGTGCCAGGCCAGATCAATGCCCGCAGCGTGACGCACAACAGTTATTCGTGTGGCAGCTAAGCGACAAAAATTATTAAAATTTAAGGTGCGGGCGACACTCTGAAAAGAAACAGCGCGCCCTAAAGGCGCGCTGTCTTCATTTAAGCTGGGGATAAGGGCCTTAGTTGGTGCCCGTCGTGCTTGTGGTGCTGTTTGTTGACCCGCCGCCAGCTGCTGCAGCGATACCAGCTGCTGCCGCAACCGCGCCCAAAGCTGGGGCAACCAACGGTACAAAACCTGTGACACCTGCCGCAGCCGCGCCACCTGCCGCCGCACCACCAGAGCCTGCACCGCCTCCGGCGGTAGCTTGCGCCGCACTCGCATCTTGTGCATGAACGGCCGTCGCTGAAAGGGCTAGCGCAAGAAGAGACGCTCTGATCATCCTGAATCTCCTAAATCAAGTGTTGTCTGACCGTTATCACACAAGCTTCAACCTGAGAATGCTGAATTCCTGAAAATTCCTCAGATTTTTTGCAATGCCGCTAAGTTGCTTTTTTGAGGGACTTTTTCCCATTTCTACATCAAAAAAATAGTTGGGATTGAGCAGGTTTTAGGTGCCTCAAAAACGGTCTGGCTTGCGCGTTAGCCCGCATTTGGCGCAGGCCTGCCTCAAGCAGGTCAGATGCTAACGAAAATTCGGAATGGGGGCGTAAGAGGCACACATGCGCATTTACAATCGGCAAGCAATACAGCAGGTGAAGTAGTCACCGGCTTGCGAATATGAGGGCAAAGGTATGAAGATTGCAGTTGTAGGTCTTGGATATGTGGGATTGTCCAACGCGGTGCTAATGGCACAAAACCACGATGTCACGGCAATCGACATTTCTGAAGAGCGGGTCCAAATGGTCAATTCCGGCCAATGCCCCATCGTCGATGCTGAGCTTGAAGACTTTCTTGCCAACCGAACGCTGTCGCTCAGGGCAACTACGGAACCGGCCTTCGAAGATGCCGAATTCGTCGTTGTTGCAACACCGACAAATTATGATGCCAAATCCAACTACTTCGATACATCCAGTGTCGAATCTGTCGCCCGGCAGGTGAATGCGATTAACCCCAAGGCCACCGTCATCATCAAATCGACGATTCCGGTGGGGTTTATTCAGTCGCTGCGCTCTGACCTGGGCAGCGACAACTTCATCTTCTCGCCGGAGTTCCTGCGTGAAGGGCGCGCGCTTTATGACAACCTGCACCCGTCCCGCGTAATCGTTGGCGAACGTTCGGACCGGGCGCGGGTATTTGCCGAGCTTTTGCTTGAGGGTGCCTTGACCAAAGACGTGGACGTCCTGTTCACCGACCCGGATGAAGCCGAAGCGATCAAGCTGTTTTCCAACACCTACCTCGCCATGCGAGTTGCCTTTTTCAACGAACTGGACAGCTATGCCATGGCTGGCGGTATGAACACACGCCAGATCATCGAGGGGGTCTCGCTGGATCCCCGAATTGGCGATCACTACAACAATCCGTCCTTTGGGTATGGGGGGTATTGCCTGCCAAAAGATACCAAACAGCTTTTGGCCAATTACAGCCATGTTCCGCAAAACCTTATTCGTGCCATCGTGGACGCGAACCGGACGCGCAAGGATTTTTTGTCAGATCGAATCCTGATGAAAGGCCCACGCGTCGTTGGTATCCACCGGCTGGTCATGAAAGTCGGCAGCGACAATTTTCGTCAGTCTTCCATTCAAGGCATCATGAAGCGGCTGAAAGCCAAAGGCGTCGAGGTCATTGTTTATGAACCAACGTTGGAGGAAGATGAGTTTTTCCGCTCTCGTGTCGTGCAGGATCTCGAAACCTTTAAGTCCGAAGCCGACTTGATCGTTGCCAACCGGCATAGCCCCGAACTTGAAGATGTCGCGGACAAGGTGTTCACCCGTGACTTGTTTGGCGCGGACTAAACGGTTTTCACTTGTTCTGCACTTCTGGGCAATGACCTTATTGATCGGTTTGACAGGATCAAAAACCGACGATCAGCTTTGCTTGATAAGTTAGGTTTGCAAGGCTGCAATCCCTGCCGCGTGTTTTCAATCCAATGCCACACAGAACCCGGTGCACAGTTCAGCCCTTGGCCCCCTGCCCGCGCGCGTATTTATCTTCGTAACGCACGATATCATCCTCGCCCAAATACGTGCCGGTTTGCACCTCGATCAGGACCATCGGGACCGTTCCCGGGTTTTCCATCCGGTGCATTGCCCCAAGAGGGATATAGACAGATTGGTTCTCGGTCACCAATTGCTCACGATCATCGATTGTCACGCGGGCCGTTCCCTCAACAACAATCCAATGTTCGGAACGATGGAAATGGCTTTGCAGGCTCAACGATGCACCAGGGTGCACATAGATGCGCTTGACCTGAAAACGCTCTCCGACCACCAGGCTTTCGAACCATCCCCACGGGCGGTGATCCTTCGGGAACGCCGTCGCCTGCGGCGCGCCTTTTTCCTTTAGCGCGCTAACCGCTTTTTTGACATCTTGCGCCCGCGATGCATCGGCAACCAGAACCGCATCATTCATCGCCACAGCGATGATGTTATCCAGCCCGATACCCACGATTTCCAGCTGTTCGCTGTCCGACCGCAAAAGGGTGTTCTGGCAATCAATCGCCGTTGCCCCCCCACTGGTCACCACACCTTGCGCGTCCGGGCCGCTTTCGCGCCATACGGCGTCCCAGCCGCCCAAGTCCGACCATGCGGCGCCGAAGGGCACAACCGACAAGTTCGTTGCCTTTTCCATCACGGCATAATCGATCGAAATGTCTTCGGCCTGCGCCCAGCTTTCAGGGTCGAGACGCAGGAACCCCAGATCCTGCTTTGCTTTTTCCACCGCTGCCTTGACCGGCTCAATCATATCGGGGGCATGCGCCTGGAAGGCTGCGATGATGTCCGCCGCCCGGAACAGGAAAATCCCTGCGTTCCATTTGTAATTCCCGGCCTCCAGCATTTCGGTCGCACGGGCGAGGTCTGGCTTTTCGACAAATTTCTTCAACGGAAGAGGCGCACCGTCACCGCCAGAACCAGCGGCCAGTTCAAGGTATCCGTACGCTGTTTCCGCATGTGTCGGGGTGATGCCAAAAGTCACCAGTTTGCCCTGCGCAACCGCCTCCAAACCCCGTGCAACGGCGGCCTGAAATTCAGCTGCATCCGGAACCACGTGATCGGAAGGGGCAACCAGCATTACAGCAGCCTCGTTCTTGGCATAAGCATGCACCGCCGCCGCAAGAACCGCTGGCGCTGTGTTGCGGCCCTCAGGCTCAATCATGATCGTGCCGGGGTCAATTCCGATAGCCTGCAGTTGTTCCGCGACGATGAACCGAAAGTCCGAGTTGGTCAGAACCACCGGCGGTTCAAACTCCAATTCCGCGTTTGCCCCTGACAACCGGCGGGCAGATGCCTGAAACAGGGTCTCTTCTCCGACCAATGGAACGAATTGCTTCGGGTAGCTCTTTCGAGACAAGGGCCAGAGGCGCGTACCGGAGCCCCCGCAAAGAAGGACAGGACAGATCAACATAAAATGCTCAATAATTTGACGCGGTTCCTAATTTTCCTATTGAAACCGTCATGACCTGACAAGGCTTGGCTTGGTTTGGCCGAAAAAAAGGATGTTCTGTGCCGCGAGCGTGGATGAGTTTCCGAAGCTGTGTACCATCGAGAATTTTGCGTGCTTTCGAACCTGGTTCGGCGTGAACGGCGCTAAGGACGGGCACTTATGAATGTAGGCTCACCACCGTCCAGGCAGACCGCAGTCAGTACGCCGGTGGCAAAGGCGCCGGTATCCACAGCAATCCGTCCGCGCCGCGCTGTGGCTTGATCGACAATTGTGTGACCATAAACAACCCAAACACCGTCTCGCCTGTCGGTAGTTCGAAATTCTGGATGGCCCCACATCAAAGTTTTTTCGGGTTGCTGATCGGCGGGCGTACTCGGATTTGCACCAGCATGCGTCACAAGGACGTTGCCGGAATAATCAAAGGTCCTTAATTCCGCGATCCATTGGACCAGCTCAGGTCCCATCTCCGCCAAAAGATTGTCTCGGCAGGCGACCAGTTCAGCAGCGGTCATCTCGGCGCGCACGTTCCGGACATCAAATGAGGCCAGCGTCTGCAGGCCACCATAGCGCAGCCAGCGCGGGCCATATTCCTCAGGGTCACACAGGAAATTCAACATCATGTCTTCGTGGTTTCCCTTCAGACAGATGAAATCCGGGCGGTCTTGGATCAGACGTAGAACGTCAGCACTGTTTTCGCCGCGATCGATATAATCTCCGACAAGGATGATCCGATGATCCCGAGGAATCTGAGGCAACAGTTTCTGCAACTGCCTTATGCAGCCGTGCACATCACCAATGACACAGGTCGGCGTGTCCGGCACAGGAGCAGGAAAGACCGCGCGTCGCCCGAAACGTTGAATCAGCGATGACAGCACGTTGAGGGTGCCTCCTGAGTGGCTGCAGCGACCGGCTATCATTGAATTCATGGGCCGGCGGTCAAGACCCAAGGCGTCTAACATTTGCGCGCCGGTCTAAGCAAGCTTCATTCAGGCTGTCCGGCAGGCAGGAATTCCCATTCTGATGATCTCTGTGCCTTTTATCCTGAAAACGCCGTTGATCCGGTTACGCCCTTTTTCCATGAACCACGTCTTAAGCGGCTCGGGATAATACGCGGCCATGATGTGACTGAAATAGTCAAAGTCTTTTGGGGCAAGCCGCCGGCCACTGCGCGAAGGTCCATGGAATCCAAATGTCGTGTCAGGGTTCACACAGGTTCCGGGAAGGCCCAGAAACATCGTGCAGGTTGAAAAGCAGACACGTCCCCGAATTTCGACTTGAATGCCGTTTTTCTGCAGATTTTCGATTTCGATCAAACGGTCATGCAGATACCCGCCTCTGTCGCTGCCAACAACCATCAGCCCGTCAGCTAACGTGGGCGAAGGGACAGAAGTCGCCGAGGTCAGTACTCCCGCAAACAGTGCCGCCACTATAGCTTTGATTCCGCGGTGCTTAGGTTTGCAATACGCTCTGGCAGATGCGCGCTGAGGGCGAAAAAGATTCCTTTTTTCCAGCATTTCGAAGCCTCCGATTCCAGTTGCGGACCGGATCAGAGGTAAAACTGCGTGGTGCGTTCCCTGTGAGCAGGAAAAGTCAAAATTATGTTTTAAATCAAAGTTTTAGCTATAGTTTTCTTAAACTTTTTGATTTCCGGCTGCTCTATCACCGGAGTTTGTTCAGCTGAAAGCAGTTCTGACCGCAAGCCTATCCAATTTGCATACAACGGTAGTTCAGCTCTGGTTCACAAATGCAGTGGGGACTTCGTTCGTATCGGCAAAAGCGGCGCGGCAACTCGAACCCACATTGCACTTGGAGGACAAATTAGCAGAAATTTTCAATCGCGTCCAAAAGCCGGATGGGATGAAATGGGTTTTACCGCCCAAGCGGTGATCAAGCGATCCTTCGGCAGCGCTCTCAAATCTCAAAAGTGACGTAAACGGGTCTGAGACAGATGATCAGCTATAAAGTGGCTTGTTGTTCACCTGGTGCCGTTCCACCAACTTACGCATATGCTTGCCCTTTTTGGGAATGTAGCGTGCGGAAGTCGCCTCGAACTGCGAATCGCAACATTCGGGAAACAAGTCTTTGATTTCTTGTCGGGCTTCTGGAGATACAGTCCTGAGTGCCTCAGGGCCGGTAAACAAGCTTTCCGTCAACGCCCCGTTGGACCAGATGAGCTCATGCCGATCGAACAGTATGTGAAAGTATTCGACGCTACCCGCGGTGTCGGGCAGAAAGTCGATGCCATCCAAAGGCAACAGCTTTTTTGCCGGTATCAAAACATCTTGACACTCAAACATGCGCATCGCGACAGCTGATGACACCAAAATGCGGTGCTGCTGCGACACAATTAGATCCTGCTTTGGATACCCATCACCCAAGGCATTCGCTCGGATTAGGATAGGCCGAAGCCGTGGCTGAGCTTCAAGCTCTACAAGGCTCAGACTGCGCGATCCGATCCAACGAACCGGTTTATGACCATGATCATGGGTGAGAGCCTGATCGCCAACCCGCAGTTCCTCTATCAGAACAGGACCATCCTGGGTTTCAATCAATGTTCCGGCCGCAAAGCACAAAACGTCCACAAACTCGCCGTCTGCATTTGTGGGGCCGGTCACGGACTGGTCGATGGTAATGGTGTTCGACCCGGTATCGTTCCAAGCGTCTGCAATTGCAGCGGAATTTACCGTCATTCCGTTGAACAATTCCAGCGGTACAAGCGCGCCGTTATCTGCCTTCACGCCAAAGAGTTGGATTGTTCCGTCCGGCTCAACGACCAAACGAACAACTGGTTCACCGTTGGTGTTTCCAAGCTGCCAAACAGCTGGTGTATCGATTTCGTACCTGTCCCCGTCAGCAAAGCGAACAGTTTGACCCTCGGTACCATTGACTTGTCGTTGGAATTGCAGCTCATTCGGCGCCCCTGCGGGTCCACCAACAAACAAATCCACACCATTGATCTGCAGGCTAAAGCTGTTGTCGAGAGAGTCGAAATCAATAACAAAACCGCCACCAGGAGAAGTATCGGTGAACGTAGTACCAACGCCGTCAGAGATGTTGAAGTTTACCATGTTGCTTTCGACCTGCCCCAAAAGTTAACGGTTTTCACACCGCTTACGTCGACTTTTCAGATCGAGATATTGGCTTGTTTCTCATCATTGGGGAAGAGATTTCTTAGGAATTCTGTTGCTCCCCGATTTGGTCGCGGACTGCAACAGAGATTCAAGTATCGATCCGATTTTGTTCAGAACCTATAGCTGGGACCACGCAGACGCGCATAACAAAGTATTTGCGTCCTCAGTGCTTCCTGTTGTGATAGCCGAAGGCAAAATACCAAGCGAAATGCATGATATATTGTTTTCATCCCTGTTTTTGCGCTTAGGATTTGTGTCTTTGACCTTACGGTTATTCACCTGACAGGGCGCAGATGTTAAACGATTGATTCATTTGATCAATTGCAGTCTGACCGTGGTGTTTTGGACTATCTGACGCTGGTTGCGGGAGTAGGATTTGAACCTACGACCTTCAGGTTATGAGCCTGACGAGCTACCGGGCTGCTCCATCCCGCG
>NZ_JBXWOV010000020.1:0-15038 GCF_059611065.1 Ruegeria sp. CDSB086 | reverse complement strand
GATGGTCGCCTGATCGACTATGCCTCGATCCGTCAGGCCGAAGTACTGGTCGAAAAGGCTAGTCAAATCGCTGCGGCGTGAACCTGTAGTGCCGGGCCATTCAACAACAACGCTTCGCACCACTGCTTCGGTTATCTTTGCCGAGGCAGTGTCGGCAGCGGACCCAGCAACTGCCCTGCGCCGCAAGTTATGCGTCGCTCCACTGCCAACACCTGCAAGTGGCGGGCGCAGCGTCCTGATTGCGGTCGGGAAGGCTGCGCCCAAAATGCTGTCAGAGGCGTTGCAACACGTTGAAGGCCCGCATGTAGCTTTGGCTGTAACACATGCTGAAAATCAGACGGATGTATCCGGCGCGACCGTCTTAACAAGCGGGCATCCCATCCCCGATGAGCGTGGGTTGAAAGCCGGGCGGCAGATTGTGTCTTTGCTCAGCGAAGCATGGGAACATGATCAGGTCATTGCGCTAATCTCGGGCGGGGGATCAGCACTTATCCCCGCCCCCGTCAGCGGCCTGACCCTATCGGACAAGATACGGGTTAACGAAGTGCTTCTATCCTCGGGGTTGGGTATCACTCAGATAAATCTGATACGCCAGCAACTCAGCCAACTTAAGGGCGGCGGGTTTCTGAAACATTCGGCTCCAGCGCCGGTCACGGCTTACATTCTTTCGGATGTAATCGGGGATGACCTGCGGGCTGTTGCCAGTGGCCCGACCGTTTCCCCTATCGGCAGCCATGCAGACGCGCGCAGAACTTGCATCGAAAACGGCCTATGGCATGAGTTGCCCAAAGCAGTCCGCACGTATCTGGAACACAGTATTCCTGATCAGAGGCTTAGTGCTCAAGCCACCAACCACCTGATCGGCTCTAATCGGATAAGCCTGCAGGCTGCACACGGTTGCGCGTCTCGATCATTCGACGCCGAGATCGTCTCGGATGCGTTAACCTGCAATGTGGACGATGCCGCAGAACAAATTTTGCATGCGACCCGATCCGTGACCGTGGATCGACCGAAAGCCCTGCTGTTTGGCGGTGAGACAACTGTCCGGCTGCGTGGCTCAGGGTGGGGCGGTCGAAATCAGGAATTGGCATTGCGTCTCGCCTATATGACTCAGGAACAGAAAATACCGGGCAACTGGGTTTTTCTCAGCGGTGGCACGGATGGCCGGGATGGACCAACCACAGCGGCGGGAGCCATAGTAGATGCTGGCACTGTCTGTCGGATACGTAATGCCGGGAAGGATCCAGTGGCTTTACTGTCCAACAATGACAGTAATTCCGCGTTGTCATTAGCAGGTGATCTCCTGCAAACCGGGGCGACCGGAACCAATGTGGCGGACATACAGATTATGCTGCTGGTACCATAAACCTAAGACTATTTGTTACACTCGGTCCCGAGTTTGGATCTGACAAAAGCCGCAGATGTCGGGTTCAAGAGATCAATAAAACGCCTCTTGCCCGGCGCGATTGTCGCGGCACGCAGAGGTTCGAACAAAGATGCCAGGCTCGCTATCGGAAAGCCGACAAACAGTGGAATTCTGATCCCTGGCCTTTTTTCTGTCAGCATGATTATTTTACTATCAGGAAAACTTTGATGCTATGATGCTCCGAATGGATTGGGTTTTCCGCTGCTCCTGCTTGCAGAACCAGTTTCGACAAGTGTAGCTAGACATTGAAAGAGTGAAATTGAAAAAACGCGATAAAGAAATGGCGGCAAATCTGACTCAGGACCCACATTCCGTTCGTTCGGGTAACAGAGAAAAAGTTCTTGAAGTTGCCATCGGCCGCGAGGTTCGCGCCTTTCGCAAGCAGCAGGAAATAACCGTCGCGGAGCTTGCCCAGCTAACCGGTTTGTCGATCGGCATGCTGTCAAAGATCGAAAATGGAAATACGTCACCCTCCTTGACGACCTTGCAGTCATTGGCGGATGCACTGTCGGTTCCTTTGACAAGTTTTTTCAGACAGTTCGAAGAACGCCGGGAGGCGGTTCATACAAAAGCAGGTGAAGGTGTCGAACTGGAGCGTGAAGGAACACGCGCCAACCATCAATATAATCTTTTGGGGCACATAGGCGCCAACGGATCAGGCGTAATCGTGGAACCCTATCTGATCACCCTGACTGCTAAATCCGATGTGTTTCCAACATTCCAACATGGTGGCATTGAGACGATTTACATGCTGGAGGGAGAAGTGGATTACCGCCATGGGGACCAGATTTACGCCCTGAAACCAGGTGATACCCTGTTCTTTGACGCGGATTCACCCCATGGCCCGGAACGGTTGGTTAATCTGCCGGCCCGCTACATATCGGTGATCAGCTATCCGCAGACAAACTGATCGTCTTGCGCAATAGGAAATCCGTGGGTCTGTCATAGCCTTCATGGCTGCCCGTATTCACGATCGTGAACCCAAGCCTTGAAAAAACACGATGGTTTTCAGTAAGTTCCACGCGTGTTTCCAGTTCCAGCGCAGGCAGACCAAGCTCAGTTGCACGGCTTGCAGCATGATCCACCAACGTGCGGCAGATACCTTGCCCCCGCAGTCCTTCCTGAACTGCAAGCTTCCCCAAGTACAGGCTGTCGGGTTTGGGCGTCAGAAACATACATGCGAACAGCGGTCGGCCGATGGCCCAGATTTCACCACCATCCTTACAGTGCTCCCGCATCCCTTCCACCGTCAGCCTATGGATAGAAGACGGAGGGTCGATCCGGGCATCCATGAATTGAAATGACGCACGAAGCAGCGCAAGCGCGTCATATAATGCAAAGTCATCGCTCGGAATTAGCCAAGGCGTGAAGTCCGGATCAGTCATTTGAGCAACGGCACTTCACAATACTCACTTCGACAAAGGCGGTTCCGTTTCCAAGTCCGGCCAAATCCCCGGCGATGTGGGTAACCCGTCGTCAAACTGGCTGAGATAGTCCAGCATCATCGGACGGTTGTCGATGAACCCCTTATAAGTTGCCAGCTCTTCAGGCAGGTCCCGAATAACCCGGTGCAGACGGCGCCCCCATTTGGGAACAGTCATCAGATCTTGAAAACTGCACAGATAGCAGCGGATCGGGAACACCAGCGCATTGGAGCGCGGCAGACGGAAGAACGTCTGCAACTCGACCCGCAGATGCTGCTTGTGAGCAATGTTTTCAGGCGTCAGCGTGGTCTTTTGAATGCCCCATTTGTGATAGTTTTCCGGACTTGTATCCAGCAAAGGATTCACCGTCATGGTCCAGTTGAGACGCCGCGCAGGGGCGCCCTGCTGGATATTCAGCAAGAACTTCAGCGCGCGCTGGAAAATACCCATTTCATGGGCCTTCGGAACCGGCGCGTGCCATTCGAAAAAGTTCATGCCGATGTCGAAATCCAGGCTCCAATCGGCTTGTGTTGTCACCATGCCGGCGTCCATCCACAGCATCTCATCACGCTGATCCAGCACGGCGAAATCGCCCTGAGCCTGTCGCGTAATGTATTCCATCGGCCCATAAGGCAGCGTGGTTTCATCCATGAAGGTAAAGCTGTGATCGATGCCCAATGGCTTGTTGATCCAGCGCCACTGATTGCCGTTGCGATGCAACTCGAACAGGTCCGGGTAATCCTCGGACTTGCTGACCATGATCAGTTCCAGCAAGTCCCAGCCAGCCAACGTCATATGAGGAAGAGACTGACAGCGCAGCGGGTCCTGATCCAGAACCATTGCGCGGTCTTTCATTTCCGAGACATAATGCTCGTCCACGTCGAACCGCATCTCATAGACTGATCCCTCGGGGCCGCCGCGATGCTGTTCCATGTTGACCGAATACATGTAGCTGTCTTCGTGGAATGGGAACGGAAAGCGTTTGATCGCCCAGTCCGAGTTGTGGAACGTATAGTCGTCGCGGAAGGACTCGTCGTTAAATTGAATGGTCATGGTGGGCCTCCTCTCAGCGGTCCAGCACGAGGGACTTGCCCTCGAATCGCGATACGCAGGGCATGATTTTCTTGCCCGATGCCTTTTCTTCGTCGGTCAGCCAGTGATCGCGGTGAACAAAGTTGCCGTCGTGGTCTAGGACCACGGTTTCGCACTGACCGCAGGCTCCGCCACGACACAGATAGGGCGCATCCACGCCTTCGCGCTCGATAGCTTCCAGCAGGCTTTCGTTCTCGCCCACATGAACGACTTTGTCTGACGCTGCCAAACGCACTTCGAACGGTTTACCGGGCTGAGGCGCCAGGAACTCTTCGTAATGCACGCAATCTTCGGGCCAGCCTTCAGCAGCGGCCGTGTTGCGCACCCAGTCGATCATGCCCTTGGGGCCGCAGACATAGACATGCGTGCCCAGAGGTTGCCCGCTCAGCAGGTTCTCCAGATCAATCTGCTGGTTCTGGTCGTCGTAGTACAGATTCGTCTCATTGGGATGCCGGTCGGTCAGTTGATCCGCATAAGACGCCAGCGCGTGATTGCGGCAGGCATAGTGCAGCTCCCAATGTCCGTGCAGCAGTTCAAGTTGTTTGATCTGCGCCAGAAACGGGGTGATCCCGATGCCACCGGCCAGAAACAGGTGCTTGCGGGCGCGTAAATCGAGCGAGAACAGGTTGACCGGATAGCTGATGGTCATCTCGTCGCCCAGCTTGACCTGGCGGTGCATGAATAGTGAACCGCCCCTGCCCTCATCATCACGCCGAACCGAAATGGTGTAGGATGACTGATCAAACGGGTCCGACATCAGCGAATAGGGATTAAGCCGCGTGATGCCACCATCCTGCATTTCGACAACCGTATGAGCTCCGCCCGAAAAGGTCGGCAACTGACCTCCGTCGATACGTTCGAACCGGAACCGCGTCACCAACTCGTTCAAGGGAGTGATTTCGGTCACTTTGGCTTGGATTTTCTCGGCACCACTCATTCGTAAATCCCCTTCGGCTCGGGCACGTTGCCATGGTCTTCGGCATCGACACGGACGCCCTGATAGGCGGCAAGACGGCGGGAATAATGATCGCGCACGAACAGGTTCAGCCCGCAATGCGCGCAGACAAAGGGGTCAACCTCGACATCTTCGGTGATGCCTTTGCAATGCACACATTGCATACGGCGCGCGACCGATCCGCGATGTTCGGTCTGAATTGCCGTGTGCGGCAGGCCTACGGCCATCACCTCGTTCATGGCCTGACCCATCATGCCTTCAGAGCCGGTCAGGTAGACCTGCAACCCCATATGCGCGTCTTCCAAAACGCGGCGAATGTGCTGCAGCGAGGCTTCATAGGATGGACCTTCGTAGAATTGCGCCGGCTTCAGTGCCTGCAGTCGCTCAACGTAATCTGTTCCCTTGGGAATATAGATCAGATGGGTTTTGGCCATCAGGTCGGGTGTCGCGATGGCAAGAACGGCTTCGGCCCCTTCGGCCTCAGCGATCATGAGATGATGTTCACCTGAGCGAACCTCTAGCGTGCCCCAGACCGGGCGGCTTGCGATTGACTTGGGAAATTCGAACTTTGACATTGTGCCCTCAAATAGGAAAAGGGCGCCACGGTGTGTCCGTCGCGCCCTCTGAAACTCAGCCCTTTGCGGTTCGGATAGATTTGTCCTGATCGTAGAACGGCATTTCTTCCGCAGTCGCCGCTATTTCTGTCCCATCACCGTTGCGCACTGTCAACTTGGTGCCGGGTGAGGCACAGGCGACCGGCATACGGGCGATACCCACGTTGTGCCCGTTGATTTCGGAATACATGCCAAAGGTGACAACTCCGACCTTTTCGCCGTTTTGCAGCAGGTCCGCACCCTCATCCGCAGGGGTCGTGCCGTCAAGCTTGACGCCGTAGATCTTGAACCGTTCTTTGCCTTGCGCGGCATAGTGGTTCTCGGCCCCAATAAATCCGGTTTTACCGGGTGAGACTGTAAATTCCAGGCCCAGTTCCCAAAGTGTATCGCCGCAGGTTTCGCCGTCGAACGGGTAGGTTTCCGAATTGTCGCCCGGATAAAACAGCAAGTAGCTTTCGGTGCGCAGCAGATCGAGCGTCGAAAACTGGACCGGGACGATGCCCATATCCTTACCCTCGGCCAGAATGCTATCCCACAGATGCACCGCGTGTTTAGCTTGGCAGAAGATCTCATACCCGCGCTCACCGGTGTAACCGGTCCGCGATATCATAACCGGGCAGCCATAGAGTTTGGTTTGCATGATGCCGAAATAGGCCAGATCCCGAATTCCGGGGATGTGCTTGGCCAGCAAATCAACGGCCACTGGTCCCTGAAGCGACATGTCGTGCATGTCGTCGTCAAAAATGACCGCGCAGTTTTTGCCCGCCGCCACCGACGTCAGCTGCTCCATGCCCGTGCCGGTGCCGTGCACCACAAGCCATGTGTTCACCGACAGGCGATAGATGATGCAATCGTCAACGAATTTACCTTCGGCATTCAGGATCGAGGCATAGGTCGAACGACCCGGCATGATCTTTTCCACGTTCCGCGTGGTGACCCGATCAATGACATAGGCGGCATCTTCGCCGACCACGTGAACCTTTTTGAGGCCGGAAACATCCATGAGGCCCGCCTTGGTGCGGATTGCCTCATAATCAGCTTTGGCGCGTTCTGGGCTGTGGTCATAGAACCATGCGGTTCCCATGCCGTTCCAGTCCTCAAGTTCGCCGCCGATCTCGGCATGGCGCTGCGCAAGGGCGGACGTCCTCCAAAGAATGGCCATGGTTCAGCTCTCCCGTTGATTGCTTTTTGTTGCCTATATTGAGGCCGATGTCAGATTGAAAATCAACACCTCTGTGCAGATTATTTTCCTGTTGGGAATATTTGCCTTCAAATTCTGAACCCTTAGGCGGGGGTTTAGAGTTGAAGAAAACCTCTTATTTTCATGGCTAATAGGCAGTATTCGACCCTTCAAATTGAGTATGCGACACCACCGTTAAAGATGTTTGCCCCACATATCTATTGACAGGTGCCCCACGAGATTGTCCCCTGAGTAGATAAAATTTCCCAGCAGGAAAACTCCGCAGAGAGACCTCCTGCTGCAACAACAGGGAGACTACGAAGTGGATGGCAATCTAAATGCTCTCACGACGATCTTTACCGAGTTCTACTACTGGGTAACGGTCGTTTTCATGTTCCTCATCCATGTGGGTTTTTGCATGTACGAAGTCGGCGCCAGCCGTGCCCGTAACCATATGCACACATTGATGAAAAACATCATGATCATCCCACTGGTGACGGTCACGTTCTTCTTCTTTGGATGGTGGATCTATTGGGCTTTTCCGAACTTTCCGTTCTGGGGCGGTCTGGATGCAGAAGCGGGCGCAGCGAATCTGCCTTGGGCCGACACGATGGCAACCAATGTTAGTGACAGAATCACCGGCGTTTTCTGGGCAGCATTCCTGCTGTTCTCTTGGACGGCAGCCTCGATCGTTTCGGGTTCCGTGATCGAACGGATCAGGTCTTCGGCGCTCTGGGTACATGCGGTCATGATCGGATCGGTCTGGTGGATCATCGACGCTGCGTGGGGCTGGCACTACGGTGGCTGGATGGTTCGAATTCTCGGCTACCATGATGCATATGCTTCCGGTGTAATTCACGCAATTGCAGGTGGTTACGCATTGGGTGTAATCATGGTTCTGGGCCCGCGCCTAGGCAAGTTCGCCAAGGACGGGACACCACGGGACATTCCTCCGCACAATCCGTGGCTACTGACGATCGGCATCTTCCTGATCTACACTGGCTTCTGGGGCTTCTATGCCGCGTGCAACGTGCCTGTGATTTCACCTGAAGGGATCGATGGGCAGATCACTGGCGTAACCTGGACAGCTACCAATATCTATCTGGCTCCGACGACCCTGTCGGCGATCACCTTCAACTTCCTGATGTCGCTGTCCGGCGGTCTGATGGCGGCTTATGTGATCTCGAAAGGTGATGCGTTCTGGACCTTCTCAGGCGGGCTTGCCGGAATTATCACTGCCTCGGCCGGAAACGATTTGTATCATCCGATTCAGGCAATGATCATTGCCGCGATCGGCGTCGTGATCGTGTACAAGCTGCACTACTGGGTAGAACGCCGGTTCAAGCTGGATGATGCGGTGGGCGCCGTTGCTGTGCACGGTTATGCCGGGGTTGTTGGCCTGGTGATTTCAGGCTTTGTCCTCTGGGGTGTGCCATCTTCGCCGTACGAAGGATACGCAACAATCAACCCGATCGGTCAAATCACCGGCGCGGTCATCATGTTCTTTGTTCTTGGCTTCCTACCCGGCTGGGCTCTGGCCAAGATGCAGGCAGCCGCAGGTGTGCTTCGCATCCCGGAAGAGGTTGAACTGCAGGGCCTCGATTACGCCGAGCACCACGCCTACGAAGATGCCAAGGCAGCGATCATTGAAGCTGACAAACAGGAATTGGCTGCCCGTGCTGGCGCGGCAGCGAAGTAAAGGAGAAAGACATGTCTACGAATGGATACACAAGCTGGGCTGTCGATCTTGCCGAGGTCGGTCCGATCTACCCCTTCCAAGGTTACGAAGTTCTGATGGTCATCATTGGTGTGGTCTTCTGGATTGGCTGGCATCGCATCCAGTTCGTCCGGGAAGGTGAACACCTTGAGAAGGCCCGCCACACCGGCGACGAAGAGAAGGTGAAGGCACAGCTGGAACGATACTGATCCAGCTTTTAGAGCTGGCAATGGGCGTGAAATCAGAGATCACGCCCATTGCCTCTTAGGAAAAAAACTTTCCTAGCATTATTGATGTCCCCCAGTTTTGTTGATACCGTCGAATCATAGTGAAACACACAAGGAGATCTGCCAGCCATGTGCGGAATTGTTGGATTATTCCTCAAAGACCAGTCTCTTGCGCCCCAACTGGGTAACATGCTGACGGACATGCTGATTACGATGACAGACCGCGGCCCCGATAGTGCCGGTATCGCGATCTATGGCGCAGAGTCGGCAGGCAAAACCAAGATTACAGTCCAGTCGCCCAACCCCGATGCTGACTTTGTCGGCCTGGCTGATGAGCTGGGTGAAAAGCTGGGCGCAACGGTTGGTCAGACAAACAACGACACACACACCGTTCTTGAAATTCCCGCCGGTCAGTTTGAAGCCGCACGCGCTGCGCTGGCCGAAATCCGCCCGTCGGTTCGGATCATGAGCCGCGGCGAAAGTCTCGAAATCTACAAGGAAGTTGGCCTGCCTAAAGATGTTGCAGACCGATTTAACCTCAACGGAATGAGCGGCACCCATGGCATTGGGCATACGCGTATGGCGACCGAATCCGCCGTGACGACAATGGGCGCACATCCGTTCAACACCGGCCCCGATCAGTGTCTGGTCCACAATGGATCGCTGTCCAACCACAACTCGTTGCGCCGCAAACTGCGCCGTGAAGGTGTGGTTATCCAGACCGAGAACGACACCGAAGTGGGTGCCGCATATCTGACATGGAAAATGATGAACGGCGCAACACTGGGTGAAGCTCTGGAAACCAGCATCGATGATCTGGACGGCTTTTTCACCTTTGTTGTTGGCACCAAAGACGGGTTTGGCGTCGTACGAGACCCAATTGCCTGTAAGCCTGCAGTGATGGCCGAAACAGACCAATATGTGGCCTTTGGCAGCGAATACCGTGCTTTGGTTAACCTGCCGGGTATTGAAGACGCCCGGGTTTGGGAACCTGAACCCTCCACCGTATATTTCTGGTCGCACAACGACAGCCCCACAACCCACGAAAAGGCCGCCTGATATGCAGACCTATGATCTAGAGGCAGACGGGCTGCGCGGATTGAACTCATCCCTGCAGGCACAAAACGCCGAGACCAATCAAACCCGATGGGAAATTGTGAACCCTAAGGGCAGCCACGCAATCGCAGTCGGACTGGACGCTCCGATTGAGGTGACGGTCAAAGGTTCGACCGGGTACTACTGTGCAGGCATGAACCAGCAGGCGACCATCAAGGTTGAGGGCTCTGTTGGTCCGGGCGTTGCTGAAAACATGATGTCCGGTCAGGTCATCGTCGATGGTGACGCCAGCCAATACGCCGGAGCGACCGGCCATGGCGGATTGCTGGTGATCAAAGGCAATGCCAGCTCGCGCTGCGGCATCTCAATGAAAGGGATCGATATCGTCGTGCATGGCAACATCGGCCATATGTCCGCCTTCATGGCACAGGACGGCAATCTGGTTGTCTGCGGGGACGCAGGAGATGCGCTGGGGGATTCACTCTACGAAGCCCGGCTGTTCGTGCGTGGTTCGGTCAAGAGCCTCGGCGCCGATTGCATCGAGAAGGACATGCGTCCCGAGCATCTGGATATCCTGAGGGATCTTCTGGCCCGCGCGGGCAGCGACGCCAAGCCAGAAGAGTTCAAACGCTATGGTTCGGCCCGTCAGCTTTATAATTTCGACGTTGATAACGCCGCCGCTTACTGAGGAAGAAGGGTATGAAAGATATGGACGATCAGATCCCCCGCACCCTGCCGATCCAGTCGGCGACATTTTCCAACCCGATCAATGCCGAGATCCGTCGCGCCGCTGCGACCGGCATCTATGACATTCGTGGTGGGGGGGCGAAGCGGAAAGTACCTCATTTCGACGACCTGCTTTTTCTGGGTGCGTCGGTATCGCGCTATCCGTTGGAGGGCTATCGCGAACGTTGCGATACCTCAGTGACGCTGGGCACGCGCTTTGCCAAAAAACCGATCGAGCTTGATATCCCGATCACCATCGCGGGCATGAGTTTTGGCGCATTGTCAGGTCCGGCGAAAGAAGCTCTGGGCCGCGGCGCATCCGCAGCGGGCACGTCAACCACCACCGGTGACGGTGGCATGACACCAGAGGAACGCGGCCATTCAACCAAGCTGGTCTATCAGTATTTACCTTCGCGTTACGGCATGAACCCGAACGATCTGCGCAAGGCTGATGCAATTGAGATTGTGGTTGGCCAAGGTGCCAAACCCGGCGGCGGTGGTATGCTGCTGGGTCAGAAGATTAGCGACCGCGTGGCCGAGATGCGAACCCTGCCCAAGGGTATCGACCAGCGCTCGGCCTGTCGACATCCCGACTGGACTGGCCCGGACGATCTTGAGATCAAGATCCTCGAGTTGCGCGAGATCACTGACTGGCAAGTGCCGATCTATGTCAAAGTTGGTGCGACACGCCCCTACTACGACACTGCTTTGGCCGTGAAAGCTGGAGCCGACGTTGTTGTCATGGATGGAATGCAGGGCGGCACCGCTGCCACGCAGGACGTATTCATCGAACATGTCGGTCTGCCGACGCTGTCCTGTATACGCCCTGCCGTACAGGCGCTGCAGGACCTGGGCGTGCATCGTGAGGTGCAGCTGGTGATCTCAGGCGGTATCCGCACCGGGGCCGATGTGGCCAAGGCGTTGGCACTGGGTGCAGATGCGGTTGCTATCGGCACCGCCGCTCTGGTTGCCCTAGGGGACAACGATCCCAAGTGGGAATCCGAGTACCAGAAGCTGGGCACGACAACTGGTGCCTATGATGACTGGCACGAAGGACAGGACCCGGCGGGTATTACCACGCAGGACCCCGAACTAGCCGCACGTCTGGACCCGGTCGATGCAGGCCGCAGGCTGCGTAACTACCTGAAAGTTATGACGCTTGAGGCGCAGACCATTGCGCGCGCCTGTGGGCACAATCACCTGCATAACCTCGAGCCCGAGGACTTGTGTGCCCTGACAATGGAAGCCGCCGCAATGGCGCGGGTGCCGCTGGCGGGAACCAGTTGGTACCCCGGTAAGGAAGGGTTCTGAATAGATGCTGCGCGGCTCCCTGATGGGGGCCGCGTTTTTGCTTTAAAAAACTAAAATTCAACAGGGAAAGGAAAGCAATCGTGACGATAGATCTCGCAGCTTTCGCAAAAGAAAAAGGCGTCAAATACTTCATGATCTCGTTCACCGATCTGTTCGGTGGACAGCGGGCCAAACTGGTGCCCGCACAGGCGATTGCTGACATGCAGGAAGATGGCGCAGGCTTTGCCGGGTTCGCCACCTGGCTGGACATGACGCCGGCCCATCCTGACATGCTGGCGGTGCCGGATCCGTCCTCGGTCATTCAACTGCCATGGAAGCCCGAAGTGGCCTGGGTCGCCGGGAATTGCGTGATGGAAGACAAGGATGTGGCGCAGGCCCCGCGCAACGTTTTGCGCCGGTTGATTGACGAAGCTGCAAGCGAGGGCATGCATGTCAAAACTGGTATCGAGGCTGAGTTCTTTTTGCTGACCCCGGACGGCGAGCAAATCAGCGACCCATTCGATACAGCAGAAAAGCCCTGTTATGACCAACAAGCCGTAATGCGCCGCTATGATGTGGTACGCGAGATCTGCGATTACATGCTGGAACTGGGCTGGGGCCCCTACCAGAACGACCACGAGGACGCCAATGGCCAGTTCGAGATGAACTGGGAATTTGATGATGCGCTGCGCACCGCTGACAAGCATTCGTTCTTCAAGTTCATGACCAAGTCGGTTGCTGAAAAGCACGGCCTGCGCGCCACCTTCATGCCGAAACCAGTCGAAGGTCTGACCGGAAATGGCTGTCATGCCCATATCTCGGTCTGGGATGCGCCGGGTGACGCCGCCAAAACCAACGTGTTTGCAGGCGAAGGCGACGGCCCTACCGGTGAAGTTGGGCTGGGCGAACGCGGAAAACACTTCCTCGGCGGTATCATGAAACACGCCTCAGCATTGGCAGCAATCACCAATCCTACAGTGAACAGTTACAAACGTATCAACGCGCCGCGGACAATGTCGGGAGCAACATGGGCGCCCAATACAGTGACCTGGACAGGTAACAACCGGACGCACATGGTTCGCGTTCCCGGGCCCGGCCGGTTTGAGCTGCGTCTGCCCGATGGGGCGACCAACCCCTATCTGCTACAAGCGGTGATCATCGCCGCTGGTCTGTCCGGTATCCGGTCCAAAGCGGACCCGGGCAAACGTTGGGACATCGATATGTATGCCGAAGGCCACAAGGTGCGCGGTGCGCCGAAACTGCCTTTGAACATGCTTGATGCCCTGCGTGAGTACGACAAGGACAAGGAACTGAAGGCCATGATGGGTGCCGAGTTCTCATCCGCGTTTCTGAAAATGAAACATCAGGAATGGAACTCTTTCGTCTCTCACTTCTCACGCTGGGAAAAAGACAACACTTTGGACATCTAAGCCGGATTGCAAGGTTGCACTTCTGGGCCGCGGCAAAAGCTGCGGCCCCGTTACTTGAGGCCCCAAGTGGCTCGCCAGGAACGTTCTCAAGTTTCAGCATATGCAAGGCGAGTCTCGGCGCAGTTTGTGACCAAATCACCAAGCATCAAGACGACACGCAGATCGTACACTTCTACAAAGGGCAATCTATTCCGCAACTGGGCGATTTTGACGTTTTGCTAGTGATGGGCGGCCCTATGGATGTTTGGGAGGTCAACGCCTGTCTTCGGCCAACGTTCCAAAAGCGAGCCATCAGAACGTGGGTGCATGTTCTCGATCGACCGTATTTTGGCAATAGTCATTGGCGTCAGCTTTGATTGGAACCGCAGAACACGTAACGTGATTTCTGTAAAGCGTCTTTACGTATACCCAGCATCTGCTTCCAACCGCCAATCTGGAACGTCATTGACCAGCATAAGCGCAGCCCGGCGAAGCGTCGCGCGCATCTTTGCCACAACCGGACCGGTCAATTCGCAATCCGCCAATGCGGCCTCGAAAGTATCCAGCCAAAGCTCTGCGTCGGCCTTCCGGATGGGAATATGCGCATGGATTTCGCGCAGATCCATGTGGCCGAAACGTTCACGATAATAGGCACGTCCGCCGAGAAACCCGCTGAGAAATTCAAATTGAGCCTGTCTGGTGTGGTTTAGCCCATGTCCCCGAAAATGCAGCCTGTGCAACGAATGCGCTGCCGGATCTGTTTCCATCCGGTCATAGAAACGCTCAACCAGAGCGCGCAGTTGGGTCTCACCACCAAGTTGCTCTATCGCAGATTCCATGTGCTGCCTTTCTGTATCTTTGGCACCTGTAATATTGCATACCAGGAAAATAAGTTTATCAACAGTGACATTCTGACATACTCATGCTCAGAAGCGGAACTAGGTGAAATCAGTGAGGGAGATGACGGATTGAACGCTCTGGTGCTTGGCCTTTTGGCGGCACTTTGCTGGGGAGTACACGATCTGGCAGTGCGCTATGTCAGCCAGTCTGTCAGTGTGATTGCTTCGCTCATGGCTGTGCTGGTTTCGGGCGCAGTGCTGCAACTTGGTTTGGTTGCGATGATGGGTGAAGTCGACCCAATTCCTGGCACGGCATTGATCAGCGCTGTTGCTGCAGGGGGGTGCTATCTGCTGGCGGGCGTCTGCATGTACGCCGCTTTTCAACGCGGCCCGGTCCGGCTGGTTGCTCCGATTGTTGCAAGCTATCCGGTGTTGTCCGTCTCACTGGCCATTTGGCGCGGCGCAACGGTCAGCCCATTACACTGGCTTGCCGTCATCGCGATTGGTGTTGGCGTTTCTGTTGTGGCTGCCCAATCTGAACGCGACGCAACCGAATACCCGGCAGCTGGCCCGACGGTGGTGCTATCGATACTTGCAGCAATCGGGTTCGCCGCCACCTTTGCGCTAGGACAATATGCAACCGAACATAATGACGAATACTCAATCTCCCTGGTTATTCGGCTGACGGCAGTATTTGCCCTAGGCATGATCGCCCTGGCATCCCGCAGATCAATCTGGCCCGGGCGGCGGGCTCTGCCTCTTCTCTGTGTCATGGGTGTTCTGGATGCTGTTGCCATCCTTTGCGTGATCGCGGCGGGCGGGTTGCCGAATGCGCAATTTGCCTCGGTGACAGCGTCCGTCTTTGGGCTGCTGACGGTTGTGTTGGCATGGGCTGTTTTGCGTGAAAAGATGATGCTACGCCAATGGCTTGGATGTTTGGTTGCGTTTGCGGGTATAGGCTATCTGGCGCTTTGAAGCGGGCATCCAAAGAGCTCTAAAAAAAGGAAAATTCAGTTTTGTTGGGGCGCATTTTTTGCGCCCCAGCGAAACAGGTCAGGCTGTGAGGCCTTCTGGTTCTGGCAG
>NZ_JBXWOV010000019.1:0-34474 GCF_059611065.1 Ruegeria sp. CDSB086 | reverse complement strand
CGCATCAATCAGCGCCACCGTTTGTCCCCGCGCAGTGTGCGGATCAGCCATTGCGGTTACCAACAGAGACCTTCGGCGAGTAGTCATGGCGTTCACTTGGAAGTCGATCTCCGAGTGTCCAGACACCTATCGCGCCTTGCTCAACCCAGTTTGTTGCCAAGCTGACGAACGAACATGAAGAATTGGCGTTTGACGAATTCTCTCATGTGGACTTCTACTACAAGCCTGAGGCAGTGAAAGCGTCGACTGATGCTGTGGCAGAGTTTTTCAGCAAATGACCCCATAAGGCAGAGGTCAACAGCTGGCCTCCGCCTAATTCGTACCGACGTTCTTTTGCGCAGCATTCGAGAGTTTGGGCTCAATGCGGTCTTTTGCTAAATTTTCCAGAGAGGCCGCATTGCGGACAAAGCGCCAATTCTGGGCGCTCAATCTAATATCGGCTTTTCAAAAACACGAACTCTGACGATACTTACAGAAATCTGCACAGACGCGCTTGTCGGCCCCAGAAGCACAACTTGGGTGCCTCCTTGGCCCCTTTCAGTCCGCAGTGCGATTAGACCAAGTCTGATACGCCGCTCGTTCTTCAGAGCACGCCTGAAGCGTCATTGCCATCATCTGGTTTTCCTCGCTGCGACCGGTTCTGGTCTGACCCGTCAGGGTTAGACACATTTCTGGGGCAGCCGCAGGGGTTATGGTGCCTTCGCCGTCAAAAATCCAACTTTGGACTGTGGAGCCATCACAGGCTGCCAATTCGGCGGACGCATCGGCCTCGGTCGAGATAGCCTGCATGCAGACGTCAAACTCAGGCATAAAGAGGACACCGTCCGCGAATTGCTCTGGATCAAACGCCTGATCGACCAGCACTTCACCGAGCGGGCTGTAGCAGGTGTGCACTTGGAGCCCATCTTCGGGATTGGCAGAAGCGCCTTTACCTTTTGCTATGTCGATACAATAACCGTTCTGAATGTTGTCGAGCATATCAACGACATAAATTTCGACGTTTTCCGCATGGGCCATCCCGGTGCTTAAAACAGCAATGGTCAAGAAGGTTGATTTTAACAATTTGGTTGTCCTTGGGTGTTAGTTGACGGTCAAACGGCACAAAACGGTGTTGCTCTGTTCCAAATCCGGGCCCCAGATCAATTCGGCGGACCCATCCCAAGAGATTTCATCATACCCGAATTTTGGGTCGACTTCAGCCTCAATAAAAACGCTTGCGTTTGCCCAAGACGATGCGTCGAAGTCAGCACCATCCCAACCCGAGGGCTCTTCACTGGCATCAAATCCACACGGGGCAGTGCCTGCCACGGGATCGTTTTCGTTTTCGCAAGTTTTATCTAGCGGTGCGGCGTGGATCACATGGCATTGCCAGTCAGCATTGCTTACTACCACTGTCGCGCCAGAGGCATCCCTGATTTGCAAGATCACGCCACCATCGCCCATTTGCTGACGACGGGTGCCGATATACTCCAGTCCCGTGTCATCCTCTTTAAAGTCCTTGGCCACAAGACCCAGCACAAAGGGGCGCTCAGCCGTGAAATCAAAGCTCTCTGCATTGAACGAGCGTTCCGTCGTGATCGGCACGCTGTCTTCAGCAACTTGGGTGCCATTTACACGCAGTTCGAACCAATTGTCGGCCCAGACATCCGCAGAGAAGGTCTCGGCCTGTAGGGCCACGGGCGTCACAAAGAATAGCGCGATTTGGGAAACTGATGGTTTCAGCAAAGGTCCTTTTGTGGAGTCGTTAGCGCGTCTCATTCGAGAATTACCCATTCCTTGAGCGCTTCAGGAGTCGTCACGCAGTCGGTCAAAACGAGTGCCCGAGACATGTACGGTCCGGCAGATTGGCTGTGTTGGCCAGCGGAAACACAAGTGGTTTCGTCGTCTGATGTACGAATGGCGCGACTCTCTGGGTCGTATACGAACTGCTGGTCAGTTGCAGTGGTATCGCAGGAGACGAGAGCGAACGTGCTTTCCTCATTTGGTTGATGAGACATGCAATAGTCCGAGAATGCGACCGATTGAATATTTCCTGTTTTGGCATCGAACGAAAACTGCACGTCGCCGCCTTCCGGTTTGCAGGAATGGGCTTGCAGTCGCTCGGCAAATCTTCTGCCAAGCGTGTCAATGCACCAACCGAGGTCGTCTTGTTCGTCAAGGTTGTCGGCCAAGTAGATGACGGGAGCGGGCGTTTGAAGCTTCGGTGAATCGGCAAGCGCAGGCGCGGCAATGAAGGCAAATGCCACAATGGAATTGAACAGGATATCAGGTTTCATGAGCAATGTTCCGTTTCTATATTCGGTGCGATCTGGTCGTGAGGGTCACGCTCTTCACTCCAAGGTTTTCAACTCAAAGGTCGCGTTGCCTGTAGCGTGGCATCGCCCCACGCAATTGGGTTCGCCGTCAGTGACAGGCGTTCTAACGGGGTGTACCCCGCGACAACAAGCGTCTCTAATGCTTTTATGGCGAGCAAGCTCATCCCAGAAAAGACAACCAATGCGATGAAAGGTAGTATTCGTGCGCAGTCGGGCATTTTTTCTCCGTTGTCCGAATTGGTACAACGGCTGATTAGTTAATTTCCGTCGCAATTATTCTTGGAGATGGAAACAGACATTTATGTATGTCGCCGCGCTGGTCGCTTTGGGCTCGATGCGGTCCTTCGCTGCAGTACATCCGAACGACCACACCGCGGACAAAGCCGGCATTCAACCGTTTAGTTTTCCCTAAGAGCTGTATTCCGGAAGTTTGGACAAGGCAGATTTCAATGCGTCGCCCCACCCTTCGGAAATAATGCGAAAGTACTGGTCGTCGGTTTCGAATCTGGACCGTGTACCACTTTCAAAGCTGTCTTCATCGTACAGAAGCAGGTCAAGCGGAGCGCCGACAGATAGGTTGGCCTTAATTGTGGAGTCGAAACTTACAAGCAGGAGTTTTACGGTTTCCGGAAAACTCATTTCCGGATCATAGGCGCGTACCAGAATTGGGCGACCATATTTTGTCTCTCCAATCTGAAAGAACGGGGTGTCGTCGCCAGCCTCGATAAAGTTGCCTTCGGGGTAAATTAGAAACAGGCGTGACGGGCCGCCCCTTATCTGCCCACCTAAAATGAGTGTAGCATGAAAGGCACTGTCGGCTTGCTGACCGCTCCGGGCATGCTCCTCGATGACGTCGTTCAGAGTAGCGGCGACCAATTGCGCAATCTGAAACATTGTCGGCGCTTCCAGTATGGACGGCGAGCGTTCTTCCGGCACTTTCGTCCGCTCTTCCAGAAGGCTTATTGTAGACTGAGTAGTCGCCAGGTTTCCGGCCGCTAGGATGGTTATCGACCGGTCACCTTCGACTGTCCAGTTGAACATTTTGTTGAAGGTCGAAACATTGTCCACGCCTGCATTTGTGCGTGTATCGGACATGAAAACCAGTCCGCGGTTCAGCCGCATGCCCACAGCATAGGTCATCAGATTCTCCGTTACTGCTGTGCGACCTGCAACTGCACTGTCAATTGCTCGCCCGCTGTCCCTATTCTGTTCCCTATTACTGGTGCAGATTGGGAATAGTCCAGACCGGTCGCGACACGTACATATCGATCGTCAGGTGAAATACCGTTTGAAACGTCAAACCCGACCCACCCCAAACCATCCAAATGCACTTCGGCCCAGGCATGGGTCGCGTCCTGTAGTTCCGTTTCGTTCATCATAAGGTAACCGGATACATAGCGTGCCGGCACTCCGATCTGCCGCGCGCAGGTAATGAAAATATGCGCGTGGTCCTGACACACGCCACACCCTGCTGTGAGAGCGTCTTCTGCGCTCCAACCCGGGTGCGAACTTCCAACCTCGTACGCAACCTGTGTTCGAATTCTTTCAGACAGGGCATGCATCTGCTCAAGTGGTTTGCCTGTTGGCAACGCGCCTACCACATCGGCGACCCCTTTCCCCGGCATTGTCTGAGGTGTGCTTCTTTTGAATAGCCACAATGGTGTCGACCCTTCATGACGCCCCAGTACGCCATGTGTGTTTTCCACCTCAACAACGCCTTCGGAGATCAACGAGATGCTTCGGGTATTTAGCTCGAAACTGATCAACTCCACCGTATTGCGGTGGTAGTCTTCAAATGTAAGCTCTTTGCGCCCGCCGGAGATCTTGGTTCTCCAACTTAAAATGCTCTGATTGCGAAATGACTTTGGCGTTTTCCTCAGCTGCTGCAGCCCGAAGGGAACCGGCGCGTCGAAATCGTATCGTGTCTCGTGTCGAATGTGCAGTTTCATTTGCTACTCATAGAACCGGTAATCGATTTCTATCTGACGGCTTAAGTTGCCGAGATCTGTCAGAAAATCCTGAATGTACTCATGCAGTCCGAGCTCGAAAATATCGGAGATTTGCTGATCCAGGTATTTCTCGTAGAGAACTTTAGACGCCTCGCACGAAGGCCCGGCAAAGCCATAGTCTTTCTGCAGGTATGACAGGTTCTCCTGAATTTTTCTGCAGCAAAAGTGCAGGCTGCGAGGCATGCGCTGATCCAAGATCAGAAACTGGGCAATATCAGACGGCCGCGTTTTCTCTCCATGGGTCATTCGATACCCGCCACCCGCACCAACAGAGCGGAGGATGCTTTCCCATTGTATATTGTCCAGTGATGAGCCCACTGAAAAGGCCGTGGGCAAAAGAACATAGTACTTAACGTCCAGAATTCGCCCGGTATTGTCGGCCCGCTCGACAAACGTACCAATACGGGTGAAGTCGAAAATGTCATTGCGCAGCATGGTTCCCAATGTGGCACCACGAACCAAAGCCGCCTGTTGGCGAATAAGTTCCAGCGTCGCAGGCAAATCACGCTCATTCACACGGCGCTTCATGATCTCATCGATCTGCATCCAAGTGGAGTTTACTGCACTCCAGACGTCATGGGTCAACGCGGTTCGAACAAGGCGCGCGTTGTCTCGTGCCTGTTTGATGACTGACTTGATCGAGGATGGATTATCAGCATCGCGCAGCACCCAATCTACCGCGTTGTCTTTTGAAACATCATCGTATTTTGCGTAGTACGCATCCAGAACGCCGGCCGTTTTCAGAACAGAGCCCCATTCCTCGGCGGAGTTCTTGGTACGGGTCAACGCCATCCGCTGACCTGTTTCAAGCAGCCTGGCCGTGTTTTCCGCCCTCTCAAGGTATCGAGACATCCAAAACAACCCACCTGCAGTTTTTCCCAGCATGGTCAGTCCTCCAGAACCCAGGTGTCTTTGGTCCCGCCACCCTGACTTGAGTTTACGACTAGAGATCCCTTCTTAAGCGCCACGCGGGTCAAACCGCCGGGTGTGATCTTGATCCCTTCGGGTGACACCAAAACGAACGGCCTTAGGTCAACATGTCTGGGCGCAAGTCCCGAGCGCGCAAAGATCGGAACCGTCGAAAGCGACAGTGTCGGCTGAGCAATGTAGTTCCCGGGCCGCGATTTGAGCTTGTAGCGGAACGCCGCAATCTCTTTCTTGCTGGCGGTCGGTCCGATCAACATTCCATAACCGCCAGACCCGTGTACTTCTTTCACAACAAGCTCGGACAGGTTGTCCAGCACGTAGGAGAGAGACTCGGGATCACTGCAGCGCCAGGTCGGGACGTTTTGCAGCAAGGGTTTCTCACCCGTGTAGAATTCAACGATTTCAGGCATGTAGGAATAGATCGCCTTATCGTCAGCAATACCGGTCCCCGGTGCGTTGGCGATTGTGATACCTCCTGCACGGTAAACGTCCAGGATACCAGGTACGCCCAAAGCGCTATCGGCGTTGAAATTCAGGGGATCCAGAAAGTCGTCATCTACGCGGCGGTAAAGTACGTCGATGGGCTTGTAGCCTCTGGTGGTACGCATGCAGACCCGCCCATCAACAACGCGTAGGTCGTGGCCTTCGACCAATTCCACAGCCATCTGATCTGCGAGGAACGCATGTTCGTAATAGGCCGAATTATAGATGCCTGGGGTTAACACCGCGACGGTTGGCTCCCCGTCGGCGCAAGTCGGCGCGCAGGCAGCAAGAGATCGTCTCAGATTGCGGGGGTAGTCTGAAACATTACGAACATTCGTCGCGCTGAAGAGCTCGGGGAACATCTTTAGCATCGTTTCCCGGTTCTCCAACATATAGCTGACCCCGGATGGTGTACGGGCGTTGTCTTCCAGAACGAAAAACTCGTCTGGTCCGGTTCGCACCAGATCGACCCCGACTATGTGCGTATAGACCTGACCGGGCGGTGAGACACCAAGCATCTGCGGCAGGAAGGCCTCGTTTCCGGCAATCATCTCTGCCGGCACGCGCCCGGCCCGGACAATTTCTTGACGGTGGTAAATGTCATGTAGGAATGCGTTGATTGCCCGCACCCGCTGTTCGATACCGCGTTCCAGCCGCTGCCATTCCCGCGCTGAAATAACTCGTGGTACGATATCAAACGGTATCAGACGTTCCTCGGCCTCGGCTTTGCCGTATACGTTAAAAGTGATGCCCGTCAGCCTAAACACTTCTTCGGCTTCGCGCTGTTTCGCCCTCAGTCGTGATGCGTCTTCCGCATTAAACCAGCGGCCGATCTCTTCGTATGGACCTCTAAGTGATCCATCGCCGTTGAACATTTCATCAAAATACTCACTCATGCTCTTAGTTTTACGCATAGATCAGATTTTTCAAGTCATTCAGGCTTGGTTGGATGCTGCCTAGGGAAGGAGCGTCTAATTTTCAGGCTTATTGACGATTGTGATGGTCTAAACAACGCGGTGCTATTCGTGTTTTCAGTTGATGTCACATTCATTGAGATGCACTGAGCATTACATGGCTTTTCGCTGCAACGGAACGTCCGCTTTGGGCTCGATGCGGACCTTCGCTGCAGTACATCCGAACGACCACTCTGCGGACAAAGCTGCCGTCTGTATTTGCCCGAAGCCAAGTTATTGACTCTTGCAACTCTTGCCCAAGGTGAACATCTGGGCTGCCGAAAATGCACGAATGAATTTTTTCAAGGTTTCTTGGAGTCGCCGGAACAGCACCTCAAACTCATTAGGTGCAGGCTACCCGAACAACTAGGTCCGCCTCGCATTTGTTTCTCTTGGTGCAATTGCCTTCAGAATTTCTACCGCTCTAATAGACACACATTGGCGGTTTTGTTGACCAACCCTGCTTCGTGCTACACTCGTCTTTGCCCGTGCATTGCGAGCCCCCACAAGTTTTGGGGTGCCATTGTCTGAGCGACTGATATGTTTTTCATTCACTTGGGCAAGTTCTGCTGCGAAAAGAACATACCGCTTCTCCGTTTGTCATTTCGGTAACCCTCCGGCGTTGCTACACTCCACCGCTGTGGCTGCCGCACCGCTAGTGGCTGAAACTGCCACAGCAAGGAAGAAAATTCCTGCAAATAGTTTTGCCAAATAGCGCACCACTATTTTCCTAACGCGATCATACGCAGTCAGATAGCAAGAATGAGACCAAGAAAAAGCTCTCAAACTCACTGTCAATTGGCACCATCAGTGGACGTTCAGCAAGACCTGGGCGATACCTGCTCCACATTAAAATAATCCAATGACCGAGTTTTCACTTTTCCGTGTGCACTCCGTTCACGCAATACTCAAATCCCAACGACTTGCCCTTTGAGGCTATATAGAATGTACAAAACTTCCTCTTGCTCCCGCTGACCAACGTCGTTTGCCTGTAGTGCGTTCACGGCGTCGTCCAATACTGCGACAAACTCGTCTCCGCTGATGTTCATGTGCCGATGCGCGGCAACCATATCCTTGCCTGCATAGATCTCAGGTCCACCAGAACCAGTAATAAAGAAGTCTCCTGCCATTTGCTTGAGGTGCTTCATATCACTTCCTGCAAATCGAGCAGAGACAACTGGGTTTTTGGAGTGATTGTCCACCAGCGTGTCAACTATTCGCCGAATACCATCCGTTCCCCCCAAACGATCATAAAGTGTCGCAGGCATTGTCTATCCCTTTTTTTTGATCGGCGTTTCTCAGACGCTAGCATGGTATTCTAATTGGAGCCAAATCTATTGCATTTTGGCCACGCAATTGATCGCAGCTCACCTTGAAAAACGATGAGCGCTTTGGGCTCAATGCGGTCGTTTGCTAAATTTTCCCGAGAGACCGCATTGCGGACAAAGCAGGCTTTTCCCTGCGTCCGATAAATGACCGCTCTCCACGTTATTTAGCTTCCAGCCTCGCAACGTCCTATGGAATTTTCCGGTCCTGGAACAGGCTCCGACAAATGCCGGTAAACCTGTCAGCCAGCAGATTCTCTGGGGCGTCCATATGTGACGCGATGACAATTCGCATCGGCGGTATTGAATCTGAGAGTTTGATCGGGACAACCCGACCGCCGTCGTAGGTTTTGTTGTCGGCAGGTTTCATCGAGAGAAGCGAAACACCCAGCCCGTTTGCCACGTTGCAGCGAACCGATTCAATCGACGACGATCGAAACGTGATCTTCGGTGCAATATCGAACTCGGCAAAAATGCTAAGAAAATAGTCCCGGCTTTGAGGCGCATCAAAAAGCACGAACTCCTCTCCGTCGATCTCTCGAATTGACACGGACGCCCTTTTTGAAAGCCTGTGGTTTGGTGGAACGATCAGATAGAGGTCTGCCGTTGCAAGAGGACGTATGCGGAACAAGGTTTCATCAATGCCCAGATCATAAAGGATCGCTAGGTCGATTTCGTTTCGGCCCAGGGCTATGATCAGGTCTTCTTGCAGAAGTTCGTCGACATCCAAAACTACACCAGGCATGTGTCTCGGGAAGACGCTGAGGATGTGCGACAGGTAGAACGGCGCAATCGACTGAAAGCAGCCTATGCGTAATGTTCCCATTCTGTGAGCAGCAATATCTGCCACTGCGACGTCCATTTTGTCGGCGTAAACCAGCATTTGTTCAGCATATCGAAGGAACTCGACACCTTGTGCCGTCAGCTCCATTCCGCGCGCGTGCAAGCGTCGAAACAACACAAGTCCCGTTTGAGTTTCCAGTTTGGCGATAGCCTGGGCAACGGCGGGCTGCGAGATGCTAACGAGCTGCGCTGCCGAAGCGATCCCACCAGTCTGCGCCACTGCTTGGAAGTAACGGCATTGTTTGAGTGTTATTTCGGCCATGACGCTTGGATAACTTTTTCCACTTTAAAGGCAACAAAAAACAATTTTATTTGTTCTTTGTGCCTCTGTATCACGTCAACACGCAACTTGACGGCAGGAGAGACCAATGGAGCTGAAAGACATTATCGACTTAAAAGCCTTTCCGATAGGCAATCCGGATTTCCGCGCAGCTTGTAAGAAAGAGTTTAACGAAACGGGTGTCTTCGTGATGCCGGGATTTGTTCAAAAGGGAGCGATTGATACAATCCGTGACGAGGGCATCGCCAGCAAAGACAAGGTCTTTAAGTCAACAAAGCAACACAACGTCTACCTGACCCCAAAAGACGAAAGGTTTGCTGACGACCATGCACGCAATCGCCTCGTTACCTCATCCAAAGGATGCATTACCGATGATTTGATGCCGCAGGGTTCACCGTTGCGCCAACTCTATGACGCCCCGGTTTTCCGGAGCTTCTTGTGCGATGTCCTTGGCGAAGACGCGATGCACCAATACGCAGATCCGCTATCTTCCATCAACCTGCATTTTGCTGAAAAGGGAGAGGAGCTTGGCTGGCATTTTGACAACTCGTCCTTTGCCATCACCTTGATGGTGCAAGCGCCTGAAAAGGGTGGGAAGTTCGAATACGTTAACGCCGTTCGCGATGCAGATTTAGGCGAAATGGGATTTGAGAAAGTTAATGAAATTTTGGACGGAAAGGCACCAGTGGAAATTGTCGAGGCCGATGCCGGTACACTGGTCTTCTTCCGGGGCCGCAACTCGATTCACCGGGTTGCACCTAATGAAGGTGATCTAACGCGCATTCTCGCAGTGCTTGCTTATAATGCCGAACCCGGTGTCGAACTTTCTGAAGCCGCCCGAATGACCTTTTATGGTCGATTGAGCTAAAAGTAGCTCACCGCGATCGCCTCGCCCCGCAATGTAGAAAATACGAGAGCGACCTGAAAGCTGACATTGCTGCCACGCGCAGCATCAAGTAGTTTGGACTTGAAACGGTCATTCGCCGCAGAACGCCCCTGGGTCTGCTTTGGGCTCGTCGAAACGGCAGGTGCGAATTCTCGACGCGGTTGTTGAGCCACCTTCCCGTCTGTTGTTTTTCGGGCCCGCCCATTTCTCTGAGCGCAGCTTTGTAGGAAGCGAAACGATCCGTCACGATCTCTCTACACAGCCATGGCGCTTCATCAATTTTTTGAGGAATTTCAATGCCGCTTGCTCGTTTCGGCGTTTGGTGACAACTGCTTCCAGCACCTCACCCTCGTGATCGATTGCACGCCAGAGATAGTGGTGTTTGCCGTTCACCTTCACAAAAACCTCGTCCACATGCCACTTCCATTTTGAAAAGGCTCGAAGTTGTTGCACCCGCTTTCTTCGGATCTCAGCAGCAAACATCGGGCCGACCCTGTTCCATCAAAATCGAACAGTCTCGTGGCTCGCCTCAATTCCCCTTTCGTGCAGCAGGTCTTCCACGTTTCGAAGCGACAATGGGAACCGAACGTACAGCATGACTGCCAGAGGAATGACCTCTGGACTGGTCTTGAAGTATTTGAATGGCGATTGTTTGATCATGCGCGAAGGCTACGAAGGCACCCTGCCCGCCTCAACCCAAGTTCTTCTGACAACAACTATTTTCACACAAACCTGTTCACGTAGTTTTCCAGAATTTCCTGGCGACCGGACTTTGGTGCCGGGTTAATATCCTCATCTATGACCCGGTCGTATACTTGCTCCAGACTGCTTTCCAACATTGAGGCCGCCTTTGGAGTGTTCCAACCAGAATACCTATCCAAAAGAGCGGCATCCATGCCACCATCTTCAATCATTGCCGCGGCAGCTTTCAAACCGCGTGCACATATGTCCATTCCACCGATATGAGCTGCCACAAGATCGACGGCGTCAATCGATTGTCGGCGAATTTTGGCGTCGAAATTAGTGCCGCCGGTGGTAAAACCACCCGCCTTCAAGATGTAATAGTAAGCTAAGGCAACTTCCGGTGTATTGTTCGGGAACTGGTCTGTATCCCATCCAGACTGGTAGTCGTTGCGGTTCATATCAATCGAACCCAGCATCCCTTCGGCAGCCGCGACTGCAATTTCATGCTCAAAGCTATGCCCGGCAAGGATCGCATGGCCCTGCTCGAGATTCAGTTTCACTTCGTTCTCCAACCCGTACTTCCTGAGAAATCCGATGCAAGTAGCTGCGTCATAGTCGTATTGGTGCTTGGAAGGCTCCTGAGGTTTCGGTTCTACAAGAATGGTACCTTTGAACCCGATTTTGTGTTTGTACTCTACGACCATGTTTAAAAATCTGCCCATGTGGTCCAGTTCGGTTTTCAGATCCGTGTTCAGCAGGGTCTCATAGCCTTCACGTCCGCCCCAAAGAACATAGTTTTCGCCGCCAAGCTTGTGGGTCGCGTCGATACAGGATTTTACTGTCGCTGCGGCGTATGCAAAAACGTCAGGGTCTGGATTAGTACTGGCGCCAGACATCCAGCGACGATGGCTGAACATATTGGCCGTTCCCCAAAGAAGCTTGGTGCCTGAAACCTGCATCTTTTCACCAATGTAATCGGTGATCTCTTCCAAGGCATTGAGGTTTTTAGCAAAGTTGCCCTGCTCGGGACGGATGTCAGCGTCGTGCCAGCAAAAATAGGGTTGGCCCAAAAGTTCAAACATCTCGAAAGCGATATCGGCCTTCATGCGGGCCCGTCCCATGTCGTCCTGCGGATGCCATGGGCGCTCCAGGGTGGGTCCTCCAAAGGGATCCCCCCCTTCCCATGCAAAGGAATGCCACCAGGCCACTGCAAACCTCAGATGGTCTTCCATGCGTTTACCCAAAATCACTTCATCGGGGTTGTAATGCCGGAAGGCCATTGGGTTTTGACTATCCACGCCCTCATATTGGATCCGTTCGATCCCATTGAAAAATCCGCTTGCCATACCTGACCCTATTCTGCTTTTTGCGTTGGCTGTTTGCCGAGAATAATCATCGACAAAAGATCGTCATCAGTGACGTCTGCGATATCGACCGTGCCAACCAGTTTTCCGTTCTTCATGACCGAGGCGCGGTCGCACAGTTCCATGACGGCATGCACGTCGTGATCGATCAGGAATATCCCAATGCCTTGCGCCTTTAGCTGGTGGATCAAATCCGCCACCATCTGAGTTTCATGCGGCCCAAGCGCTGCTGTCGGCTCATCCATGATCAAAATACGTGCGTTGAAGTAGACAGCCCGAGCGATCGCCACTGATTGTCTTTGCCCCCCTGACAAGGCAGAAACCGGATCATTGAACTTCTGAAAGTTCGGGTTGAGCTGAGCCATTATCTTTCGGCATTCTGCCTCCATGGCTGCGTCGTTGACCAAACCAAAAGGCGTCGTCATCTCGCGCCCAAGGAACAGGTTCGATGTCGCGTCCAGATTGTCGGCCAAGGCGAGCGTCTGATATATCGTTTCGATGTTGTTCGCCCGGGCGTCACGGGGATTGCCAATCTCGACCGATTTGCCATCGATCAGTATCTCGCCGTGGTCCATCTGATAGGCACCGGACAATACCTTGATCAACGTGGACTTTCCGGCCCCGTTATGGCCAAGTAGACCAACGACTTCACCCGGATAGAGATCGACCGACACATGGTCGACGGCCTTGACCCCACCAAAGGAAATCGAGATGTCGCGCATCTCGACCAATGGCGGCGCGCCTGAACCGCCCCCTGTGCCGGAAGGTTTTTTCTGCACATCCTGTGCTTGCATCATTTTGCCCCCAGTCGTTTGCGATAGACGATGTCGATATAGACAGCCAACACGAGGACGCTGCCGACCACGATGTTCTGAAACGGCGCGTCAACGCCAACCATTGCCATGCCCGATTGCAGCGCCTGCATGATCA
The DNA here is from genome assembly GCF_059611065.1 of Ruegeria sp. CDSB086. NCBI lineage: Bacteria > Pseudomonadati > Pseudomonadota > Alphaproteobacteria > Rhodobacterales > Roseobacteraceae > Ruegeria > Ruegeria sp. CDSB086. The sequence continues at coordinate 21,475 of NZ_JBXWOV010000019.1, read as the reverse complement.
ATGCACCAAGGATCGCGCCATAGATGGTACCGATGCCGCCCGACAATGCGGTTCCTCCGATCACTGCAGCGGCGATGACGCGCAGTTCGTCCAGCGTTCCAATGTCGTTTGAGTGGTTTGCAAGGCGCGCCGAGGCGACCACAGCAGAAACGGCGCACAGAAAGCCCATAAGCGCAAAAATCTTCACGGTCAGCAGCCGAGTATTGATGCCAGAAAGCTCTGCCGCATCAGGGTTTCCGCCGGTGGCAAAGATGTAGCGTCCAAACCGGGTTTTACGCGCCACGATTGTCAGCGAGACAGCCACGATAATCAGAATGAGGACAGAAATCGGTATGCCGTATCCTACAACCAGCCCCTCTGGCATTGTCTCGCCGCGCGCTTCGAACATACGTTGCAGACGGCGCGTAGGAATAGCGTAGCTGTTTACGATGTAAACGTACCCAAGGATAGCAAATGCGATTATCCCAGCCAGAGTGGCCTCGGCCCAAACAGGTTTCACAGGGAACCCATGTGACGCTTTTGCGCGGCGACCACTCCACAACGCCCAGATCGCGATCGCGGTAGCGAACAACCCAAACAGCCAGCTTGTCGACGTGCCCAGTGTTCCGTTGGTCCCGCCAAACATCAGGAATGTACTATCCAGAGGACCAATCGTCTGGCCGCTCGTCAAATACCACGCCACGTTTCTCCAAACCAGAAATCCACCAAGCGTGACGATGAACGCTGGTATCGTCAGATAACCAACCATCCAGCCATGAAACGCACCAATAAGCGTGCCGACAAATAGCCCGACGACAATGGTGATCGCCCATGTGGCCGGATTGTTCAAACCCATCCCAAGCACCTGCGGCAAAAGCTCGGTTTGCGTCATTGCCATCACTGCTGACGTTGTTGCAAGTAGTGCTCCGACCGACAAATCGATGTACCGCGTGACGATTATGAACACCATCCCGCACGCCATAATGGCAACCGAAACCGTCTGGATAGACAGGTTGAACAGGTTTCGAGGCGTCAGGAACCGCCCATCTGTGAAGATGTTGAACCCGATGCACAGGATGACAAATGCGCCGATCATTCCCAAAAGCCGCATATCCAGTTCCAATTGATGGAACAGGCTGGGTTTCGCTTTTTCAGGTACCGGCTGAGACGAAGTTTCGGTCATTTCCGATCTTTCATATTCAGCAATGGTCCCCGGCCCAGACAGAGCCAGGGACTTTGAAGATTAGTTACAAGGAGCAGGTCCGTTTTCAACGCCTTGGCACAGATCTTCCAATGGGATCCATCCGGCGTCCACAACGACGGACAGGTTGTCCTTGGTGATCGGAACCGGCGCAAGGAAGACCGAATTCATCGCGGTGCCACCTGGTGATGTCCAGCTTGTTGCGCCTTCGACGTCAGCCGGGCTTGTTCCACCGCTCAGTGCGACAGCGATTTCGCCAGCGGCCTTTCCGAGTTCACGGGCATCCTTCCATACCGAAACTGTCTGAGTTCCCAGCGCAACACGGTTCAGCGCCGCGTGATCGCCGTCCTGACCAGATACTGGAATGCCTTCCATGCCCTGCGCAGTCAGGGCCGCAACTACGCCGCCTGCAGTACCGTCATTCGACGCAACGACTGCATCCACGTTGTTCTCATTCGCGGTCAGAATCTGCTCCATATTTCGCTGCGCGTTCGCGGGCAACCAGCCATCCGTATAGGCTTCACCAACAATTACAATGTCGCCGCTGTCGACGGCTGCTCCAATGATCTCTTGCTGACCACCGCGCAGGAAATCTGCGTTCGGATCAGTAGGAGAGCCTTTGATCATCACGTAGTTGCCTTTGGGCATGGCCTCAAAGACAGCTCGGGCCTGCATTCTGCCGACTTCCACATTGTCGAAGGTCAAATAGAACGCTCGGTCGTCCTCAATCAGGCGATCATAAGCAATGACTGGAATACCTTCGTCCGCCGCTGCCTGAACAGCCGGTCCAATGGCCTGCGCGTCCTGCGCGAGAATGATAAGCGCGTCCACACCTTGAGCGATCAGGCTTTCAATGTCCGATAACTGCTTTGCGGAAGACGATTGCGCGTCTGCCGAAATGTACTCGGCGCCGCCTGCTTCAAGCGCCGACTTAATTGCCGCCTCGTCCGTTTTCCAACGCTCTTCCTGAAAGTTCGACCAGCTTACGCCAACCACTGGCTCTGCGAATGCGGTCGAAGCCAACAAAGTGGCCACAGCCGTAAAGCTGAGAATTTTCTTCATGATTTCCTCCCATTTGCCGAGCCATCGCATTTCGATTCGCGGCTCTCACAAATTTGAATACCATATTTATTTCAGTCGGTAAAATATTTAGCCTACAAGACATCATTAAATTCACTTAAGTTGGGTCCAGAGTAAGATTCGCGAGGACAAGATGCTGAAAAGCAAAGCGTCTGTGGTTTCTTTGGACCAAAGAAACGCAACCCGCTTGCGGGTGTTGGAACAGATCAGAAGTAAGGGATCCGTTTCACGGATTGATATCGCGTCCGCCTTGGAAACCAGTCCTGCCACGATCACCTCAGCAACGGCTGATTTGATCTCGGCAGGGCTGATCAAAGAGATTGAAGGCGAAGCACAGTCAAAGTCGGGAAAAAGGGGGCGACCCAGAGTTTTGCTGCAATTGGACGGCCAGTCGTTCCTTGTCGCGGGCCTGAAGGTTGCACGCCAAATGATCTCGGTCATTCTCGTGGATTTTGAAGGGAACGAGGTGACGTCGCACAAGGCCCAGCTTGAAGACGCCCGAATGTCGCCGGCAAACCTTATATCGACTATCCGCTTGGCCCTTGAAGACACATGCCAACAGGTCGGTCTTTCAATCGAACACTTGGCTGGCATTTCAATCGGATTGGCTGGGCAGATTGATGCAGCTAGAAACTTTGTCCACTGGTCGTCTTCGGTGACCGAAAGAAACATTGATTTCAACCCTTTAATTGCGAAAGAGCTCCCCTGCCCTGCCTTCGTGGAAAACGACGCCAACCTCGTCGCAAAAGCCGAACAGCTTTTTGGGCTAGGCAAAGGGCTAAAGAACTTTCTTGTTGTCACGATCGAACATGGTGTTGGCCTCGGTATCGTTTTGGACGGTAGGCTCTACCGCGGGAAAAGAGGCTGTGGGGCTGAGTTTGGGCATACCAAAGTGCAACTCGACGGCGCTCTGTGCCAATGCGGTCAACGGGGGTGCTTGGAAGCCTATATTGGGGACTACGCCTTGATCCGAGAAATGACTGTCACGGGTCACGCCGACGACATGCAAACGGTCTCGGACATCCACACTCGCGCCATTTCCGGTGATGACAGAGCCACCTCGGTGCTTGCGCGTGCGGGGCAGATGTTTGGTCTTGGAGTGTCCAATCTGATCAATCTGTTCGATCCCCAATGCATCATTGTGTCAGGTGCGCAAATGAGCTTTGAACACCTCTGCTCGGCCGAGGTTATGACGCGCATTCAAAATGGTGTTGTGAATGTCGACGCACCCTTGCCTGAAATCAAAGTGCATCACTGGGGTGATCTGATGTGGGCCAAAGGTGCTGCCGCGTATGGGATCGAACAGGTCTCGATCCTGAAGGTAAAGGGGCTTGCGGCGAATGCGTCCTGAATTTGCGGCATTACTCGTTCTTGCCACAGCTGCCGATGCCGATTCACAGCTTCAATTCAAAAGCATCGACGTGCCCGTTCATATTTACGATGGCGGTTGGGAGCACTTTGTTGGCGGCGGAGTAGCGGTTTTTGATTGTAACGGAGACACATTACCCGAATTGTTCGTCGCGGGCGGGTCCAATCGATCTCAGCTGTTCAAAAACACCTCTGAGGGCGAGGTTTCTTTTCTTATTGAGACACCGGATCAGCTGGCCTTAACCGGAGTAACCGGCGCCTACCCATTGGACGTTGACGGCGATGGTTTGATGGATCTGGCCATATTGCGTGTGGGCGAAGATGTCCTGCTTCAAGGGCAGGTGGATTGTCAGTTCCGTCCCTTCGATAACATCGAGTTCCAATCCGTGGATCACTGGACCACTGGGTTTTCGGCCACATGGGAAGACGACCAATCCTTGCCAACATTGGCATTTGGAACTTACGTCGATCGCTTCGACCCGGAAGGCCCGTTTGAATCCTGCGAGCCAACCCTACTCTATCGCCCGAACGAGGGCAGCTACGCCCCCCTCCAGCAACTGGAACCCAGCTTCTGCTCGCTTTCCATTCTGTTTTCCGACTGGGCACGAACCGGACGCGCAGACCTTCGTGTCAGCAATGACCGCCACTACTATGTACGCAATGGGCAAGAGCAGCTATGGGCGATGGAGCCTGAGCCGCGATTATACTCGTCCGAAGACGGGTGGCTGCCCTATTCGATCTGGGGAATGGGTATTGCCTCTCGCGATCTGACCGGAGATGGCTTTCCCGAGGTCTATCTGACCTCGATGGGCGACCAGAAACTTCAGGTGTTTGACCCGGATACCAACGGCCCGACGTGGCGCGATGCAACTTACGAAAAAGGCACAACCGCACACAGACCGCATGTCGGTAACGACGGAAGGCCGTCGACCGGCTGGCACGCACAGTTTGGAGACGTCAACAATGACGGCCGAGACGACATCTTCGTGACCAAAGGCAATGTCGAGCAAATGCCGGATGCTGCACTGAACGATCCAAATAACCTGTTGGTTCAGCGCTCGGAAGGTCAGTTTATCGAAGCCTCGGCAGAGGCTGGTGTTGCTTCGATGGCGAAGTCTCGCGGTGCAGCGCTTGCAGATCTGAACAACGATGGGTGGCTCGATCTGGTGGTCGTAAACCGCGGATCAATACTTGAGGTCAGTCAAAATATCTCAACAGGCGGCAATTGGCTGTTGGTTGATGTTGCTCAGGACAAATCCAACCAGGCAGCGGTCGGTGGATTTGTCGAGGTTCAAACCGCGCAAGGTTTGCAAACCCGAGAAATAACCATTGGCGGCGGACATGCTGGTGGTGTGACTGGATATCAACATTTCGGTTTGGGGGACGAAACCCAAGTACAGCTTCGGGTAGTCTGGCCGGATGGAGAGGCCAGCACATGGCAGGACGTGGCACCGAACCAGATTGTTCAAATGCGTCGGTGACTATTGATCTACCGGCAGACCGCTTGGAACTTGGGCAGGCACACCCAGCCTCTGCGCCGGATCCTCAAGGCTTGCCAGAAAACTTAAAAGAGCGTCGACCTCGTGATCCGTAAGAGTAATTTTCGACAAGCTGTTGCTGTTGGCAATGGCATCCAGATGTTGCTGCTCCAGCAAGGGAGTTTCGTCTTCAGAGCCCGGGAAATCTGGCAACAAAGCCATCTCCACCGTGTAGTTTCGCAAGGACGTAACCGGGTCCAGATGGTGGCGCACGATATCTTCGAGTCGCGCAAATGCTCCGTTGTGCCCATACGGCGCGGTCAGCGTTACATTGCGTAGAGATGGCGTGCGAAATGTGAACGCATCTTCGGCACGACCTGTAACACGAAGTCGCCCATCATCGCGAACATGACTCTCAAACCGCGCGGCCTTTCCAGGCCCGATTTGCGGCAAACTGATCGAATGAAACTTGTGATCCGTCTGGAACCAGCCCGCGTGGCAACTGCTGCACCCCGCCTTGCCGAAAAACAGGTGCATGCCGAATTCGGCGTTTTTAGATAGTGCGTCTTCGCCTCGCATCGCGCGATCAAAGGGGCTGTTGTCGGCGCGCCATTCGAATGCGATGAAATCTGCGATCACGTTTGCAATGGCCGTGAATGAGATCTCACTACCCGGCGTAATGGCATCAAAGCGCTGCTTGTATTCTGGGATGGCGGCAACACGAGCCGCAATCAGGTCCCACGCTCCACCTTGTTGTGTCAATAGCCCCAATCGAACCGCTTCGCTGACGTCATTTTCGGAGTAATGACCGGCCATTTCGTCTGGTGAAAGCACCGGGAACATCGCCTGTGCCGCCAATGCCGATTGAAAACCGGACCGCATATGTGTCCCCAAAGGAGTTCTGATCCCGTTTGGTTGCGTTGGATCGGCTTCAAGACGCCCATCATGGAAAAACGTCGCGAACTCCGTCGCACCAAGATTCCAAAGCGCCGGTGAGTTTCGAGGGATACGTTGCTCCGGCGTATTCTGAGTATCCAGCGTGCGTTCAGTACCCAAGCCGATCCCGCCTTCCCCGATGCCGAGCGAAAGGCCGTCCGACGTGCCAAGCCTAGGGTGATGACAGGTCGCACAACTGATGTTCTTGTTGCCGGACAAAACCGGATCGTAGAAAAGCAACTGTCCCAATTCAACGCGGTGGAAATCAGGCTCAAGGAAAGTCGGAGGTGGTCCAAGTTCCTGAGCATTGGCGCTGGTGCCAGCAATCAAAAAGCTGATGATGGGAATGAATAGCCTAACTCCCATTGCCACCTTCCGTGATCTCGAGCGAGAGTTCATGCCGGTACGGTTTTTCGGGCGTGCAAATGACCGAGGGAAACGAAGGTATGTTGGGCGCGTTCGGGCATCCCGATGGCTCGATGCACGAACCAGATGAACCGCGTAGTGGCTTCGCCATATGGGCACCCGAATAAACCTGTGCTCCGGGTTGGTCAGCATAAGCGGCCAGAAAAAGAGCGGACGACGCGGTGAATTTCGTGACCGGATCTGTCGGGTCACGGGCTTGATCAAAGCAGAAATAGTGGTCGATCGGCATCGGAACATGCCCGATCGATCTAGGTGTAGAGAAATCCAATTCGCTGTCCTTGGTCGAACATAGCCCGCCGGACGGAACTCCTTGTTCGTCAATTTCTGAGTACCGCTCTGAGGCGAGTTCCAGCTCGTGTGCGTCAACACCCTTTGCGCTGCCCAAAGTATAGTAGTTGTGTTGTGTAAGATTGATCGGTTTAGGCCGGTCAGAATGATCTTGTAGTGTGTAGGTCAACCATGGGTTCCGTAGCGTGACACTGACCCCGAACCGGACGTTCCCTAGAAAGCTGCTTTCCCCGTCGCGTGAAAGGTAACGCAATACCACTTCGTTTGGTGCGGTCTGCTCAAGGTTCCAGAATTGTTTGGAAAGCCCCTCTGCTCCCCCATGTAGAGTGTTTTCACTTTCATTGGCGTTAAGTTCAAAACCAGCGCCTTGCAACTCGAACCGCGCGCCGCCGATCCGGTTCGCAACACGGCCAACGGTTGCGCCCATAAAGGTTTTATCGGTGAAGTATTTAATTAGGTCATTGAACCCCCAAAAAAGCCGCACGTCCTTGTACCACCAACCTTGAGTGAATGCCCCATTGTTCAGCACCAAGGCTCGCATGTCCCCATCAGTCAGCATAACCGTTTCGAACCGAGAAGGTTTTCCAACTTCAGCCATCATCCACCCGCCAAGGGCGCCAGCGCCTTATAGTACTGCCGATATTGTCCGAATTCCCTTTCATAGGGTTCGACCAGATCCTTGCGTGGGTCGATGCTTTCCTGAATTTTAGGCGGCTTCATAATGTCGCCGGGCTTTGCATTGTTAGCGGCACAGATCGCAAGTCGTGCAGCGCCCATGGCCGCGCCGAATTCGCTGCCTTTTGGAACATCCAAAGGCACTTGCAATACCGTAGCAAGTGTTTCCAACCAAAACCTGGATCTTGCACCTCCTCCAACAGCCATCAAGTTGGTCGGCGAGGTCCCTGTGCTTTTCAAGGCTTCGAGACAGTCACGCATTGCAAAGGCAACGCCCTCCATCACAGATTGGGTCAGATCGGCGGGGCCCGATGCGACGTCGACACCCAAGAATGCTGCTCGAATGCGACTGTCGTTATGCGGCGTTCGCTCGCCTGAAAGATACGGCAGGAACGTAATCGAAGAAGGTCTGGCAATGCTATCAGGTACCATCGACGCCAGTTTTTCCACAGGTTGGCCGAGATTGCTTGAAAGCCAATTCATACTGTTTGTTGCCGAGAGTATGACCCCCATTTGTATCCACATTTCGGGAACAGCATGGCAAAAGCAGTGCACTGCAGTTTCAGGCGCCGGGCCATATGCATCCCGAGCAACAAGAAGAACTCCGGACGTTCCCAACGACACGAAACCCGCACCGTCCTTTACGCTCCCGATACCGCAAGCCGCCGCTGCGTTGTCGCCTGCGCCACCCGCCACGACAACAGGACCAGAAAGGCCCCATGCATGCCGCAGCTCGGTTTTCAGTTCACCAGCCGGCTCATTCCCTTCGACAAGACGCGGCATCTGTGCGGCCTGCATGTGACCCAAACCCAGCGCCGTTTCAGACCACTGCCGTTTGTCAACATCCAACCAGGATGTTCCGGCACTGTCTGACATGTCCGAGATGTATTCACCTGTCAGCCAAAACCGAAGATAGTCTTTCGGCAATAAAACTTTGGCTGTTTTTGAGAAAACCTCGGGCTCGTGCGACCGCACCCATTCCAGTTTCGGCGCTGTGAAACCCGGGAAAACAATGTTCCCGGAAATGGTCCGCATCTGTGGAGACTGATCGAGTGTTTTTGCCTCGTTTGCAGATCGTGTGTCATTCCATAGAATGCAGGGCCTTAGAGTTTCACCTTCGGCATCCAACAAGGTGGCACCATGCATGTGCCCGCTCAGACCAATTCCGCGCAGTTTTGCGAATGCCGATGCGTTGTCTGACCGGAGCTTCGCAATAACCTTTGTGCACGCGTTAATCCAATCTGACGGATTCTGCTCGGACCAACCGGGTTTTGGCGTCGATGTGGAAATGCCAGCTTCTGCGTCGCTGACGACGAGACCGGCGTCATCAATCAGAATTCCTCTGAGACCCGACGTTCCCAAATCCAATCCAAGATACATTCGGCGTCACCCTTTGATGTTTTATTTTAATTGGTAAAATTAATTATGGATGACGCCCTGTCAAGGCGAGTATCGCGCTACTCCAACTTTACCCAAGCTGCATTTCTTGCAGAGCTTTGCACACAAGCTGCGACGAACCTGACACCATTCAACCCATCCTGAACGGTGGGATAGATCACCGACGGATCAGGCGAATTCCCACTTCGAAACGCTATAATGGCATCCGCAGCTTCACTATAGATGTTTGCAAACCCCTCCAGATACCCTTCCGGATGACCCGGAGGCACCCTGCTCAGCCGATTGGCGGCATCCCCGGCTCCGGCCCCATTTCGGGTGATCAGACGTTTTGGTTCGCCATAAGGCGTAAACCAAAGATAGTTCGGGTCTTCCTGCGCCCATTCAAGCCCACCCTTTTCACCATATACGCGCAATCGCAGGGCGTTTTCGTTTCCAGGGGCAACTTGGGACGACCACAGCATCCCGCGCGCGCCGCCTTCGAACCGCAACAGGACATGCGCATTGTCATCGACTTTGCGTCCTGGCACGAAGGCCTGCAAGTCAGCTGCAAGGCTCTCCGGTTTCAGACCTGTCACAAAGCAGGCGATGTTATAAGCATGGGTTCCGATGTCACCGGTCGACCCCCCTGTGCCGGAACGCTCAGGATCGGTTCGCCATTCGGCCTGTTTGAAGTCCTGCTGCTCGGTCAACCAATCCTGCGGATATTCAACCTGAACCACGCGGATTTTGCCGATCTCCCCATTGGCGACCATCTCACGCGCCTGACGGACCATGGGGTAGCCGGTATAATTGTGGGTCAGAATGAACAGCGCACCGGAACTTTCTGCCGCGTTGACCAGCTTCTTGGCATCCACAAGGGTCGAGGTGAGGGGTTTATCGCAAATCACATGAATGCCGCGCTTCAGGAACTCGCGCGCGGCGGCGTAGTGAACGTGATTGGGCGTGACGATCGAGACTGCCTCTATCCCCGATTTCAAACGCGCCTCTCTGATCGCCATCTGCTTGAAATCGTCGTAGACCCGGTCGAGTCCCAACACCGCACCGCTTTCCCTGGATTTCTCCGGCGTTGAAGACAAAGCACCTGCGACCAACTCGAACTTGTCGTCCAAGCGAGCGGCAATTCGATGCACACCGCCTATGAACGCATCATTGCCGCCGCCAACCATGCCAAGGCGAATGCGGCCAGATGTTTCTTCATTGCGTCCAGTTACCATCAGTCTATCCCCAGCATTTTCCGATTGGCCGCCTCGTCTGTGCCACCATCCGCAAAGTCGTCAAAGGCTTTCTCGGTCACGCGGATAACGTGATCGGACACGAACTGCGCGCCTTCACGCGCCCCGTCCTCAGGGTGTTTCAGACAACACTCCCATTCTACCACAGCCCAGCCGTCAAAGTCGTTCGCCGCCATTTTGGAGAACACAGCCCCGAAGTCGACCTGACCATCGCCAAGCGACCGGAACCTTCCTGCCCGATCAACCCAGCCTTGATAACCGGAATAGACGCCCTGCCGACCGGTCGGGTTGAACTCGGCGTCTTTGACATGAAACATCCGGATCCGGTCTTTGTAGATGTCGATATTGTCCAGATAATCGAGACATTGCAGTACATAATGTGACGGGTCGTACAACATACATGCCCGAGCATGGTTGCTTGTCCGTTCGAGGAACATCTCAAAGGTCACACCGTCATGCAGGTCTTCGCCCGGATGGATTTCATAGCACACATCGACGCCGCAGTCTTCCGCGTGATCCAGAATTGGCATCCAACGGCTGGCCAGTTCATCAAACGCCGTTTCGATCAGACCTGCAGGACGTTGCGGCCAAGGGTAGACATAGGGCCAGGCCAGTGCGCCAGAGAATGTCGCGTGCGCTGATATCCCCAAATTCTTGGAGGCTGACAGCGCCTTCTTGACCTGATCCACAGCCCATTCCTGCCGGGCTTTCGGGTTCCCTCTAACGCTTTCGGCGGCGAAGCCGTCGAAAGCTGTGTCGTAGGCGGGGTGCACGGCTACAAGTTGGCCCTGAAGATGCGTGGACAACTCGGTGACGTCTACGCCGTTTTCTTTAGCCTTACCCTTGAACTCGTCACAGTAGTCCGTGCTTGAGGCGGCGGTTTCAAGATCAAACAACCGGCTATCCCAACTGGGCACCTGAACGCCTTTATAGCCGCAATCCGCCGCCCATTTGGTGATGGCGTCCCACGAATTGAAGGGCGCTTCATCTCCGGCAAACTGTGCCAGAAACAACGCCGGGCCTTTTATCGTTTTCATAATGTCTCCTCCCCAAAAACCGATGCCTCTATGGCGGCAAATTTTCCTTCAGATAGATATCGATACGAATGCGCTCTTGCGCTTTGTTGAACGGAACCTTGTCAGATGTTGCGCGCAGTAGACGAACCGCAGATCGGACCAAGTGGCCTGAATCCTGTGAGATCAACGCATCAAAAGTCCCGCGAGTCAGCGCTTCGCGGCTCAGCGGCGTAAGCTCGTGAGCAATAATCACCAGATCTTTGCTGATATTGCCGTCGGACAGAAACTGGATCAGTCCGGCGTTGCCAGCAGCGGAAGAGTAGATCCCGACGAGATCCGGGTAGGTCTCAAAAATCTCGGGCATCATCTTGTAGATTAGCTCAGGGTCATCGCGACCTTCGACCGACGCCACTACTTCGAGATGCGGAAAATCCTCGGCGATAACCAGATCAAATCCCTGACGCCGTTCCAAATGATCTCGCGCCAGGCGCGAACCTGTCAGCACCAGCACTTTTCCCTTGCGATGCACAAAGCGCCCCATCAGTTGAGCTGCCGTACGACCTGCCGAAACATTGTCAATTCCAATGAAATGGTCCCTGTCCGAGCTAGGCAGGTCAGACACCAAAGCCACCACCGGAACGCCTTTGTCCCGGGCTCTTTTCACGGCATCCCGGACCGAAGGCGTTTCGGGTCCGAAAACGGCGACGCCATCAATATCGCGACTGTCCAGCGCATCCAGAATCTCGACAATTTCCTGAGGATCAAACGGAGCCACCCGTTGAATTTTCATACGCGTCCGCTCAATTAACTGGTCGCGTGACTGTTCAACGATCTGCTTGCTGAGCGCTTCGACAAACTCGTTGTCGGTATCGGGCAGCACGAACAAGAAGTTATAGATACGCTGTCGCGCAAGGTTAGCTGCAGCGGTGTCGCGGACATAGCCAAGCTCATTGATTGCCTGTTGAACCTTTTCTACGGTCACGGCCCGAACGCCTGGTCGCCTGTTCAGGACTCGATCAACGGTTGCTAAGCTAACACCCGCAACGCGCGCGATGTCATTCACAGTTGGCTTATTCACCAATTTTAGTTTGTGTTTTTGGTCTTCCACAAGTCGTTCAGCCTTTAATCTCCTGCGCCAACCCCTCGAACAGCAAGGCGACGGCTTCAGCGCCAGGATCGTTATTTCCCATTAGGTTTTCCTCGGGAACATAGGCGGCCCGACCGGCCTTGGCACGGTGAATATTTGCCGTACTGTCTGCACCTTCGCGCGCCGCCTGTGCAGCTTGAGCCAAACCCAAAGGCAAAGCGTCCAGCGCGGGAGCCAACGCATCGATCATCGTTCTGTCTCCAACTTTGGCCCCGCCAACTTGGCTAACGCGGTTCAAACCTTCCACAAGGGATTTCGGGATCGACGCGCCACTGGCGCAGGCGTCTCCGGAAGCATTAAAAAAGATGGCAAGGATCACGCCCGAAGAACCGCCCATTGTCTGGCTGAGTTCGTTGCCCAAAGCGGGGAAGAGTTGTGTCAGATCCGCAAGGGGCATTCGGTCTAGGCTACCCTGCAATGCCCTCGCCGCAGTTGCCAATGTGCTACCGGTGTCTCCGTCACCGGATTTGGCATCCAATTCGTTCAGGTCTTTCTCGGCATTTATCAGCAATTCGGACAATCGCGTGATCGTTTCCTTTGTGGCTGGGTTGTTTGAAGGAATAGGATCAATCGGGGTCAAGCCATCAGGCAAAGGTGCAACTTGAACTGGACCAATAGAATTGACGCCGGGCCATGCCACCAGACCGACGTGAGCTTCAAGCGCCGACAATTCGCCTTCGCTGACGGGCAACACCGAAACAGAGAACCCATGCATGTCCAGCGATGTCATCATTGGCGCAGGACCAATAACGTGACTCGTCAAACCAGTCTCGGACAAAGCGTGCGTCAGCACGGACATTTCCAAAGGGGTTGTCGACCCGAGGTTGTTGACCAACGCAACACACTCCCCCGCGCCGACCCGTTGTTTTAACTTTTCCACGACGGTGGACATTGCTGTGACCGCATTGGCAAATTCCACCTGTTCGACACCCGGTTCGCCATGGATACCCAAGCCCAATTCAGCTTTGCCCGGCGCAATCCTGTTCTCTTTCGGAGACCCCGGTACAGTGCAGGTGTCCAGGCTCATCCCGATGCTGACCACTTTATCGATGACGCTTTTTGCAGCCTTGGTCACGGTGTCCAGATCAGCGCCATCTTCCGAAAGCGCGCCGGCAATTTTGTGTACGAACAAGGTCCCTGCCACACCGCGCGGTTGCGGTAGGTCCGGCAAGGCGATGTCGTCATCCACCACCACCATCTCAACTTTGCGCCCCAAGGCGCGGGCACGTTCTGCAGCGAGCCCGAAGTTCAACCGATCGCCCGTGTAATTCTTGACGATCAGCAAACACCCCGCCTCACCGGTCACGGCGAGAATACCAGCAAGAACCGCTTCGACCGATGGGGACGCAAACACCTCTCCGCAAACAGCGGCGGTCAGCATTCCAGCCCCGACAAAACCCGCATGAGCGGGCTCGTGACCGGATCCTCCACCAGAGACCAACGCAACCTTCGATTTGTCCCAGTCCGAGCGGTAAACCACCTTGATATGCGGATAACCGTCCAACCGAGTCAATGCGCCGCCAGAAGAGGCCAAAAGGCCGTCTATCGCCTCTGTTACAAGGGTTTCTTTTGTGTTGAGGAACTGGGCCATGCTTTTGCTCCTTAAGCCACGCGCGCGCCGGAGGCGTCGAAATACAACGGGTTATGAGGACGAATCTTTATCGTTTGCCCGGCAGGGTAGTCCTGGTGGACATCAATCAAGGTCACGACCGTGTGGCCATTCAAATCCAAGTGCAATCGCGTTTGGTCACCAAGGTGCTCGGCACGGATCACACGAGCATCACTACCCTCGCCTTCCAGGATGTTCTCAGGGCGCAGGCCAATCTGAGGGCCTTTGTGATCCCCACCAAACAAGTTGGATGGCAGAATGTTGATGCGCGGCAAACCCAACCGGCTCGCGACATACACGCTGCGGGGGTTTTCATAAATATCTCGAGGCGTGCCGTATTGCACCAACCTGCCCTCTTCCAGCACGCCGATATGCGTAGCCATCGTCATGGCCTCGACCTGATCATGGGTCACATACAAAAGCGTGGACCCCAGATCCGCTTGAATTCTTTTTAGCTCCACACGCAAATCCGCCCGCAGCTTGGCATCCAACGAACTGAGCGGTTCGTCCATGAGAAATATCTGTGGATCGCGCACCAGGGCCCGCCCAATTGACACCCGCTGCATTTCACCGCCAGACAGCTCTGTGGCTTTGTTGTCCAGTTTGTGTGGGATCTGGAGGATCTCCGAGACTTCGTTGACCTTCCTCGCGATTTCATCCTCTGGCGTCTTCAGGATCGGCGAACGCAGAGGGAAAGACAGGTTTTCACGCACTGTCATATGCGGGTACAGCGAGTATTGCTGGAAGACCATCGCCACATCGCGCTGGGCGGGTGTATCTATTCCAACGTCACGCCCGCCAATGCGCACTGTTCCTGAATCCAGTTTCTCAAGTCCGGATATCAATCTCAGTGTTGTTGTTTTTCCCGCGCCGGTCGGGCCCAACAACACCACAAAGGCACCGTTGGGGATCGTCATTGAGATATCATCCACCGCTTTAAGATTGCCGAATGACTTCGAGATACTCTCCAAAACGACTTCAGCCATTGCTCAGCACCTCGTCGTTCAGAGCGGACCTCAACGCGCGTCCGGTAGATTTTTCAAAAAGGGTTACTGCGGGTGAGCGGAACTCCAATCCCACGGTCTCGCCAGGGCTAACGACTTCGCGTGCATCAACCCGGGCTTTCAGCTCACCGTTCGGGCTTTGCAATGTCACGATCTGGGTAGTTCCCAAATATTCTGCGGCCAGGACCTTGGCCCGGTAGGCGCTTGCATCTGATAGAAAAACATGCTCGGGGCGGACACCAAAAACCAAGTCACCTTCAGCCCCTTCCATCAGTTTGGGAACAGGTTCGTCATGCCCGTTCAGGCGAACCATTTCAGTGCCAGGTTCGACCTTTCCCTGAAATGGCAGGAAGTTCATCGAAGGAGACCCGATAAAGTTAGCTACAAACATCGTAGCGGGTTTGTCGTAAATCTCCTGAGGCGTGCCGAATTGCTCGATCACAGCATTGTTCATCACTACGATTTTGTCGCCCATTTGCATGGCTTCCAACTGGTCATGTGTAACGTAAACAGTGGTCGCACCCATACGGTCATGAAGCGCGCGCAGTTCTTCGGCCATGTGTTCACGAAACTCTGCATCAAGTGCACCAAGAGGTTCGTCCATCATGAAGGCTTTGGGTTCGCGCACAATCGCGCGCCCGAGCGCAACCCGTTGTCTATCTCCTCCGGAAAGCCCTCCGACGGGGCTGTCAAGAATGTCTGTTATCCCCAGAATTCCGGCGACTTCTTCTATCTTGGCTTTGACCGCGGCACGTGGCATCCCCTGCGAAATCAACGGATAGCTGATATTCTTACGCACGTTCATATGCGGGTACAGCGCGAACATCTGGAATACGAAGGCAATGTCTCGCTCTGAAGGTGGCCGTTGACTGATTTCTTCACCGTCCAGGTAGATTTCACCCGACGTTGGAAGTTCCAAACCTGCGATCATCCGCAGTGTCGTCGTCTTTCCGCAACCGGATGGCCCCAGCAGCATGAAGAACTCACCATCCTCAATCGTGAACGAGCTTTCGCGTACAGCCGTGAAATCGCCGAACATCTTTTTTACGTTTTTGACTATGATCTGGGCCATTTCTACTCCGGGAAGTGGCTGACGATGATGAACATAACGGTTCCGATCAGCGTTACGATGAAAGAGTAGGTGAAAGCCCAAAGGACAAAGGGCTGCATCAGCATGAAGACACCCAGTGCGATAAGGATAGTTGCGACCATTTCCCATGGGCCGCGGCGAAGCCGCATCAATCCGGTAAGAAACTCGCTCATTTGCGCACGGCTCCGAATGTGATCCCACGCAGCAGGTGTTTGCGCATCAGGATGGTGAAAATCATAACCGGGATCAGGAAGATCGTTGCTCCAGCCGCCACAGCAGGCCAGTCCAGACCACCGATACCGATAATGGTTGGGATGAAGGGCGGCGCGGTCTGCGCATTTGCTGAGGTAAGCAGTACGGCAAATGCATATTCATTCCATGCAAAGATGAGGCAGAAGATAGCTGTCGAGGCTATGCCGGTCGCGGCTTGTGGCAGCACCACTTTGTAAAATGCCTGAAAGCGTGTGTAGCCATCTATGAGAGCGGCTTCTTCGTACTCTCTTGGGATTTCGTCGATGAATCCTTTCAGCAACCACACTGCCAGAGAGATGTTCACGCCTGTGTACAGCAGGATCATTCCCAAGTGCGTATCGCTGAGCCCAAGATTTCTGAACATCAGGAAGATTGGGATGGCGACAGCAACCGGGGGCATCATTCTTGTACTGAGGATGAAGAACAGAAGGTCGTCTTTAAGCGGGACCTTGAACCTACTGAAGGCATAGGCCGCCAAAGTGCCAAGAAAAATACTCAGGAACGTTGATCCAAACCCGATGATGACCGAGTTCATAAAGCGCTCACCGAACTTGGATGGTCCAACGATCACCATGTCGTATTGGCGCACGATCTCATCGGCCCAATTCTGCGGTGGATTGGCTTCCAGAAACTCCTGCGTTTGCCGTGTGCGTGTGGTGAAAAGGTTGACATAGCCTTCTAGCGTCGGGTCAAAAACCACCTTGGGTGGATAGCTGATCGCATCGGCTGGCGATTTGAAGCCAGTCAGCAAGATCCACACCAACGGGATCATCGTGATCAGCGCATAAGTGATGACCAAGAAGCCTGCGATCCACTTGGACCGGTTCGAAGGTTCGGTGACGGAAAAGCTACTCATCTCTGTTTCACCTTGTTCAGGGCTTTGACGTAGATCGACGCAAGGCCGAACACGGTGACGAAAAGGATGATCGCATAGGCCGAGGCATAGCCGGTGCGCCACTTCTCAAACGCCTCCCGCTTGAGATTGATCGAAGTGAGTTCCGTTACAGAACCCGGCCCTCCGCCGGTTAGCTGAACCACTAAGTCGAACATCTTAAAGTTCTCGATCCCACGAAACAGCACCGCGAGCATCAGAAATGGCAGCACCATCGGGATAGTAATCGTGAGGAACTGCCGCAGCTTGCTGGCCCGGTCGATCTCGGCAGCCTCGTAGATATAGCCGGGAATGCTGCGCAGCCCGGCTAGGCAAATTAGCATAACAAACGGCGTCCACATCCATGTATCAACAATGACGATCGCCCATGGGGCCAAAGTTACTGAGCCTAACATCTCAAAGCTCGACGGCTCCTTGCCGGTGAACCAGGACACGATGTAATTGAACAGGCCGATCTGTGGCTGATACAGAAACTTCCAGAAGTTCCCGACAACGGCCGGGGACAGCATCATCGGTAACACAATGATCGTGGTCCAAAGGTCATTGCCCTTAAACTTCTTGTTGATCAGCCACGCCAAAGTGAACCCGATCAGAACCTGAAAGAAGATCGTCCAGAATAGAAAATGCGCCGTCGCCTGCATATTCAGCCAGGTGTCAGAGTCGGTTAGGATACGCTCGTAATTCTTGAAGCCAACGTCTTTGACCTCGCGCCCGATCCGATTGGCCTTGTAGTTGGTAAAGCTAAGTTTGATGGTCCAGATCAACGGAAAGATGTTGATTGCCAGCAGTAGAAATATCGTTGGGGAGATGAATATCCATGCGATCGCGCGGTCGGATAAACCCCTGATTTTTCGCGCAACTCGCTCGGGCGTTGCCTGCGCAACGCGATTTACGGACCTGTCAGACATCTCATTGCCAGTTCTTGTTGGATTACGACACACGGGAGAAGGTGGAGCGGGTTCGCACCCGCTCCTGCCTGCGTCCGGGTTACAGCTTACCTTCGTCTTCGAAGACTTCCGTCCAATCTTCGATCAAAAGATCAAGCGCTTCTTGAGCTGTGCCTTGGTCGGCAACAACGTAGTCGTGGATGCGTTTCTGCATTGCCAGCAGGAGTTCCGCATAGGCAGGCTCCTGCCAGAAATCCTGTACTCCACCCATTGCTTCTAGGAAATCACCGGCAAACGGTTGGCTGTCCACGAAACCAGGATCTTCAAGCACCGAGTTATGTGCCGAGTAACCGCCAAGTTCCCACCATTTGGCCTGAACTTCCGGCTGCGCGAACCACTTTATGTACTCAAGTGCGGCGTCCTGGTTATCCGAGTAGCTGACAACAGAAATTCCTTGTCCGCCCAGTGTCGAGCCTGCCTGATTTTGCGGTGGGTTCACAAAGAAGTCGATCTTGTCACCGCCGGTATTGGGATCGGCGTAAAGACCCGGGAAGAACGCAAACCAGTTCATAGCCATGGCGACTTGACCGGATTTAAATGCATCCAAGCTCTCACCCATGTAAGAGTTGGTGTATCCCGGAGGCGTCGCCGTTTTGTAGAATTCTTTGTAGAATTCCAGAGCCTCAACCGCTTCCGGTGAGTTTACGGCGCCTTCCATATCATATGAGCCAGGAGTGTTTTCGTATTTGAAACCCCACGGATACAGGGCCCCGGTGACACCCATGGTGATGCCTTCCGAGCCGCGCTCGGTAAAGATTGCAGCCCCATACACAGTCTTGCCGTCGATTTCACGACCTTGGAAGAACTGCGCGATCTGCAACAACTCTTTCTGAGACTGAGGCTCGCGTAAGTCCTGACCAGTCGCTTCTTTGTACGCGGCTTGGATTTCAGGGTTTTCGAACCAATCCTTGCGGTAGAACCAACCATTCGCATCGCCCATCGCGGGCAGCGCGTAGTAATTTGGTGTACCCTTGGGCCAGGTCGAATAAGCGTAAACTGTTGCAGGTGCGAAATCGTCCATGCTGATGCTTTCAGCATCGAAGAAGTCGTTCAGCTGGACATAGTGGCCATTCTCAGCGCCACCGCCGATCCATTGGCTATCACCAATCAGCAGGTCGCAGAGCTTACCGCCGGAGTTCAGTTCGTTCAGCATCCTGTCCGCAAAATTTGGCCAAGGAACAAATTCGAAATTCATTGTGTGGCCGGATTCTGCTTCGAATTCCTTTGATAGTTCGACAAGCGCGTTGGCCGGGTCCCATGCCGCCCAACATAGTGTCAGATCTTCAGCATTTGCCTTGGTAGAAAGAGTAGTAGCGGCAAGGACTATTGCGCTGACCGAAGCCAGTTTTGTGTAAGTCATCCATTCCTCCCTTTTTTCGCCGTCAATCGAGGATGTGCGAATCGCGGCATACCTCCAAGGCTATTTGAGGTACGCACCTCAAGTCCAGAAATTTTTGAGGTTCGTACCTCAGAGTTGTTAAATTCACCTTGACAATGGTCAATAGTACGTTGCTTTTATTGCATATTTCACCGCCTTGCCTCCTCAGAATCATTATGCGAAAAGGGAGAGGGAATTCGAAATTGAACGCGTCTATGCTTTAAATCACGACGCCGAAGGCTTTAGATTGCCAACCCGAACCAACCAAAAATAGTGCCGAAACCATATTCTAGACGTTCATCCAAGGAGTTAAATTGGGATAGTTTGAAGAGCGCTTGCTAGCCCTACTGCCGGAATATCTCGACAAATCAGGATCCCACGAATGAACGAACTCAACATTGTGCGGATGAACCGCTACCCTATCAAAGGTTTGAGTCCGGAACCACTAAGCACCGTTAACCTGCTGGCGGGAGAAGGCATTCCTGGTGACCGCCTTTTTGGCTTTGCTCGCTACAACTCCGGATTCGACACCCTTAATCCGAAACCGCTGGAAAAAGACCGCTTTGTTGTGCTTTTGAATGAAGCAGGTCTGGCCGGTCTCCAAACTAAATTCGACGCTCAAAATCAGCTGCTGGAAATTAAAGTAGGAGTGAAAACTCACCACTTCGAAATGCGTGAGCCAAAGGGGCAAAGGGACGCGGCGACTTTCCTCTACAACACACTCGGTCTAAGGGACCCCGAGCCGCCAGTGTTTGTCTCTTCTTACCCACATCGATTTACGGACGTTTCGGTCGTGTCGCCAAAAATGATGAACGCTATTTCTGTTCTCAACCTGGCCTCTGTCGACGCGCTTAGTAGGCAGCTAAACGTGGAATTGCACCCGGCAAGGTTTCGCGCGAATATTGAATTGGAGGGGCTACCACCGTTTTCCGAATTGGACTCTGTCGGCTTTACCTTGGTGTTTGGCGACGTGAAACTAAAAATTATCTCGCGAACAAAAAGATGCGCCGCCACTGAAGTTAACCCAGAAACAGCCGAACGAGACATGAGAATCCCGTTCCTTATTCGAAAACACTTGGGCCACATGGATATGGGCGTTTATGCAGAGGTGAAAGACAGCGGAACTCTTAACGTAGGACAACTTGGAATGTGGTCGCCGTAGAACAAATTCGAAATAATCTCAGCGGGGTGCTGTCAGACTAATTCGAACTAGTCTCAGTTTGCCGCGGAAATCGCGAACTTATCCGGAACAAAGTTGACGCCACTCGCTAAGAGCGGCGGCGCGGGTCAGCTTGAAGGTGTCTCGACTGGCTAACGATCTTTCCTAGTTGAAGTGGTTGTAAACGGAGGAATGGACGGAGGCGAATTTCTGCAAACTTCGCATACGCCTGAAACGCAGCATGGCCCGTTCTCTTCGTCGAAACGGCAGGTGCGAGTTCTCGTCGCGGTTGTTGAGCCACCTGCCCGTCCTTTGTTTTTCGGTAGCGCCAAGCTCTCTGAGCGCGGCTCTGTATGAGGCGAAGCGATCCGTGACGACGTTTTCCGCTTCTCCGTGCCGCTTCATCAATTTCCTGAGGAATTTCAGTGCAGCCTGCTTGTTTCGGCGTTTGGTGACAATGGCTTCCAGCACCTCGCCTTCATAATCAACGGCTCGCCAAAGATAATGCCGCTTGCCACTCACCTTCACGAAAACCTCGTCAACGTGCCACTTCGATTTTGAAAAGGCTCGGAGTTGCTGAACCCGTTTTCTTCGGATCTCTGATGCAAACATCGGGCCAAACCTGTTCCACCAATATCGGACAGTTTCGTGGCTCACGTCGATGCCTCTCTCGTACAGCAGATCTTCGACATTCCGAAGCGAGAGCGGGAAACGGATGTACAGCATCACTGCAAGGCGGATGATCTCGGGACTGGTTTTAAAGTATTTGAATGAGGCAGGTCTGGTCATGGGCAAAAGCTACGCAACTGCCCTACCCCGCTCAAGCAAAGTTCTTCTGACAAGACCATTTTGGTGTTCCGTGTCCATGAGGAGGGCCAGCCAGGCAGAGTTTTGGTCAGCGACTGATTTTCAAGACAAAG
>NZ_JBXWOV010000018.1:0-37379 GCF_059611065.1 Ruegeria sp. CDSB086 | reverse complement strand
ACAGGCATCTCCCACCCAGCAAAATCAACCAACTTACCCCCCAACTCAACGTGCAAAGAATGCAATGGGGTGCGTTTGGGCGCGTCAGACATGGAAGAGACCTTTCCTAAGACCTTGGCAACATTGCCGCATGGATTGCAACGTTATCTCTGTATTGTCGCCAATTGACACCAAGGTTCCTAGGACTGTGCAGCGTGTCAACAGGCTTCGACTGCTGGCGGTCTTTTGGTCCCCCGAGGGCGGCGTTGCAGAGGCATGTATACGGCCGCATGCAGCGGCTTTGTATCCTATAGGAAACTTTTTTCCGTTAGGCAACATCGCATGCGACGTGCCATGGGCAAATTTCTGCGGCGAACAAAAGACAGCCGAGCCATCAAACTGGTTTTTAGCCGCTTTCTGCCAAAGGGCTCTGGCACCGACCCTGAACCTGCCCTAAGACTTCGCGCAAGAGGGGACGCAATGGCACATATCACACTGGTGCGTCACGGGCAGGCCAACACCACCGCACGTGACGAAGTAAATTATGACAAGCTCAGCGAGCTGGGCCATCAGCAGGCACGTTGGCTAGGTGCGCATCTGCAGAACACAAAAGCGTTCTACCCGCGCGTCTATTGCGGAACCCTGTCGCGCCACGTGGAAACCGCCGCCAGCATGGGACTGCCCGAACCTACCCGTGATCCACGCCTCAATGAGATCGAATACTTCAACATTGCGAAACTGTATGAAGAGCAGCATGGCGTTTCGATTCCAACCGACCGTGAGGGGTTCGTCGAACATTTGCCGCGAACTTTTACCGCGTGGGCCAGGGGTGAGATCGAAGAGACCCCGGAAACCTTTGAGGAATTCGAAACACGTGTCTCGGACGCTTTGCGCGATATCGGAACCGAGGGTGGGCCAGCGATTGTCGTGACATCGGGAGGGTTGATCTCGATGGTTGTACGACAGGCCATGGGACTGGACATACCTGCGATGGCACGGGTGGCTCTTGCCATCATGAACACCTCAATGCATCGTCTGCACCCGATAGGCGCGCAGCTGAGCCCGGTTCTGTTCAACGCAGTCCCGCATCTGGAAGCGCCAGACAGGCAGTTTGCCCAAACGCACCTGTAATCCAAGCCCGGAGGCACTCTGATGCAGCTTTATTATGCACCCCGCACCATTTCGATCGCCGTTGCCATCGCCTTGGAGGAGGCCGGTCTGGACTATGAAGCGGTACGTCTGGAATTCGCCGAAGGCGACCAGACCAAACCGGCCTACAAACAGATCAATCCAAAAGGCCGTGTGCCTGCATTGGCGGTTGATGGCGGTATCCTGACTGAAACAGGGGCGTTGCTGGAATATGTCGCTACGGTTGCGCCTGACGCAAATCTTGTCCCCGCCGATCCTGTCATGGCGGCCCGTATGCGCGAAGTGATGTATTATCTGGCCTCGACCATGCATGTAAACCACGCACACAAGCTGCGCGGGCCCCGTTGGGCCGACAAGAAAGCCAGCTGGAAAGACATGACCGCCAAGGTCGCCCAGACCATGACCACGTCCTGTGAGTACATCGTATCAAACGGATTGCGCGGGCCCTTTGTGTTGGGCGATACGGTCTCGCTGGCGGACGCCTATCTGTACGTGGTGTGCAGCTGGCTGGAAGGCGACGGCGTGGACGTGTCGGCCTTTCCCAAAATCCTCGCTTTCCGCGAGGCGATGGAGGCGCGCGCCTCGGTTCAGGCGGTGCGCGCCGCCGGGATGATTTGAGTGAAGGACGACGCATGACACATCTCTGGGTCCGGGCAGAGCAACGCCCGAATGAAGAACGGGTTGGATTGACCCCAGAAGGCGCGGCGTCCCTGATTGCGGCAGGCATCCGGGTAACCGTCGAGGAAAGCCATGTCCGCGCTATTCCGATAGACGGCTACAAAAACGCAGGCTGCGAGATTGCGCCCGAGAATTCCTGGCCCGATGCCCCCCTTGATGCCATCGTCTTTGGTTTGAAGGAATTGCCAGAGGACGGCACCCCCCTGCCCCATCGCCACATCATGTTCGGCCACGCCTATAAGGGTCAGCATTCTGGCCGCGCCCTACTGCAGCGGTTCAAGGCCGGGGGCGGAACGCTTTATGATCTGGAATACCTTGTGGACGAGAACGGCCGTCGCGTCGCGGCCTTCGGGTATTGGGCTGGTTATGCTGGCGCAGCTGTCACCCTGAAAGCATGGGCGGCGCAGCAACGGAATGAGGAATGCCCGCCCGTTGGTGTGTATTCGGGCAAGGACGCGCTGAATGCTGAATTACTGGCCGAGTTGAACGCCACAGGCGCCAATCGTCCCTGCGCCATCGTGATCGGCGCGCTGGGTCGCGTGGGTGCAGGCGCCGCCGACCTGTGCGAGGCCATGGGCGTCAGTGTCACCAAATGGGACATGGCTGAAACCGCCAGCGGCGGGCCTTTCCCCGAAATTCTGGAACATGACCTGTTTCTGAACTGCATTTTTGCCCGCCCGGGCACCCCGATCTTCGTTCCGCGAGAGTCGCTGACCAACCCGCGCAACCTGACCGCCATTGGTGATGTCGCCTGCGACCCGGACAGCGATTACAACCCGGTACCCGTTTACGACCGCGCCACCACGTGGGACGCCCCCGCCTTGCGCGTCGCGTCGGATCCGGTGATGGATGTCATGGCAATCGACAATCTGCCCTCGATGCTGCCAGTCGAAAGCTCGGAAGACTATGCCGCGCAATTGCTGACAACTCTGCTGACGTTGAAAGAGATCGAAAGCGGTGTTTGGGGTCGGGCACAGGACGAGTTTCGCAAACATGTCTGAGCCGGTGCACGCATGGAACACTTGATCGGCGGTGCAGCAGCGGTTCTTGGCACGATTTGCTGGCTACCCCAGACCCTGAAAACGTGGCGCAGTCGCGAAACCAAGGACCTGTCTCTGCCTGCAAACCTGCTGATCCTGACAACACTGACGTTGTGGTTGGCCTACGGATTGATGATCGCTGCATGGCCTCTGATCTTGGGCAATGTGATATCGATCCTTCTTGTCGGTGCGATCGTGATCGCGAAACTGAAATTCGGCTGAACAGCCATAGAGGAGCTTAAGCATGACCATCCATTGGTGTGGCACCGGCCTGTCGGCCATCCCCGGCCTGCGTCGCCTGATTGAAGGCGGGCACAAGGTCACCGTCTGGAACCGGACCATTGAAAAGGCCAAGGCCGAAGTCGGAGACCTGACCGACGACATTCGTGCCTTTGACATCGACGCACTGGGCGCAGTGCTGGAAAAAGGTGACGTGATCGTCTCAATGCTGCCGGGCGATTGGCACGTGCCGCTGGCGGAACTGGCCATCTCGAAGGAGGCCAATTTTGTCTCATCCTCTTACATTGCTCCCGAGATGCGGGCGTTGGATGACAAGGCCCGCGAGGCCGGTGTGGCGCTGGTGAACGAGGTCGGGCTTGATCCGGGCATTGACCACCTGATGGCTCACGCCCTGATCGCCGACTATCGCGCCTCGGACGCGTTTGATGCGAACAACCACCTGAGCTTTATCTCGTATTGCGGCGGCATTCCGAAGAACCCCAACCCGTTCCGCTACAAGTTCAGCTGGTCGCCTTTGGGTGTGCTCAAGGCCCTGCGTTCGCCGTCGAAATCGATCCGTGATTATGCACCGCTGGACGTCGCCCGCCCGTGGGACGCGATCAGCAGCTATATCGCCCCACTGCCCGCACCGGAGAGTTTCGAGGTCTATCCGAACCGCGACTCTCTGCCTTTTATGGAGGAATATCAGTTCGAGGATCACTGGAGCGTCAAGGAATTCGTCCGCGGCACCTTGCGCCTGAATGGCTGGGCCGATGCGTGGTCGGACGTGTTCAGCGAGATTGAAACCCTGTCCGGACCTGAGGGCGACGCGCGCCTGAAGGAAATGTCGGACCAGTTCTGGGACGAAAACGCCTATGACGAAGGGGAACCGGACCGTGTGGTTCTGTGCGTAGGACTGAAGGCCGAGAAAGACGGAACACCCGTCTGGCACAAAACCTATGTCATGGACGCCTGGGGCGACGCGCGCGGCACGGCAATGGCGCGACTGGTGTCTATCCCGGTCTCGCTGGCGGTCGAAGCGGTCCTGAATCGTGCGATCGCCGTCGGTGTACATGCGGCACCCAGCGACCCAAAACTGGTGCAGGGTTGGATGGCCGAGATCGACAAGCTGGCGCAGCATTTGCAGGTTGTGGATCACCTCGCGTAAGAAAAGCCACTCTGGCACGCCAGAGTGGCTTTATTTCGCTTTTTCTCAATCGCCCCGCTTTCGCCAGCCTGTCAAATGTAGCGTTGAATCGTGTCTTCAATATCGCTGCGATTTATACCCAGCTCTGACAATTCCTGATCGGAAAAGCTGTTCAGATACTGTGCAGCCCGAACGATTTCGGAACTGATCGCACGTATGCGCATAGCGCGGTCGAACAACAGCAGGGCGCTATTCGTGGGGGGCAATTGCTTGCTTGGTGGGATGACATCAAACATGGGGTCTACCTCATAACTGGTTACGCGAGCGTGTTTTGGGCTGGCCCGTCGCTACTGGCGATAGGGTGCGCCGTGATAGACGCTTTGGTAAGCGCGTTGCTTGATTTCAGCCCGAGGGACGCCGATGTCGCTCAATTGGCGATCGTTCAACGCCTCTAGGTCGTGGACTGTGTTGGCGAAAATCCTGCGGCGGAAATGCTCGGTTCGGGCCTCTGCATAATCCGCGAACAGCGCAGAAAAAACGTTGCGGTTCGAGGTTATAGTCTGTGTCGCTTCCATGGTCTTCTCCTCCTGAATTTGGATTGCGGTTTTGGTCACGACTCAAATTAAGGAACCGGTTCTTAAGGAGAGAACACCGTTTCATTAAGCTCTGTTAACGAAGCTTTCTGGGTATAGTTTGAGGCGGAGATTTGTAGCTTGGAAAGCTTTGGCCCGTAATAAACGTAGGGCCGTTGGATGCGGAACAGGCGGTGTTCGGGCATCACCAAATTGGTTCGCGGTACAGCGCAAAGCATGGGCCGCTACGATCGTAGCGGCCCATGGAAATTCTTAGACTTCGTCCGGGTTCGGAACGATCAGTGTCGGGATATTCGACCGACGCAAGACACGTTTCGCCACCGTTCCGAGGAAGGTGTGCGAAAAGCCGTGGTCATGTGCGCCAAGCACGATCAGATCGCACCCCATCTCGACCGAGCGCCGGAGGATCACCTCGGCCGGGTGCCCGTCGGTGACCTCGATCGAGGTCACCTGATCACGGATCTTGGCGTCATCGCCTTCGAACTGTGCCCAGAACTTGGCTTGCCGTTCGGCCAGCACCTTGCGCACCATTTCATGGCGACGCTGGGCCGCGGTTTTACGCGTCTCTTCATTCAGGATGAACATGTCCATCGTGATCTTCGCGTCGTCCGACAGGGGTTCGTTCACATGCAGGACGTGAATTTCTGCCCCTGTTGCCATTGCAATGCTGGCCGCATTGCGCATGGCATGACCCGAGTTCTCCGACAAGTCGGTCGCGAACAGGATATTTGTCACCATTTGTTTCATAACATTATCCTTTCAGGTCAGTAGCCCAACAGCCTGGGTAGCCATAGCGACAGCTCAGGGAAAAACGCAATGATGAAGATCGCGATGGTATTAGCCGCCGCAAAGGGCAATGCACGCAACGAGATCTGCTCGATCGTTATGTTCGAAATACCCGATGCGATGAACAGGTTTTCACCCAGCGGCGGCGTCTGGAAGCCGATACCCAGCGTACAAACCATAACCACACCAAAGTGGATCGGGTCGATACCGACCGAATAGGCCACAGGCAGCATCACCGGAACCAAGATCAGGATGGTGGCCAGTGTCTCCATAAACATGCCGACGAACAGCAGGAAGAAGATGATCAGCGCCCAGATCACATAAAGGTTGTCGGTAAAGCTGAGCATCGAGTCCGCGATGATCGCCGGGATCTGGTTTTCCACCAGAAGGCGGCCAAACACGGTCGCTGTGAACAGGATCAGCAGAACACGGCCCGTCAGCCACGTGGTGGCTTCAAGCGACTGGAACAGCGACTGCCATGTCAGTTCACGATAGATGACCACGCCAACGAACAGAGTGTAGAAGATTGCGACGATTGCAGCCTCGGTCGGGGTAAAGAAGCCGGTATAGATACCACCCAGGATCACCAGCGGCGCCATCAGCGACCAGAACCCGCGATACATCTCGCAGGCCACATGACGCAGCGACCAACCTTCGGCCACACCTTTGTACCCACGCTTCTTAGACATGAAGTAGTTCAGGATCAACAAGCTGGTGGCGATCAGGAACGCCGGGACAAAGCCCGCGATGAACAGTTTCGAGATAGAAACCGACTGGAAGGTGCCGAACTTTTCAACTGCTTCCAGCGGAGGCGCCATACCGAGCGCGGCAATGCCGAAGATCACCATCGGGATGGAGGGAGGAATAATAATCCCGAGGCCGCCAGAAGAAGCGGTAATAGCAGAGGCATAGCCGCGCTCATAGCCACGGTCGATCATTGCTGGGATCATCAGCATCCCCACGGCCGCGGTTGTTGCCGGGCCCGAGCCCGAAATGGCGCCAAAGAACAGACAGGCCATAACCGTTGCAGCCGAAATACCGCCGGTGAATGGACCAGCCAGACTTTCAGCAACATTGATTAGGCGCTTTGAGATACCGGCGGCCTCCATAAGAGCCCCCGCCAGAATAAATGCAGGCAGAGCCATCAGTGGGAACGCACCCACCGAGGTAAATGCAATCTGCACGAACTTGATTGGGTTTTCGCCCAGGTAAAGGAACGAGAACAGCGATGCCACACCCAGCGCAACCGTGATCGGTGCACCGATGAGCAGCAGTAAAAGAAACGATCCAAATAGGATTGTGACGATTTCGGATTCCATGGTTTTTCCTCCCTGCCTCAGTCGCGTTTAGCTGCTTCGGTGGCAGCTTTGATTTCATCAAGGTCGATCTGGTCAGGATCATGGATGTCTTCGCCTTTGATCAGGCGGCGATAGTTCACCTGAATGATGCGCACGGTCATCAGCGCAAAGGCGAGAGGCAGAACCATGTAGACATACTTCATCTCGATACCCAGAGTCTGGGACTTCCAGAACTTGTTCATCTTGTTGAAGACAAAGTCCGTGGCCAGATACAGGAAGTAGACGTTGAAAAAGAGCCAGAAGAGATCAGCAAAAGCCTCTATGTACTTGATGTAGCGTTCGGGCAGGAACTTGAACTGGAAGGTCACCCGGTTATGCGCGCCTTTCAATGCCGCATAGCTGGCGCCAAAGTAGACAAACCAGACGAACATGTAGACTGATAGTTCTTCGATCCAGCTGTACGAAAAGCCAAAGACTTCACGCGCTATGATCTGTACAAACAGCAGACAGACGAAGCCGGATAGCAGGATCCGGCAGATGATACTTTCGATATTGTCCAGAAATTTCCAGAACATTGCGGAATTCCCTCCTCCCTGAGATGAAAAGAGCGCCGAAGCGCTCTTTTCCTTTTCGCTCATTGGCGATTATTGCTGGACGGGCTCGCGGCCGATGGCCTCGAGGACCGTGTTCAGTTTCTCGACGCCGCCGATGGACTCATAGAACTGAGGCCATACTGCACCGGTTGCCAGTTCGATGAACTCGGCCTCATCGTTCTCAGGATCGATGATTGCCATGCCTTTTTCAGTCAGCTCTTCTTTGATCGCAGCTTCAGAGTCGCGCAGGAACTGAGCGGAAATCTGAGTTGCTTCCTGACCGGCTTCCAGGATGATCTTCTGGTCTTCTTCGCTCAGACCCTGGAAAACAGATTCCGAAACGATCAGCGGTTCGATCGAGAAGATGTAACGCAGGTTGGTCACGTGGTTCTGGACCTCGTAGAACTTCATTGCGTTGATCGTCAGGTAAGGGTTGTCCTGACCGTCGACAACTTTGGTTTGCAGACCGGTGAAGGTCTCGGACCATGCCATCGGAGTCGGGCTGATACCCCAGGACTTGTAGGTTTCGATCATGATTTCGTTCTTGGGAACGCGGATGATCAGGTCCTGCAGGTCAGCAACCGAGCTGACAGGTTTTTTCGAGTTGGTCAGACGGCGGAAACCTGTGTAGGTCCAGCCGATGATGCGCACACCTGCGTCACGAATGGTGTTTTCCACCAGTTCCTGACCGATCGGGCCTTGGGTCAGCTTTTCAGCATCTTCCAGCGACAGGATCACATAAGGCAGAGTGAATACACCAACCGAAGGCGAGAACGGCGTGATGTTGTTGATCGCCAGCAGCGACATGTCCAGCGTGCCGATTGCGGCCTCGTTGACGGTGTCCTGCTCGGAACCCAGCTGACCGTTCAGGAACAGTGTAGCTGTGTGTGCGCCACCCGATTTTTCTTCGAGTGCCTTAACGAAAGCCAAGCCAAGGGCTTCTTGTGCGCTGCCTGCACTATCGCCAACAGCAATCTTGAAGTTTTTCGCGTCGGCTGCGCCCGCAACCATCAGGGCTGCGACCGAAACGGCAGCAGTCATGGTGCCAAGCTTTTTGATGAATGACATAGATGTCCTCCCAGTTTTATCATGTTTCGAGGTGCGCGCTGACCTGGGGAGAGATGGCCAGTCCGATTCTACCTCGGCTTTTTCAGAGTAGCTCGTGAAATGTGTTTCTATGTTGCCATTCTTTGCGCGATAGGTTTCATATATATCGAACCTTACGAATTGGGTAGAAAATGGTTGCCTCACGCATCGGCGACAGCGACATCCGATTGCTGCGCGTTTTCAAGACGGTTGTGGAAAGTGGTGGTCTGTCTGCGGCCGAAGTTGAGCTGAATATCGGCAAATCCACCATTTCGAAGCATGTTACTGATTTGGAACTGCGATTGGGCTTAAAACTGTGCACGCGCGGTCCTGCGGGTTTCGCCCTGACAGAAGACGGCGCAAAAGTGCTGCAAGCAGCAGATCACCTGCTTGTGTCCGTGTCGCAATTTCGGAACGAGGTCAGCGAGATCAAGGAACAGTTGGGGGGAACGATCCGCATTTCGCTATTTGATCAATGTGCGTCAAACCCGGATTCCCGGCTTGCCCGCGCCATTCATCGGTTCAACGAAGCCGCCCCCTCGGTCCAGATCGAACTGTCCCTTGAGCCGCCAAACGTGATCGAGACCATGGTCATCAGTGGCCAGCTCGACATCGGAATTATTGCGCTGCATCGCCCTTCGACAAGTCTTAACTATGCTCCGTTATATGGCGAGAACATGTTCCTGTATTGCGGCCGGGAACACCCCCTTTTCGAAATACCAGACCAGGAACTCAGGACCAGTGACCTGCTCAGGTACAACTATGTTGGGCTCAGCGTGAACTCTCCGAACCTGATCGTCGGTCAGCAACTGGGTTTCAAACGGTCAGCAAAAGTTCAAAGCGAGCAGGCGCTGGCCATACTAATCCTGTCAGGGCGATACATAGGTTATTTGCCTGATCATCTTGCGCAGGACTTTGTGGACCAGGAAAAGATGCGGATGGTGTTGCCGGGCGAAACGCAATATCGAACCCGGTTTGCAGCAGTGACCAGAAAGCAACCTGAACCAACACGGGTGACAAACCTGTTTCTGGAAGTTTTGCAGAGCGAACATTCGAAACCCTGACAACTGCCGGGCTGGCACAACACGAGCCAACTGTGGTGAAGACGTGGTTCATCACATCCTGTCAACGGCCAAACGCGATATCGGATTCGCATTTTTGGCGTTGCCAAAAACTTGTGACTTCCTGCCACATCACTGGTGCTCGCCTTCTTATCACTTACATGCGCCTCACCAAAATGAGGCGGACAAATGATAGACGACGATCCCCAACCCGTAGGGTATTACGACACGCACGATATATGGACCCTGGACCCAACGCCCGCGGACCAGTTGGTCTATGATGCCTTTGCCTCGGGCGTCGTCGATCTTCTGCAAGTGTTGGATGACAACAAGACCATGATGTCACGGGACGTTTACGCAAGACTGTTCGCCTCGCTGTTGGATCTTTCCCGAACTTTGGGAGAATACGAAGATGGATGGAAGCCGGACTAGGGGACGATTACCAAGAACCCGCTGTTCCAATGCACGGTACGGGGGGTGGCGGTTCAGGCGCCGCCCCGTACCTAAAGACTAGTTAGCTTGCGGTTGCGTTCCCAAGCGCGTTCAACAGAGTGTTCAGATTGTGCTGGAACATCGCGAGATAGCTGGTGGCCGGACTACCGCGTTCCGACAAGGCGTCTGAGAAAAGCCGTCCACCAATCACGATACCGGTTTCATCCGAGATTTGCTGAATCAAAGTAGGGCTTGTGATGTTTTCAACAAACAGCGCCGCAGCACCATCCGCCTTCAGTTGATCAATCAGAACAGCAAGATCCTTGGCTGATGGCTCCGCCTCGGTATCGATGCCAACCGGCGCAAGGAAAGTCAGTCCGTAGGCGTCTGCCAGATAACCAAATGCGTCATGTGCAGTCACAACCGTGCGGCGATTGGCAGGCAGGCCTGCCAGCTTCGTCTTGGTTTCTGCATCCAGCGCCTCAAGCTGCGCAATATAGGCCGCAGCATTGGCAGCGATTTCTTCGGCGTGCTCGGGCATCGCCTCTGTCATCACGTCGGCCACATTGGTCACGTAAATCATGCCGTTCGACAGCGAGTTCCAAGCGTGGGGGTCGATTTTGCCCTCGACTGTGACAGGCGTGATACCATCGGTGGCAACGTGCACGGTTGCGTCAGTGCCCGATTCAGCGATCAGGGTATCGGACCATGTCTCAAAGCCCAGACCGTTGACAAAGATGATATCCGCCTGGGCAACGGCCTTCGCATCTGCAACCGAAGGCTGATACACATGCGCATCCGCATCCGGGCCCACGATTGTCGTAACTGTGGCCAGATCGCCCACGACCTCTTCGACCATGTCGCCGAGGATCGAAAAGCTGGCGACGATCTTGACGTTGTCTTCTGCCGCAACGGTCGGCAATGCAGCCAAAGCAAACGACACAGAGGCGATGCCGGCATAGAGTGACTTCACAAGAGTCATTGTGCTCTCTCTTCTTGTTGAATATGGGCAATGGGGATGTCTTTGGAAACAGACGGTTTGCGCATTCGTCTGCCAAAACCAAGGGGACCGAAAATGGCCGAGAACAGAAAGAACCCACCGGCAACCAAAACGATCGCCGGGCCGGACGGCGTGTCCGGGAACAGGTAGGACAGGGTCAGGCCGATCCAGCAACTGGACAAGGCAAACAGAAAACCCAGGACCAGTTGCCCGGTGATCGTACTGGCCCAATAGCGCGCCGCAGTTGCGGGCAGGATCATCAAGCCAACGGCCATCAACGTTCCCAGTGTTTTGAACGCGGCCAGCAGGTTCAGAACCAACAGCAGCATAAAACCCTGATCTACCAACCACGGTCGGCGCGTCTGCGTTTCGAAGAAAACCGGATCGCAGGTGCTGACAATCAGCGGACGAAGCAGAACGGCGAATGCCAGCAATGTTACTGTCGCCACCCCGCCGACAAGGACCATCGACGCGTCGTCGATCCCAAGGATTGATCCGAACAGGAAGCTTTTTAGTGGAACTGCGGACCCTGCTGCAGACAGGATAAAGATACCCACCGCCAATGCGATCAGATACAGCGAGGCAAGGCTGGCATCGCTGCGCAGGATTGTCCGGCGTGCAAGAAAGGCGGTCAAAATGGCGACGCCAACACCCGCGATAAGCCCTCCGACCAGCAGTGACATGACTGACAAGCCTGCCGTGACAAAGCCGATGACGATGCCTGGCGTAATCGCATGGGCCATGGCCTCACCAGCCAGCGATAGGCGACGCAGAACAAGAAATGCCCCCACCGGCGCGACCGAAGCCGACAAAACCGTGGTTGCCACAAAAGCGCGACGCATGAAGGCAAAGCTCCACATTTCGACGATCAGGTCATACATTGGCGTGCTCCGGTGTTGAATGGGTGCCACGGAACATCCAGGACGCCTGACTTTCCGAAAGGTATCCTTGTGCAACCAGCCGGTCTGGTGTCAGAACGTCATTCACCGGTCCGTGGGTCGCCTCTTGCCCGCCCAAAAGCAGCGCGTGGCTGCAATAATCCAGCACCGAGGAAAGATCGTGCACCACCAAAACCACCGCGCGCCCCTCATCGCGCCATCGGCGGATAATCGACAATAGATGTGCTTCGGTACTTTGGTCGACTGCGGCAAACGGTTCATCCAGCAGGATCAGCGGCGCGTCCTGCATGATAACCCGCGCGAACAGCGCGCGCTGCAATTGCCCACCTGATAGCATATGCAGAGGCCGGTCAGCGATATCCAGTACCCCGGCCTCATCCAGCGCGGCGGCCATCCGGTCGCGCGCGGCGGCGTCCAGCCCGGTACGATAACCAAACCCGCGCCATGCCCCCATCGCGGCAAGATCCCTCACACGGATGGGAAATCGGCGGTCGAACTCGGTCATCTGCGCCAGGTACCCGATGTCACGAGGACGCCCTTGCGGCCAAGTCAAACTGCCCGAAAGCGGATCCATCAAGCCCAGCAGCATCTTTACAAAAGTGCTCTTCCCCGACCCGTTTGCACCAAGAACGGCAAGGGTCGTTCCGGCCGCGATATCCATGGAGAGGCGGTGAAACAATGTCAGGTCGCGGTAGCCCAACGTCAGATCGCGGATTTGCAAAACGGCCGACATCAAATCACCGCGTAAATCGCGAGCCACAAGAGCGCCGACAGCGCCAGAGCCCCCGCGACCAGCGCCGGAACGCTGAATTCTGTCAGACACTTACCCCTTTGGGTGTCAGCTTTTTGCAATGACAACGGCAACGCCTCCTGTGTTTGGACAGGGGCAAAGCGAGCGCAAAGTCGTGCACGGTACGGACCGCTTGAAACATTGTCATCTCCCTCTGGGACACCCCGCCCAGGTTCATAAATTTCGGATGGCAGGTCTCCTGACTTGCGGGTCAAAGCTATCCCGATCCTTCCCAGGCTATTGCCCAGTGGACGATCTCGGGTCGCTCGCCGCCTACAGTTGCGGGGGCAGTCACGGAATTGGCCTTTTTACAGAACCGCACCGTATTCCCTTTTATCCCTGACCGCAAAATACAGTCGGGAACCATCGCGAGGACAAAATACGAATTGATTTGATTCGACAAGAGCGCAAACCTGTGAGGGATGGCTATTCGTTCCAGTCACCGGTCGACTACGGAGGACGCGGTAGACGTGAGGCAACGGTGGATACTACACGAGCCCCGCTTCTTGCAGCTTCAGACCCACGCCAACGGTCTTTTTGACTGAATTTATTCTGCCCGGACTTTTTTTGTCTGCAGTGGGATGATTTGGGTCTTTGACATCGCAGGTTATTCGCCTGACGGGGTGCCGATGTTAAGCGATTGATCTATTTGATCGATTGCCGTCTGAGCGGGGTGTTTTGGATAGTCTGACGCCGGTTGCGGCAAGGTGCAACCGCGGTTGTCGAACTAAGTTAAAGTGTTTGGTTTGAGGAAGAAGCGGATTTTCGCAAAACAGTAGCCAAACTTCCGATAAGCGGGACAAAGCTGACTAATGCCGCGATGGCGCAAAGGTCTGCTTTCGGAAGCGATCAGATGCACCTGAACGGAGGCTACTGATTTACCGGTGCCAGATTCTGGAAGTTGTGATCCCACTCTGTGATTGACATGGATGAGCGACGTGTTCTGATCGGCTTGCCAGACGGAAGGTGCCAACTCGTCAGGGCAATCGCTCTAAGAAGCGTGCGCGTCAACACAGGGGCAGAGCTTTTGCGGATAACTCTCTGGGGCAACTCACGATCAATAAGCCTTGTCGTTTTGCCCATTATTAGTGGACTTTGGTTGGCGATAGGCGTGGGCATCATAAGTGCACTGACCCCCAACTATTCGCATATCGACCAATTCATGAGCGCACTCGGGGCTGTAGGGGCCCCCTTGGCGACGTGGACCAACTATGCCGTCTTCATACCGACAGAGATTTGGCTTCTGGCGTTCCTCGCAAGACTAAACAGTTGCCTCCCAGGCAGCAGGACAAAACGAATCTCGATATTGCTTCTATCCGCTTACGCCATTCTTTTGATACTTGCCGCCTTTCTGCCTTGTGATGCGGGGTGTGATAGTCGAGGCAGCGACGAGAACATGACAAGCACGTTGGTCCATATTGCTCATATGGCAATTGCGGTGACGGCTTATCCGCTTGCGTTGATCGGTTTGCTGATCCTCAGCCTGACTGCCCCACCAAATTCGCTTCTGCGGCGCTTGGCGCCGCCAGCTACAATCGTCGGCTTCTGTTTGTTTATCACAATTTTCTTGATGCCAGTAACACAAGGCTTATTCCAACGCCTCCTCGAAGCATGGATCTACTTCCAATTTATATCGCTGGGACTATATGCTGCTTCAATTTTGCCTCAAAACTGACCTTCCTGCGGTGTGCAGCATTGGCCAAAGTGGGCTCAGAGCGATCGTTCTCTGCCCCCAATTTGGATGACAGCCATCAGCTCGAAGCGGTCATTCCTTACATCCTGCCTCGGAGATAGCAGTCGTTCCATCAAGGAACGGTGTTGGTAGAGCAGGCCACCTTCTGGACATTCGCTGTTTGCGCAGTTTTGGCGGCCACGAAAGGCAGCAATGCGCAGATGGTGAACCTTGCAAATTTTAGTGGGATGTCAGCACTGAGACCAAAGCGTCGGCGCAATTTCCATCACCCTGTCTGCCTTGCAAAATGGTTACAGCCAAGGCTTGAAATGAAGACTCGTAATTCTCGGTTTTACGCCGTTCCCATCAAATAGTGTTGTTTTCATTGACACATTGCCTTGCATGCGATCCGCTAAACTACGTCATCTGTTTTAACGCAAGGATTTGATGTCATGCCAGAATCACTCAACCTGCATAAATTTGAAAACCTAAGTCCTTTCCAAATCAAAGACGAACTTATTAAGTTGGCGCAAAAAGAGGCGCGGCAGATGGCTTTGCCATACCTCAATGCCGGTCGAGGGAACCCTAACTGGATCGCCACTAAAGCGCGGGAGGCGTTTTTCCTTTTAGGGCAGTTCGCTATGACAGAAGCTCAGCGCCATCGTAATGAGCCGCAGGTCGGTTTGGCCGGGATGCCGCAAGGGCCAGGCTGTTATGACCGGCTAAAAGCATATTGTTCCAAATCGGTTGAAGGAAACGGCCCTCCAGGTGCGGAAACTTTGGTGGCCGTAGTGGATTTTGCGATTGAGAAATTTGGTTTTACACCGGACGATTTCGTGCTCGAGTTGACCGACGGTATTGTTGGCGACCACTACCCGATGCCCGACCGGTGCATGGAGCACAACGAGGCGATTGTCCACGAATACGTTATGTGGGCGATGTGCGCGGGGCACCGTCCGGATGCGAAGTTCGATATCTACGCAGTTGAGGGTGGAACCGCTGCAATGTGTTATATTTTCAAGGCACTCAAGAACCAGCGGTTGCTGAATGCCGGCGACACCATTGCGTTGGGCACACCGATTTTCACACCCTATCTGGAAATGCCGGTACTTGAAGACTATGGGCTGAACACCGTGGATGTATCTTCGAAAGAAGAGGACCACTTTCAACTGAACGACGATGATTTCGAAATCTTGTCCGACCCGAAAGTCAAAGCACTATTTCTGGTCAACCCGGGCAACCCGTCTTCAGTCGCTATCAGCCCCGAAGTCTCGACTCGGCTTGTCGAGTTCGTAAAGAACCGCCGCCCGGACCTGATCATTCTGACTGACGATGTTTACGGGACCTTCGTTCCGAATTTTCAGTCTATCTTGGGGCATCTGCCTGAGAACACAATCGGGGTCTATTCGTACTCCAAGTATTTCGGTTGCACCGGGTGGCGTTTGGGCGCGATTTTGGTGGCCGAGAACAACATCTTCGACAAGATGATTGCGGAGGCTACGGACGAAACCAAGGCCGTCGTCAACGCACGGTACGAAACGTTGACGCCTGATCCATCCTCGTTCAAGTTCATCGACCGGATCGTCGCCGACAGCCGCGATGTTGCGCTGAACCACACCGCAGGTCTATCACTGCCGCAGCAGGTGATGATGACTTTGTTTTCACTGGTCGAGCTTATGGACGAAGAGAAGGCCTATCAGAAATTCTGCTGGGGTATTCTGAAGCACCGCTTTGACGAGTTGGTCGAAGGGATGGGCATCGAAGTTCCAGATAACCCGCTGTTCGACAAATACTACGGTATCATCGACTTCGAATTCTGGCTCCGTAAATACGTGGGAGAAGAGGTGGTCGAGTGGATCAAAGAGAATGTCCACCCGCTAGATATATCCTTCAAACTGGCTCAGGATCACGGGATCGTTTTGCTGAATGGATCGGGCTTTGACGCGCCCAACTGGTCAGCGCGGGTATCGTTCGCCAATTTGGATGATAGTGCTTACCGCCAGATCGGAAGAGCGGTGCGCGCGGTGGCCACGGGTTACGTGCAGGCCTACCGTGCCTCGAAAGGACTGCCGTTGCACGGTTGAGATCTAGCAATAGCAAAGAGGAACGGATCAGCGTGATGGTTTGCACAAACGCTGATCCCACCCGTCCAGGTTAGGACCCCGGTTGTCGCGCCCATTTCCGGTTTGACTCACGGAACAAAAGCCACAACCAACGGTCCCCAGAGCGTTAGGAAGATGTTAGCCACGGCATAGGTCATGGTGAAGGCTGGTGTGGGAGTCGAGTTTCCGGCCTTTTCCAATAGTGTCGCAAAACCGGGATTGCCCGAGCGTGATCCGGTCACAACCGCACAGGCCTCAATCGGGTTTTTAATACGCAGGGCGAAATAGTTGATTGGGAACTGCACGATCATGGGCATCAATGTAACCACCACACCCAACAGCAACAGCGTGATCCCATATTCCTGAATCGCTTCTAGTGCGGGCTTGCCTGCATTGAGGCCAACGACACCAACAAACACAGCTAATCCAAAGCTCTGAAGGAAATTCGCGGCCCCTCGGTTAATGCCGCCGATCTTGGGTCGCCGGATGCGCATGTAGCCGATGATCAACCCTGTAACTAGGCAACCGAGACCGGACCCCAAAGCCACTTTGGTTCCTGCGATGACAAAACTGATCTCTCCTATCAGAAAGCCGATGGCGACGCCGATCCCCAATGCAATGAAATTGGTTACCGAGGCCGAAGGCGGAACGTAGCCCGCAACTTTCGCAACTCGATTCAGATCGTCCTTGTGACCGACAATACTGACCTCGTCACCTGCGTGTATCTCGGTGTTGTGCAGGACAGGGACATCATGGCCCATGCGGGTGATCTTTGAGATGTGAACGCCGCGCCTTTGATCCGCTGTCAGAGCCTCGCTCAATTCTGCCAACGTTTTGCCGGTCAGTTTGCGGTTGGTGACCACTACGTTGCGACGTTCCTCTACAACCGTCAGTTCAGGAGGATACTCTCCGATTTCACCACTGGCGCTACCCTCGAACTGGGTCAAAGTCGCTACGAGGCCGGAGACGACCACAACGTCTCCTGCATTGACTATTGTTTCAGGATTCGGATCCACAGGAGCGCCATCGTGGAGTAACCGTTCGACGATCAGATCACCATCATAACCGCTTTCGATGTCTTTGACGGGTTTTCCGGCAATGGTTGCATCGGCATTTACCTGATAGGCTCGGGCGTCAAACCGGTTCATAGGAAGGAACTCACCTTCCTCTAGTTTGCGACCGCCGCCGCTGAGTTTCTGAGCCAGCTTAATCGCTTCTTGTCGCAGGTCGACACGCATAATGATTGGAATGACACTAACTGCCAATATTGGGCCGATCGAACCGAAGATATAAGTAACCGAGTATCCTACGGCGATGTTGGTTTTTAACTTTTCCGCCTCGTCTGCGGCCAGCCCAAGCAGATCGATGGCATTTCCAGCGGTGCCGATGATTGCAGATTGTGTCAGACCACCAGCGGCCAATCCAGCCGCCAACCCTTTATCCAAGCCGGCCAACCGGGCAACAACAATAACAAAAAACAACCCCCAGAGGGTCATCATAAACGCGGCCAGTAATTTGGTCAGGGCAGTTCGGTTCAAGGCCGCAAAAAATTGAGGCCCGCCATTGTAGCCGACCATAAATATGAAGAGGGAAAAGAAAACATTCTGAACATCGGTACTGAGGTTGATACCGCCGATCTGGCCAATGAAGACCGCCACCAACAATGTACCAGCGATGCCCCCCAGTTCGAACTTGCCGACCCGAAACTTCCCTACGCCGTATCCCAGACCCAGACAAAGAAACAGTGCCATGATCGGGAAGGCGCGCAGTTGTTCTGTAATCAATTCCATTGTGAAATCTCCCGCGTCCCAACGGTGGTCCTTTCCGTTCAAGATACAGCGCCTTACTGTATTGAAAACAAAAAATTTAGACGATGGGCGTCGTGCGGGCTTTTCGAAAGTAATTGGAACAAACTTTTTGAAGAGCAGATTGTTTTCTGACCCGGTTTACAGGAATGAAGCCGCAAGTTTGAACCTTGGGCGACTGTGTACAGGACACCGTCTTCATACACGCAGTTAAGTCTTCAGTCTCTGCTCTCAGACAATTCCAGTTCCGAGAGTATGGCCGCGTTGTTGGCGTGAAACTTTTCTTGGGTCTATTGGAAGACAACCAACAAATTTACGCTGGAGAAAAGACGGTCATCCAGGCTGGCAGCTTTTTCCGCTGACCCGCCAAGTGCGCCTCAAATCCAATGTCCGCTTCGGGCTGCGACCGGTCAACTGTACACGCAGCACCCAGACGGCTAAGCAATGGCGGCTCGGGGCCCAAAGCGGGCGTCTTCAGCATGCTTTCTTTGCTAAGACCTGTTTCTGAAAGCGATGGATTAGCGCTGTTCGAAACCGGACTTTGTCACACCATCCTTGCCAATGCAGCTTCTGGTTCATCACTGGACCGCATGGGTAAGAAAGGAGTCGATTCAGAGTACAACCACTTAGGGAACTTTATTAAAAATCATTTATCTTGAGTGAACCATGCAAGTAAGTTGACGCAGGGTAAACCTTTGTAATTCTTAAGCAAATCATGAAATTTTAGTTTCAAAACAAATACTTCAAAACCGAGCGACCAAGGCCTAAGCCAACTAGAGCAGTTTAATTCCGCGCCAAGACGTCCAAATAGCCACCAGCCCTTGAACTTCAACCGTGCCTGCGCGGGCGTGAGTTTCGCCCGTGAGGTCCCTATTCAAACAGGATGGTCCCCATGAATTTTCTTCTGCGTGGTAGCCTGGTTACTCAAATCACCATCGGTCTTGTCGCCGGTGTTCTGCTTGCCACCCTTTGGCCTACTGCCGGGTCAGCGGTCGGCCTGCTTGGCGACTTCTTTGTCGACGCATTGAAAGCCGTTGCACCGGTACTGGTGCTGATCCTGGTTTGCGCTGCGATCACAAACCACAAAAAAGGCAGCGAGGCGCGTATGGGCCCCGTGGTGCTTTTGTATATAGTCGGAACCTTCGCAGCTGCACTGGTTGCGGTTGCAGCCAGCTTTATGTTTCCGGTTACTCTGCATTTGACAGGTACGCCCGAGCTTTTGGATGCTCCGGACGGTTTAGCTGAGGTGGTTAAAAACATCCTGCTGAAAATCGTGGATAATCCAGTGAATGCTTTGGCAACAGCCAACTACATCGGCATTCTAGCTTGAGCCGAAGGTCTGGGACTTGTTTTCCGTCACGCAAGTGACTCGACCAAGACCCTGATGTCGGATCTGGACGGCGCGATTACCAAGATCGTCGCAGCGATAATCCGGGTGGCTCCAATCGGCATATTCGGCATCGTGGCCTCGACTATTGCTGAGACCGGCTTTGAAACACTTGCAAGCTATGGCCAACTTCTGGCGTTACTGCTTGGCTGTATGATTTTCATGGCGCTGGTTGTGAACCCGCTGATCGTGTTCCTGCGCATCCGCAAGAACCCATATCCGCTGGTTTTCACATGCCTGAAAGAGTCCGGGATTACCGCTTTCTTCATGCGCAGCTCGGCCGCCAATATTCCGGTAAACATGGAACTTTGCCGCCGCATGGATTTGGATGAAGAGACGTACTCAGTCACTATCCCAATCGGTGCTACGATCAACATGGCCGGTGCTGCGATAACCATCACAATCATGACGCTGGCAACCGTTCATACGATGGGAATTCAGGTTGATTTCGTCTCGGCTGTTTTCCTGAGCGTCATTGCTTCGATCGCTGCCACTGGGGCTTCGGGCGTAGCAGGCGGATCACTGTTACTGATCCCAATGGCCGCCAGCTTGTTTGGCATCGACAATGCAACGGCTATGCAAGTGGTGAGCATCGGCTTCATAATCGGCGTGCTGCAAGATTCTGCAGAAACCGGTTTGAACTCGTCGACCGACGTTCTGTTCACTGCGGCGGGATCGTTTCAACAAGGCGACCCTTACCCACGTAAATTGCCTGCGGCACAGCCCACGGCTTAGCCACTACGTAAAACACTTCAACCGGTGGCACTGGTCACCGGTTGAAGGACAGATTGGTCCGCATGTAAGACTTCCGAAACCGTTGCAGTGAACGAACGGTTCCGGTTTGGGCCAATTTCACGGATTTCAATGCCCGGTTTCGGGAAATCACGCTGCACAGCGGCGACGGAACCGGCACTTTGCCGGTCCATGGAGGCAAAATTCGCCGCACCAGCATCAGCCGGCTTTGTCCGCATGGCGGTCTTTGGCACAAGCTGGGGCGAACGGCGGCTTTGTCCGCAGAGCGGACACTCATGCAAGCTGTAGTGAATGGCTGCTTCGAGCCCAATGCAGTCGTCGGTTTTTTTGCCGCTTGGTTCGGCATAGTGGACGGAAATCTTACCGTGCTGTACCTATGCGTTGATTGCTGAAAACCGCTTAGGCGAAGGCGTAATCAGAAAGGTTCCTGAATGGCAACTCAAGAATTAGAAACGCTCCCAATCATAGGCGAAAAACAAGTTGCAAGCCTGCTGGAATGGCAACCGTTGATTAACGCAATGGAAACAGCACTGAGTGAATTTTCGGCTGGCAAAGTTGCACAGCCTGTTCGCCAGATTGTTCCTGTTCCGGGGCACGACGCTATCATCGCGGCAATGCCTGCCATAGGAACCGCAATGGCGGTCAAAATCGTTACCCTCTACCATTCAAATGCCGGGACGGACATTCCCACTCACCAAGGCGTTATCCTTGTCCTGGACAAGGAAACCGGTTCTCCGCTCGCTCTGCTTGATGGTCGGTTGATTACTGAAATGCGCACAGCTGCAGGTTCGGCTGCTGCCGTTCGAAAACTGGCTCCTAAATCGGTAGATGTCGTTACGATTATGGGTAATGGCGTTCAGGCTGAAGCGCATGTCGACGCCTTGGCAGAGGTGATCGAATGGAAAGATTGCGGTTGTGGGCGCGTGATGAAACCAAAGGGCGTAAAGTTGCGGACCGTGTTGGAGCTACTTTTTTTCCGGATGCGGAAGCCGCAGTTCAAGGCGCGGATATTGTGGCCTGTACAACAGCCGCAAAGCAACCAATCCTGCAGGGTGCCTGGCTGAAACCTGGCGCGTTCGTGACAGCCGTCGGGTGGAACACGAGCGAAGGGCGCGAACTTGATGACTCTGCCATGGATCATACGGTCATCGTTGAGTCGTCAGAGGCAGCTCGTGATCAGGCTGGAAACATCAGGGGAGCCAACTGTGCAATTTTCGCTGAAGCAGGCGAGATCTATTCGGGCCTGAAGAGCGTTCCCGAAGGCTCTACGGTAATCTACGATTCCGTTGGAATTGCAATTATGGATGTTGCCGCAGCAAAACTCGTCTACGATCTGTGGCTGGCCGCTCAAGAATGATTATGAGTGCCACACTACTTTGCAAACATAACGCTAAAAAGGTTTGGGTTCTGTAGTTTTGGGATTACTCCTGCCGATCGCCGTGGCCTTATCCAAGGGCAGCTCTGGGTCGGAAGCGCCAGTCAAAGCCCTATGAATGACGGGAAAGTCCGCAAAGCGGATACTCATGCCGAGCGCAGCGAATGACAGCTTCGAGCCCAAAGCAGAAACGCCATGCGATTAAGCAGAAGAACCTGCTAGCACCAAAAATCAGTGGTCAACAATCTTACTCAATTTCCGAGGATCGCGCCCAGAGATTGATTTCCTCTTCCGAGCTTACCTCGTCAATCTTAGCGAGTTCCGCTTCGGTAAATTCCAAATTCTGGACCGCACCTACGCAATCCACGATCTGCTCAGGACGCGAAGCGCCAATAAGGGCTGTCGTAATCCGGTCACCTCTCAGCACCCAAGCAAGCGCCATCTGAGCTAATGATTGACCGCGTGACGCCGCTATATCGTTTAGAGCCCTGACACTCGTCAATGAACGTTCGTTGATCATGCCGTCCAATAGAGACTTGCCTTGGGTCGCACGACTGTCTTCGGGAATGCCGTTCAGATACTTCGATGTCAAAATACCCTGGGCAAGTGGCGTGAACGCAATCGATCCCACGTTCAATTCGTCAAGCGTATCCAACAGCCCGTCCCGCTCAACCCAACGGTTGAGTAGGTTATACGACGGCTGATGAATCAGGCACGGCGTGCCAAGGTCTTTCAAGATGGCCAGCGCTTCGCGCGTTCGTTGCGAGTTGTAGCTTGAAATTCCGACGTAAAGTGCGCGCCCAGAGCGCACTATATAGTCTAAGGCCCCCATAGTTTCTTCCAGAGGGGTATCTGGATCGTAACGGTGGGAATAAAAGATATCTGCGTATTCTAACCCCATCCGCTTGAGCGACTGATCACAAGAGGCCACAAGATACTTTCGTGATCCCCACTCCCCATAGGGGCCCGGCCACATATCATACCCTGCCTTGGTAGATATGATGAGTTCGTCCCGATAGCCTGCGAAATCAGTTTTTAAAATTTCACCGAATGCTTCTTCCGCCGATCCCGGCGGCGGGCCATAGTTATTTGCTAAATCAAAGTGCGTTATACCCAAGTCAAAAGCAGTGCGGCAGAGATCGCGCTTTGTCTGGTGCGGGGTATCCCCACCAAAGTTGTGCCATAGCCCAAGGCTTATCGCGGGTAGCTTTATGCCAGACTGCCCACAACGGCGATAGACCATTTGCTCGTAGCGGTCCGGATTAGGAAGAAATGGGCGTGGCCGAGGCTTCGGGGGGCGTTGTAATTTGCTCATCTGCCCATAATCCGAGATCATCACCCCGTGTCAATTCAACGAGATAGTAATCGGCAATCAGCGAAGCCTGCCGTATAGACGGAACATGCCTCAGGCATTGCCAGCGCAAATTGTCAAACTGCAAACTAGTCCTCGAATAACGCGCGAACCTTCGACATGTCATAGGCATGTTCCGTCAGGTTTTCAGGATCCCATTCGCTCCGCTCAGCTTCAAAAAAATCCCCGCCGTATACGTGGATTGCTCCGGTCAACTTGGGGATAGGGTTTGTAACCGAGTGAATGAGGTCCTTACCAAGGGGAGCATATTCACCCGTCGACAATGCTCGAGCCCCCGCCGCT
The DNA here is from genome assembly GCF_059611065.1 of Ruegeria sp. CDSB086. NCBI lineage: Bacteria > Pseudomonadati > Pseudomonadota > Alphaproteobacteria > Rhodobacterales > Roseobacteraceae > Ruegeria > Ruegeria sp. CDSB086. The sequence goes on along the minus strand of NZ_JBXWOV010000018.1, from coordinate 13,881 downwards.
TCAATGCGTCCGTTAGGGTCATCTGCTACGCGCCGCCAAAAAATGTTATCTTCTCGACCACCATAAATACCGATCACGGCCCACATTTCGTGATTGTGGGGCATTATGGTCATTCCTGGCTTCCATACGACGTTGACGATTGTCAGATCACCTGACTTGTAAATGGGAAAGATACCGCTTTCGGTCGGCTCTCCCAAGGTTTGCGTCACGCCCGCGGGATCGCGCATCGCCCGGTCCACCACCTCAGCCACCGATTTGTGAGACGCGTCCTGATCTACTGCGGTCCGGCAGTCCGCTACAAACTGTTCCATGTTCCACATATCTTCAGCCCCCAATTGCATACGATAAATGCAACAGGGTAGCACATGCTGTAAAATAGACGAAATTGGGACCCAGATTGTAGCTGCATGGATCGGGCATCTAAGACTTCCAATGACTGCTTGGCTTGCTTAGCGTTCTTTCGCCAGATCGGGGCGGATGTCTAATTTGCGGAACCATCCGTCGATTGCATCGCATATATTAGGCTGTCTGTTTGCTTAATCGAAAATGCGTTCGCCCTGCTCGTCGATCACCTGTTTCGCCTTTGCGATGCTGAAGCTTTCGCCCTGATCCCGGGTCTCAAAAACATCCGCCCGGATCACTGTATGGGTCTTGCGATTTCCGCCGATGGTCTTTTCGATACGGGCTAGAAGGCGGTACTTGCCACCTTCGGGCATCAGGTCCGGAAAGATTTCGAACCCTCTGTAAGAGACTGGCTCCGGCTCCGACTTTTCACCACCACCGAAGAGTTTAGAGAAGAGGGACATTGGGCGGCTCCTTTCAGCGTTGCTATGACGGGAGACTAGCGCCGCTTAGGACAGGCGTGAAGCATGTCGTGCTATCACAACATTTGCCTTCGATCCGTTGGCACGCTCCTTGCGTTGCCTAGTACGTCCAGATCCGCGGTAGAAGTCCATTCCCCACACCACGCTCCCTTGTAAGACTGTCCAGACCGCCATTCTTACACGCCGCCGCCGACGACCGCTTTGAGCCCAAATGAGACTAGAGTTTACCCCGTTTTACCTATTTTAAGGAACTAACTCAGGCTCTTGGCAGCACTGATTACACAATGCGACCATAGACAGCCGGATGGGTCACTTGGTTAACCGATCTTCTGAGTATACGAGAGGGTCTATGATCGCGACTATGTCGCTTCCACTGTCCTCCAAGCCAAGTCTTTCGCAAAGCCGTGCAGAAGGAATGTTGCCCGGAGCGATGCCTGTCTTGAACCCTGTGGCCCCAAGCTTTTCATGCGAGTGAATTAGAGCTATCGCCCCCAAGACTTTTGCAATGCCCTCGCCCATGCGTTCAGGTTTGGTCGAGAGTTGCCCCCATTGTGCGCGACTACGCAGCCGACTGCTGGAGGGATGACACAGAACTGAACCCGCAGTTGCGACTGGGGCACCTGATTTATCAACGACGACCATAGCAAATCCGGGCCGAGACAATCCGCGCATCACCGGACCTATTGGCGGTAAAACACCGTGGCTCAACGCGACTTCTGCGAAAGCTTCAAGCCATTCTGGCGGAGAGCTACGATCAATCACTCGTATGGATAAATCTTCGGGCAACGCCTGAGTTGCGACCACTTGCCGAGCGGCTTCGACACAGTTCAGACCGCCAAGATAGCAAGCAATCGTGTCGGTCTTTAAACCCTCGCTTTCAATTCGTTCGCGCGCCAACGCAACCTCCTCACGCGGTATGCTTTCTATCGCCGTGATGCCAAGAATTCGGGCCATTGCGACGGCATCATCCAACGCCCCGCTATATTCGTTGGCAATCTGTATACCACGCCCATGGCTACAAAACCGAGGGTCATCACCCAACAGCTGCATAAGATGCTCGCCCATGGTTGACATGCGTCGTTGTGCTTCACTTCCGAATACTTCCATGAGATTTTCCTCGAAGTACCACATGACAGTTCGGAGATGATCGTTTGATAGGGGTCGTGTCGTCAAGCGGACGTCACGCGCAAGACTGCGACACAAAGAGGATTTTGGGAAAGGGCGAATGGCAGCTATGTCCGCAATGCGGTCTCTCGGGAAAATTTAGCAAACGACCGCATTGAGCCCAAAGCGGTCAAATGTTCAGCAAAGCCCTTGCCGCCGCAGCGGAACACGGCATTCGCCTGACAGTAGCAATGACAGTATCGGCATTTTTGACATGAAAAATATCGGGTGGTCTGAATGCACAACCAAATATTTGTTGTCAAATTTCAAGCATAAACTCTATGCGTCCATACAGATCAGTCTTTCTAAATCGGATGGCCCTACTCAGGCACTATGTTGTGATTGATCCTGAACAGATTTTTTGGATCATAGTTGCCCTTTATTTTCGAAAGCTTCCCGCTGTTTAGGCCGTATGCACCAGCCATATGTTCCGCTTCGTCTTCGGGCATAAAGTTTACATACGCGCTACCGGTCGCATGAGGCCGCATCTGATCATAAAGTCCTTGCGCCCACGCAATACACTCACCATCCTTGTTTGGGTCTTCCCATCGTGTGTGAACATTCATTATGAAGTGTGCTGATCGTTGCGGATAAGCTGTTGAGTCTGGTTCAATGCGTGCCATTGCGCCACCTACATGCGCTATAAATACTTCGCAAGCAGGGTCGGGAAGGCTGGAAACCGCCTCGAGAAGTCCTGTGATTGCTTCCGAGGAAAGCGCGTCGAAATCATGGCTTTTCCAATAGTTCCGAGCGCCCGGTGTAAGCAAAGGGTCGAATGCTGCTTGCCAGTCTACAAACTTGTGAGGTGAGATAACGTCGGCTATAGGTTCTCCAAGCGCGCGCAAAGCCGACATTGCTATTTCACCCTCGTTCATAGGGCCGCTGTAGCAAGCCGCGAAGATTAGCACCTCTCTACCATGCCACTCTTCTGGTAGGAACGGGAGAGGAGGAGCTTTTCGCATCACGCTCCAGACGGTCAGCTCATCGGGTGAATCATCTGCAATGGCTGCGAATTCTGCAAGCAGCTCTGGCGCCTTTTCGATCGGGTGAACGATCAGGCCGGACAGAACATCGGGCCCAAGATCATGCAACTGGAACTCGAATGAGGTCACGACGCCGAAATTGCCGCCTCCACCGCGGATGGCCCAGAAAAGCTCCGGATGGCTTGTGGGCGAGGCGGTGACAATCGTCCCATCTGCCGTCACAACTTCTGCCGACAGAAGATTGTCGATCGTCATTCCGAATTTCCGCGTCGTCCACCCAAAGCCGCCACCAAGAGTCAGGCCAGCGATTCCAGTTGTCGAATTGATGCCGACAGGGACAGCAAGCCCATGAGCCTGAGTTTCGCGATCTACATCGCCAAGCAATGCACCCGGTGCAACCCTAGCAGTCTTGTTGACAGGGTCTACGTGTACCGATTGCATCTGGGACAGATCGAGTAATACCGTCTCGTCTGCAACAGCGTGACCTGCAATTTGATGCCCACCTGATCGGATTGACATTATGAGGCTGGCGTCTCTAACAAAGTTTACAGCTTTCTGTACGTCGCTCGCCCCCATCGCGCGGATCACGAACCCAGGGTGACGTTCGAACATGCTGTTCCATGTTGTTCTTGCGCCTTCATATTCCGGAGTGCCCTGTAAGTAGACGCCGCCGCGAAGCGAGGAATTAAGCGCATCCAAAGCGTCTTGACTCACAGTTGCCGTGATTCCGTCGAGTGTTTTTATGTCGTACATGCATAGGCCTCCCTGTTTTCAGGTCAGGCTTCTTGCGCGGCTGCCTCATGTAGTTGTGACTTCCGATGCGTTGTCCCGCAGATAAATCGCCTCGGATTAGGTTTTTGAACTGCGAATATTCAGGCGAAAATTCCGGGATCTATCTGATCCACGGGTGTAATGACATCGGCTGGGATGTTAAGGCGCTCGGCCGCCTTTCTAAGACTTTCCTCGTCGGGGGCCTCATACAGGCAGTATGTTTTGCGCTTGTCTGCGCTGAGGAACGAGAAAATCCACTCGACCCCGACTTCGTCATTGATCTCTTTGATGTGAATTTTGTCGTCGTCGCTGACGTTCAGCTGCTCGGCAAAATTTCTCTCAATTATGTACCTTGGCATAATGCTCCCCCAAGCATCTAAATGACTTTAAACAGCTACTCCCTCGAGCTTTGACCTAAGGAAAACCATACTCAATTGCTGTGAAATTGCCAACGCTTCCCCTTCTAGTTGAAACGCTAGTTCCAAATCATTCGTGCGACCCCGTTGCCTTAGCGCGGATGCATACGCGGCCTTGCTGTGCGCAATCCACGGTGGGCACTTCATGCGCGTGTCTATTTCGATGGCCTTATGGAACATCCTCTCAGCGGCGTCCCAGTTTTTCAGCACCGCTGCCAGATTGCCCAGACGTCTTGCAGCCGCCCCGGCGCAAACTGTTGTGGCCCCAGCGGTGATCGTTAGCTCTTCGTATGGGGTCAGCATTTCATAGAGGGTCTCAGCATGTCCCAGATGCTCGACTGCGACACAAATGTCAGCGAGATAAGACAAAGTAGTTGAAAACATAGCATCAAGGGGAAGATCGAAGCCATTCTCTGACATTTCATTCAGTATGCGTTCAGCTGGTTCCTTGTATCCCAACTCGGCGGCAATAAGGCCAAATCCTGGTTTCCAGGAAATGTCTTCCGGGCTATCCGTCATCAGCTTCTTGATCACCGGTGCAACTTCGTGCAACCGGTTTTGTTCGCGGCGGATGGTAAACATCTGAACACCGAAGACGCCCTCAACATGTTCTCCATGTGTCTGTCGACCGATTTTCACCGCTTCGTTGGCATGCATCTCCGCCTGCTCAAAATTGCCATCCATAATTGCAACCATGGCGCGTGCGTGTTTCTGTACCCAGTAGAGTTGCAGATGGTTGTCCTTTTCCGAAATCTCCGTCAGCAATTCGAGTGAATGATCCATCAAGTCGCGGTCGGCCATTTCGGCCCCGACAAAAAGACTAAGTGTTCGGTCCCGGCCCTGATCAATACTCCCCAGGTTTTCGGCCGCTCGATGCATCGCATCAAGATTTTCACGCCAATGACGTACCTCTCTTCCTTTGCGTGCGACGAATGGTGCCCCAAAATGCATCATCATCACTGAGAATTGGGATTTATAGTCCCCCAGTTTCGCGGCCAGTTCCATTGATTGCTGACCAAAGCGTGCGCCTTCAGAAAACTGGCCGACAAACATATGTGCCCGTGCAAGTTGGCTCATCAATCTGCACTGCCGAACTTCGTCATCGTCGGGAAGGTCGTTCAGAGCTCTAACACAAAGCTCAATGGCCTCGCCGTGTCTCTTACTCGACATCATACACGAGTCCGCAAAATGGTTCGCAGCATCAGCGGCGAGCGCCACATCGTTTATTCCACGGGCGGCGTCCGAGGCCTCTTTCAAAGCCGCTATCCCCTCTGGCAACTGACCCAGGCTGTCATGGCTGCGACCAATCAGGATTTTGGCTTTGATCGTTTCGACGCCGTTGTCAGATCCAAGATTTTCAGCCGCTTTGAGTGTTTCCCTAGCGTTGACCATCGCCTCTTGGCTGGCGGATCGCGCCAATGCCATTTCGGTTGCCGTCTGCCATTTGTCGAACGCAGCACGCCATTCTTCGGCCTCTGAAAGATGGCGGGCAACCAACTCGGGCCGGCGTTCAATCTCTGCTGACCGCAACTGCATCAAAGCACGGGCCACGTTTGCGTGTTGTTGCCTGCGGGTTGAGCCCAACATGGATTGATAGGCGGTATCCCGAATAAGGGCATGACGGAAAACGAAATACCCTCGATTGTACCCGCTTTCAAAGATCAAACCCGTTCGAGACAGCTCTTCTATACGAGATTGAATTTCCGCACTGGCAAGACCTATTGCGGAAGCCAGCAAGCTAGGCTCGAACTCCCGTCCAATGACGGCTCCTGTTAACGCTACTTGTTTGGCCTCTGGTGAGACTGCGTCAAGACGTGCCATCAGCGTGCCTTTCAAAGACGAAGGTATGTGGACCTGCCCGTGCTCACCCGCCTCAACAATCGCCCGGGCCAACTCCTCGACGAACAATGGCACGCCGTCCGTCTTTTCAATGATTGTGGCGATTAGCGCATCGTCCGGTGCTTTTCCGGTAACATTGAGAACTAGGTTCGAGACATGGGTCGTATCAAACCGACGCAGCTGGAGCGTATGTACGTGCGCTTCGCCGTCATCATGGGCAAGTTCCCAGCCGGGCCTGTGGGTGATCAAAATCATCAAAGGCAGATCTGCGCAAATTGCTTTGAAGCGATCCAAAAGAGCTTGGGTGGAAGGATCAATCCAATGCGCGTCCTCAACACAAAGAATAACAGGACGCGTGCTTGCGCGTACCTGAACCGTGTGGATTAACGTCTGAATCGTGAGGTCACGTTGCTCCTGCGGTGACATATCGAGAACGCTTCGGGCAAGAGCACTGTGAGGCGCAACCAGCGCGGCAAAGACGGGCAGAACCTTTTCCCATTCCAAGCCCTCCCGGCTTTCCAACATTTTTTTGACAAGATCGAGAATTTGATCGTCATCAAAATCTGTCCCCACACCAGCATCCTGAGAAATCCTCTGGGCGACGGGGTGGAACGGGCTACTGGAAAGGTAAGGAGAGCAGTTCAGCCTGATAATATCAGCTTCGCTAGCCGCTACGGCATTAGCGAGAAACTCTTCCGCCAATCGCGATTTACCGATTCCAGCTTCACCGGCAAGCAGAACAACCTCTCCCTGACTGTTCTGCGCACGCAGCCATGATTGTAAAAGGATACCTTTTTCGTAGTCGCGACCAATCATGACGCTGCCACTTTCGTCCCTATAAGACGCTCGAAACCGGCTTTCCGCGCTGTGTTCTGATACGACAGTCAAAAGGGTCCGTGGTTCTTTGAAACCTTTCAGCTCGGTTTGTCCAAGAGACGTAAACTCAAATAGCCGATGCAAAGTTTCTTCGGTCTCCTCAGCAGATAAAACAACTGAGTTCGGTTCTGCGTGTTCCTGAAGCCGCGCTGCCAGATTGACAATTGGCCCCGTCATGGCCCCTTCTTCGTAGGTGTTTTCACCGATCGTATCGCCAACTACCACGTCGCCACTCGCGATACCTAACCTGGCTGACAAACGCTCACCGTCAGGTGTTTTAAGCTCTCTGACCCGCCGAACGGCCTCAAGACCAGCCTTTACAGCCCGAACTGCATGATCTTCATATGCCGTCGGCCAGCCAAAAAACACCAGGAGACCGTCGCCCAAATACTTCGAGACGTAGCCGCCATACCTGCTAACTGCACCTGCAACCGCATCCTGGTAGCTCTGCAGCAGTTCGCGCATGTCTTCGGGATCAAACCGGTTAGTCAACTCAGTCGAGGCGACGAGATCAGCAAACAAAACTGTTAAGTGACGCCTCTCTGCAAGCGCTAATGAAGCAGGCTTCCTTGCGGATAAGGTCACGCCTTGCGATTCATCCGAAATGGGGGCCCGGCCGACTTCACCTGCATCCGCGTCTACGGCTTGTGGCGGTTGAGACCAGTGCTTTTGGCCAGTCAATTCCTGAACCGCTGCCAGGATGATTTTTCGGTGGCCCAGACTAACCCCAAGCTCTTTAAGGTCGTCGTTTGACAGCAGTGGTAGTACACGCGCGTCGATATCATGCCGTGCAAAAGCGTCTGAGTATTGTCCCAGTTCGAGATCGTCCAGCCATTTGTCGATTTCAATCGCCATAACGGGATCATGCTGAGATACGAGGCGCTAATCAAGAAAACGCTGTAAACACGGGCTGTTTTTTGGCGGCCAAACGTCTGTATTGCCTTTGACAGAAATGACACCTGCTGATCCAACTCTTTTCAGAATGCAGTGGTTTATTGCAGGTAGATCTCCCTTAGCGTGCATTTGCTGCGCTGCCGCGAAAGGCAACTTTGTCCCGCTCAGCTGCCTTAAGTCATAGGTATTTCCAATGTCCGGTATGGGCCGGAAGCGGACCAAAGCGAACGCGTCAGGCCAGCCACTGAGCAATGACCACTAAGGGCTCATCCTGCCCGTCTATGCCTGCGCAGAGAATGGCCGCATCTAGCCCCTTGTTCCAGTAGATCTTTGGGTCCAGCAGTTCTTCAGCGCTCCAATTCAGCACGCAAAAATACTGGATGAACAGGAAGAGTAGGAACGCCTTGAATTGTCGGTTCCCTTTCTCCGCGCCAGATAGCGCAGACGACCGCGAGAACGTCAGCGCCTTCCTGCACCGCAAGCTGATAAGCTTCAGTAACTGCACCACCCGTGGAAATGACATCCTCGATGAACGTTACCTTTTTCCCGGCGATGTCCTGGCCCTCTATTGCGCGACACGTTCCGTAGGTCTTTACCGCCTTTCGAACGAATGCTGCTGGCAACCCGGTTTCAAGGGAAATCGCCGTGACCAAGGGGATACCTCCCAGCTCAAGCCCCGCAATAATTTCCGTATCCGAGGGCAAAAGGGAGCTCATCGCCTGCGCCAGTGGCTTCAGCAAAAGCGGATCACCTTCAAACCGATACTTATCGAAATAGCGGTGCGAGATCTTCCCAGAGCGCAGCAAAAATTCGCCCTCAAGCGTAGCAACGTCGGCCACACGACGGGCGAGTTCAGATTTTGAAAATGTCTTTAGACTAATCATCGCATCCTCCAGCTTGAAAACGCCCCAGAAGTAGAAGAACGGCAAAACACTGTCAGCCCTTAGTTGTCGGATTGACTGTAATGTCCCGCTCAACTGCCAATTACCACCTAGTTTTAATCGTCCTAAATGGTGGTAAACGGCCGGATAGGGCTCTAACCGGGCATTTGAAAGCTCACACATTGATTCCACGTGGTCGATCCGGCTTTAAGAGTGGATTCCACTTACTCGAGTTCTCAGGTAATACGTAACTATGGATATCGTCGTCATTACGACCATCATCACTTCTCTTTTTGTTGTAATCGGCGTGGCGGAACCGCTGGCCGCACGAATGCGCCTGCCTTACAGCGTTATCCTCGCCGTCCTAGGGATAGTGATCGGGCTTGGCGCGACGTTCTTTCTCGACACAGACCTGACGGATGCATTGAATCCGGGGGCACAGGCAATTATTGATCTACCGATCCGGTCAGACGTCTTCCTCTATGTTTTCCTGCCCACGCTGCTCTTTCAGGCGACACTCGGCATGAACCTGCGCAGGATGCTGGATGACTGGATGCCCATCCTGATGATGGCCGTTGTGGCAGTAATTGTTGCGACACTTTCCATTGGCTATGCGCTCAGTTGGGCAAGTACGCTGCCGCTGGCCGCCTGTCTGTTGATCGGTGCTATTGTATCGACAACGGATCCCTCAGCGGTTGTCAGCATTTTCCGGTCGATTTCGGCACCGCGCAGGCTGTCGCGAATAATCGAGGGCGAAAGCCTGCTTAACGATGCTGCTGCGATTGCTCTTTTCGGGCTATTCATGAGCTTTGTTATGCTCGGGAGACCCAATCCACTGCTAAGTGAAGCCGTGGGGCAATTTCCGCTGTTGATCGCAGGTGGAGTTCTCACCGGTTGGCTCATGGCGCGCATGGCGGTTTGGCTGATGGCTTTCGTAGGCCGCTGGGAAATGGCGCAGATTTCAATATCCGTGTCTTTGCCGTATCTCGCCTATATCGTTGCAGAACAAAGCGTCGGAGCTTCGGGTGTCATCGCAGTGGTGGCTGCAGGTCTTACGCTCAACCTCACAGGCCCCGGTCGTCTGTCACCGGCCACCTGGACAAATCTGCAAGAAGTTTGGGACCTACTGGCACATTGGGCAGGCGCGCTGATCTTTATTCTTGCAGCCTTGCTGATACCACGATTGCTGGAAGAGGTGCGGCCGTCCGACTTTGGCCTGCTGGTTGTGGTGGTTCTGGCCGCCATGTTCGCACGGGCGGCAATTCTGTTCGGGTTGCTGCCATTGCTTACGGCAATCGGTTTGTCACCTGCTGTCGAACGCCCCTATCGCACTGCAATATTGTGGGGTGGGCTGCGTGGTGCCGTGACGCTGGCTCTGGCTCTGGCAGTCACCGAAAGCACGCACATCCCGCTTGAGACGAAGCGCCTGGTCGGCATTCTGGCCACTGGCTTTACGCTGTTTACACTGATTGTTCAGGGTACAACCTTGCGCATGGTGATCACAAAACTGGGGCTCGACAGGCTTTCTCCGCTTGATACCGCCCTGTCGCGTCAGGTGGTCGCGGTTGCTTTGCAATCCGTTCGCGAGGACGTGTCCCGCACAGCAGAAAACTATAACCTGACGCACGATATCGTCAGGAACGAAGCCAAACAGTTTAGTGAACGCCTGGACGAGGCCGTAAAGGCCGCCGAAGACAGTGCGCAGATCCTGGATCGTGACCGGGTCACACTTGGTCTTATTGCGCTGGCCGGTGCAGAGCGGGACTCTGTATTGGCCAGGATGCGGGAACGCACCATGTCATCGGTTCTGAGTGAGAAGATTTTGTCCGATGCGGATCGGCTCATTGAAGGCGCACGGACTGGCGGGCGGATCGGCTATCAGCGCGCATCAAATCGGTCGGTCGTTTACGGCAGATCTTTTCGGATCGCCGTGTTTCTGCACAACCGGCTTCGAATTTCGTTCCCGCTCACGCGTATCACAACGGATAGGTTCGAAAGATTGCTCATGCAACGTCTGATCCTACAGGACCTCGATGGATTCGTCCGCGGCCGCATCCGCCGGATCCATGGCCGCCGGGTTGCCGAATTGCTGGATGAAGTGTTGGCGCGTCGATCCGAGGCGGTTGAGACGGCGCTGGACGGTCTGCGGCTGCAATTTCCCGGTTACGCCGAAAAGTTAGAGCGACGATTCATCCAGCGAACCGCGCTGCGCCTTGAAGAACGTGAATATGCGGTCATGCGCGAAGACGGCCTTGTGGGCGAAGAGCTTTATTCTGTGTTGATGCAGGAAGTGGCGACGCGACGTACGTTATCTGAAGGACGTCCGAAGTTGGACATCACTCTTAAAGGACGGGATCTGGTCCGGCAGTTCCCACTGTTTTCCGATCTCGACAAGTCTTCGCTTAGGAAACTCAGCCGGGCGCTGCGTACCCGATATGCCAACGCGGGTGATACCATCATTTCCAAAGACGAATTCGCCCAGAGTGTATTCTTCATTGCTTCCGGAGCTGTTGAAGTGGAACTCGGCCGGCACACCTCGCGGCTCGGTCGTGGTGAAATGTTCGGGCAATTGGCCATGTTATTGAAACGGCCCCGTCGCGTAAACGTACGGGCATTGGCACCGTCGACGCTGCTTATGCTCGACGAGGCAAGTTTCCGGCGCTTGCTGCGGCGAAGCAAGGCCATGCAAAACTCCGTCAAGATGAGCGCTGACAAGCGCATGATCGACCCCGCGGTGTTGGATCTGGATGAGGCCGAGGTATCCCCTGAAAAAGGGACCAAATCTTGAGAGGCTCTCAATTGGAAGGGAGCCGCGAAATCAAAAGTGCTGGTTCACGGACACCAATCGGGTTCTGTTTTGTTGAGTGACTACATTTGTCAGAGACTTGTTCACTTTAAAAAACCGACGCTACCCTCGACAATTCGTACATTCAACGGCAGCTCGCAGCCCGGAGCGGAAGTTGGCAACGACCAATCACCGAAGACATAGAAAATGGGCGTCGCCTACTCTGCCAATCCAGCTTGGCGCAGACCAGAGGCAATGTGTTCCCAATCTGACAAATTGCGCCACATTGGTTGAAAGCCACCGGCCAGAGCAATCAACGTGTTTTCCGGAACTGCCATCCCGCGGCTTGAAAACTCCTGACGGCGGTGGCGGACAAAGGCTTGCAACGAGGACTCCGCCTCTTTTTGTCGGCCCGAGTGCGCATATGCTGCCACTAGAAACGCAGCGGCCAATGAGTTCAGCCGTGCTTCGCCAATCAGCTTGCTGACAGCGTCATCATATCGACCCAAAAAGAAATATACCTGTCCGATAATCCAATCGAGAGAAGGCGGATGCAGGGGGTCAAGTCGCATGGCCTCGACAACTATTTCATGGGCCTTTTCATGCTGCCCCAACAACAGAAACCCATATCCGCACCAGGCCATGGATTCCGCTTCATTTTCAATCAATGACAGTGTTTTTTGAAACTGCGTATCGGCCTGATCCCAGAGGCCCGCGCATAGGTACGCATATCCAAGTTGGTCCTGAATATAGACGTCCTTGTTGTCCAAAGCCGCGCCCTGACGCGCGATTTCCAATGCCTGGGAGGCGGCATCGGCATCGGCAAGACCGAGCCAAAGGTCGACGACATAGGTATCGGCCAGATACATATAGATCCGCGCGTAATTGGGATCGATGGCCAGCGCTTTTTCGAAATATCCCTTGGCTGTGGCGTTGTCGGCGGCGTTCAACCCGTCTCGGAGTGCTTTCCCTCGCAGCAAGAGTTCATATGCCTTCATCTTGTCTGTGGGCTTGTTCAAGACATTGTTGGCCACGTCGCTTTGAACCCGACCTGGAAGAACCGCGACGACGCTTTGGGTCACCTCATCCTGAACCGCAAAGATGTCTTCCAGTTCGCGGTCATAACGCTCAGCCCAGATATGTTTTCCAGAGTCAGCCGCGACCAGCTGAGCCGAAATGCGCACTCTGTTTCCGACTTTTCGAACACTGCCTTCGACAAGGTATTGTACCCCCAACTTTGCCGCGATTTCACCAATCTCCAGATCTGAGTCCCGGAACCGAAACGACGAATTGCGCGCGACCACAAACAAGGTCCGAAAGCGGGACAGTCCGGTAATGATGTCTTCGGAAATACCGTCACTGAAAAACTGCTGCTCAGCATTGCCGCTTACGTTTGAAAACGGCAAAACCGCGACTGAGGGCTTATCCCGTCCGGTTAGGTTGGGCTCGTATTTTTCAGAACGTTCATGTGACAAATGGTATATTTTGACGGGCTTTGTTATGTTTTTGAGGTGCTGGGCACCGCCATCTTCAAAGGTTTCTTCAATCAGGTTTCCCAGACTTTCATAAACTATGGAAGAGATGCAAACCCCGCCCACTTTTGCTGCGGCTTCCAGGCGCGACGCCAGATTGACACCGTGCCCGTAGACATCGCCCTCATCAACAATCACGTCGCCCAGATGCACTCCGATGCGCAGTTTTATAGCTGAGTTTTGAACCGCCAGTTCATTCTGGATCTCGATGGCACACCGAACAGCATCCACGACAGAGGGAAACTCAACCAATGTGCCATCCCCAATCAACTTGATCACCCGGCCTTTGTATTGGCTGACTTTGGGATCAAAAACACATTCGCGATGAGTCTTGAGGTGCATCAAAGTGGCATCTTCGTCTTCGATCATCATCGAAGAGTATGCAACAACGTCAGCGGCGAGTATGGCGGCGAGTTTGCGTTCCAAAAATGACACCTCTGATTAGGAGGTCATATTCAACTTTGGGAAAGATCATCACAACACCTTTCTGGGAACACCGCACAAATACAAATTGCCGAAGGTTTTACCGGCGTTGCCTCCGAACGTTTCGGGATTACGGCAGAAGTTCGTTGTTTCAGAAAGAGTGCCCGCTTCTCAGAAGGCAACCTGGTTTGCAACGGTCGCTATCTGCGCTTCACTGACATCGCTGCCCTTGACGAAATTGAGCGAACTGATGACCTATCTGCACCTGTGATTGAAGAAACTCTGAGCCGTGTCTGGATACGGACATTTACGCGCTACTCAAGTGTAGTCGAAAGCTGGATGGAGGCAGCGTTTATTAAACGTGGCCAAGGAGTGATCGAGCACTTCTATTATACTCGCTGCTGATTACGGCACACTGAAGAATGGAAGTATGCGATTGAGTTGGTTGGGGAACTGTTGGGATTGCTGGCGTTAGGGGCGCCCCAGAACGACG
>NZ_JBXWOV010000017.1:0-48179 GCF_059611065.1 Ruegeria sp. CDSB086 | reverse complement strand
CTTCATATCCGCGGACTTAGTTACTTGCGTTTCTTTAGCTGCCAATGTTCGTGGCAAAGCAATTCCGCTTTGGGCTCGTAGCGGTCATTCGCGGCAGTTGGTACGAACGACCACTCTGCGGACTTTGCGGCCATTGGCCCGCTTTCACCGGAGGACCGCAAACAGTGCAAACCGGACATTAAATAGGAAGGTCTCAAAATTTTGGCTACGCAAAGTTGCCCACGGTCTAAAGCGATGGCCTGCTCTGGGTGCGCCCAACCCAATTCGCGATTACGGCCGCTTCTAGCGCGTTGGTCGAACTGAGCCGCCCAATTTTAGTGGTCCAAATTGAAAGTTAGTGCATGATTGGCCTTTGATCTATCAGGACGAAGACTTCCGGGGCGGATTTTCACACGACGAAACTTTGACAAATAGATGAATCGCAATAATTTCATGTGAGTTGTTGGTTCTCTGCCGTTTTCCACTGACAACCGTCGTTGAACATGAGGCGGTCAAACTTTTATGCGAGTAAAGCAAGCGCTATTCGTGGGTTAAATCACTCAAAAAAGTGAAACGTTGATTTAGACCTAAAAACGACGACAGAGATTACTGAGGATGATCGCAAGGATCATCCAAAGTTTAGTGTCCTATCGACTAGTTGTTCGGTGTGATTAAACGGCGCCCCGAGAGGCCGATGTATCCAAAAGTATAAGAGGCCATTCGGAATAGGTCGTAGTGTGTTCAGTTCTGCACTGTATCAAAACCTTTAGAAACGCGCAGTTTCAAAACTTTAATACTTTTTACCCGGAGAAGGAGATAAACATGATTAAACCTCACCAAGTTGCCACGCCATTGGCTGCTTTCTTTTGTACTTTCGCGATCTCCGCGACGGCTCAGGATTTCGATCCGACGTCTTTGTCGACCTATGGCAGCAAGCCCAACATCATTATGATCGTTTCTGACGATACTGGGTATTGGGACCTTGGTGCCTATCATGGGGGCGCCGCGCGCGGCATGGACACGCCCAATCTTGATCAAATGGCCAAGCAAGGGATGATGTTCACAGATTTCTACGCTCAATCCTCTTGCACGCCGGGGCGTGCCGCGATGCAGACCGGGCGTTTCCCGAACCGCTCGGGCATGACGACGGTTGCTTTTCAGGGTCAGGGTGGTGGACTACCGGCGGCAGAATGGACGATTGCGTCTGTTTTGAAGCAGGCTGATTACAACACTTACTTCATGGGAAAATGGCACCTCGGGGAAGCAGATTATGCCATGCCGACAGCCCATGGCTACGACAAGATGGAAAACACATTTCTCTATCACCTGAATGCGTACACCTATGCGCTGGACGACTGGAATGTGCAGATGTCCGATGATCAGAGAGCATTTTACAAAGAGAACACCACCGGCGTTTTTGAAGGCGTGGCCGGAGATCCTGCCAAGGAAGTGCTGACTATCGAAGACATGACGACTGCTGATTTGGCCGCGCTGGACAAGGTTGGTGCGGAAAAAGCGGTGGCAGAACTGGAGCGTCTTGCTGGCCTGGACCAGCCATTCTTCATGTCTATCAACTGGGCTGCGAACCACCAGCCTAACCTGCCGTCGCCTGATTTTGTGGGCAAGTCGGCGGTAAAGAACAAGTATGGCGACAAGGTGGTAGAGCTTGATTTCCACACCGGTCAGATCCTCGACAAGGTGGAAGATCTCGGAATTGGGGAAAATACCCTGATCATTTACACTGTTGATAATGGCGCATGGCAGGATGTGCATCCTGATGCCGGCATGACACCGTTTCGTGGCACCAAAGGGACTGACCGTGAAGGGGCATACCGCGTACCTTTCTTCGCAAAGTGGACCGGTAAGATCGAGCCGAACACGAAGTCGAGCGACATCACCGGCGGCACCGATCTGATGGCCACCTTTGCCAACCTCGCCGGCGTTCCGTTGCCGACCGAAGACCGGGAAGGGCAGCCGACGATTTTTGACAGCATTGATATGGCTCCGGTCCTGTTTGGAGAGGCCGACCCACAGCGCAACACCTGGGCGTATTTTACCGAGAATGAACTCACTCCAGGCGCGGTGCGCGTCAATGAATGGAAGGCCGTCTTCAACATGCGCGGCGACAACGGTGCGCGTGCCGGATCCGAAGCTCCTGCTGCCGAATTGGGATGGCGTGGGGCCGAAATGTACGTTGCTACCGTTCCGCAGGTGTTCAACCTTTGGGAAGACCCTATGGAGCGCTACGACATCTTCATGACCACCGGGCGTGAGAACACTTGGACGATGCCGACACTGATGGGCGAGGTTGAGCGGGTTGTGAGAACCTACATCGACTATCCCCCACGTCCGGTGCAGAGCGAATCCTACTCCGGCCCAATTACGCTCAGCGAGTACCACCGCTTCACGACGGTGCGTGACCAGTTGAAAAAGGACGGCTTCAATTTGAGCCTGCCAACCGGCAACTGACGCAAATGGTCGGGGCGTCGTTATGCGGCGCCTCGACACATCGAAAATGTGAAACGGAGTAAGTGCTTCTTCACAGTTTCTCTAGGCTGGAGTGAGTTTTTTTGGATGCTATTGGCGAATGCCACGGACTTTCGCTCAGCGCCCGCAATCCCCTTAACTTGTGATTCTAAAAGGTGATCTACATGTCAAAGCACTGGTTGATCAAAGCAGCCTTTGGATCCGCTTGTCTGGTAATCGCCAGCACACAAGCCTTCTCTGACCCCCTGAAGTCTTGGAACGGCGGTGCGACGAAATCTGAGATAATCAACTTCGTGAAGACTGTATCGGATGAGAGGTGCTGTCAGACTAATTCGAACTAGTCTCAGTTTGCCGCGGAAATCGCGAACTTATCCGGAACAAAGTTGACGCCTCTCGCTAAGAGCGGCGGCGCGGGTCAGCTTGAAGGTGTCTCGACTGGCTAACGATCTTTCCTAGTTGAAGTGATTGGAGACGGAGGAGTGAACGGCGACGAGCTTCTGCAAACTTCGCATCCGCCTTAACCGCTGCATCGTATGTCGCGAACGGCTGTTTTGTCCGCAAAGCAGACATTCACTGAATTCTACCGAATGGCCGCATCGAGCCTCACTTTGACCGGTGCTGCGCGATGCCCGAATGACGGCGATGCGCAGTTTACTGACTTTACAAAGTCGACCCAGTGCTCTGAATCTGATATTCACAAATCGTCGGAAATTGGCGATGTGAGCCCTTATGCGAAGTTTGCAGAAATTCGCCTCCGTCCATTCCTCCGTTTACAACCACTTCAACTAGGGGCGATCCCTTCCCAGCCGAGACACCTTCAAGTTGTCACGGCACCGCCGCTCTTGCCGAGTGGCGCGAACTTGGCGCGTTACAAGCGACATCTCTGTTGGCCTAGCTGAGACTTGTTCGAACCGGCCTCACAGTATCCATCGATATGCTTATTGATCCTTGTCAAGATTGGCGCGGGCAAGAAGTGGTACTGTCAATGGTAATTCAGGGGGGGCTCATGGAAGAGTTGATTGAAATCGGAAGATCATTCGTCCAGGCCATGCGTGAGCGCAGGGGCCTTGCAAGTGTTGATGAAATGTATGCCGAAAACGCACAGTCGATAGAGGCAGTCGTGCCTCCGGTTCGACAATTCCGCGTTTCAAAGGGGCGAGAAGCCATCAAGGGAAAAAGAGAGGATTGGTTGGCATCGCATGAAATCCAAGAACTAGAAGTGGATGGCCCCTACGTCCACCCACCCAACCGCTTTGGAGTCCGCTTCAGAGCCGAAGTCGTTCAGAAGGCCACGGGTGAGCGTATGACCCTGCGCGAGATCGCGGTGTATTCGGTCGCGGAAGGCAAGATTGTGCTGGAAGAGTTTTTCATGTTGCCGAAGTAAGAAGAGCGAATAACAACATCGGCTATTTGCTGGTTCAATCAATGCGCACGGCTTTCGGGCGAAGTGAAATTCCGGGCGGAGGTCGGGAATGCAACACAGAACAGTGGCATATTATGTAGGAGTTGATGCTGACGACGCGTCGATTTTGGAATGCGCTGAAACTGCCCATATCCAGAACGACCACTTGAATTGCGTATTGATCGCGGCCTTACCTAACCTGCCTTACCTGAAGTATGGATCAAACAGGTTCGTTGAGGCGGGTCTGCCCTCAAACTGGTTGGACGTTCTTCACGCGAAAAATGCCGCCCTGAAGTCTCGCGCCATTGAAGTTGAAACGCTTCTTGCTGGGCAGGGCGTATCTGCAAATGTAACTGGCTTCATGGGACTTGGAGCAGAGTTACAGAAACTTGTAGCAGAACAAGCCAAATGCTCTGATATCGCTTTTCTAGACGCTGATTTGCGAAAAGACCCCGATTTATTTCACAAGATCACGTGCGGAGTATTGTTTCATTCGCCGGTTGCTCTGATGATAAATGGAGATCCGTTTGCCCAACGCGACTGCGTTTTTTTGGCATGGAATGACAGCTTGCCTGCGTCCAGGGCGACGCATTTAGCTTTACCCATTCTTCTGGCGGCCAAGGAAGTTGTAATTGGATGTTTTGATTTGCCGTCGCCTGAGGACGTAGAAGGTAGTGTGCATGGAACTGACCTAGCTGAATGGCTCGGCCATCACGGTTGCAACGTGACCGTGTCGCAGTTCCAGTGCGGGGGAAATTCAGTTGCACATTGCATTCAAGAACGAGCAAGAGAAGCGGGGGCCGATCTCATTGTTATGGGCGCTTATGGGCATTCCCATTTGCGAGAGTCAGTTTTTGGGGGCACGACGCAAGCAATGTTGGAGCAGACAAGTTTCCCAGTGCTTTTCGGACACTGATGAAGTGAGCCGATAACTGTGACTTTCTGGGAGTCATAGCAATCAAAGTTCATCGGTAAATAATTGAGAGACTTTTTTAAGAGTTTGCTTGAGGTTGAAGCGTGTTTGCCTGCCCGTTTTCGCCAAGGAACTCTATCACAATTAACGTGAGTTCATCCCAGTCAGTAAACTCCCTTGCCCCTTCTCGTGGATCGATTTTTCGACCGAGCAAGACGACGTGCTGAAGAATCTCCCTCTCAAAATACCCGTAGTTTTCGGGCCTCACCGCGCCTGCGATCAAAGCCGTCGCATTTGGTTCAAAACCTGTTCGAAGAAGCATTTCGTCAAGATAGTCGCGTGCTTCTTCTCGACCTGACGCGAAAGCAGCTTTTAGACCGACGGAAAGCACGAGGGACTTTCGCTTCATTAAGGCATCTCTATTTGAAGCGACAAATGCTTCGAATGACTTGGGGTGCTTACGCTCGTGGACAGGGGCCAGGAGAATAACCTTGACCACATCGTCAAGTGAAACGTGGCTGTGCATTTCATCGGTATTGATCAGCTTTGCGTCGAAACCGGCATTCTTCGCGAGATCGGTGATGAAGCGCGCAATCTTTGCTGTTTGGCCTTCGACCGTGGTGAAGGCGATGAGTAAGGTCATTCCGATCCTCCCAAAAATCGGTCTGAATAGATTGCTTATTATGAATAAGTGACGTGCGTTGCCCTTGATCTCTATCAAAGGCGTTTCATAGGGGCATATCTGGATCGTTGCGGTATGCTCATGCTGTCCACGCGGAGCATGTTTTTAAGGAAGTTCGTGACGGCATCCATCTCCAAGAAAACCTGCCTTTTCGGCCGGCAGCCTTGAAGCTAGCCAACCCCTGGCGGTCTAGCTTTCTACCTTAAGCAAAAGGCCAAGACAGCGACGAAGATTGAAATACTGATCAACCACACTGCGAGTTTCACTTGTTGGCGTGCGGGCAGGTTTCTGAGCAGTCTAATCATAGTCAAACCTTTCAGACAAAATCCGGTGTGACGCGGTGCCCCGCTCAATCAGATGATCTTCGACGGTGTCCATCATGGCAGGGGGGCCGCAGAGAACAAAAAGCCAGCTTTCAAATTGATCAGAAGACAAATTGCGGTCCAACAGATGACCGTCGATCAAGCCTGTCTCTCCGGACCAATCCTCTGGCGGCTCGGATAGAACAAATACTGTTTCTTCTTTGGACAACTCCTGGCGAAAAGCAATCTGCTCCTCCACCCGGTTGCCATAGATAAGCTTGAGATCGTACTGTGTTCCACTCAACCGTACCTGACGCACAATGCTCAACATGGGCGCGATCCCGACACCACCTGCGATCAGAACAATGCCTTTCTCAGTTCGGTGGCTGATCGACAGATTTCCGTGCGGGGCATCCAGATAGGCCGTGGTTTGCGGAGCGATCTGTCCGAGGCCGCATGTGAAATCCCCAAGTTCCTTTATCACGAATGAAACTTCGGGGCCTTCGGCTGGTGCCGAACTAATCGAGAATGGGTTCTCATGCAGCGAAAAAACACTGTTGCCGACGTTTAGCCAAGCAAATTGCCCTGCTTCGAAGTTTAGTCCGTTGTGACCATCTGGCACGACGCGCAACTCCCATTGCTTCGGTGTTAGTCGAGACACAGACGTGACGCGCCACGGTCTTTTCCTCTGACGTAAAGGGCGAACGAGATAGACATACAGCAAAGTTCCAACTGCAATACTGGTTAGGGCAAGCCAGAGATAGGTTAGTAGCGGATGCCCACCGTAGCGCCCAGCATAGACCGTGTGATGCAAAAGCAGGCATGCGATCACCAAGGCTCCCAGCCCGTGTAAGAGGCGCCATGTTTCGTATTTGTAATCAAGGGATTTGCGGGCAATTGCCGAGACGACCAGAATGAACAGTAAAAAATATGCGCCGATACCCGATAACAGCGCAGAAATGTCAGTTGAAATCGTAAGTTGGTTTGTTTCATCCCACGGGCGGCGTCCGCCAGAAGGCGTACCCTGATACAGAAGCGGGTGTATCAGCGTTAAGCCGAGTGCTGTACGCGCCATCAACTGATGCACCCGCATGGTCACATCCATACCTAAGCCGGAAGAGATGAACCTGAACCGCCCGGACAGCAGGAACTCGACTAAGATTATTGAAAACGCAAGCATCCCAAGCCCAGACGCGAGCTCTTGATGAAATGATCGCGGTGGCCATCCCAAAGACCAAGAAAAACCCAAGGGAGCCAAGATCAGCAAAACGTAAATCAACGCCAGATAAGGCCATTTCATACGGTTTTGCTCCGCTGTGTTAAAGGTGGGCAATTCGGGCTCATTTAGAATAAACGCTAAGCTGACCTGGGGTTCCGATCAAGACTACTAAGGTTGGTGGTAACTCCAGCACGACGTGGCAAGTTTGTTGGACAACGGTTCCCGTTTCTGTTCGTTCAGCCGCTGCGTTCGGTCTGGCTGATGCTGAGGTTGCATGCTTGCGCAAGATCAAGGTCCTTGACCGCTTTTCCTGTCATAATGTTGCGCGCGTGAAATCAGACCAAAGGAGGAGGCTCAAAAATGCTAGAAGACAAAAAGTCCCCGCAACTTTTCACTGGAACGCATCCGCTCTCCGACAACTTTCGGCGTGAAATGGAAACTCTGATGTCGCGTTTTTTCGGGGGAGGACCACCTTTCCTACCAATGGAAACGGCTGCGCAACGCACGGGTTTTCCGTCTCTTGACATGACAGGTGCGATTTCACCGGCAATCGATGTCCAAGAAACGGATTCTGCGATTGCCTTGACGGCTGAATTGCCAGGGCTCGGAGAGGATGATGTGGAAATTGAAATCAAGGATCGCAGGCTAATCCTACGCGGTCAGAAGAAGATTGCGCATGATGAAACGGGCGATCTGCGTGTCAGCGAAAGAAGCTATGGCAGTTTTTCCAGAGGCATGTCGCTGCCAGACACTGTGGAAATCGACAAGATTTCCGCAACATTCGACAAAGGCGTTCTACATATCGAAATGCCGAAGACTGAGCCTCAGTATCCAAGCCGTAAGATCAAGGTATCGTCGAAATAGACGGTCTGTTGGCTCGATACGGGGCTTGAAAATGCCAAAGCAGAGGGCCGATCATGGATCGGCCTTCTTTGAGCTGCGGCCTGATAGATGTTTTTTGATTGAATCCGGGCGGACATCGCAAGTGTTTGTATAAATGCGTTTTATGTACATTCGCACCAAGCCATGGGTTTGGTGTTGCAGCGTGGTAGAATGCCCTCACGCGTTTGGAAAGGGGGTCATAATGCGAAATCCAGAAGCGAGTAGCATTACATCCTCCGGGAATGGTGGTGAAGGTAAGGTGCGGGCATTTCTGGAGAGCCTGACAGGTCCATCGCGCGGAAACGTGAACTGGCTTGTCGATAAAACCCTAACTGTTTCAGTTGACGATGAAAGGGTGCTAAGCCTTCGTCCTAGGGATGACCTGCCTCCCCATGATAACGATATTGCCACCCTACAATGGGCTGACGAAGGTTACACAGTAACCGCGTCAGCAGGGCGCAATGTATGGGTAAACGGGCAAAATGCTTCATCAGTGTCTTTGAGGCACGGCGACATGATCGAGTTCGGCGAAAAGGGCCCTATGTCTCGATACAGGTTGTGCGATCACTCATTTCCCGCACACCACACAGTCGAAGATATTCTCAGTGACGCATATGCTTACACCCGAACGAGCCGTCGACCCTTCGCCAAAAAGATGTCTGGTGCCCTGCGCGATAGTGGGCGGCGGCTTGCGTCTCAGACCACGATACTTTTCAGGATCACAGTACTTGCAACGCTTCTTGTGATCGCGGGGTTTGGTTACCTACTTTACCAAAACGACCGGCGCTTGGCGGATAGTATCGGACAGGAGTCCCGCAAGATCGAAGCGGTCGCGGTTATGCTCGCTCAGACGCGAGAAGATGCACTTACGCCTGATGACTTGGCTTCGTTGCGTGACGCTTTTGAGAACCAGGTTTTGTCGACTGAGCAGCGTCTTGGAACCTTGGAGCAACGGGCGGGGGCACCCACGCGGGTGATAGCTGCCTCCACTCGATCTGTAGCTTTCCTTCAGGGAGCTTATGGATTGCGCCACGTGGAAAGCGGGAAGATATTACGGCACGTTTTGGGACCGAACGGAGAAAACCTGAAAACCCCGTTTGGCCAGCCTTGGATCGAACCGGACGGGACCGGCGAACCTGCAGAATTTCAGTTCACCGGAACCGCGTTTTTGATTGCTGGGGTGCCGTTGATGGCCACCAACCGCCATGTCGCTTTGCCCTGGACCTCGGGGAGTCGAGAAAAAGCGCTGAACGACGCTGGTCTCAAGCCTGAAATGTTGAGGCTGCTGGCTTATTTGCCTGATCAGACGGAACCAATAGAGGCGCGTTTGGTCCGGTTCAGCGAAGCGGCAGACTTGGCGATTTTGGCAGTAGAGCCTAGCCGCGTTCACGACCTCGGCATTCCGTTGGCGGATGCCACGTCGCGCGTAGGTGAAGAGCTTTATCTGTTGGGGTATCCAACGGGTTTGAGGGCATTGATCGCGCAGGCTGGTCCGGGCTTTTTAGAGGAACTGGAAGCAGAAGGGACGTTGAATTTTTGGTCGATAGCGTCCCGGCTTTCAGCACAAAGCAAGATACACCCGCTAGCAAGCCGGGGGATAGTTGCGCGGACAAGCGGGAGCGCTATAGTTTATGACGCCGAGACCACGGCCGGTGGGAGTGGAGGGCCAGCATTGAATCGGCGGGGCGAGGTCGTTGCCGTAAATGCTGCGATCCTGCCCGAGTTTGGCGGTTCAAACATCGGCGTCCCGGTCTCACATCTCAGAGCTCTGCTAGGAGAGGTCGAAAGCCAGTGATCATTCGCTCGTTCGGAAGCGCGAGTTTTGAACAAAGAACACTGTGGCCAGTGGAACAATCATCGAGATCACGGCCACGGAGATCAGCAAGTACCCAAGTTGGCTGTAGTCTGCGGTAGACGTGACTTCACCGGTCTCTGGATTTGTGACGGCGCGAGTGACGACGTATGTTTGGTTGAGGTATTTGGTGCTAAGGCTGCTGGCCGACAAAGCCATGTTTGTGAACGATGCCATCACCGCGAAGAAGGTCGCTTTCAACTGAACAGGGGCATTGCGTGCGATCCAAGCCAACATCGGGACCATGGCGATCTGTCCAAGCGGCGACTCAACAGCAGTATCAAGAATGGCAATGAACCTTGCGTCGACAACTCCGCCGGTATGCGCCGCCGTCCATTCGTGCACACCGTAGTAGAGGGCAAGGTTAGGCAGGGCGAGAACGCCCGCCGCAATCGTTAGCAACACCACCACATGCGCAATCGAGCGGGTGGCCATAAATGGTCGAAGGACGATTAACCCGAGCAGGGCCAGCATCGAAGTTAACAAAGCCAGAATTGCCAGGAATTGCTCATCGAACCCCAGTTCATCGATTTCAAACCAAGTCAGGCCTGGTCCCGGCAGAGGAACGGCACGAAATACAAAAATGACTGTCGCTGTCCCGATCAAGGCTTGGGCTTGGGCTGGTTCCAACTCCTTCAGCAGACGCGACATGAGGTAAAGGATCACCGTCAGGGAAACCGCAAAAACGGTCTCTTGCGCGAATTCGAAATCTGCGGTTCCCAGCACGATGCTGAGCACAACGAATGCAAGGCCGCCGAGCAATATGGACCATTTGACTTCGGTGGCTTCATCCGGCGTATGTGGCGGGTGGCCGCACTTAATAAGCTGACGCTGGATAAAGCTGTGAAGAACGACTCCACTAACGGACAACACCGGGATGGTCAGAGCTATCAGATATACTTGGCCATAAAGCGCAAGGCGTTCGGATTCTTGCAGTTCTTCGGTTCCAGAGAATATCCAGATGTTTACAGCCGCAACCGCCGCAAACCCGGAAATGATCGAAACTCTGCCCAAGGCCTGCATCGTTGTGTGCTGTGCACGAGTTTCTTCCGGCAAAAATGGTGCGCCGCTCTGGTCAACCTTTGGCACCGCCTCAACCGTCATGGCGTCGGCAACAACGTCCTGAATTGCATAGCCCGAAGGCGCCAAGAGCAAGGCAACAACATACCAGTCTTCCAGCGGCATGAAACTGGACATCAGCGCAGGTGCGGTCACGAGCCCGTACATGGCGAGCAAAGACAACGTGATCAAGGACGCGCCGAACAAGATCAGCAGGGACTTCCAGCGCCAAAACAGGTCCACGACATGACCAAGCGGCGTTTTGAGTATCCACGGGATACCAGCCCAAAATGCTAGCCCTGCAACGAAAGAGGCGGATAAATCGAGGTAGTCTTTTAGGAAAAAAGCACCGACGACCGAGGTCAGGCCGGACACGCCGGCCGCAAAATAGACCATCAATGGCGGCAGATAGGACCATTGCAGCTGCTGAACCAGATCCACAAACGTTCTATGCCACCAGGCTGAAAGTTTTGATCCTATGGAAGTTTGGTCAGTCGTCATATGCCGTGGCAGTTCGTTGAGGCCTTTGGGTCGTTTTGTCTAGTTAGAGAAATCCAGATCCGAAAAGCAATGCACTGGTGATCACCCCAAGGATCGGTACCACAATAGGAACTCGGAAATGCTTGGCGGCCTCGTCCGGCTGCATCTTCAGCTGGATCAGCGAAATGTTGACGAGCACAAAGACGCCCAGAACGATCTGAGACGTGCGCTCTGCCAGGGTACCAATCGGTATAGTTTGGGTCAGCAGAACGATGATTGCGACGACCAGCAAAGTAGCAACTACTGGTGTCTGCGTTGATTTAGGGACTATCGCCAGAACCTTCGGCAAATGGTCACGGTCAGCTAGTCCGTAGATCACCCGCGAGGCCATAATCATCTGAATCAGTACTCCATTGACTGTCGCCACAATCGCGACTGCGGAAAAGCCCTTTTTGATGACCTCGGGCGCGTTTGAAAACACGAGCGCGAGGGGTGCTGCGGACGTCGAAAGAACATCGATCGGCACAACAAGTAGAACCGTCATTGAGGTTCCTAGATACAACACGGTCGCCAGAACGAGCGTTAGCAAAATCGCTTTTGGGATGGTGCGCACGGGGTCTTTAACCTCTTCCGCGACATTAGCCATGTCCTCGAAGCCAACAAATGCAAAGAAAGCGAGAAGTGATGCTGCGAAAATGCCTCTCCACGCGTCGAGTTCCAGCGGCGGAAGCATCGAACTGATCCCGTATCCCTGCGGATCCTGGATCGACATGCCCCAGCCAATCACAAAGAGAAGACCTGCGATCTCAATGATCGTGATGACAGCCGCAATAAAGACAGACTCAGTGATCCCCCAAAGCGCGATTAGACCCATGATCAAAACAACACTGATAGTCAAAATAGGGATCGCAAAACCGGTCAAAGCGTGAAGGTATGATGCTGCGCCAATTGCAACGGCAGAAGCGGAGATAACGCCCGAGGCTGCCACCGCAAGCCCAACGAAAACCGCCATCCAGTTTTTCCGAAATCCCGCCTCAACATAGGCTGCTTCACCTGCGCTGACAGGAAATCGAGTTGTGAGTTCTGCATACGAAAGCGCGGTGAGTGATACGACGAGCGCGGCTACAACGAACGACAACGCCGCAAACGGTCCGGCAATGTCTGCTGTTGCGCCGACTAAAACGTAAATGCCCGCTCCGACCGTTACTCCAAGGCCATAAAGCGTGAGCAACGGGGTCGTAAGGGCCCGTCTGAGTTTCTGTTCGTTTGGATCAACAGAGTTCATAAGCGATTTCCACAAACTGCCCATTCAGAACGTCGTCAGAGGCGTCCGTCTCGTTTTTGTCCGCGATTGGCGCAGCGGCTTAATCCGATGGTCAAAGCTGCATCGAATGCCTTGTGTCTCAACGCCTGGGCGCATTGGGCGCCAATCAAGTAACACGGGGGCTCGCCACCACTCCTGCCGAGCCCCCTTGGGTGGAACTTCCACTCCTTAAGAATTCCGTTCACCTTTGTGTTTGCTTGGGGACAGACCGGTGAACGTAGAACACGCTAAAACATTCGTATTTCACTATGTGATTCTTGTTGGTGCTTTGATCTATGTCAATCAACTCGCGGTTGGCGGTCTGCGAGGCTGAATCCCAACCAACTGTCGTTTGCCTTCGGACTTAAAGGCAAAGCAAACATGTGAGGCGGTTTGAGATTTAGGGTAGAAAGCTATTCTTGATGCTCTGGAACCTGTTACCAACCTTGGGCTCGACTGGTTGCATCGCGTGTCGCATCACCTCTGGCGAATTCGTTGGCATTTGAACGCTTTGGAAGGAGTGCCGCCAGGGCGCAAGGGGGAGTGAGGTCAATGACGAAGTGGCGTAGTTGGAGGCCGCCGGGATTGGACTTGGCGCGTGCTCAAGCGCCATTCGACCGAAAAACCAATCTTTGTGCTGAAGCGTTCAACATGAGCGAGGTCAAAGAAGTTTCTTAAGGATGCGGTTTAAATAGATCTGCATCCGGGGCAGTAAATTGGAGGAGCATATGCAGATTGTTCGCGGAATTTTACTGGCACTGTTCGTCACGGGACCCGTTCTGGCGCAGGACGTCAGCGTCGATGAGGGGCGTGATTTGTACCGGACGTATTGCTGGCAATGTCACGGTTTCGAAGCGACCGGAGACGGGCCAATGGCGGAAATGCTGGCTATTCGAACACCTGACCTCACCAAATTGGCAGGCGAAAACGACGGTGTGTTTCCGATAGATCGTATAGCTGAACAGATTGATGGTCGTTCACAATTGCTCGCCCATGGTGGCGAAATGCCAATCTTTGGCGCAGTGTTTGAGACAGACCAACAAATCGCGGTGGCTTTGCCCAATGGGCAACGAATAATGGTAGGTTTGCCGTTGGCGAATTTGCTCGCCTTTCTTGAATCGATCCAGTCTGAATAGTCATGGACCAATTGGTTCATCCGTGTCAGCCGTTCGTCTGATTGACATGAGAGTCAGCGGCGGCCCCAACACCTCGAAGGCAACTGTACTGGCTAGGGTAAAGGCCATGATCGACGCGGCCCAATCCGGAAATTGCTCTCCGGCGACAAGAGCCATTCCGACCGCAACACCGGCCTGTGGTAACAAAGCGGGGCCGAACCAACCGGTCTGACGGCGAGGCAGGCCGCCAAGTCTCGCTCCGCAGTAACCTCCGACAAGGCGGGCCACGGCGCGCAAGAATAGGAAAAGAGCACCAGCCCAGCCCATCAAGCCGAAGGCTTCAATATCCAGCGTGGCGCCAGCCAGTAGGAAGAACAAAATCATGAACGGCCACTGAATGTGCTCGATCTCATGAAAAGCACGGTCGTGATGGCGGGCAAGATTCCCAATAACTGCGCCCGCAACCATGCCTGCTACCAAGAATGAAACCTCCAGCCAAAGCGCGAGGCCCGCTGTCAGAAAGACGATACCCATTGCTTCTGCCTGCATTGGCTCTCCCGGCTTCAAGCGACCGGTGAGGTAAGCGGATGGCACGCCTAGCGCGGAACCCAACAAAATAGCCCCTCCGAAATCCCACATCGCTGTGGTCGTGATGGTGGCCCAACCGTCCGAATGACCGGCCAGAACCAATGCGACGCTGAAAGCGATCAGACCCCAAGCGTCATCAATTGCGACTATGCCCTTTAATGTCTCGGTGAAGCTGTTGGACACCCCAGATTGTTTGATCACGTCTGTCATGGCGGCCGGAGCAGTAGCCGTAGAAATTGCCGCCAGCACCAACGCCAACCCGAAGGGTACGCCAATTGCGGTCAATCCAGCAGACACAATAACAAGGGTTGCAACCACGATTGAAATCGAAATCGTCAGAATGGCTCTGCCATGCCGAACCAAGTTCTCGCGGGTTAAAGAACCTCCAAGAAGAAACGCGACCATCGTTAAAGCCACAATGGAAATCTCGTCGAACCGCATTGCAACGTCGAGTGGGATCAAACCCATTCCGGCGTTCCCGGCGATCAGACCGAGGAAAAGTAAGGTAGTAACACGAGGAAGATGCGTGGCCCGGCCTAATTGATCGGCTGCCAATCCGGCAAGGAAGAGGACACCAAGGCTAATGAGAAAGCCGGCAATGTGCATAGAAATCCAAGCGTTAGGTTCTTGTCTAAACTACTCTAATTCCAACTCTGCCACTTAGGAACCGTTGTCGGAGAGAATGCGATTGTCCCGTCGCAGCTTAGGCCGAAAATCCGCAAAATATGGGATATTGATCTGTATTAAGGCGAAAGCGCGCCGCAGGTGGCACAGTAACACATACAGGAAATGAGGAGGAACTTTCGATGTCGAGAAAGAAAACTAGCACAAACAGCCCGACCTCACTGTTGGATGTTTTTAAGCAAATGCAGCCACCCATGTCTGGCAATCCGGCCTTCGGAGCCCAGATCGAACAATTTTGGGACGCGCAGGAAAAATTTCTCGAAGAAACAGAGGCCTTTGCACAGCATTGGTTCGAACGGCGTCATGAGGCGGTCCGGACGGCTCTACAAGCTGCACGCAATGTGTCGTCCGCGAACCCGTCCGATCCATCGAAAGCCTTTCAGAGCATGGCGGAATGGCAGCGCCATTCAGCTGAGCGGTTGGTTGCTGACGCGCAGGAATGGTTCGAAACTGTGTCCCGTTGTGCATCTTATGTCGCAGAAACAGAAGCTGAAGCTGTTGAGAAAACAGTTGGTGATGTTGCAGCCGCTACAAAGAGCGCGGGGAAATCTTCAAAGTCTGAGCCTGTGTAGGTTTCCTGCTGCCGAAATACCAAACTGAAATCATCTGCGCAGTAGATAGGAGGTCAAATGTACAAGAATATCCTGATCCCGGTTGCTCTGGACAAAGAACATGACACTCAAGCGTCGTTTAAGGCTGCGCGCCAATTGGCTGATGCCGACGCTGTTTTCACCGTTGTGCACGTCCAAGAACCTATTCCGGCATATGTGGGTTCTCAGATTCCAAGTGAAGTGCTTGCACATACGCGGCATGAGATATTGGAGAACCTACAAAAGACTGCCTCTGAAATTTCAGACGCGAAGGTACAGCTCATCTCCGGACATGCGGGTAGGGCAATTGTCGACTTCGCAAACCAGAGCGACGCCGATTGCATCGTCTTAGCTTCGCATAAGCCCGGATTCGAGGACATATTTCTAGGTTCCACTGCGAACAGAGTCGTGCATCATGCCAAGTGTTCGGTTCACGTAATTCGGTGATCCAAAGCTAGCGATGCGAGATCTCTATGGGGTCTTGTCAGAAGAACTTGGGTAGAGCGCTGCAGGGCGGTTGCGTGTCTTTTGCCATTAGCAGACCTGCCTCTTTCAAGTACTTTAAAACCAGTCTCGAAATCATCCGCCTTGCGGTGATGTTGTACATCCGTTTCACGCTCATTCTGACGTCAGCAAAGCACATCAAACTGCAATTGGTGCAAGTACCGCGAATCCACACTTCGTCCGCAACGTAGACGTTTCAGCAAGTTGCAGCCAACGTCCGAGTTGCGGGCTAAGCCGCCGTTCGCTGCTGCGCGGCACGTTTCGTTTGAACGAACGACGAATTTACGGACAAAACCACCGTTCAGTTTTTAGGTGGTTCGTAGGGATCAGGCGTTCCCGGTGGGATTGGAGGGTATTCCTCGAACGTTGCAGTGTGTTCCTGCAATTGAGGCAACGCCTTTTCGACCGCCCAAGTGTGTGGAAAGAGTACGCTTTCACGCTCGTGTGGATCATTAAGAAGGTTGTAGACCCTTGGTGTGTCGAAAGACTCCGTTGCACCAAAAGCCGTCGTATTCTCTTTGAAAAGAACTTTCCAATCCTTCCATTTTACGCCGAATATCTGCTCGCCCATGTAGACGATCACGCCTTCTCGGTTTGAGTTTGGTTGGTCACCAAGAAAGAACTTTGACTGGTCGACACCATCAAAGGCCCTGTCATCAGGCACCTTGCCCCCTGCGAAAGCCGCAAGTGTCGGATAGAGATCCATTGAGTGGACAACATCGTTGCTTTCAGAACCGGTAGGGATCTTTCCCGGCCACTTGATTGCAAAGGGTACACGCATACTTCCTTCGAGGCTGGTGAACAGAGTACCGCGCCAAGGCCCGGCCGTACCATGTACCGCAGGAACTGGCGAGACGTTTGCGTTCCCAACCGGAAGAGCTTCGGGGCCGTTGTCAGCAGTAAATATCACCACGGTGTCGTCGGAAACGCCTGCCGCCTCAATCGCATCAACAATACGTCCGATATAGCTATCTGTTTGAAGCAGAATGTCGGCCCAGACGCCGTTTCCAGTGGCGCCTTCGAACTCCTCGGACGCGATGTTTGGATAGTGGGTCTGAGTATAAGCAAGATAGATGAAAAACGGCGCGTCTTCGGCACTCTTCGCTTCGATAAACTCGATGGCCTTCTTTGTCAGGTCGCCATCTATTTTGCCGCGATAGTCCAGATCGTAGTCTTGAGCGATGGTTGCTGGCTCGCCTGCAACACCCTGCATCACAACTGACTCTTCCATGTTGGCATCGGCAAAACCCGGAAGCGTGCGCCAGACTGTAACGTCAGTGGTCTCAACGCCGTAAAACTCATCGAAGCCTTGATTCGTTGGATAGCGCCCTTCGGTCCATCCAAGGTGCCACTTACCGTACATGGCCGTGTTGTATCCTACCTCCTTCAGCATCTCGGCCATCGTGATTTCCCATTGGGTCAGACCGTAAACGCCACCTCCCAGTGGGACCGTGTGGTTGCCGCTTCGGATACCGTATCGTCCTGTCATGGTCGCTGCTCGGGACGGCGTGCACTGGCTTTCCACGTTGAAGTTCGTGAGTCGTAGTCCCTCCGCAGCGAGGGCGTCCATCTCGGGAGTCACTGTACCACGGATTATGCCGCCTCCATTAAACCCAGGTTCGCCCCAACCAAAATTATCAAGAAATATGAATACGATGTTGGGTTTGTCTTGAGCTGAAGCGCCCGTGGCAAATAGAAGATACAAGGACAGCAGGAATGTTCGCGATAACCACTTCATAACAACGTCTCCAATCAAGATCACGGACTCAAGACTGACGAACCAAGTCACCAGTCGTCAATAACGTCGTCTCGTTGCGGTGTTTTCGCACAGCGGATGAGCGTCAAATTTACGGACGAAGCTGCGGTCCGGGATTAGTCAAACCTCCCCCGGGATCACTTATGCTCAACTAAGAAAACCTTTGTTTTCCTTGACGAACCACCGGCTCAGATGTTGCCATGGTTTGGCATTCAGTTCGGCTGGGAGGTTCAAATGAAGTTTTTTCTGAAGACATCGACAGCAATAGTTTCCGCAGCATTCATAGCAAGCTCTTCAGATGCTCAAGACGCCGCACAAGGCGGGCAAGTTGGCGAGATGACCATATCAGTTGATGATATGCGTGAACCAGCGCCTGCTGATTTTTCGCCTTATGCAGGTCGAGATTTTCCTACACGCCCGCTGTGGGGTGACACTCACCTGCACACGTCAAACTCGCTCGATGCCCGCGGATTTGGTGTCATTCTGAGCCCAGACGATGCCTATAGGTTTGCACGTGGTGAGGAAGTCACGACATCGCATGGCCTCCGCGTGCAGTTATCACGTCCCCTCGACTGGCTTGTCGTATCTGATCACTCGGATGCCATGGGGGCTATGAATGAGATCGTTGCGGGGAACTCCACACTGATGCGTGACCCAACCCTTCGAGACTGGAACGAACGCCTCAACGCCGGCGGGGACGTCGCTCTGGGCGCAACCATGGAAGTTATTGAAACATTTGCAGGTATCACCGGGGATGCTCTTCCCGAGGCTGTTTCAGATCGCAGGTTTGTACAATCCGTGTGGGACGAGTTCACGCAAACTGCGGATCATCACAACGCGCCCGGCACATTCACTGCGTTCATCGGATACGAGTGGACGTCCACCGAAGCTGGAAACAACCTCCATCGTAACGTGATCTACCGGGATGATGCCATTCGCGCTCGGCAAATGCTGCCCTTCACAACCGCGGAAACCTTCAATCCAGAACGGCTATGGGACTGGATGGAAACATATGAGCAAGAGACTGGCGGTCGTGTACTGGCCCTTGCCCACAACGGCAACGTTTCCAACGGCCTGATGTTTCCGGTTGAGACAAACCCTGAAACGGGTGAACCGTTGACGGCGGATTACGCAGAGCGGCGTGCCAAGTGGGAGCCGATGTATGAGATCACCCAAATCAAAGGTGACGGAGAAACGCACCCGTTTTTAAGCCCAAACGATGAATTCGCAGACTATGAAACTTGGGATAAATCCAACCTCGGCCCAACGCCCAAGGAAGACTGGATGCTCCAATACGAGTATGCCCGTGAGGCCTTGAAGAACGGTCTTAAACTAGAGGATCAGCTGGGTACTAATCCGTATAAATTTGGCGTGGTGGGCTCTACCGACAGCCATACGGCTTTGGCAACAGCGGAAGAAGACAATTTCTTTGGCAAACACTCTGGCGTCGAACCAGAACCCGGCCGTTGGCAACATGTCGTTGGCGAGTTCGATGCCTTGAGGATTCTCGGGTGGGAAATGGCAGCCTCTGGCTACGCAGCAGTTTGGGCTGAAGACAACACACGCGAAGCCATATTCGACGCCATGGAACGGAAAGAAGTTTACGGGACAACCGGAAGTCGCATTGCGCTCCGTTTCTTTGGCGCCTGGGACTTTACGGAAGAAGATGCAAGATCCCGTTTGCCCGCCGAAATAGGATATGAAAAAGGCGTTCCGATGGGTGGAGACCTCTCACAAGCACCTGAGAGCGCAGACGCCCCAACTTTCCTCATCGCTGCCCTGAAAGACCCATTTTCCGGCAATCTCGATCGTATCCAGATTGTGAAAGGTTGGTTAAATGCCAGCGGTGAAACTGAAGAGCGGGTTTATGACGTGGCTTGGTCAGGAGACCGAGAACCTGATGCGGATGGAATTCTACCATCGGTGGGGAATACCGTGGATGTCGCTACAGGCACATTTACCAACTCCATAGGGTCTCCAGAGCTGATCACCGTTTGGACAGACCCTGAGTTCGATCCTTCAGCGCGGGCTTTCTACTATGCCCGTGTCTTGGAAATTCCCACGCCGAGGTGGACTATCTACGACTCCGTTCGGTTCGGAGACGAACTTCCCGCGGAGGTTCCGACTTCAACGCAGGAACGCGCGTACACTTCGCCAATTTGGTATACGCCCGAGAACTGAAATATACCTAATCCAATGTCGTAGCGGAAAAGCCCGGCAGTTCCTGTCGCAGCAACACTGGGTTAATGCGTTCATGCGAATGTCCGCTTAGGGCTCTAAGCAGACGTTCGTCGAAATTTCGTGAAGGACCGCATCGCGGGACAAAGCAACCGTTCGCTGCTGTTTAAGCCAAACTACGGCTCCGCGGCCTTTTCGGCCTGGCATTGCTGTTAGCCAGCAGAATGAACAAACAGCAGCGAAATCGACCCCACAAGGATCAGGCTCAGCGCCCATATTACGTCCAGATTGAACCACCCTTTCGAAAGGAATCTCGAGTTCCAAACTTGTTTTGCAGAAATTCCCTGTAAATTTCCGGTTATCAGGGAAATCCCGCCTAAAGCGACCCCGCCAAAATGCGCCACTGAGACTAGGGCCGGAATTGCGCCCTGAGTGTACGGTCTGCTCTGTCTCTGATTGAAAGCGCATGCGCCAACTCGCGGGAATTGCGGTACAATTCCGGGTCAGAAAACACAACTGAAGTGAGACAGGTATGAGTGGCGGTGCTGTCAGACTAATTCGAACCAGTCTCAGCTAGGCCAGTGACGCTGTCCTTTATCCCGCACCAAGTTGACGCCACTCGCTAAGAGCGGCGGCGCGGGTCAGCTTGAAGGTGTCTCGACTGGCTAGCGATCTTTCCTGGTTGAAGTGGTTGTAGACAGAGGAATGGACGGCGGCGAATTTCTGTAGACTTCGCATGTGCCTGAAACGCTGCATCGCACGTTCTCTTCGTCGGAACGGCAAATGCGAATTCTCGACGCGGTTGTTGAGCCAACGGCCCGTTTGTTGTTTTTCGAGAGCACCCAAATCTCTGAGCGCCGCCTTGTAAGATGCGAAACGGTCCGTGACGATCTCTTCGGCGCAACCGTGCCGCTTCACCAATTTCCTGAGGAATTTCAGTGCTGCAGCCTTGTTTCGACGTTTGGTGACAACGGCTTCCAGCACCTCGCCCTCGTGATCAACTGCACGCCAGAGATAGCGGCGTTTGCCATTCACCTTCACAAAGACTTCGTCCACGTGCCACTTCCATTTCAAGAACGCGCACAGCTGCTGCACCCGCTTCCGCCTGATCTCAGCAGCAAACATCGGGCCGAACCTATTCCACCAGTATCGGACAGTTTCGTGGCTCACGTCGATGCCTCGCTCGTGCAGTAAATCTTCGACATTCCGAAGCGAGAGTGGAAACCGAATATACAGCATCACCGCAAGGCGGATAATCTCAGGGCTGGTTTTGAAGTATTTGAATGAGGCAGGTCTGGCCATGAACAAAAGCTACGCAACCGCCCTACCCCTCTCAAGCAAAGTTCTTCTGACAAGACCCAACACGGTTTCTGTGGAGTGAAATCCACTGGTTTTATTTGCGCGGCGCTACGGGAGTAGCAATCTTATTGAATTCGGGGCATAATTTGGCATTGAGTTTTTTTGCTCTCAGGAAGCACCGCTTAGACACCGCTCAGGGCCAATGTGAATTACTTGAGTAATATTGGCCTAGTGGGATGGCAAAACATACCGTCGATCACATGTTTGGTCAGATTTGGAGGGCTAAAAACAATGGCAACCAAAGCCGAATTTTGTATGGCAGCAGCATAAGCCAGAGCTGCCACGGACGCACTAAAGAAAATGGCGCGTGATCCTTTAGGTGCGTTTGACCCTGGGTTGGCCACAACGGTTGCCAAGGCAGTGATCAAGAACCTGAATAAATGAGAGGAAAAGGCCGGCTACATGGATTGTAAAACACTCCTCATCCTCAATCGAAAATCTGCGGCCCGACCTGACGTACGTTCGGCTGTCAGACCTCTGGAAAAGGAGCTTGGTCTGGAGATTGCTATCCCATGGTCAGGTAAACAGTTGCGAAAAACGATACACAAGCACTTGGCCAAGGGGGTGACGCGCTTTGTTGCAGGAGGTGGTGACGGGACACTCAACGCGGTTACAAGCGCCCTATTGCGATGCGATGCGGGACCAACCATTGTTTTGGGGCTTATGCCTTTGGGCACTGCTAACGACTTTGCCAGGTCTTATGGTGATGACGGATCGGATCTTTCTGCATCATTGGTGCAGGCCGCAACCGGAAGAGCCCGGTCGATAGATATTGGTTCCATCAACGGTCGCCCATTCGTGAATGTCGCCAGTGGCGGTTTTGGGGCCATGATTACCGCGACAACTCCCAAAGAAGTTAAGAGGCGGCTAGGAGGGTTAGCCTACACCCTTACCGGATTGGCGCGAGTTTCTGAGCTGAAACCAACGCAGGCCATGATTGCTTTGGATGGGTCAGAGCATAACTGGGCGTCGGTTTCTGCGCTGGTAATTGGCAACAACCGCTTTGCCGGTGGTGGGTTCGAAGTAACTCCAGAGGCTGACATGTTCGACGGGTTGCTCGATCTGGGTGTTTTGACCACGGACGAGTGGCCACCTGCAAACCTGTCTTTTGGGCATTTCCCCGACCTGAGTGACCCGATTGCGGGGCTCGTAAAACGTAGCCGTTTCAAACATGCGGTGTTGGAAACAGAAACACCGTTCCACTTAAACCTTGACGGTGAACCGATGGTGGACACGAGGTTCGAAATTTCGGTTCTACCAGGTAGACTAAGCTTTGCGCTACCTTCAACTGGGTCTTGATCTCTAAAGAATTGGAGCGAACAGGCGGGCAATCGGGGCGCCAATCCGGATATGCGGGGGCTGTTCAGCAAGCAATTTGTCTAGCCTAAACGACCGTTCGAAATCCTTTTCCAGCATCGCGGCTGTAGCCCCGGCGGCGCGTGTATCGAAGAAAACGGCCATTGCTTCAAAATTCAGCCGGAATGAGCGGTTATCCATGTTCGTTGTCCCTATCGCGGCCAAAGTATCATCAACAACCAATACTTTTTGATGCATGAAACCGGAACTATATCTCAAGACCTGTACTCCGGCCTCGCGGATTTCATCAAAAAAGGCAAAAGCGGCAAGCCAAGGAATCTTATGGTCAATGACGTCCGGAACCAGGATGCGGACATCCACTCCTTGCAACGCAGCGTGTTTTAAAGCTGTGAGCACATCGGTATCGGGTACGAAGTACGGCGAAGCGATCCAAATCCGACGTTTGGCATTCGCGATTGCCGTGAAAAAGAACAAGGCACCGGTTTCCATTTCGTCCCCGGGACCGGTTGGGACGATTAATCCGGACATGTTCTCTTCCATGTGACCAGCTTCCCAGTTCATCTCCGAAATCAGGATTTCTTCAGTTGCCCAATGCCAATCCTCTACAAACACCAGTTGCAACTGCGAGGCGATCGGGCCACGGATTTCGACATGTGTGTCGCGCCAATCACCGAATTTTGGGTCGCGCCCCATATATTCGTCTCCAACATTCAATCCGCCGGTAAAGCCGACCGTTCCGTCGACGATCACCGTCTTGCGGTGATTGCGTAAATTGAGTTGAAATCGGTTTTTAGCTCCGCGCATCTGCGCGGGTTCAACTACTTGCACACCGGCTGAACGGAGATCATTAAGATAGGAGTTTGGAAGTTTAACGCTCCCAACTGGATCGCACATGAACCGAACTGCAACTGCACGTTTTGCTGCGGTGATCAGATGGTCCCGCAGTTTCCGACCCAGATCATCATCATGAACAATATAAAACTGCACCAGAATGTAATCTTGGGCTGCGTCAATAGCGGCAAAGATTGCATCGAACGTTTCCTGCCCGTTTAATAGGATTCGCATGTTGTTGCCCCGGACCACGGGGAGTTCAGATATCCTTTCCAACGCTTCGGACGGAAACTCTGTAGGCACGTCGGGCGCATTGACCTCGCGAAACGTCTTGATTCCGTCAATTACCTCCTCGCTATCGCGGCGCGCAGTTAAGTATCGGTCGAACTTGTGATGTCCCAAAAAAAGGTAAAGCGGAACGCCAAGATACGGGGCAGTAATCAGAAAAACGACCCAACCCACTGCACCCTGAGAGGTTCGCGCCGATGAGATCGCCCTCCATGCAAACCAAATGGCAGTGGCTTCGAGGGCTATCAGGAGCAAGACCAGAATTGTGGACACCATGTGGGCCTCTTTGGTTCACGGTTGCTGAAAGGGCGTTCCAACACCCGGTGGAGATCCACCAGATTAACCGATACTCGCAGGAAAGGATCGCCTAGGGCAAGCGCGTAGAAACGCAGTTCTTGTTGAGCTCGGGTTGCAATTCGATAGAGAATTCTCATTCGTATGCCGCTTTGACAAATTAGGAGCAATTTATCCCGATACTCCAGAAAAAGCTGGAAGATTCTCCCAGAGTTTCCGATGCTGTCCTCCTGCAAACTTCGGGTGTCGTTTGAGAAGTTTCCGACCTACATGATCCAAAAGAGAGGCCAGTTCAGCAATTGGAAGAAACTCAATCTCCGTCGATGAGCGCAGTTGTCGAAATGCAGGAACGTTTCAGCCACTGGCAGGCCGAACTAAATCAAAGCAGCGTAATTCTCTCTTTGATCTTTCTCTTGGCCGTTGTCATCGGCAGGCGGCCACTTGCAAGATGGCTTATGGCAATGTTTCGGGCACTTCTCAGACGTTTGTCCATTGAACTTTCGGAAAAGGTAGCTGACGAACTGATGCGGACCACATCAGTTTTGATTGTGACCTTTGCTGTTTTTGTGGTTCTGGAAACATTGAATGTTCCAAACATGCCTGGTGACATTTTTAGACGCGTTATGGCCTCAATCGCTGTGATCGCAGTATTCTCAGGGTGGTACAACCTGAGCGGGTCTTTTGTATCCCTTCTTCAGAGCGACCGGT
Source organism: Ruegeria sp. CDSB086 (assembly GCF_059611065.1). Taxonomy (NCBI): domain Bacteria; kingdom Pseudomonadati; phylum Pseudomonadota; class Alphaproteobacteria; order Rhodobacterales; family Roseobacteraceae; genus Ruegeria; species Ruegeria sp. CDSB086. Next base: position 23,407 of record NZ_JBXWOV010000017.1, on the reverse strand, counting down.
TTGGAGAAGTCAGGATGGAGGCCGGATGGATGGAGCGCGTTGCCCGTTTTGGCATCTTGCTGTTTGCCATTACGTCACTGCTAGAAGTTTGGAGGGTCGACATCAGCGGTGCGCTGACCGGTGTTGGAGTACTGGGCGCAGGATTGGCTATCGCGACGCAGGACCTGATCCGCAATCTTGTGGCAGGCATGAATAACATGAGTGAAAAGCGCTTCGCTATTGGGGACTCGATTCAAATCGACGGTTCGTTTGTCGGGACAGTCGAATCCATTGACCTGCGTTCCACCCTAATCCGTGGGTTCGATCAGATCCCACGGCATGTTCCGAACTCCGAGTTATCCAACGCAGTTGTCCTAAACTATTCACACCGCCGACATCGAAGGGTCATGCTTAGCATACCGTTGCTTCTAGACAGTACCGAGGCTCAGGTCCTTCAGGTGCGTGATACGTTGCGGGAACATTTGTCGGCCTGTGGAGATTTCGAATTGTCTGAGGAGGCACCGAAACATGTCTATGTCGAAGGGTTGTCAGAAAGCGCCGTAACCATCATTTTTTACGCGTGGACGACTACCCCTGAATACGACAATTTCCTCCGTGTGAATGAAAGTCTTTCGCTCAAAATCCTTGAGACGGTGCGCGCGGCAGGAACAGAACTGGCCTATCCAACACAATCGATCAATCTGCGCGGGTCAGCCATTCCGTGACCTCCTGATGATACCGATCAGTATTTCCAAAGCGACTAGCTCCGGTTATCTAAGTTTTGCTCAAATTCCTGACGGATTGCTTGTGTTTCGGTATCTAGTTCGGATTTGGATACCGTCAGCTTAGATTTTCGACGTGCAGCTTCAGAGGCTTCGCCCTGTGCTACTTCCCTTACTGGATTGTCTTTTTGACTACCGCCGGACAAGTTACCATCGCCCGACATCAATATTGCGAGTGACTTCGTCGATGGGATGTTGGCTAACACGATCATAGTACAGACGGTAATCGGCACGCTTAGTAGAGCCCCGGGGATACCCCAGATTGCGGTCCAGAACGTCAGTGCGAGGATGACCATCAAAGGCGACAAGTTTAGTGATTTTCCGGTTAGCGACGGTTCCAGAATATTCCCGATGATGAACTGAACCGCCCCACAGCCCACCAAAATAATTAGAAAAGGCGTGTTAGTATCAAACTGCACAAGAGCAACGAGCGAGGGCAACGCTACCCCGATGATTGAACCAATCGTTGGAATGAAGTTCAGTACGAATGCCAGGATGGCCCAGGTTTCGGCAAAATCCAATCCCACGGGCTTCATGATCGCGTAGCTACCGACACCCGTTAGGAAACTAACGAGTGTTTTGATTCCTACATATCGCTGCACGCTTTCTGAAATGCGTGTCAGCACGCGGTGTAAGTTTTGTGCGGATTCCGCATCTGGCGCTGCCAGTGCGACTTTCAATCTCATGGGCCCCTGTTCCAGCATCATGAAAGGAATATAAAGAAGGATCAGAAAGAAGGCGCTCAAAAAGCTTCCGGCTGAACCGATTGCTCCGCCAGCGAAGCCGGTGAAGTCCATCTCTAAGATCGCTTGTTGCGCTGCCTGGTAGTTCTTGTCTCCAACAAGAGTGACCACTCTGGCCAAGATTTCAGAGAACCTTGCTTCATATCTAGGCAACGCATCGGCAACCGCGCCCGCTTGACTGGTCAGAATTGACAGTAATCCGAGCAATCCCAACACTAAAAGAGCAGCGCTAATGACATGGGCCAACCATCTAGGGATCCGTGTCCCGAGAATTTCAACCTGACATAACCTGTCGACTGCGGAAGTCAGAAGAATGAAAACCAAGGAAGCAATCGACAATGGAACTAGAACATCAGCCGCCAGGACCAGTCCTGCGATAGTAAAAAAGGCGATCACGACAACCCGGTGCCAAAACGCCAGACTAAAAACGTGTGTTTGCTGTTGATCTGGCACCGGCTGGGCTACTTCCTGTCTATTACCCTACGGATTTCCGAACCTTGTCATAAACTGCTTTCATTTTCAAACCAAGTTCCCGCGCAGCTTCGCCGACTTCATCCGCCGACTGATTAAATTGTGATGTAGACAGGAACCTATCCCACTCCGAAACAAGTGAATCCCACTCGTCTTCCGCCTCCATTGTTCCAAGGTTCAACTGAAGTTTAATTTCATCTCTCTTTTGTTGTAGCTCGGCCATCATGGCCTTCAGATCTGGCATTTCTTTCACCTTTTGTACCACGTAATTGCCGAGAGACGGCTCTCGGGTTTACCTGCAACGCCAATTTTAAACGGTGCTGGTTGGATGTTTAAACATCTTACTAAAAAGAATTAGGTCAACGCTTCTTTGGCCAGTGACATTGACGCATCTAGCTTGGCCTTTCGTTCTTTGTAGTCTGCCTGAATTTCAGCTTTACGCTTTTCAAACTTGTTCCTTGTATTTTCTTTGGCCACCGCAATTTGCTCGTCAATCGCCTCGAGCCTTGCAGCTGTTTGGCTGTTCAGTTCGGTGATACGTTGCGAGATTTTTTCTTTGGCTATACTTGCCTTTGCCTTGGTTACGTCGATTTTGTCGTGGATTGCTTGTTTGGTTTCTTCGTTAGATTGCTTCCACTCGTCTTTTAGCTCTGCAATTTCCCGATTAAGTTCCGCCATTTCAGCAGCGTATTCTTCATCGATTGCATCGGCGCGTGGCTTGCGGAAAACCACTCCTCCAGCCTCGCTCATTTTGACATCCAATGGCGATGTCCAAACTTCGTCAACTGAGGCCACCAAGCAAGATTTACCAGGAATAAGTTCGATGCTGATTTCGTCAAGCATCGTAGAATCTATTCCCGCAACCCAAAGATCTCTGTAGACACCAAACAATCCACCTGTCATCGATCCGACAGCCATTCCTGAGGCGGCCACTGATGCTGCAGCCGCAGATCCGGCGACTGCAGCTCCCGATGCGACTGCCACCGGGCCGGCCAAAACACCAACCATTCCGCCGAGAACGAGGCCCAGTGCCGTTCCCAACGGCCCTTCATCTTCCACCTTCTTAACTTCAACTTTGCCTTCGAGATCTTTCCCGATGACTGCAGCGGCATACACTGCGAGATTTCCTTGGGAATGTAGCGCGCGCAGTGCGGTTTCACCCTTGAATGCAGCAGCATCATCCTCGAAAACGACGGCAATAAATTTTTCCATTTTGGTACTCCTGATGGTTGATTTTAGGCGGGAATTTCTTGGTGGACAGGAACTTTTCTAAACACTAAATGCTCATTGAAACTGCATGTTAAGTGCCGCGTAAATTTGCCATTTGGGCAGGCCGATTCCTTTGTCGAAAACCGAGTACTGCGGTTCGACAAAAAAGTTGTAAACGGTATTGCCGCGTTTGGTGACCTTGCCTAGGCGAATGCCCAATGGGACAGAATAGCTGTCATTAACAAAATTGTAGGTCCAGATCGGGGCGCCGCCCGTGTAGTACCCATTGCCCAGTTGGTAAAAAACAAAGGGTTGAAAGGCACCCAAATTGGCACGTGGGCGCCCATTTGTATCCCCAACGCCTCCACGCCATGTCAGAAGATATCCATACTGAAAGACGGGCGAAGTTGCATTGAAATAAACGTTGGCTAACCCAAGCTGCCATTGATCGGCTCCCAAGCGGTCGTCGGAGGCTGTTGGCACGACCACTTGCGGACCAAGCGCAAAACTAATTCCGGGGTTACCCGTATTAAACTGATAGGCCGCAAAAACATCAAAATCTCCGACGCCACTCAAAGTTTGGCCATCTGTTCCCACCGGTAACGAGTTGAATGGCAACGAGGCTCGGATCAGCCAATTTGAGCTGCCTAAAGTGACCGGCTTTGCATAGCGCAGAACAAATTGATTTCCGGTCGCATTAGCTGGTCCTGTAAAGTCACCGATATAGTAGTTTTGGATATTGAACGCTGTAATATCAGCCAGAGGATTGTTGGCTTGCGCTGCATCAGATTGCGCATAGGCCGGAGTGCTGGCGACGCACAGAATGGAAAGTTGGGCTAAGCGCTTAAAGAAGGATTTCATGGGGCTGCCTTTGTCTCGGGCATCGCTTCTGGCAAAGGTACACCCACCGCTCCGGAAGGGGGCTTAGTGCCCAGAAGAGACGCAATCGTAGGCGCGACATCCACAGTTTCGACGCGTCGTGCGACGGTTTGTGGAACAATATTTGAACCTGTAAAAATCAGGGGAACGTGTGTGTCGTATGTCCAGGGAGAGCCATGAGCAGACGCAACGTGCAACCCGTCAAAATCAGCCACAAACCAATGCGGTTCGAACACCAAATAGATATCTCCCGACCTATCTGGATTAAAGTTAGCCAAGACGGCATCGCTAATCTTGGTTTTTGCAAACGACCCGCGTCGCAAATCTGAACTCCCAACCGCATAGGCAATGCCGGGGAGCTTTTGAAGTTCCTCAGCAACAGCTCGCTCGACGACCAAAGGATCTAAAGAACGTTTGGAAATAAGATCTTGGTTCAAATAGACGTAGGGGTTGGAAAAGTTCTGAACCAGATCAGCGGATTCACCAAAATCCATTTGAAGACGCACAAATCCTGGTTCTGTATCGACGCGTTCAAAGCTGAACAAACCAGCTTCAATGCCTAGGGTCGCCAGAAACTCCGGGTGTTCCGGTGCGCCGTGATCTGCCGACAAAACGATCAATGTATTTTCCAGACCAACTACGGCATCCACATGTGTGAAAAGGTCAGCGATTTGCCTGTCGAGATGCGCGAAATTGTCTTCGGCTTCTAAGCTTGAAGGGCCGAATATATGGCCGACATAATCTGTAGATGACAAGCTGACTGACAGATAATCAGTAACGTCATCTTGCCCTAGTTGTTCTGCGTCCAACAGGGCCTTGGCAAAATCTACAGCTATTTCATCCCCAGCCGGGCTGAGGGTTAAAAGCGTTGTGAAGTATTTCCCGTCTGCCGCCCCCCAGTTATGCGGAAATGTTCGGCCAAACCCAAGTATATCGGCTTCCCACGGTTGGTCGTCGCGGTCTGCAAAGGCATACTTCCCAACGTCTCCCAGAAGAGTCCAAGATCGATTGGCATATGATGCGACAAGGCCTTTTGAGTTCCAATCCTCAATCCAACCTGGATAGGCGTCGCGATAGAACGTGCTTGTAACAAACCGGCCTTCTGACTTTGAGAACCAGTAGGCGTCACCAGCGTGACCTGCCATTGCAATTGCACCGCGATCCTTGACCGACACACCAAACACTTTTGAAGTCGGCCCAAAGTGCAGGCCAATTTCATCGGAGATAGTTGAACTGATGATATTGCGGGGAGACCGACCGTCAGTTGTGGCTGCTCGTTGGGTCGGATCGATTTCGTTCTCCGCATCGACTCCGGTAGCCCCGACCAAAGGAAAGTCCGGATCCTGCACGTTATAGAAAGGCTTGCCAGTTTTTCGATCAAACCACAGGTTGGCTACCATACCATGGATAGCAGGGTCCGTGCCGGTCGCGAGCGTCGTGTGCCCGACAATTGTTTCAGTGTTGGCATGGCGGTGATGAGCATTTGTAAAATTGACGCCATGATCCAACAAATAGCGAAAGCCGCCCTCTCCTATGTGGATACTGAATCTGTCGATTAGGTCTCCACGCAACTGATCAACAGTTATTTGAAGAACCAGTCGAGGCTTGCCTTGAGCGCTTGAGACAGACGGAAAGACCAAGCTGCCTCCAACAACCAACCATTTGATTAGCAGGGGAAAAGTTTTCGGCTCGATCACGTATTTCGTCCTTTTTATAACAGTAGAATTTGTGTTTACCCAACGTTTGCCGCAGTTTTGGGTCGTTTTTTCAGACCGCGACCGACACGTCGTTCCTTAGGCCATTGGCAATGCGGATATATCCTGCGCCCTCACCGATCAGCGATACGCCTGCAACGATCCCCAACAGCATCACGCTCACCTCGGGGTACTTCGCTAACAGATATCCCGATGCCAGTACGGACACACAACCAACGGAAATGACCCAGCCAGAACCTTGATCCGGTCGCGCCATTACGCCCACTGCAATCCGCACCAAGCCATTCACAAAAATTGCAACAATCAAGACCAACGTAAGCGCCATGAGCCCTTCAAGAGGGCGAAATATCAGCAACAACCCGGCAATCAGATTGAAGCCCCCCAAGATGGAATAGATGAGCCTTGCATTCCAGCCATCTTTGGTTGTGAAAACCTGCACTAGCACCACGAAGCCACCTACAGCGAAAACAAATCCCACAGCAAATTCAATGGCCAATGATACCAAAAAAGGTGCAAAAATTGCGAATACACCCCCGATAGCCAACACAATCCCGAGTCCAAGAAACCAGCCCCAGTATTTTTGCAGATCGTTGTCTGAGTTTCCCATACTCATTGTATCTTTCCCTTGGTCGATTGCATTTTCAAACACTGGCGACTGCTTTTGCGTTTAGGCGCCCTCAAGCAGGTCAAAGCCTGTCGAGTGCGACCTTCCGTTTAGTTTCGAGCGTAGTGAAAGCGCGGCAGGCTTTTCAGATTTTCCTTGGTCGCATTGGGCAAAACCAGATCGCCATCCGCGTTGATCTCGAAGGCGACCGCTGGCAGCGCGATCAACTTTTCACCGATGTTCAGGAAGCCGGCGACGTTGACGATCACAAAGGTCGTATCACCATCCGGCAAGACGAGCGCATCATGGACATATCCCACAAAGTCGCCACCATCATTGTAAACATCACCGCGTAAAAGCTCGACTACGCTCCAACCGGAAGCGACTAAGGCGACATCAAGATTGTTGTACTCGACAACAACACCGCCAGCCACATGAGGTGTGGACTGTGCGAGCGCATACATTGGGTCTCCAATTGCGAAAGCACACAAGAGAGCCGTTGTTCTCAGAACTTTTTTCATATTACTGATCCCGTCTCGACAATGTGAAAATTGAATTCAGGTCGCCGGGTGATCAAGCAGCCCGCCCCCAAAACAAACTGGTCAGTTTCTGGACAAAGCGGCACGAAGCTCTTTTTCATCACTGACAGACAATGATGTCTCGATAACCTCGCCCTTCATGCCCTCCAATTCGCCCAACAACTTCGTAGGTCGGTTTGACCACCCGATTACGGCCAGAGCCGATGAGTCAGGGCCCATCTTTGAGCCGACGCGAGCTGCCAATGCGTCCTCTTCGTCTGCTTGATCCAGCATTCCTGCAAGTGTCCCAGAGCCAGCACCAACAGCCGAACCTGCAATAAACCCGGCAGCAGGGTTACCGACCATGGCACCGATCAAAGTGCCGGTCAGTGCTCCAAGAGAAGTGCCTCCGACGAAACCCGTTGCTGTAAGAGTATCGGAATTCCGGGTCCGCACTACGCCGTTCTTATCGCGGGTCATTACCACGACCTCGTCGAGATCGACTTCCCAATCCAGACTCATTTTTTGCAGACGCAAAAGTGCTTCGTCTGCTGTATGACGGCCCTCGAAAACAATAATGACCAAATCACTCATCGTATCTCTCCCTAGTTAAAAATTGTTTTTTACAGCGCAATGACACACAAAAGAATGTACGTCCTGACGCGATACCCTGACGATGTTTCATTTTTGAACTCCATGCGCGGTTCTCTCTCAACACCGCGCATGAATTAAGTTTACCGAGCTCGAAACTACTTACTTCCGTTGTTTGCCGTCATCAGTTCCATGACCTGATCGATTGAAAAGCTGGCTGGCTTCTGACGCGGTGGGAACTCCTGGAATGTAGCCAGGAACTGGCCTACATACTTTTGTGCAGGCACCAGGAAATAGATCCGATCAATCATCCAGTCGTAGTAAGTATTGGATGTTAGATGCGCCTGTTCGAATGGATCACGCCGAAGGTTGGTGATCAAAGGGACGCGAAGTGGGGTCCAAGGTTCGATCCACGCACGCAATGTCGAAACAGCTTTTTGCTCAAGGAAAATCAGTTTCCAATCGTCATAGCGCAAGGCTGTTAATTCTCCGGTATCCGCGAAATAGAAAATCTCATGCCGCGGGCCGTCTTTTGTTTCACCAGTAAGAACGGGCAAGAAGTTGTAGCCATCCAGATGCACTTTATATTCGCGACCAATGGCTTGAACGCCACCTGCTTTCAAATCTTCCTTGATGGTCTCATTGCCCGCTGCTGCCAACAACGTCGGCAACCAATCCATGTGGTGCATGATTTCGTTTGAGACGGAGTCAGGTTCTATTTTCCCAGGCCAACGCACGAGCGAGGGCACGCGCCATCCACCTTCCCAGTTGGTGTTCTTTTCACTGTAGAACGGGTTGGTGCCAGCATCTGGCCATGTATTCTTGTGGGGGCCATTGTCAGTCGAATAATGAACAATGGTGTTGTCAGCAATGCCCAGTTCGTCAAGCACATCCAATAGCTGACCGACGTGCATGTCATGTTCCACCATGCCATCGCCATACTCATCTTGTCCCGAGATCCCGAACAATTCGTCTTTCACATGTGTACGGAAGTGCATCCGTGTGCCGTTCCACCAAACGTAGAAAGGTTTGCCTTGTTCGTGCGCATTTTTGATAAAGTCGACGGCAGCTGCAACGGTTTCATCGTCGACTGTCTCCATCCGTTTTTTGGTCAACGGCCCCGTGTCTTCAACAAGCCCATCAGCCGAAGACTTGATAACGCCACGAGGGCCAAATGCCTGGCGGAAGGTCTGGCCGTCCGCCAAAACCGCGTCGCCGGGATAGTCGCGATTTTCTGGCTCTTCTTCCGCATTCAAATGGTACAGGTTTCCGAAAAACTCATCAAAACCGTGGTTTGTGGGAAGCATGCTGTCCTGATCACCAAGGTGATTTTTCCCAAACTGACCGGTCATGTATCCTAAAGGCTTCAGAAGGCCCGCAATCGTGGGATCTTCTTCCTTCATACCCAAGTCTGCGCCCGGGAGGCCTACCTTGGACAAGCCGGTTCTATAGACAGACTGTCCCATAATGTAAGAAGCCCGACCAGCTGTACAGGACTGCTCCCCATAGTAGTCGGTGAACATCATGCCTTCATCAGCAACCCGGTCGATATTGGGCGTTTCGTAGCCCATTAATCCCCTAGTGTAAGCGGATATGTTGGATTGCCCAATATCGTCTCCCCAAATCACTAGAATGTTTGGTTTGTCTTGTGCAGAAACTGGTGTGCCAACCACGAGGACAGCGACCGACAAAGCACCCAATATCGCTGACTTTGTTATGCCCAAATTTTGTTTCATGTGCTCTCCTGAAAAATTCGAAACCAACGCATCAATCGACAGACTGGTGACATCGCGATCAAAGTTCATTCCCACGATGACCCCATTGGTTAGCGGTGTTTGCCCTACAATCTGTCGGCAAATACGAATCAAGGCTGCAAAAGCAACATTCATATTCACAAAAAACGTGTGTTAGCCTGCTAACGACGGGAAGCATTCATATATAAGAAGTTATATGAAGAGATTCGCTAAACACGCCAAAGCACATAATGAATCACTGTCCGAGCACAGTGTATGAGTGAAAAGGTCAACGAATTCACGATTAGAGCGGGCTCATTCCATGGTCCAATCTCCTTGCTTACTGACAACGCTCGGATGTTTCAAAAAACGCTGCATTCTTTCAACCTGCCAACGGAGCCAGAGGAGATTGTTGACGTTTCCAACTACCTAAAGGGCATGAAGGAAATAACTCGGTTCGCTGGCGATGATGATTTCTTTGCCCGAGCAGGCTATGTTCAGAAAGTGGAAGATTTGGGCGTTTTTGGTCGCGCAATCGTTTCCGCTGATACCTTGTGGGACGCTTTGCAGATCGCCAAGTCTGCGCTGTTGTACTATCAGAGCGATTCAGAGTTAGTAATCAGAACCTACAAAAAGCGTTGCCATATCTGGTATTTCAATCCTTTTGACGCTTTTGAAGGAGCCAAAGATGTTCAATACACAATAACTCTATTGGCCAACGTTGTCTGCCTTGCAAACAATCGCACCGATCCGGACATTGATGTTTCCTACCCTAATGGCTGTTCGACGCACGTTCTGTTCAACTCCGCTATAAGTCGCGTTAGGGCTTCCACCCAAGGGTACATTTCGTTCGACGAAGAAGCACTCAAGTCGCAGATGTCCAAAATAGATGCACTGAGAGCCGAAGTGTTTTCGCGCTATTTGGCCGATGAATCCATAAAGGCTTGCGAAAAACCACTGACGAAGGACATTGTCGCCGGCCTAGTTCGTGCTTCATTCGGAGTTGCGCCATGGTCTCTAGTCAACACCTGTGGAGCACTGCAATTACACGAGCGGACGCTTCAACTTCGTTTGAAGTCTGAAGGAACTTCTTTTCGTGAAATCGTTCAGACTGAGCGGCACCTTGCATCAAAGCGCCTCCTAGTGGCTGGAAAAGACATAGTTGAAACTGCCGAAATACTTGGCTTCGAGCATCGGCAGAGTTTTTCAGAGGCATTCTCAAGGTGGGAAGGCCTTTCTCCGTCGGCCTTCACAAGTAGGGTTTAGGTACTGTCAGACGGGTGGTGCTGTCAGACTAATTCGAACTAGTCTCAGTTTGCCGCGGAAATCGCGAACTTATCCGGAACAAAGTTGAGGCCACTCGCTAAGAGCGGCGGCGCGGGTCAGCTTGAAGGTGTCTCGACTGGCTAGCGATCTTTCCTGGTTGAAGTGGTTGTAAACGGAGGAATGGACGGAGGCGAATTTCTGCAAGCTTCGCATACGCCTGAAACGCAGCATGGCCCGTTCTCTTCGTCGAAACGGCAGGTGCGAGTTCTCGTCGCGGTTGTTGAGCCACCTGCCCGTCCTTTGTTTTTCGAGTGCACCCAGTTCTTTGAGCGCGGCTCTGTATGAGGCGAAGCGATCCGTCACGACGGTTTCAGCTTTGCCGTGTCGCTTCATTAACTTCTTGAGGAGTTTCAGTGCTGCAGCCTTGTTTCGGCGTTTGGTGACAACGGCTTCCAGCACCTCGCCTTCATGATCAACAGCCCGCCAAAGATAGTGCCGCTTGCCATTCACCTTCACGAAAACCTCGTCCACGTGCCACTTCCATATGGAGAATGCGCGCAGCTGCTGAACACGCTTCCGTCTGATCTCAGCAGCAAACATCGGGCCAAACCTGTTCCACCAATATCGGACAGTTTCGTGGCTCACGTCGATGCCTCTCTCGTGCAGTAAATCTTCGACATTCCGAAGCGAGAGTGGAAACCGAATATACAGCATCACCGCAAGGCGGATAATCTCAGGGCTGGTTTTGAAGTATTTGAATGAGGCAGGTCTGGTCATGAACAAAAGCTACGCAACCGCCCTACCGCTCTCAAGCAAAGTTCTTCTGACAAGACCGTACTGGAGTAGATTTCAACGTTTTGGGATTAGCAGAGGGCGTCGCACCTCTTAAACACACCTCAATCTGCATTTCAGGCAGTGCGAAAAGCAATCATTGTCAAGTCATCCAAGCGTTCTTCCTTCGTACTATAGTCTTGAAAAGCGCTGTGAATAGCCGACAATAGCTCTTCCGAACACGACCACTCTTCCTGTTCAAATACAGATACAACTCTCTGAAAACCAAAAGCTAAACGTTTTTCTCCACCTAATTGGTCAATCAAGCCGTCAGTTGAAACAAAAAAATCTGTGATTTGATCCAATTGAACTTCGTGTTCGAAAAATTTTGGGCCAATTGGAGTATCCACATACCCAATGCTCAGCTTGTCACCTCGGATTCGGTCAATGCCGGTATTGGATTTGACCAAAAGAGACATATGCGCACCTGCAAACGTCGCTATCCCTTTTGCTGAATCGATCTGGCATATCGCAGCGTCCATGCCGTCGTTGGAAGCCCCGTTTGCAGTATCCTGATTTAGAAGTGCACGCGTCAAATCGCTCAACTTGGACAGTGCCAGCGACGGGCTAAGCATTTCATTTTCGAAGTAGAGCCGCTCAAGAGAAGCGATTGCTAACATAGTCATGAAACCCCCAGGAACGCCATGACCTGTACAATCAATTACGGCGAGCGTCGAAATTGGGCCATCCGACTTAATCCAGTAGATATCTCCTCCAACCAAATCGCGAGGTTCCCATTTAACAGCAAAATCGGCAAATGCGGCATCACACTGACTTGTCGTGGGTAACAAACCCTGTTGAATTCGCGTGGCATAATTTACGCTTGCGACGATCTTATGGTGCGCCTCTCGGATTTCGTTGACTCGTTCAACCTCTCGATCCAGCATTGAATTATAGCTTTGAACTACTTTGCCAATCTCATCTTCCGACTCGTATGGGACAATCTGAGGGTCATCGTATCGCTCAAATCTTTCGATGGCCTTCAACATTTGGCCGAGAGGTCTGTTGATGAGCCATAAAAATGCAGCAGCGCCTGCTAAGATCAGTGCAAATCCGCCGAGAATTCCAAGAAGGACCACAACGCCTACTTCTGTCCTTAGCTCATTGTTCAAGATCTCCTGATCAATTCGGGCCAACATCGTGGTCGGCCCTGCTGCCGTGGGAACAGTAACGACGATGTCTAAGCCAGGTTTTTTTATTTTGTCGCATCCTATAGCAGGCCAGGAAACCAGAGTTTCTGAGCTTTGTTCTAAACTCTGTTCAGCGCAGATAACGTAAGGAAAACCCGAATAGACCGCCAGCAGGCTCGTTGCTTGCGCAAGATTTCCTGCTTCAACCAATTCAGCCAACGGGCGCGCGATACGATTGGAAATCGTTGCAACTTCCGCCGCAACCTGATCTGTTTGAGCTTGCCTTTTGAATTCATAGTAAAAGAGAAGCACAATGGCGTTTAGCACACCTCCGAGCAGGAGGGTCGCCAGAATATGCTTCAGGAATATTCGGCGCTTCAAGAATGTCCAGAGTTTATGCACTAAATGCCTCTATAGTGTCCGGCATTTAGTTCCCGATGTTCTTCATCGCGGCCTGAAGAGCGTCACGATTATTGACGATCATCTGTACAACTTTGTAGTCCCCGGAAACTTCCCGAACTAGAAAGTCTGCGGTCACGGTGTCGCCACCTTCGGTTATCATTTCAGAGCAGACGAAATAGTCACTTCCCGCAAGAATAACCATTGGATGAACATTTGCAGGATAAACGGTTTCAAACGCGTTGGTGGTCGTGTCCAGATAAGTGTAAGAACCGTCGACCATCACTCCATCAACATGTGAAATCATGGCGGATTGGAGCTTTGCCTTGACTTCAGTTGGAATGTCGGCCGCTGCTGCCGGGTTGGACGATATTACTACGGCGACCATACACAATAGCCTAATCATGCTAACCTCCCCACTAATAACACTGCACAATTGATACACTAAAAATGCATAAATGTGTATCTTATGATATTAAGGCCTGAATTGAACTTGGTTCCACCCAAGCATGACCAAGGGGAACAAATGCTTGCAAGCGAAGTCTACGAACTGCGCGCGAACCTGCGCCGACAAGGCGTTGTCTTTGCATACAGTGGTTATGTAACTGAAGGTATCCTCAGCGGTGTTGGCGATGCGTTAAAGCAGAAATTAGTGTCTGAAGACGCTGACACCAAAACTCTCCGAAGTGTTTTCGCTGTTTTTGTCGAGCAAATGCAGAACATCATCAGATATTCTGTTGAACGACTACCGACCGACGGTGAGACTGAGGTGCTGGACATAAGTTACGGCATTGTGACCATCGGAAACGAGGCCGGCGGCTATGTCGTTCATGCGGGCAATCTGATCCTTTTAAGTGACGTAGACAACATGCGAAGACGGCTTTCAGAACTACGCGCCATGAATCGTGAGGAACTTAGGGCCGCATACAAAGACCAACTCCGGTCAGAAACTGACGCTGTCGGCAATAGTGCAGGCATCGGGTTAATTGAAATTGCGCGTCGAGCGTCAAAGCCAATCGAATTTGATTTTATGCGGATTGACGATCAGCACGCATTCTTCGCACTCAAAGCGACGGTTTAAGAGGGTACGGATGCAAAATATTGATATCCCGGCAACAAACCGCACTCCGGCCGTCGCGTTCGATTTTGACGTTGGCCACCTCAAACTGATTGGGGAGTCCTACCCTGAGGATGTTACGACCTTCTACAACCCGTTGTTTGATGCTTTGAAAAGTTGGTTGTCGGATGGCTCAATATCCAAATGTCGATTTGAATTTGAACTCATCTATTTCAATTCGTCCAGCGCCAAGGCCATCATGATGATCATGGAGCTTTTGGATTCCGCTGCTGAGGCGGGGAAAAGCGTTGACGTCTATTGGTTTCACGACCCCGAAGACGAGACCATGGAAGAACTTGGGGAGGAGTTTGGGGAGGACCTGAAACATGCCAAATTCACACTGGAAAAGTTGTTGGATCGATGACAATCGACGATCTCTTTGTTCGCGAGAATGAGGCTTTGGAAGTCGCGGAAGCAGCTTTAAACAGTGGACAATTTCCGAATGATGAAACGCGCAAGTCAATTGAAAACCTTGTCGGAGAATACAGAAAGCTGCTCAGAACCACGCGGCGCATGATGCGATTGAGTGATCGCAACGAGCGGGAATTGAATGCATTAGCCGAAAAACAGCGCATCGCCGCCGAAGAGGTTACCCAAAAAAACCAAGAGCTTGAGGCATTGTCAGGAAAGCTTGCCAAATACTTATCGCCTCAAGTCTACAACTCGATCTTTTCCGGTCGCCAAGAAGTTAAACTCGCGAGTAAGCGAAAAAAGCTGACAGTGTTTTTCTCGGACGTCGCCGGCTTCACAGAGCTTACGGATCAGATGGAGTCGGAAGACTTAACAGAACTCCTGAACAGCTACCTGACCGAAATGGCGGAAGTCGCTCTGAACCACGGTGCGACGATAGATAAGTTTATCGGCGACGCAATCCTTGTCTTCTTTGGAGACCCGGAGACTAAAGGTGTGCGGGAAGATGCTTTGGCATGCGTGAGAATGGCAATTGCAATGCGAGACAAGTTGGCAGAGTTGCAGGCAAAATGGAGGCGTCAAGGAATTAGACAACAGTTACAATGCCGTATTGGTATCAATACCGGCTTTTGTACTGTCGGAAACTTTGGGAGTGACGACCGTATGGACTACACCATTATTGGTGGGGCTGTAAACGTAGCTTCTAGGTTGGAGCATCAAGCCGACGAGGGTGCGATTTATATCTCGTACGAAACTTGGGCGCACGTAAACCACGAAGTAGAAACAGAAAAAGTCGGCGCCATCCAGGTAAAGGGTGTGGCTCAACCTGTCATGACCTACCGTGTCTTAGGTCAAAAGAATTCGAGACCGCGCGTAGAAAAAGTTGTATACGAAAACCCGAATTTTCGAATGATGTTAGACCCGAGCTCAATGACATCAGAAGAACGCGCCGCGAGCTTAGAAATACTCAAGTTGGCGCTTGCTACACTCCGCAAAAACGAACACTGAAGTCGGGCAGCCAGTGTTTGAAAGTGTTTGAAGTGTTTTGGCAACATCTCTGGAAGGTGCTGTCAGACGAATTCTAACCAGTCTCAGTTTGCTGCGGAAACCGCGAACCTATCCGGAACAGAGTTGACGCCACTCGCTAAGTGCGGCGGCGCGGGTCAGCTTGAAGGTGTCTCGGCTGGCTAGCGATCTTTCCTGGTTGAAGTGGTTGTATACGGAGGAATGGACGGAAGCGAATTTCTGTAAACTTCGCATGCGCCTGAAACGTTGCATAGCGCGTTCGCGTCGTCGAAACGGCAGGTGCGAATTCTCAACCCGGTTGTTAAGCCACCTTCCCGTCTGTTGTTTTTCGAGCGCGCCCAGCTCTCTGAGCGCAGCCTTGTAGGATGCGAAGCGATCTGTGACTACTTCTTCAGCTTTGCCGTGGCGTTTCACTAATTTCTTAAGAAATTTCAACGCTGCAGCTTTGTTTCGGCGTTTGGTAACAACCACTTCCAGCACTTCACCTTCGTGATCGACGGCACGCCAGAGATAGTGGCGTTTGCCATTCACCTTCACAAAGACCTCGTCCACGTGCCACTTCCATTTTGAAAAGGCTCGGAGTTGCTGAACACGCTTTCGTCTGATCTCGGCAGCAAACATTGGGCCAAACCTGTTCCACCAATATCGGACAGTTTCGTGGCTCACGTCGATGCCTCGCTCATGCAGCAGATCTTCGACATTCCGAAGCGAGAGTGGAAACCGAATATACAGCATCACCGCCAGGCGGATGATCTCAGGACTGGTTTTGAAGTACTTGAAGGTGGCAGGTCTGGTCATGGGCAAAAGCTACGCAACTGCCCTGCCCCGCTCAAGCAAAGTTCTTCTGACAAGACCTTTCTCCCTTGGGAATAGCTCCCAATCATCTTTCAAAGCGTTTTTGGAAATAGCCGGCCCAATATGCGTTCTTGCAGTTTTGCTTGCCTATAGCCTTCATAAGGCTTCTGCCGCGAGCTACGCATCGATCCTCATGTGAAACAATTTAGCTTCGACCGAGATGCCAGGTTCTTTGCTTAAAGATGTTGCAACAACTACTGGTCTTAAAGCGGGCATTCGCTTCAATTGCCACAAAGTCTGACCGCTAAAAACACAATTCATGACCAGACTGCTCCAGAGGTCTTCAAATTCAGACCGACGTGAACACAGGCTAGGGCATGATTGTTCGTTGGTTCATTAAATGAAGTCTCCAAAGAAAATGTAACAAATGCAACAACAGTATGAGTTCAGTGAAATTGAAGGAACACCGCGTGAAGATCTATTCTGTATTCGTTTGGATGCTGGCCCTGACCTTGATGGTTGGCGTCATCGATGTGGCTTCCGCCAAAGAAAAAGGCGGGAAGTCAAAAGACAAGAAAGTTCAGTTGGATGGCAAGCCGGATAAGGGTCAGAAAGCTGTGCCGCCAGGGCAAATAAAGCGCTATACAAGAGGAGCCAAACTTCCTGCCGACTTGGATTACTCGGACATCGGCGACCTTTCCAACTGGAAATTGAAACCTCCAGGAAAAGGAAATCGTTACATACGCGTCAACGATGAAATTTTGGAAGTTTCTGATGATCTTTCGACTGTCGTCGACGCCGTTGGCATCGTTGGTGACCTTGCTAAGTAAAACGGCTGAATCATAACCCCTGGACTCAACGCGGTCAGCTGATTGATTTGGTCAGATGTCGGCTTTTGGACGGATAGCAGACCCAACGTTGCAAAGCGCCAACGTCCGCCTTGCGGACTTTTCTGCCGGTCGTTGTCGCAGCGAAATCTACCACTGCTCCACGACCATATCTTGGGGTCTGACGCGGCGCCGCAGCACGTTTTCCCGAAACCGGACATTCAAAGGCGTGAAACGGGCTGATATCCAAACCGGCCATTCGCTGCGCCCACGTCCGATGTCTCACATGCGGACAATGTAGCCTTTGGTTCGCATTGGCTCGGAGACGGCTTCTGACAAATAGCGGACAATCAAAAACCATAGACTTGATGCTCACGTATTATGTCAACGCTGCAAGAGCCCGCTCGACAGTCCAGAGGGCGCCCACCAAAGCGATGACAAAACTCACGGGTACCACGATGAGCGATCTGTACCACGGTTCCTTGCGCCAAAGTCCAACAGCCAGAAAGGCCGCCGCTATGACAACCAACTGGCCAATCTCAACGCCTACATTGAATCCAATTAGCCGGGTCAACCAATGGCCGCCTGATGGGCTAATCTCCTCTAGAACTGACGCAAAACCGAACCCATGGAGCAAACCAAAGAAGAAAATTAGAGTGAAGCGGGCACCGCCTGGTTTGTTGCGCAATATGTTTTCAACAGCGGCATATACAATGGACAAGGCAATCAAAGGTTCAAAGAGCCCTGTTGGCAAATCAACGAAGCCTAGCCAGCCGAGGGTCAGTGTCACCGAGTGCGCGACGGTAAAAGCTGTGACCAGCCAGATCAGGTCGCGGACCGTTTGCGCAAATAGGAACAGGCAGAGTACGAACAAGATGTGATCCAGCCCATATGGGACGATGTGAATGATCCCCTGCCACGTGAAATACAAGAAGTCGGCCACTGCTGAGCTCAGTGTTGTTTCTTGGGTCTCAACAAGGTTCAGTGTCTGGCTGGTTCGTCCAGCCTGCAGCAGCGTGACACTTGGGACCGTCACTTCAAGCCGCATATCCCCAAGTAAAGGCGACAGTTTGATACTTACTGCGCTGGCACCTGGCGTAGCGTCACCATAACCGACGAAAACTAAGCGGTATTCGGTGCTTTCCGGCGGTCTGTCGAGAATAGCCCGGATATCGCGCGGAGATGGAAAGGACATTGCCCGCAAATCTGCCGTTTCACCGTCGAACCGTATGAGCGTCTCTTCGGAGATTGCCGCGCGTATTTCTGACAGCGCGCTTTCGATTGTGCCGAGATCCAGCTCACGCACCTGCTCAACAAGAAATTGGTCTGATCCGTTTAAGGCTAAGTGGCGCTCAAAAACCTCGATCAAGTCCGCGCTGACCGCGATCCGAAAGCTGTCGCCCTCGATGGTCAACTGCGCATCGCCCAATTCGAACGTGTGTGCCAGAGCAGACTGTGTCAAAAGCACAAGCCAAAACGCGAAGGCCAGTCGGGTGAATACTACCCCGACCGGCCTTAACAAACGAGGGAAGGTCATTTCTCGCTTTGCCTATCGATTATCCCCAAACTTGCTCGAATATGCGCGTGAAGTTGCCTCCCATCACCTTCCTGACGTCCTCGTCAGAATATCCTCGCAACCACATTTCATCGATAATGGCTGCATAGATTTTCGCGGCTTCCCCGATGCCAGTTGTAGCCAATTTGTTTACAGCCGCACTAAGTCCGCCATCGTCGAATTGTTCCGGATTTGATTTGCCAAACTCATAAATCTTAGACCAGTCAAAGCCGTCGTCGGAACTTAGTCCAACGTTGTCGATGCTGGTCAAATCCCGCATGTAGTCGATTCGATCGACAACGTCTTGAGGACGGGTAAGTTCTGTCTGTGGGCTGATCATGATGAAGGGCAACATGCAAAGACTAACCACACCACCGGTATCGGCAACCGCTTGAATCCGCTCATCGGAACTGGTCCGCAGGCGAATTTCTCCTTCAGGGTATCCGGAGTAAAGCGCGTGCACAGAAGAGTGCGTTTCAATCACGGGCAAATCAGGGCGCATTTTTTTCGCATATTCGATGGTACTCAGCGCGGTGGGTTCGCTAGCATGGGACGTGTCAACGAGTACTCTATACTTTTGCATCGCATCAACGACTGTCATGCCATAGGCCGAGATCGGTCCGGGGTTCAGGACAAAATTCCCATCTCCTGCACGCTGACGCTCGTTGTAGGCCAAGCCCATTGTGCCGAGGCCCATCGACTTTGCCAACGGCATGTAGACGTCCGGCTGATTGTTAAGAATTTCCGCTGACTGCGAGTTCCAGAAAAAGCCATACTTTCCCGCGTCCTGGGCTCGCTGGATGTCGCCTGCTGTACGCACTACCATGAATCGATCATCCGCAGCGATTTTGCGTAGATTGTAGCTTGTTTCACGCGCAAAAGTGTCAAAGTCGTTGATGCCTTGCGCGGTTGTAACACCCGTTGCCGTTATGCCTGCGTCGAGTGCTCTGGTGTAATATTCGTCCCACATTTCTGGGCGTGTGGCGGTTTGCTCAAAGTTCGCGTTCAGCGAGTCGATGGCAACAATGTCCCTTAGGAATTGGGCTGCCTTGTCACTGGACTCCCAAACTGGACTAAATTCACTGGCCCATGTCATTTTTCCGCAGGTAGCTGACAGGGCAGCTGCTGCGCCAGCAGTTTTCAAAAATGCGCGTCTGTTATGCATGGTGAAGTTCTCCCAGTTTCGATTGTTTCGATTTTCTAAAGACTTACCTTGTGGCGAGGTGTATTCCCGCCGCACGACACTCAATCGAGCTTGTTCCTATCGATCACGCCGTCTTTCATGATCAGAGGCCAACATTACTCCGCCGGTGTCGTAAACTCCGGCACCCGTTTCAGCGCCTCAACCATGTCGGCGCTCGTCATCAATTCAATGAAGGTGTAGTTCTTCAGAACGCCCTGGCTGAGGCGGGCCGCGTACATTGCCTGCACCATACTAGGATCGTCCGGCACCCGCACGGTGACGTAGTTCCGGCCGTCGGCCATGCCCCAGAAATAGCTGATCATCTCACCGCCCATTGCCTCGAGCGCGGCCCCCATACCCTCGCCCCGGTCGGTGGGGTTTTCGATCATGATCTGCCAAGCTTCGGGAGACGGCTCTCCGATCCCCAGATAGTATCGGCTGCGAGTTTCTTCGGCGCTCACAGCGGTCGCGACTACCAGCGCACTTGCAAATGCGGACAATAGAAGTCGTTTCATAGGCTCATCCTTTTCGCTCAACAGCCGACAAAGGGAGGCACCTCCGCCGGTCCAAGAGTCATTCCAGCGTGTTCTTGTAGATCACGCCGTCTTTCATGATCAGATCGAAGTTGTTCTCGTAGTCGGTCATGATCATCGCGTCCTCGACCGGGTTGCCATCGACCAGTAGAATGTCGGCATACGCACCTTCTGCAATCACACCGAGCTGGCCTTCGGGATAGGGGTTGAGTTTGCCTGACAGAGCCAACAACTCACCGGCTTTAGACGTTGCTTGCATAAGAACTTCGTAGGACGACCATTGTTCGAGACGGTACTTGAACTCATCGTTCTGTTTTGTGAGAGCGACAGGATCCCCAATAATGTCGGTTGAAAAGGCGACTTTTTCGATCCCGAATTCTTTCAGCAACCGCATCTGGTTTCTCGCCCCGCCCTGAACCTCGAGGAACTTGGGCGCAGCCAACGGACCAAGCGCTTTGGTGACTGTTTCGGCATCCAGCCCCAGCAGCGAGAAGAATGGCGCAACCCAAACATCCGCGTCCTTGATCGCCTGCGCCGACACCTCGGTCATCAATTGTGCATGATCGATGCTCTGCACACCTGCCTCGATGGACCGCAGAATGCCCTCGTCATTGTAGACGTGCACAAGAACGTAAGTATCCCAATCTGCCGCAGCCTTGACTGCAGCTTCCAGTTCTTCCGGTAAGAATTGAACGGTGTGCAATGGGTCTACGCTGGAAGACACACCTCCGCCGGCCATGACCTTGATTTGCGATGCGCCCAGACGCAGCGCTTCCCGCGTCGCCCGCAGAACTTCTGGAACACCGTCAGCAAGAAACTCGACGTGCTGGTTGAAGAATGAGGGCGAGGCACCTTCGAAGTTTGGGTGCGGTTCCGTGTAGTGCCGATGCTCGCCATGCCCGGAGGTTTGTGAGATCACAGGGCCGGACGGATAGATTCGCGGGCCGACAGCCTTGCCCCGGTCGATGGCTTTCTGAAGCCCAATCGCCGGTCCACCCGCATCGCGCACGGACGTGAAGCCGCGCAACAGCATCTTTTCCGCCTCGATCGTGGAAACTGCGCCCCAGTACATCCAATCAAAATTGTCCCTGAGGTCCGCAACCGGCTCCGTGATCGCCATGTGCACATGCGCATCAATCAAACCCGGCATTAGGGTGCGACCCCCACCGTCGATGACCTCGGCATTTGCAACCGAAAGAGGTTCGGGTGAGACTTTTGCGATCAGGTTATCGACAACCAGAACATTGGCGTTTTCTATTCGGGCCTCATTTATTCCGTCAAAGACATGCACGTTGGTGAACAGGGTTTGAACAGGTCCATCCTGCGCAAATGAGGCGGACGCCGAGAAGGCAACCACACTTGCGGCCGCCAATAACCGTTTTGATGCATTCATGTTCCTCTCTCCCTTAGACAAATTAGTTTGTGCGCGGGGTGCCGAGGTTCCTTCACCCCACGCGACACTCAGTCGAGTGTGTTCTTGTAGATCACGCCGTCTTTCATGATCAGATCGATGTTATTTGTGTAGTCGACCAGTAGTCCGGCATCTTCCACCGGATTGCCTTCAACCAGAAGTAAGTCTGCATAAGCACCGGCTTCGATCACGCCCAGCGGTCCGTCCGTGTATGGATTTCGAGGACCTGACATTGCCACCAGTTTCGCGGTGTTTGACGTGGCCTGGACCAGGATCTCATGCGACGTGAACCATTGCTTTCTGAGTTCAAATTCTTCGTTCTGCCGGGCCAAGGCCTCGGGCGAGCCGAAGACGTCCGTTCCGAAGGTGATCGTCACGCCGCTTTCTTTTGCCAGACGCATTGACCTGTCGAGCCCTTCGACGACCGGGCGTGATTTTTCAACGGTTTCGGGCGGGAGCGACGCCACGCTCTCGGGAGTTGGCGTAAAGGCCACGGCCTGAGGGTTGTAGATCACACTCGCGTCCCGCATCGCGATCATGGTGTCCAGTTCCGAGATCAACGTCCCATGGTCGATACTGCGAACGCCGGCCTCCACAGCGCGCAGAACGGAGCGGTCCGTATAGGCATGCGCCAAGACGTAGGTGTTCCAGTCCTCGGCCGCATCGACGGCGGCTCTGATTTCATCGAAGGTGAATTGCGCCGTGTCCAGAGGATCAAAGGCGGAGGCGACCCCGCCACCTACGCTGATCTTGATCTGCGTCGCCCCCCGGCGCAACGTTTCTCGGGTGTATGCGAGAACTTCGCTCCGGCCGTCTGCCATGAAACCAAACTCACTTTCAAAGGCATTGCGGCTGCTTCTGTCACGCGTATGGCTTTCGTTGAACGACCGGAAATCCGTGTGGCCGGATGTCTGACTGATGAAGTGACCGCTGGGATAGATCCGCGGGCCCGGAAGAATACCCTCGTCAACTGCTCTGGCGATGCCGTAGGCTGGGCCCCCTGTATCTCGCAGCGTGGTAAAACCGCGCAGGAGCATTTTCTCCGCCTCGCGGCCCACGACAGCACTGAGATATCCCCAGTGCCAGCCGTTCACCGCCTGATTGGGGGCCGCTGGCATCATGATATGGTTGTGGCCATCGATCAGTCCGGGCATCAGCGTGCGCCCACCACCATCGATGATTTGCGCATTGGCGACGGCAAGCGGCTTAGTCGAGACCTCGGCGATCAGGTTATCGACGACCAAAACATTTGCGTTCTCGATCCGCGCCTCGTTCACCCCGTCAAAGACATGAACATTTGTGAAAAGGATCGGGAAACTTTCTTCCTGTGAAGCGGCATGAGTTGGAAACAGATGGCTCGCAGCCAATACTGCGGGCACAAGTATGCGCATCAGGCATCCGTTCATTAGGGCTCCAATCTTCAAGAATCGCAAAAGGCGCAACTAGGAGTCATTATAGAATTCGAATAACTTGATGCCTGACAGATTGCCGGTTCGAGAAAAATAGATTTGGGAAACTGTAAGGTTTCATAACTTTATTGTGGGAATTTCCTACACTCGGGAATATTGCGAATTTCTGGAGAAGAGATGACAAAAAGACTTGGTAATAACACGGATCAGTCACTGCCACTCGTCAGGGCTTCAGTTGCGGGTCCGGTTGTCGCAGCGCTTCGCAGCGTGGGGGTCGAACCCGCGTTTGT
>NZ_JBXWOV010000016.1:0-55097 GCF_059611065.1 Ruegeria sp. CDSB086 | reverse complement strand
CGTCTCCACCGTCTCTCCGATGCGTCCGGCCGTCTCTCCGACCCGTCAGCGCCGCCTCAGCAGCGCCGGTGAAGGGGTATTTACGGATTAGGTCTGGGACCTGCAACCCCCATTTTGAAAAAACTTCACATTTCTCTGCTGAAACTCGCCCATATTAATGAAAACAATAAGTTAGCTTAATAATTTGGGTAAGAAACTCGATCGGGCGCTGCGTGATGCGGGGGTTTGTCAGAGCTTTAGGCGGAATCGTACCCAATGGTTGGTATGCCTGCGGGATCCGACCCAAAGAAAACGCCGCCCGAGTCCCCTCGGGCGGCGCTATCTCTGCGATGATCGTCGATTTACTTCAGATCAAAACGATCCGCGTTCATCACCTTGTTCCAGGCCGAGACAAAGTCGCAGACAAATTTACCCTCGGCACCCGTCTGACCGTAGACCTCGGCGAGCGCCCGCAGTTGCGAGTTGGAACCGAAGACCAGATCGACGCGTGTACCGGTCCATTTGACCTCACCGCTGGCGCGGTCACGACCTTCATAGACGCCCTTGCCGGCCGGTTTCCACTCGGTGTCCATATCCAGAATGTTGGTGAAGAAGTCATTGCTGAGTACACCCACACGATCCGTGAACACCCCATGCTTGGCGTCACCGAAATTGGCACCAAGAACTCGCAGGCCACCGACAAGTGCCGTCATCTCTGGTGCGGACAAGGTCAACAATTGTGCGCGATCGACCAGCAACTCTTCGGGCGAGACGGTGTAGTCGGCCTTTTGGTAGTTGCGGAAACCGTCTGCTGCGGGTTCCAGCACTGCGACACTGTCCACATCGGTCTGCTCTTGCGATGCATCGGTGCGGCCCGGGGTGAACGGAACCTCAACATCCTGACCGCCAGCTTTGGCAGCCTGCTCGATGCCGACGGCACCGGCCAGAACGATCAGGTCGGCCAGCGACACTTTCTTGTTGCCTGACTGCGCGCCGTTGAACGCCTCTTGAACGCCTGCCAGCGCATCCAGCGCCTTGGACAGTTTCATTGGCTCGTTGACGTCCCAATCCTTCTGAGGCGCAAGACGGATACGGGCGCCGTTGGCACCGCCCCGCTTGTCCGACCCGCGGAAGGTCGAGGCCGAGGCCCATGCGGTCGAGATCAGCTCGGACACCGACAGACCGGATGCAGCGATCTTGGCTTTCAAATCCGCTACATCGGCATCATCAACCAGGTCGTGATCCACCGCAGGCACGTTGTCCTGCCAGATCAACTCCTCGGTCGGGGCTTCCGAACCGATATAGTTCGAACGCGGACCCATGTCGCGGTGAGTCAGCTTGAACCAGGCGCGCGCGAAGGCATCTGCGAACTCTTCCGGGTTCTCGTGGAAGCGTTTCGAGATCGGGCCATAGATCGGATCCATGCGCATCGCCATGTCGGCGGTGGTCATCATGGTTTTGACCTTCTTGGTCGGATCACCGGCCGCCGGGGCCATGTCCTCTTCCTTGACGCCGATCGGCTCCCATATCCATGCGCCTGCGGGGCTTTTGGTCAGGTTCCACTCGTATCCGAACAGCAGGTCAAAGTATCCATTGTCCCATTTGATCGGGTTTGCGGTCCATGCGCCCTCGATGCCCGAGGTCGTGGTATCGTCACCGACACCCGAACCGAACTTGTTGATCCAGCCAAGGCCCATCTCTTCGATCGGTGCCGCTTCGGGTTCGGGGCCGACCAGATCAGGATCACCCGCGCCGTGCGCCTTACCAAAGGTGTGGCCACCAGCAACCAGTGCGACGGTTTCCTCGTCATTCATCGCCATCCGGCCAAAGGTGTCGCGGATATCCCGACCCGAGGCCAGTACGTTTGGTTCACCATCCGGGCCCTCGGGGTTCACATAGATCAGACCCATCTGAACGGCAGCCAGCGGGTTTTCCATGTCGCGCTCACCAGAGTACCGGCTGTGCGGGTTGTCGGTGGGGGCAAGCCACTCAGTTTCGGAACCCCAATAGATGTCTTCTTCAGGCGCCCAGATGTCCGCGCGACCACCAGCAAAGCCAAATGTCTTGCCGCCCATGGATTCAATGGCGCAATTGCCGGCAAGGATCATCAGGTCGGCCCAGGAAATCTGGTTGCCGTATTTCTGTTTGATCGGCCACAATAGACGGCGCGCTTTGTCGAGGTTGCCGTTATCCGGCCAGCTGTTCAGTGGCGCAAACCGCTGGTTCCCGGTCGAGGCACCGCCACGGCCATCCGCCGTGCGATATGTACCGGCGCTGTGCCAGGCCATGCGGATGAACAGACCGCCGTAATGACCATAGTCCGCAGGCCACCAGTCCTGAGAATCGGTCATCAGCGCGTACAGGTCTTCTTTCAGCGCCTTCATGTCCAGCTTCTTGAATTCTTCAGCGTAGTCGAAATCAGGCCCCAGCGGGTTCGACGCAGGCGAATTCTGATGCAGGATCGACAGGTTCAGCTGGTTCGGCCACCAATCCCGGTTTGACCGGGTTCCTGCGCCGTGCATTACAGGGCATCCGCCCGTTTTGGGGTTATCACTTCCGTCCATGTCGATCTCCAATCCTGGCTAAAATCCGGCTCGTTCGCGCGGTGAGAAACGCGGGCGATCAAGAACATATATAGATGACACTTTTACCTCTTTTAGATGCGCGGCTTGGATTGCGCGCATTCTGTCAAAGGTATTGGCGACTCTTGTCTTGTCGCCGCCAGACCTAGCAAATTCGAACCATGCAAATAAGTTTTCTTTATGGATGGTTCTGATAACCAAAAACTATCACTAAGCATCCGGGCGCATCACCGCAAATCAGGGCGATAGCTCAGTCACCGGTCATCAGCGACCGCAGCCCGACCCGATAGTTCGGATACATCAGGTTTACACCCAGCTCATCCTTGATCCGATCGTTCCTGACCCGCTTGTTCTCATTGTAAAAGCTGCGCGCCATAGGGGTCATGTCGGCCTCGTCAAACGGTACTTCGGGCGGCAATGGCAATCCCTGCAATTCGGCCGCATAGGCGATGACATCCTGCGGTGGAACGGGTTCATCATCACATACGTTGTAAATCGCCCCCGGATTAGGCGCAGACATGGACGCAGCAAGAACCTGGGCAATGTCGGCGACATGAATTCGGGAAAAGACCTGCCCCGGCTTGATGATACGTCGCATACCCACGCGCTTGAGCTTGGAAAACGGCCCACGCCCGGGACCATAGATGCCCGCAAGGCGAAAGATGTGTGTCGGCAAGCCGGGGATGTTCTGCCACTGCTCTTCAGCCTGCACCCGCCATTTGCCGCGCTGCGCAGTTGGCGTCGCAGGGGTGGCCTCGTCGACCCAGTCGCCCTGATGATCGCCATACACGGCCGTGGTCGACAGGTAGCCAACCCATTTGAATTGCGCCGCCCGTTCGGCAATCTCATCTGCCAATGCAGCCAGAACCGGATCTCCGTCCGCGTTTGGCGCGGCCGAGATCAAAAGATGCGTCACCCCATCCAGCTGTGGCACTTGCCCCGGCCAAATCACCGGCTCTGCGCCGGACGCCTTGACCACCTGCGATTGGGCCGGATCACGCGTCGTGCCCAAGATACGCCAACCATGGGGTTGCAACTGACGGGACAAGGCCTGTGCCGAGTACCCGTGACCGAAGGAAAATAGTGTGCCTGTCATACGCTCTTAGATGATCCGCAATTTCGCCAGATGCAAGAACTCTGCCAAGGATACTTGATTCGAATCCCCCAATGCGCCTTTCTTTTGGGTATGAGTGACAAAACACCAGACCTGCATGCCGCCTACGCGCTGGATTCCCCGGAAGACCACAAGCGTCTCTATGCTGAATGGGCCGGGGATTACGACGAAGGCTTTGCCACGCGCGAGGATTATCAGCTGCACATCCATACCGCCCGCGCCTTTGTCGGCGCCGGCGGGCAAGGGCCTGTGCTTGATGTAGGTGCAGGCACTGGCCTGTGCGGCGCGGTTCTGGCCCGGCTGGGTGTGGGACCGATAGATGCCACCGATATCAGCGCCGAGATGCTGGATCAGGCCATGCGCAAGGATATCTACCGCGACGCCATTGAGGCCGATCTGAACGAAGGCATCCCGGCGCCGCGCGAAAGTTACTCCGGAATCGTTTCATCCGGTTCGTTCACCCATGGCCACCTCGGGCCAGAAGCTTTGACTGCACTGCTGCGTGTGGCCCGCCCCGGTGCTCAATTCGCGCTGTCGATCAATGCCCAACATTATGAAAAGCTGGGATTTGCCGAAGCCCTGCACCGGTTAGCGCAAGGCCAGATTCGAAACCTGACCCTGCCCGAAGTTCGCATCTATGGCGATCTTGCATCTGGCCCCAACAAGGATGACACAGCGCTGATAGCCCTGTTTGAACGCGCTTAGGCCGACTATCGACCTTTCCACACGGGATCACGCTTTTCAGCAAAAGCGCGGGCGCCTTCCAGATTGTCTTCAGAGCCATAAAGAGTATCAACCGTCGGCAATTGCCGCCCGGTGATCCGGTTCATGGCATCCTGAAATTTGGAATCTTCGGCATCGCGTACGATTGCCTTGATCGCGGCATAAACCAAGGGCGGGCCGCTGGCCAAAAGACGCGCCAGTTCCCACGCCCGATCCATCAGTTGATCACCCGGAATGACCTCGTTCACCAACCCCCAGTTCTTTGCCTCATGCGGATCGAACCAGCGCCCGGTCAGCAGCAGTTCCATCGCCACATGATACGGAATGCGTTTGGGCAGTTTTACGCTGGCGGCATCGGCCACTGTGCCTGAGCGGATTTCCGGCAGCGCAAAACTGGCGTGTTCCGCAGCAAGGATCATGTCGGCGCTCAGGGCCAATTCTAACCCGCCGCCGCAGGCAATCCCGTTGACGGCTGCGATGACCGGCTTGTTCATGTCCCGCAGCTCCTGCAGCCCGCCAAAGCCACCAACGCCATAGTCTCCGTCGACTGCGTCTCCGTCAGCGGCTGCTTTTAAATCCCAGCCAGGGCAAAAGAACTTCTCGCCACCCCCGGTCAGGATCGCGACGCGCAGATCAGGATCATCACGGAAGTCACGAAACACCTCGCCCATGACGCGGCTGGTCGCCAAATCAATCGCGTTCGCTTTGGGACGGTCCAAAGTGACTTCCAGAATTGCGCCATCACGCTTGGTTTTGACTGGGTTCATATACTTGCCTTTCGGATTAGAGCATCCACCGCTATGGCACGGTCCGGTGTGCAGATCAGTGGGTTTATTTCAACTTCGCTGACATGGGATGCATTGGCAATGACGTAGGCCTGCACCGCATCGACAGCGTCCAGGATGGCCTCAATCTCTGCCGCTGGATTGCCGCGATATCCCGCCAGCAAAGGGGCGCAGTTCAAATTACCCAGCGCCTCTTTCACCGCGGTGCGAGAGGATGGGATCAAAAGTGAAACCGTGTCGCGCAGGATTTCAGTCAACACACCCCCTGCACCCAGCGTCAGAACGAACCCGTGGGCCGCGTCTCGGGTCACGCCGACCAACAATTCTGCCACGCCGCCAACAGCCATTTCCTCAATAAGGACCTCTTCGGTTCCGATATCCGCCGCGACTTCACCCACAGCGTCAGCGTGAACCTCAAGGCGCACGGCCGCATGTTCCGACTTATGCGCCAGCCCGACGCCCTTGATCGCAAAAGGACCAGTCAGCGCGGCAGAGGCTTGTTTCGCCAGATCTGCCGACACAACAACGTTGTGCGGTACACGCACACCGAATTCCGCAAGAGCCTGCTTGGCTTCTGCTTCGGTCAGAACATGATCCGCAACGGTATCCGAGGGCAGCAGAACCGGTTCGGCCTCCGTTGCTTGCGGCCGCGCGGCCGCCTCAATTGCCGCAAGCGCTTCGTGCAATCCGGCAAAAGGGACAACACCGCCATCGAGTAACCGCTGCGCAACGTCTTCGGGTAAAAGCTCCGGCAGGGTCGCCGTTACTGCAAAGGGACGCCCCGTCTGAGCGACGCAGTTCAACGCAGCCTGCGTGGCGCATTCCCAATCGGTGGCGTCCGTGTGCGGATAGTCGAGAATCGCCATAGTCAGGGCCTGTTCAGGGTTCATCATTGCGGACCACGCCCGTGTCATGGCCTGCGTATCCCGCCAGATATAGGTGTGATAATCCAGCGGGTTCGCCAGTGCTACCATCGGTCCCAAGGCATCGCGCAGGTCAGCTTTTTGTGCTTGCGACAACGGCGGGAAGTGCAGATTGCGCCCCTCGGCCATGTCGGCAGCCAGACTTGCCTCACCACCCGAACAACTGATCGATCCCAAACCGTTCGTATCCAACCGCCCGGTCACGTGCAGCAGCTTGAGGCATTCCAGGAAACTGGGAATGTCATCCAAACGCGCGATCCCGAGCCGATCCAGAAATGCCTGCGCGCCCGCATCACCACCCGCCAACGAGGCTGTATGGGAAATCGTCGCCGCCTGTGCATGGGCGGACCGGCCCACTTTCAGCGCAACAATCGGCACGTTACGATCCCGAGCCTTTTTGGCCAGCGCCTCCCATTTACGCAGGTCACCGAACCCCTCGATATGGACGCCAATCGCTGTGATCCGGTCATCATCCAACAGGGCCGAGGCGATGTCGGCCTGATGGGTCTGCGCCTGGTTCCCACTGGTCAGCATAAAGGCCAGCGGCAAGGCCCGGCGCTGCATCGTCATATTGATCGCTATGTTCGAACTTTGCGTCAGGATCGCCACACCGCGATCTACCGGTCGCATGCCGTGCTGATCGGGCCAAACAGCGGCACGGTCTAGCCCGTTGACGAAGCCATAACAGTTTGGCCCGAGGATCGGCATCTCGCCTGCGGCCTGCACCAAACGGACCTGCAAATCTGCACCCTGATCGTCCTCGGCATGCGCTTCGGTAAATCCCGAGGCAAAACACACTGCACCCCCGGCCCCCATGGCCGAAAGGATCGCGATCGTCTCGATCGTTGCATGACGGTTGATGCCAACAAAGGCTACGTCGGGGGCCGCTGGAAGGTCCTCAAGGCGTGCAAAGGCACTCAGACCCGCGATTTGACCGGCTTTTGGGTGGACCGGCCAGATGTCGCCCTGAAACCCGAATTTCCGGGCCTGTTCGATCACTGAGACGCACCAGGCGCCGCCGCCAATCACGGCGATCGATGTGGGGTGCAAAACGCGTGACAGGGAAGACATCAGGCGGGCCCCACCATCACGCACCGAGTGCCCTCAGAAGATCGCGACTGATAATGTGGCGCTGAATTTCGCTGGTCCCGTCCCAGATACGTTCGACACGCGCGTCGCGCCAGAACCGCTCAAGCGGGTAATCGTCCATCAGACCCATGCCGCCGTGGATTTGGATGGCGGCATCGGTGACCCGCGCGAGCATTTCCGAGGCATAGAGCTTGGCCGAGGCGATTTCGCGGTTTGCGGGCAGGCCTTTGTCCAGGCGGTCGGCTGCGGCCAGCGTCAACAAGTCCGCTGCGTCAATCTCGGTGATCATATCCGCGATTTGGAAGGACACGCCCTGAAACTTGCCGATCTTCTGGCCGAACTGTTCGCGCGTGGCGGAATAGTCCAGCGCATAGTCGAAAGCGCGGCGTGCGCGGCCTACGGACATGGCAGCAACCGTGATACGGGTCGCATAAAGCCAGGTGTTCATCACTTCAAAGCCGCCATCAACCTCACCTAGAACCTGGGCGTCCGGCAGACGGCAATCATCGAAATCAAGAACCATGTTCTTGTAACCGCGATGACTGACCGATTTGTACCCGTCCCGGATGGTGAAACCGGGCGTTCCGCGATCCACCAGAAACGCCGTAATGCGTTTTTTGGGGCCTTTTGGCGTCTGATCCTCGCCGGTCGCGATAAAAACGATGATGAAATCCGCGTGCTCCGCGCCCGAGATGAAATGCTTGGTGCCATTGACCACCCAGTCTCCGCCATCCCGCACCGCGGCGCACTTCATTCCACGAACATCTGACCCGGCACCGGGCTCGGTCATTGCCAGCGCGTCCATCCTTTCGCCACGCACGGCGGGCATCAAGTATCGTTCGACCTGCTCGCCCTCACACGCCATCAGGATGTTCTGAGGACGCCCGAAGAAGTGATTCAGCGCCATGGACCCGCGGCCCAGCTCACGTTCGACCAGCGCGAACTCCAGATGGTTCAACCCTGCACAACCGACGCTTTCGGGAAAATTACAGGCATAAAAACCCAGTTCAATCGTCTTGCGCTTGATCTCATCCGCGATCTCTTCCGGGACTTCGCCGGTGCGCTCGACCAGCGCCTCATGCGGGTAGATTTCGTTTTCCACAAAGCTGCGAACGGTAGAGACGATCATCTCTTGTTCGTCGGACAATCCATATTGCATCGGGCGTCTCCACATCTGGCGTTGCGGCATATTCTGACGCGGCTTGTCATTTGAAACGTGCAGAAATAGAAGTTTACCATGCAAGAATGGACTAAATCACCCTCTGCACCGCAGCAAATCGGGGTTCTTCTGTTCGACGGATTCTCGAACCATTGCCTGGCCAACACGGTCGAGCCGCTGCGCGCTGCAAACACTCTGGCCGGACGTAATTTGTACGATTGGCAGTTCCTTGCGTTGGAGGGTGGTCCGGTGACATCCTCATCCGGGCTGCAGGTCGCGCCGCATCGCCCACTCCAGATCGCCAGTGGGGACATGCTGATGGTCATGCCATCTTATGGATTCCGCACGCATGGCGGGTGGCGCACTCTTTCAGGCCTGCGTTCTGCGGATCAGCGGTTCAAAGTGCTGGCGGGCCTCGACACTGGCAGCTGGCTTTTGGCTCAAGCAGGGCTGCTGGACGGGCATCGCGCCACGATACACTGGGAAGAGCTGACCGGATTTACAGAAAGGTTCCCCGATGTCGAAGCCCACCGCGAGCGCTATGTCATCGACCGCAATCGCATCACCTGTTCCGGGGCCATGGCGGCCTTTGATCTGGTGCTTCATCTGATTGCACGGGATCAGGGACAGGCCCTGGCGCTGGAAGTGTCGCAACTGTTCATGACCCGCGATTCAGCGCGCTCGCATGCGGGCGGTGCCGGCGCGACCAGCGGTTACGTGAACAAGGCGCTGGCCTTGATGCAGGAACACCTTGAGATCCCCTTGCCAGTGTCCGAAATCGCAAGCCGGGTTGGCCGATCGCAGAAAGCCTTGTCCGTCCGCATGCAGTCCGAGCTGGGCGCGGGTCCCGCGCAGGTTTACCGCCGCCTGCGCCTGAATCTTGCGCGCAAACTGGTGGCAGAAACCGACCTGAGCATCGGTGAGGTTGCCCTGCGCGCGGGCTATGACGACCCCAGCGCCCTGACCCGTGCCTTCAAAGCCGAATTCGGGGTCACGCCGCGCGCGCTTCGGGCCAGCTAGGTATACATCTGTTTCTTGTAGGCCCTTGTCCGGGTCGTCGCCTCGGCCGATCCGTCATGATATGTGCCAAACCACTTGTCGAACGGAATTTCAGAGGTGCCGTAGTTGCATTCAAAATACCGGTGGTGAAGCTGGTGAAAGAAATCACCGGCACGGGCGGCATCCGTGTCTCCGGCCTTTAGTTTTTCAAACCCGGAATGAGACAACACGGGGCTGATCTGCTGGAAGGAGGCGTGGAACAGTACATGCAAAGGGTGCGACGGCACGATCAGGTGAATGAAATAGGTCGTGAAGTACAGCAAGTTCTCGTACCAGTGGTTCGAGATTCCCGACCAAGGCCCAATGTTCACGTTTCGATGATGCACAGCATGCACGTATTTGTAGAGCTTCGGGTGATGTTCCAGCCGGTGCACCCAGTAAAAGTGCAGACCTGACCACATCGGGATAAACACCATCCACACAACGAACCAGACCGGCGCGCCGGACCACGTGATGGTTGGCACATAGCCGTTGGCCATCGCCCAGTAGATGATCCACTGATAAACGGTCGCGACGGTCATCGCGCTGCCCAGCGTCCACCAGATATTGTCCAGAACCTGATTGCGGAATGTGAACGTACCATTGTTGCGGGTCAGGTCGCGGCGGTCGAACTTTTTGTACATGCCCTGCCCTTTTCGCATGTACAGCCACCAGTGCAGCCCACCTGCGACGAGTATCTGGGGCACCATGTTCAGCAGCCAAATGCGAAACATCCAACCCGGGGCAAAGCTTTGCATACTTTCCAAGGACGGGAAAAAGATAGCATAGGCGGTAACCGCCAGCGCAAGGCACAAGGTCAATGCCGTAATCTGCAGCCACGCCCCGCTGTACCATTTCAGCACGGCTGACGGACGTGGTGGCCAATTGAACAAGGGGTTTAACCCCACCGGACCTTCAGGATGATAGTGCCAGCGGGCGGATTCCGGATTCTGTGTAGTGTCAGACATGGTCGTTACCCTGATAAGGTTGTCATGTGGCGTAGTCAGAGCCGCCATCGTCCAATATGGCCTTGATCTCTCGCAGATGAGCCTGGGCCTGATCGGGATAGTCTTCCAATTCTTGGGCAGTCTTTTCGGCAATCTCATCTGGCAGGACGCGCAATGGCTGGCCGGTCTGCAGCGCTCGGATGTAGGTTTCCGCTGCGCGTTCAAAATAATAAAGCCTGTTAAAGGCATCTGCCGGGTCACTGCCGATCACAAGAACACCGTGATTGCCCATGATCATGACCTTTTTCTTGGGGTCCGACAGCATGGATGCACAGCGCTCACCTTCGCTCTCAAAGGCGAGGCCTCCGAATTCCTGATCGATGACATACCGGTTATAGAAAGTAGCCGTGTTCTGATCGATCGGGGGCAAGGTGCTATCCGCCAACGATGCCAGGACCGTCGCAAAGATCGAATGCACGTGCATCACACAGCGCGCATGCGGACAGTGGCGGTGGATTGATCCGTGCAGACCCCAAGCCGTCGGATCCGGGGCACCGGGTTGGTTCATCACATCGGCATCATTTGCGTCCAGAAACAGCAGATTTGACGCTTTGACCCGTGCAAAGTGCATCTGGTTCGGGTTCATCAAAAATTGCGTACCTTCCGGGTTCACCGCAAGGCTGAAATGATTGGCAACGCCTTCGTGCATGTTCAATCGCTCGACCCAGCGAAAGGTTGCAGCCAGATCAACTCGTTCGGCCCAGTGGTCGATATTGGCGCGCAGGTTTGTAACAGTCATTCCGGGCTCCTTTGCGGATAGCTGAGAACTTTCGGAAATCGTGCCTGTAGCGTCAAAAATTGACCAACGAAAAAAACGCAACTATTCCATTAGCTGAACTAATGGCAAGGTTATACGCATGCAAAAACCACTTCCTCCGCTGGGTTGGCTCCGCACGTTTGAAGCAGCGGCGCGGCACTTGTCCTTTACCGGCGCAGCCCGGGATCTGAACATGACGCAAAGCGCGGTCAGCCAGCAGATCAAGTCCTTGGAAGGGTACCTTGGCCAGCCTTTGTTTTTGCGTCGACCACGTGCGTTGGAACTGACCGAAGCGGGCATCACGTATCTTCCGGTGGTGCGCGAGGCATTTCGGACACTGGTACGTGGAACTCAGGCCGTGACCGGCGCCCAGCAGAACGCGGTTCAGGTTCAAAGCAACATCACCTTTGCCGTGAATTGGTTGGCGCCCAGACTGCCGAAATTTCGGGTACAGCATCCCGAGGTGCAACTGAATATCTTTACTGAGCTTTGGGAGCCGCGCGAAATGGCCGAAGGGGCCGCCGTGGAAATCCGTTATTCACTACGGCCGTCAGATACGGTTAGGACCGAATTGCTGAGAACGGATCATTATTATCCAGTCTGTGCGCCGGGCTATCACGTGACGTTGGACAACCTGCAACAGCACCCGCTTTTTGACTGCTCAAACCTTCTGTCGAATTGGCTGGGGTGGACCGAGGAACAGGGTCTAAATTGGGAAAATCCTGCAATTACTTATTCGACCACCTACTTGGTCAGCCTGTCCGTAGCCATGGCTGGCGGAGGGCTGTGTCTGGCGCATGACACAATTGCCAGTGACCTGATTGCGCAAGGTCGTTTAGTAGCCCCGTTCGCCCATCGCGCACCCATGCCTGAAGCCTATTATCTGCTTCTGTCACCGCGCGCCGAAGAAAGCCCCGGTGCTATAGCGTTTGCCAATTGGGTTCGCCGCGAGCTGGAGCATGATACACAGAAATAACCGAGGCTTGCTCCCGCCCATCATCGATGCCCTGCCGGGCGTCTCTTCTGGTTGGACAGTGCAGCGCTGACGCGCTGCGTGACGGTTTGATGATACCTGTTCACAAGGGGTTGAACCTTCCTGCGCATTCGGGAAAGTTGGGCCATGGAACACACACCCTTCCCTAGTTGGCCCGATGTCGCCCCCCGTCTGATTGCCGTAGCCGCAGGTCGTGAAGCTGCAGATTCGGTCATTCGCGGCGGAATCTGGGTAAATGTGCACAGCCGCGAAACCCTTCCGAACCATGACATTGCGATCGCTGATGGGCGCATCGCTTACGTCGGACCCGATGCATCACATTGCACCGGCCCAGAGACTCAGGTCATCGAAGCCACCGGGCGTTATATGATCCCTGGCCTGTGTGATGCGCATATGCATATCGAATCGGGCATGCTAACCCCGGCTGAATTTGCCCGCGCTGTCATTCCGCATGGAACCACCAGCATGTTCACCGACCCGCATGAGATTGCAAATGTCCTTGGCCTGGACGGCGTGCGCATGATGCATGACGAGGCGATGATGCAACCGGTGAACATCTTTACCCAGATGCCGTCCTGCGCCCCATCTGCGCCGGGACTAGAAACGACGGGGTACGAAATCACCGCCGAAGACGTGGCCGAAGCGATGAACTGGCCCGGCATCATCGGCTTAGGCGAGATGATGAACTTTCCCGGTGTCATCAATGGCGACCCAAAGATGCTAGCGGAAATCGCCGCAACGCAACGCGCCGGGAAAACCGTAGGAGGACACTACGCTTCGCCTGATTTAGGGCCTGATTTTGCCGCCTATGTTGCTGGGGGTCCGGCGGATGATCACGAAGGTACCTGCGAGGCAGACGCGATCGCACGTGTTCGGCAGGGGATGCGGTCGATGATGCGGCTGGGCTCGGCCTGGTATGACGTGGAAAGCCAGATCACTGCGGTCACGAAAAAAGGGTTGGACCCGCGCAACTTTATCCTGTGCACCGACGATTGCCACTCAGGCACGCTGGTTAATGACGGCCATATGAATCGCGTGGTTCGGCACGCCATCGCTTGCGGATGTGATCCGCTGATTGCCCTGCAAATGGCGACGATCAACACGGCGACCCATTTCGGGCTGGAACGTGAGATCGGCTCGATCACACCGGGGCGGCGCGCGGATATTATCCTTAGCTCGGACCTGAAAGAACTACCCATCGACACCGTGATTGCGCGCGGTCAGATCGTCGCCGACAGCGGCAAAATCACCGTGGATTGCCCGCACCTCAACTGGCCTGATACCGCCCGGAACACCGTGCATCTGGGGCATACGCTGACCGCTGCCGATTTCGAAATCCAAGCGCCTGCAGGGGCAAACCGCGTGCAGGCCAACGTGATCGGTGTGGTGGAAAACCAAGCTCCGACCAAAGCGTTGAAGTCTGAATTGCCGATCATCGAAGGATTGGTCGAGGGCGACGACGATGTCTGCCAGATCGCGCTGGTTGAACGGCACCGGGCGACGGGCGGCGTGACGAACGCTTTCGTTTCCGGATTCGGATATCAGGGCAAAATGGCGATGGCCTCGACCGTGGCACATGACAGTCATCACATGATCGTAGTCGGCACGGACCGCGAACAGATGGCACTGGCGGCAAATCGGCTGGCCGAGGTGGGTGGCGGCATCACCATCTTCCGCGATGGAGAAGAACTGGCGCTGGTCGAATTGCCCATTGCGGGCCTGATGTCTGACAGCCCTGCATCGCAGGTTGCTGCCAAGGCCGACGACATGGTTGCCGCGATGGTGGCCTGCGGCTGCACCCTCAACAACGCATATATGCAGCACTCACTTTTGGCACTGGTCGTGATTCCGGAATTGCGGATATCGGATCTGGGTCTGGTGGATGTGCGCACCTTTGAAAAGATTGATCTTCTGGAACCACTTGCATGACAATAATAAAAACACCCGACGCACCTAAACCGGAACAATTCACCGACCCCAAAGCAGCGGTCGCTCGGTTGGAAGCGCTGTATGAACAAGCAACCCGCTTTCTGTGCGACAGTTTCTCGGCAGCCATTGAACACGGCGCACCAACAGCGCGGTTCAGAGCCTATTACCCGGAAATTCGCATCAGAACGTCGTCTTATGCCCATGTAGACAGCCGCCTGAGTTTTGGCCACGTCTCAGAACCCGGCATTCATGCCACGACGGTTACGCGGCCTGATTTGTTCCGGTCTTATTTGACACAGCAGATCGCGTTGCTGATCAAAAACCACGACCAGCCGGTTACGATTGGGCCGTCCGACACACCGATCCCGGTGCATTTCGCGGTTGCCAACAATCCCGATCTGCACGTCCCGCAACAGGGCGCGGCCGGGTTCACGTTGCGCGATGTCTTTGACGTTCCCGACCTGACCACGACCAACGATGATATCGTCAACGGGGTGTACGACCACGAAGATGAAGCCGGTCCGCTAGCCTTGTTTACTGCCCAACGCGTCGACTATTCGCTGGCCCGGCTTGCGCATTATACCGCGACGGATCCCAGCCATTTCCAGAACCATGTCCTGTTCACGAACTACCAGTTCTACGTCTCTGAGTTCGAGAATTACGCGCGTGCGCAATTGGCCGATCCGGACAGCGGTTACACCAGCTTCGTTTCGACCGGGAATGTCGAGATCAAGGGCTCCGAGGAAGAGTTGGCCCAACCGCTGAAGCTGCCGCAAATGCCAACCTATCACCTGAAACGCGAGGACGGGTCCGGGATCACGCTGGTCAATATCGGCGTTGGGCCTTCGAACGCTAAAACGGCCACTGACCATATCGCCGTTCTGCGGCCCCACGCCTGGCTGATGGTCGGCCACTGTGCCGGGCTGCGTAACACGCAGGCGCTGGGGGATTTCGTTCTGGCCCACGCCTACCTGCGTGAAGACAAGGTGCTGGACGATGACCTGCCGGTCTGGGTTCCGATCCCGCCGCTGGCCGAGGTTCAGGTCGCGCTGGAAAGCGCCGTGGCCGAGGTCACCGAGTTGGAAGGATACGAGCTTAAGCGGATCATGCGCACAGGCACCGTCGCCTCGGTCGACAACCGCAACTGGGAACTGCGCGACCAATCCGGCCCTGTGCAAAGGCTCAGCCAATCCCGCGCCATTGCACTGGATATGGAAAGCGCAACCATCGCCGCAAATGGCTATCGGTTCCGGGTTCCCTACGGCACCTTGTTGTGTGTTTCTGACAAACCGCTGCACGGCGAATTAAAGCTTCCGGGCATGGCATCTGCCTTTTATACCACCCAGGTCAGTCGCCATCTTGCAATCGGAATTCGGGCGATGGAACATCTGCGCGGCATGCCGTTAGAGCGTCTGCACAGCCGGAAATTGCGTTCATTCGACGAAACAGCCTTTCTCTGACGCAAAAAAGCAACGATTTCCCCATATTTTTAGGGTTTTCAACGCTACTATTCGTTGTGTTCGACCACAATATCCCGTTACAGTTACGCGGTGAGGCCCTATGTATCGGGCACGTTAAGGAGACCAAGAAATGGCAAAGCCTATGACAAAGACTCAGCTGGTGGCTGCTCTCGCTGAGGAAATGGGAACCGACAAGAAAGCTGCAAACGCAGCGTTGGAGGCCATGACCGGCCTGATCACCCGCGAAGTTTCAGCCGGCGGCGCAGTGACCCTGCCTGGCGTTGGCAAAATCTACTGCCGCGAGCGCCCCGAGCGCATGGTGCGCAACCCCGCCACCGGCGAGCAGTTCAAGAAAGAAGCGGACAAAGTGGTCAAAATGACCATTGCGAAAGCTCTGAAGGACAGCGTGAACGGCTGACCTCAGCTTTCACTGCAAACGATTGAGGGCCGCCGCTTGGGGGCCCTTTTTCTTTGCCTGATCTCAATTGACTTAATCAGAGCACCAGTATGCCCACTTTCACAGATGGGTATGAACAACCTTGAGCGCATGGTTCAGCATTGCTCGGTTGACCTCTTCATCAGCTAGAGAATTCGGAGCCAGCGTCGGCGTAAGTGAGGCTTTTTGCGTTCGCTCACCAACCGGAAGAACACGCCCCTCCATAACGGTTCCCCAAACATTAATGTCGCGGATCATCGCCGGGTCCACACTGAGGGGATTTTCATCCAGTATAGTCAGGTTAGCCCTTTTGCCTGGTTCGATACTTCCGATCTCATCACTCAGCCTAAGGGCATAAGCCGCCTCGATTGTGACTCCGCGAAGCGCCATTTCAGCGGGCACCCTCTGATCCGCGCCAGCGATGCGGCCGGACGTGGTTTCTCGATTTACAGCACACCACATCAGAAACAGCGGGTCCGCAGGTGCCATCGGCATGTCGGAATGCAGCGACCATGGAATTCCGGTGAGTGATAAGTCGCCTAAGCGAACCATCGAATCCGCTCGTTCCGAGCCGAGACCAACTTTTGAGTACTGATCCGCCAGCGCGGTAACGTAATATGGATTCCCGCTGACGATGGCTCCCAGCGCTCTGATCCGTTCGACTTGATCCGAAGCGCTGACTGCAAAATGCACTAATACGGTTCGGTGATCATATCTTGGGTTCCGGCGTAGATTCGATTCGAGCGTATCAAGAACCCGATCAAGCCCGGCATCACCATTGACGTGAATATGAATCTGATAGCCCGCGTCCCAGTAAATGCGGAACGCACGTTCAAACAAATCGCGGTCCATCATCCATTCACCGTCATGGCCATCAAGATAAGGATCACGTACCTGCATCAGCAGCGAATAAATTGCGCCATCTGCAAAAAGCTTTGCCTGCTTTGGCGCTAGACTTGTCATGCCACCATACCAAGAAGCCAGCTTTTCGGTTTCAGCAATGACTTGCGCATCATCCGAGTAGGTCGCGACCATCGACTTTGCATCCACGATAAATGACCAGCGAAATGGCATGTCCGGGTTCGAGAAGACTTCGTTAACGCCGTCCTGAACCGGCTTAGACAGAATCCCGCCCGGCTCATTGCCGAAGGTAATGCCTTTGGCGTGCATATAGTCGCGCGTGATTTCCAGACCGGATCGCAGGCGTTCGGGGGTTGCGACCATATTCGCGATGTTAGGCAAAACTGCGAACAGGCCCTGTTCCCAAAACCGCGCCTCTTCAAAACTGCTTTGCTCTTTTGCTGACGGGCTGAAAGTTTCAAACTTGTCCCGGGTGACACCGCCACGTTCCATTGCCGCCGAGTTCAGTACCATCTCGTGACATGAGCGCGCCCAAACAAGAATAGGACGTGTTTCGCTGATTGCATCGAGGTCAGAACGCGTCAACGGGCCGTAAAATGCCGGATGATACCCCCAGCTAAGCAAAGGTTCGTCTGGATCCGACTTTTCAGATTCCGCTTTGGCAAGACGCTCCATGAATTCTTGTTTGTCCGTGACACGCGGCACTGTTCCGCTCGGCAAAACCCAATCCTCAATTGCGAGGATTTCTGACGACATTGTTAGGGAAGCAAGCACCGGATGGTCATGTTGTGCAATAAACCCAGGAACGATCACGTTATCAGCGAACGTCGTATCGATTTCGTAAGGTTGGTCG
The DNA here is from genome assembly GCF_059611065.1 of Ruegeria sp. CDSB086. Classification (NCBI taxonomy): domain Bacteria; kingdom Pseudomonadati; phylum Pseudomonadota; class Alphaproteobacteria; order Rhodobacterales; family Roseobacteraceae; genus Ruegeria; species Ruegeria sp. CDSB086. Next base: position 37,408 of record NZ_JBXWOV010000016.1, on the reverse strand, counting down.
CCTAAGACGCGCTGTACATCTTCCAGTGTTCCCGCCCAAAGAATTCTGTCACCGACAATGGCAACCGCTTCGGCCGTCGGGCGCGCATCATCCAGCGTGATGATTTCTCGCGCAGTGTAGATCGTTGCCTGAGGCAGCGAGACGATCGATCCGCCGATATCTTGTAATGATCCGGTTTCCGCCAAAACATGCTGCAAGGGTGTCAAAGTTGCAGCAGAAGCAATTCCAGCACCCACGAATCTCCGGCGGCCGATATCTTTCATAGTGAAGTTCCTTCAGACAGTACGGTTGGAATGGAATTCGGATTCAAAAAATGAACTACTTCCATTACATTATCTGAATTTCATTTATTGTCTCGCTCTGACACGAAAAAACCCCACAGAACATTCTGCGGGGTTTGATTTTTAGCGGCGCATCCGCCGCCTGTCGAAATTCAGGTTTTGGCTTAGTGAACAGTCTCAACCTTATGGAAGTCCAGATCACGATCTTCCGGCATTGAATCGATGCTCAGCACCTCTTTGCGCTTGGTGATCAGAATATAGACCACGCAGGCCAAGTACAGACCGACGACCACGGCTCCGATCCACTGGATCTGCAGCCACTGGCTCTGGAACAGCAGGGTGAGGACAAACAACAAAGCGACGTTGCCTGCGACGTAGATCGCCTTGCCGAACCGCTCGACAGTCAGGTTCAGGTTGTCGGTATAGAGGCGGATCAGGGAGTCCAGCGAGTTGATCACAAAGGTCACGCCCACGATCACCATCGCGATGTTGGTGATGCCCGCAGTGCTGATGCCGTTCAGGTGATAGTAATAGAGAACGGTGAACCAGATCGCCAACGGGATCGACGGGAAGATCAGCAGCGCCGCCAGCAATTGCCAGGTTTTCAGCCCACCAACAAAGCGCGAGGTGAACTGGCCAATCATGATCGACCACGCAAACCACCAGAACAGGTAGAAGGCGTGATAATCAGTCAACGGCAACACAAACTTGTGCAGATTGGCGAAATAGGCACCGATATTGCTGCCGGTTTCAACAATTCCGGTCATGCCCATCCCCGCGGCAATCCACATTCCGAGGATCAGCGTGAGGAACAGGATAGTCGAACCTACAGAAAGGATACGGACGTATTTCAGGTCGGTTGACGAATAAGCCGCCGCCAAAATGACAACAAATACGATGACATAGAAAGTGGTGACCACGGATTCGCCATCTCCGACCTCGGGCAGATAGCCGGGCAGGTAGATCAGGAACAGGCTGGCGGTGAAGGCACAGGTGCCAATGATGACCACGTTGTTTATCAGCTTGACCAGCGGGATCTCAAAGAACTTCACTCGGGGTTCGATGACGCAGAAATAGAACGCTGTCAGGAAGTAGAAGGCCCAGATTAGGAAACCCCAGAAGCCGAACTCGATGGCCAGCGGGTTTGCGAAGGCATAGGCTGGTTCCTCGGCATAGCCGCCAAACTCGGTCAGCGGGAACATGATCAGGCCGACATCCAGACCGGATGTGAACAAGATCGCAATGAAGGTGAACAGATGCACTGGCGTGACGCCCACACAACGCAGGTTCCACCATTTCACAACGAAGAAAGCGACCAGGCCCAATGCCAGTAGGACGCCGAAAGACAGAATATACTCCAAAAGCACCAACATTCCTCCCTTGGTTAGTCAGAGTGCGGATCGTATAGCTTTAATTGACTGGTCAATCAACAAAACTGCCAATGCTGAATGCAACTGGCGAAACCTGTGGTTTTTTTGACGCGCGGTGCTTGCACGTTTCAGATATTTCCGAAACAGTCGCGGCGTTTGGGAAAGGGTCACCATGGATCTGCGCGCCATTGCCATGGGGCTGGCATTTGCCTTTATCTGGTCGTCAGCCTTTACCTCGGCGCGGATCATCGTTGCCGATGCCTCGCCCCTTTTCTCACTGGCGCTGCGATTTTTGATATCGGGGTTGTTGGGGGTCGCAATTGCACGGGCGATGGGCCAAAGCTGGAGACTGACGCGCGCGCAATGGTACGCGACCATCCTGTTCGGAATATGCCAAAATGCCCTTTATTTGGGTCTGAATTTCTACGCGATGCAAACCGTACAGGCGTCGGTCGCGGCGATCATTGCCTCGACAATGCCACTGATCGTGGCATTAGCCAGCTGGACACTGTTTCACGAGAAGCTTCGGCCGCTGGGCGTGATCGGACTGCTGGCCGGTTTCGCTGGCGTGGCATTGATCATGAGCAGCCGGATAGGCGCGGGCGCAGACCTGTTTGGCGTCATGCTGTGCGGGCTGGGTGCGCTGGCGCTCAGCTTTGCAACTCTGGCTGTGCGCGGGGCAACATCTGGCGGCAATTTTATGATGGTGGTTGGGCTACAGATGCTGGTGGGTGCGGCACTTCTGTTCCTCGCCGCACCCATTTTTGAGACGATCTACATTCACCCAAACGTACCGTGGATGCTGGCATTTGCTTATACGACCCTGTTCCCTGGCTTGTTGGCGACACTGATCTGGTTCCATTTGTTGAACAGGATCGGCGCGATCCGGGCCGCGACTTTTCACTTTCTGAACCCGGTGTTTGGTGTGGCCGTCGCCGCAGTTTTCCTGGGCGAAAAACTTGGGCCCATGGATGCAGTAGGTGTCGGTGTCACAACGCTGGGTATTCTTGCGGTGCAGTTGTCCCGGCAAACCGATCAGCGGAGCAAGGCCTCAACCTGACGCAACAGTTTCGGTGAATCCGGCTTGACGTTCGACCCATAGGTCGCAATCACTTCACCCGCTGGATCTATCAGGATCTTGTTGAAATTCCACTTGGGTACGAATCCCGTCTGCTGAGCAACCGCACGGTAGAACGGATGGGCCGCAACGCCCTTTACCGACGTGATGTCGGTCATGGGCAAGGTCAAGCCATAGTTCATCTCGCAGAACTGTTTGACCTCTGCCGCCGTGCCTAATTCCTGATTGAACGAATCCGAGGGGACGGCCAAAACCACGAGACCTCGATCAGCATAAATGTCATGGATCTTTTGCAAGCCAGCGTATTGCCCTGTGAACCCGCAATGGGATGCCGTGTTCACAACCAATACCGGCTTGCCTCGCCAATCCTCAAGGGACAAAGTGCCACCGTCGATCGAGACAAATTCACCGGTCAAAGGTGCTGCTTGAACCACGCGGGCAACCAGCAATAGGACGGATAACAGAAGCAGTCTGAACATGGCGTCACCTCCTTTATTGTGAATTACGTACGCGTCTGGCATTCGGATCACCTGCACGAGAACGCGAGCCGATTGAAATATGATTTTGATTTCCGCGCCAGTATGCCCAAATAAAGGCCCAAGTCACATCAACACCGGAGAAGCCATGACCCGCTACACCAAAGACCCCGAGGCCATTGCCGCTCTCTCACCCGAAGAATACCACGTCACCCAGCGCAGCGGTACAGAACGCCCCGGCACCGGAAAACTGCTGAATAACAAGGACCCGGGTATCTACGTCGATATCGTCTCGGGCGAACCGCTGTTTGCCTCGGCCCACAAATACGAATCCGGGTGCGGTTGGCCCAGCTTTACCAAACCCATCGTGCACGAGCATGTCGAAGAAATCGAAGATCGCACGCTTGGCATGATCCGGACCGAGGTCCGCTCGAAACATGGGGATAGTCATCTGGGTCATGTGTTTCCCGACGGTCCGCGCGAACACGGCGGGCTGCGTTACTGCATCAACTCTGCCTCCTTGCGGTTCATTCATCGCGATGAAATGGAGGCCGAAGGGTATGGCGAATACCTGATCCATGTGGAGGACATCCAATGAACACTGAACGCGCTGTTCTTGCCGGAGGTTGCTTTTGGGGCATGCAGGACCTGATCCGCAAACTGCCCGGCGTTTCCAGCACCCGCGTCGGCTATACCGGCGGCGACGTGCCAAACGCCACCTATCGCAACCACGGCACCCATGCCGAAGGGATCGAAATCATTTTCGACCCCTCGCGGATCACCTATCGTGACCTGCTCGAGTTCTTCTTTCAGATCCACGACCCGACAACTGTGAACCGTCAGGGCAACGACCGTGGAATGAGCTATCGCTCGGCCATTTACTATGTAAATTCTGCGCAAAAACAGATGGCCGAAGACACGATTGCCGACGTGAATGCCAGCGGTATTTGGCCGGGCAAAGTCGTCACAGAGGTCGAACCCGTAGGCGATTTCTGGGAAGCCGAACCTGAACATCAGGATTACCTTGAACGTATCCCCAACGGCTATACCTGCCACTTCCCACGCCCCGATTGGGTTCTGCCCAAACGCGACGCAGCTGAGTAACCGGTTGGCCCCCTTCCTAGCGGGGGCTAACCAGACGCCATCCTAGGGCGCCCGCTGGCTTCGACCGTGATCATCGCTTCGACAAACACGTCCTGCGCTTCGATGCGCGCAGTGCGGATGTCGCGATCGACAACCACCCGGATATCTGCTGCTCCGGCCTGTCGCACTGCACCCTCGGCCTGATCCGTCAGAACCGTTTCCAGCAACGCCAAGGCCTTGTCGGATTCTGTGAAGTCCTGGGGCCCTTCTTCCAGGTGAACCCGGTAGCGGCCTTCTGACGGAGACGTCACCGTTCCCGATCGGCGCAGAGTAAGTCGTCCAACAACCGCCCCGATCGCGTTGGCCACGCCTGCGTGTTCCGGCAGGATCATAGTGCAATGCAAACGATCCCCGACAGCCGGATAATAGCTTGGAGCCGAAGCGCCAAGACCTACCACATCCACGTTCAGCGATGCGTCCAGTGCCAGCAAACCGCGATGCCGCGCCAGCCCCTTCTGCATCAGGACATGCCGAGCAAGGTCGGCGGGTGAGAGGCAAAAACTCTCGGATTCTTCTGCGAAAGCGGTCTCTAACAAGGTCAAAGATGTCTGTTCGGTCAGTTGATCCACAATCATCTGCGCCAACTGTTCCGGGGTGGCGGCCAATCTATCGCCAGTCCCCACCCGCTTGCGCGCAACCAGCTCCAACGCCTTGTGGGCTGCGTCCGCATCCCAGGTATCCAATCGGCCCAAAACATGGCTGGCATCCGATGGCGTCACACCCGAAACCTGAACGACACCGCGATCCACCAGACGCGACAAAGCTCCGTTTTCCATACGGGTGCGCAGCAGGTCGCTTAGGGGCATGACGTTCTCGCCCAGCCTCTCCAACAGCGACTCTTCGCGCGCACCCAACCCGTCGGCGTTGATGCCGGGAACACGGCGGGCGAACCGCGTGTCATGCTCACCCACAGTCGTCGCCCTTAGTTGGGTATCCAGAACGGCGTGAACGACCTCAGGTGCCTCTGCGGCAATCAGGGAAACCGGCAGCACCCGTCGCGGCCCCAAAAACACACCGCCACCCAGCCCTTCGGTGACCACATGCACCTGGCTGTCTCCACCCAATCCGTGGGTGCGCATGGCAACCGCCTCAACCATCGTACGAAACCCGCCGACTTGCGCGCCCGCTGGGTCAATCGCCGGTTTGCCGTCCCGGATCAGCGCGACATCGGTGGTCGTACCGCCAATATCTGACACCAGCGCGTTTTGAACCCCAGTCAGCCAGCTTGCACCGACGATCGAGGCCGCAGGACCACTAAGGATGGTTTCAATCGGCCGCTCCCGCGCCTGTTCTGCGCTCATCAGCGCGCCGTCACCACGCACAACCATCATCGGGGCCGTGATCCCCAGATCAACCAACCGATCCTGCGCCCGCCCGATCAGACGGTCGATCATGCCGATCAAACGCGCGTTCAAAACCGCCGTGACCGCGCGTTTCGGACCGTTCAGCTTGGCCGACAACTGATGAGAGCACGTTACCGGAGCCCCGGTTTTCTCGGCAATGACACGCGCGGCATGCAATTCATGCGCCGGGTTCCGCGTTGCGAACTGCGCGGCAACCGCAAACCCAGAAACATCTTTGTGCGACGCCAAAAATGCTTCCAACGCATCGACATCCAATGGAGCAGCCTCACCCCCGGCGTGGCTATGCCCACCGCCAATCACCAGCGCTGGATCACCCTTCAGCGCGTCCCGCAGCCCATGCTTCTCAAGGTCTGCTTCCTTGAACCCGATGTAAATCAGCGCGACTCGACCACCCTGCCCTTCGACCAAGGCATTCGTTGCCAACGTCGTCGACAAAGACGCCATTGAGATCTGGTCCGGCGAAACCTGCGCCTGATCCAACACGGCCGAGATCGCCCTGCCGACGCCAATTGCAAGATCGGCGCGTGTGGTCAGGGATTTGGCCGAGGCGATCACCTCTTTCTCGTCCCGGATCAGCACCGCATCCGTATAGGTTCCACCCGTATCCACCCCCAAAGCCAACGCCATCGGGATCTCCTTCCTGTTCGCTGTTCACGGGTGTAGCGGTTTGGACCGACACGTCCAGCCTGTTTGCGTCACTTACGATAATCGTTTCACCGCCCAGCGCGCGGCGTCCGCCACCGTTGGGTCAGGATCATCGGCAAGCGACTGCGCGACGGGCATCAAATCCGACTGTTCCGAATTGCCAATCGCATAAAGCACATTGCGCACAAACCGATCCCGCCCGATCCGCTTGATCGGCGAGCCCGAGAACTTGGCCCGAAACGCCGCATCATCCAACACAGCAAGCTCGGCCAACGGCGGTGCTTTCAGATCATCACGTGCGGCATACCGCACATCGCTCGCTGCGATGGCGAATTTGTTCCACGGGCACGCTGCCAAACAATCGTCGCATCCATAAATCCGGTTTCCCAGCTTTTGGCGCAGCTCTTCGTCGACCGGCCCTTTATGTTCGATCGTCAGATATGAAATGCATCGCCGCGCATCCAACTGATACGGCGCGGGAAACGCATCCGTCGGACAGGCGCTCAAACAAGCTCGACAATTACCGCAATGGTCAGATTCAGCCATGTCTGCAGGCAGGTCCAACGTCGTAAAAACAGAGCCTAAAAAGGCCCAATTTCCCCAGTCGCGGCTTACGAGATTGGTGTGTTTTCCCTGCCAGCCCAGCCCTGCCGCATAGCCCAAAGCCTTCTCCGGAACAGGCGCGGTATCAACAAAGACCTTTACCTCTCCACCCGCTTCCGCAATCAGCCAGCGCGCCAACCGCTTCAGCCGCTTCTTGACCAGATCGTGGTAATCCTTGTTCTGCGCATAAACAGAAATCGCTGCCTTGTCCGGATGCTGCAGCACTTCGGTCGGATCATGGTCAGGCGTATAGCTCTCGGCCAGCATGATGACCGACCGCGCCTCGGGCCACAATGCGGCCGGATCGCCGCGCCAATGGGTCCGCTCGGCCATCCACCCCATCTGCCCGTGATACCCGGCATCCAAAAACGCCTGCAAGCGCGACGGAACTTCAGGCACGTCCCAAGGTCGGCAAATACGACAGGATACAAACCCCTCGCTCAGCGCCTGCGCCACAACCTTTTCTTTTAGACCTGATCCGCTCTTCATCTGGCTACAAGTACCCTCGGGGGTGAATTGGCCCACACCCGGCCAAGAGCGGGCAGTCAGCCCGCTACACCCTTACCCTATCAGAAATCCAGATCAGCGTAATGCGGTGGCGGTCGGAACCCAGGAACCTGATCTGCCAATATAGACCGGAACGCAGGTCGTGACTTGATCTTGGCATACCAATCCTTGACCGCCTGAGAACGGTTCCAATCTACGTCCGAGATGTAATCCAGCGCAGACAGATGCGCAGCAGCTGCAAAATCGGCCAGTGTCATCTGATCCCCCGCCAGCCAGCGCCGGTGATCTAGCAGCCAAGCCATGTAGTCCAGATGATACTTGATCGCCTTTGCACCCGCCTTGACGTTTTTACTGTCGGGATAGCCCTCGCCGGTCACCTTCTTGTTCACCCGTTCATACAGCAGTCTCGATGTCACTTCGTGATGGAACTTGTCATCAAACCACCCCACCAGACGCCGTACCTCGTACCGCGCTTCAGGTTTTTTGGGCATCAGCGGAGGTTCAGGGCGGGTTTCTTCGATATACTCACAAATGGCGGCGCTCTCCGCCATGACCTGCCCATCAAGACGCAATACCGGTACTTTTCCGGCAGGGTTGCGGCGCAGGAAATCCGGGTCTTGTTCCCAGTATCGTTCCTCGACCAGCTCAACCTCGATCTTCTTTTCCGCAAGCGACAGGCGCACCTTGCGGCAATACGGGGACAGGGGAACATGAAACAGACGCGCCATAATCTTCCAATCGAACCAGTGAATACCCCTCAGCTTTAGCCTTGAGAGGCATAGGGTTTCAATCCTCGAAACAATCCGCGCGACCATCTGCGCGGATGGTGGCCGCCCCATCCAGTATGGATGCTGCCCGTCTGCGGGTCCGAACCGATGGGTCTGTGACGGATCTGTTTCGAGGCGAAGGCAGGATCGCCGCCAGCCGTGCCGCCTGTACTGGGGACATCTTGGCCGCACTTGTTCCGTAATACCGCTGTGCCGCGGCCTCGACCCCGAATACCCCCTGTCCGGTCTCGGCAACGTTCAGATAGACCTCCAGAATCCGCTGTTTGCTCCAGAAGATTTCGACGACGGGCGTAATCGACGTTTCAAACGCTTTGCGCACCCAACTGCGCCCCTGCCACAGGAACACGTTCTTCACGACCTGCTGTGTAATGGTCGAGGCCCCTCGACTGCCGCCATCTTCCAGCGCATCGCGGATTGCTTCAACGTCAAAGCCCCAATGCAGGCAGAAATTAGCATCTTCGGCGGCGACAGCAGATCTGCCCATAACCGGGGCAATTTCCTCTATCGGCACCCAATCACGCTCAACCTTTCCCAATCGTCGCCATTCTGACCAGATCGTATGAGTCACCGGCGGATTGACCACCGAGTACAGCAGGACCAACCCAACGATGAAGGCCACGACACCCAAAGCGGCGCGTGTGACCCAACGACGAATCCGCGGGATCAGTGGCCTTTTTGACTTTGACGCCTTGCTTTTCTTTTTGCTCGACTTGCGCGCTGCTGTTCTTGCCATTTTGTTGCTATACGACGCTGTGGCCGGGTTTGGAACGGTTTATCTTGCCTGATCTGAGCGTTGCGCGGGTATGCAATCTTAAGCAAGGCCGGTCCGTAAATTGAAAACCCCGCGTGTCCTTGGTGACACGCGGGGTTCTGATTTAGTCTAACTATTTCCGCTTACTCGGCGGGAACAGCAGTTGCCTCGGTTGTCAGAGGATGGCTGAGCTTGTTCAGCATCTCTTTCGGGCAAACCTGAAGGAAGTTGGCCTTTTCGACCTCCCAATGTTGCAGAATGTCGGCGGCCTTGCGGCTGTTGGTTTCAGCCTGATGTGTTTCGATCAGCGATTTCAACTGATCTTCCCAATGGTCGACGGCCACCGGACAGGTCACCAGCGTTTCCATGTTCATCAGCTGCTCGGCCTTTCCTTCGGGGTCGTACAGATAAGCCATACCGCCCGTCATGCCTGCGCCAAAGTTGGCACCGATGCCGCCCAGGATCACCGCGATACCACCGGTCATGTATTCACAGCCGTTCGAGCCACAGCCCTCGATCACCACAGTGGCGCCCGAGTTCCGAACCGCGAACCGCTCACCCGCGCGGCCAGCCGCAAACAGGTGTCCATCGGTTGCGCCGTAAAGAACGGTGTTGCCGATAATGGTGTTCTCGTCCGCTTTCAGGGGGCTAACCTGCGGCGGACGCACGACGATTGTGCCCCCGGACAGGCCTTTACCGACATAGTCGTTGGCATCACCCGACACCTCGAGCTTTAGACCCGGGGCCGCGAAGGCCCCCAGCGACTGACCGGCCGAGCCCTGCAGTTTCACGTGCAAGTGGTCCGGCTGGAACGTGTTCCGCATCCCGAAATTCTGCACGATATGGCTGGACACTCGCGTGCCCACGGTCCGATGCGTGTTCTGAACCGCATAGGACAGCTGCATTTTCTCACCGTCTTTCAGGAACCGTGCAGCATCGCGCACAATCTCCGCATCAAGCGTATCGGGCACTGCATTGCGATCTCTGTCGCGGTTGTAGACGATGTTATGGGCACCATCGACGGTGATCAGCAGCGGGTTGAGGTCCAGATCATCCAGATGCGCTGAACCGCGGCTGACCTGCGCCAGCAGATCTGCCCGTCCGATGATATCGTCAATCGATCGTGCGCCGAGGCTGGCCAGCAACTCGCGCACTTCCTGTGCGTAGAAGGTGATCAGGTTGACGACCTTATCGGCATTACCGGTGAACTTTGCCCGCAGGGATTCGTCCTGAGTACACACACCGACCGGGCAGGTGTTCGACTGGCACTGACGCACCATGATACAGCCCATCGCGATCAGCGCCGCGGTGCCAATACCGTATTCCTCGGCTCCCATCATCGCGGCCATGACGATGTCACGACCGGTGCGCAAGCCACCATCGGTTCGCAGGGTCACGCGGTCGCGCAGGTTGTTCATCGCCAGAACCTGATGTGCCTCGGTCAGGCCCATCTCCCACGGCAGACCGGCGTATTTGATGCTGGTCGCGGGGGACGCACCGGTGCCGCCATTGTGCCCCGAGATCAGGATCACGTCCGCTTTGGCCTTGGCCACACCGGCGGCAATCGTGCCAACGCCCGAGGACGCCACCAGTTTTACCGTCACTTTGCAGCGCGGGTTGATCTGTTTCAGGTCATAGATCAGCTGCGCCAGATCCTCGATCGAGTAGATATCGTGGTGCGGTGGTGGCGAGATCAGGGTCACGCCCTTGGTCGAATGACGAAGACGTGCAATCAGGTCGGTGACCTTCATGCCCGGCAGCTGACCGCCTTCACCGGGTTTTGCACCCTGGGCGACCTTGATCTCAAGCTCTTCACACTGGTTTAGGTATTCGGCAGTCACACCGAACCGGCCCGAGGCCACCTGTTTGATCTTGGCCGACGGGTTGTCGCCATTGGGCTCCGGCACGAAATGCGCCGGGTCTTCGCCACCCTCGCCGGAGTCGGATTTCGCACCGATCCGGTTCATCGCAACGTTCAGCGTCTTATGCGCCTCGGGCGACAGCGCGCCCAGCGACATGCCTGGCGTGACAAAGCGTTTACGGATCGAAGTGATCGATTCCACTTCTTCAATCGGGATTGGTTTGCCCAGCGGTTTGAAATCCATCAGGTCACGCAGATGGATCGGCGGGTTCGACTGCATTTTGGCCGAGTACTGCTTCCACAGCTCATAGGACGCCCGGTTACAGGCCATCTGCATCATATGCATCGAGGTCGCTTCCCACGCGTGGGTCTCACCCGATTTCCGCGCCTTGTAGAACCCACCGATGGGCAGCACGTCCAGACCATTGACCCATGCCTTGGCGTGGATTTCCTCGGCCTTGGTCTGAATACCGGTAACCCCGATGCCGGAAATCCGGCTGGTCATTCCAGGGAAGTATTCGGCCACCATCGCACGGCTCAGGCCAACGGCCTCAAAGTTCAGACCGCCGCGATAGGACGAGATTACCGAGATTCCCATCTTGGCCATGATCTTCAACAGGCCCTGATCGATCGCTTCGCGGAAGCGGGCGACATTTTCGGTCAGGCTCCCGTCCAAAAGGCCGCGATCAATACGGTCAGCCAGCGAATCCTCGGCCAGATAGGCGTTCACCACTGTCGCACCACAACCGATCAGAACGGCAAAGTAATGCGGGTCGACACATTCCGCCGAGCGTACGTTCAACGAACAGAACGTCCGCAGGCCCTGACGGGTCAGGTGCGAGTGCACCGCACTTGTGGCAAGGATCATGGGCATCGCCACACGACCTTCGCCCGAGTTCATGTCGGACAGAACCAGATGCCCAGCGCCAGATCGGACGGCCTCTTCTGCTTCGGCTCTAACACGGGCTAATGCGTCGCTTAGTGCGCCTTGGCCGGGCTCAAAGCTACAATCGATCTCGGCCAGCGGTGCATCAAAGCTTTCAACCAGCTTGTCCCATTGCGCGTTGCCGACAAAGGGGCTTTCCAGAACCACAATCTCGGTCTGGCTGCTGTCTTCATCCAGCACGTTCTTGAGGTTCGCAAATCGCGTTTTCAACGACATCACGCGGTATTCGCGCAAAGAGTCGATCGGCGGGTTGGTCACCTGGCTAAAATTCTGCCTGAAGAAATGGCTGAGCGGGCGGTATTGCTTGGACAGAACCGCCGAGGGCGTATCGTCACCCATCGAGGCCAGCGCCTCTTTGCCGTCCTCCGCCATCGGGGCGAGAATCTGTTCCAATTCTTCTACCGAATACCCCGCTGCAATCTGGCGCTTGCGCAGTTCTTCACCCGAAAAAATCGGGGTTTCGGTCACGCCTGCCAGCGTGGCATCCAGATCGTGAATCTTGCCGACCCATTCGCCAAACGGCAGCGCACGGGCCAGTTTGTTCTTGATCTGTGTATCGCGGAACAGCTTGCCCTTCTTCATATCGACGGCCAGCATCTGACCCGGGCCAAGCGCGCCTTTTTCGGTCACAGTGGCCTCATCAATCGGCACCATCCCGGCCTCGGACCCTGCAATGACCAGACCATCGCCAGTTACGACATAGCGCATCGGGCGCAGCCCGTTCCGGTCCAGTCCCGCACAGACCCAACGACCATCCGTCATCGCCAGTGCGGCAGGGCCGTCCCACGGCTCCATCACCGAGTTGCAGTAGGAATACATGTCGCGCCACGCCTGCGGCAGCTCGACCGCCTGTTTGGACCAGCTTTCCGGCACCAGCATAGTTTTCGCCATTGGAGCCGAACGACCCGCACGCACAAGAACCTCGAATACCGAGTCCAGAGCCGCCGAATCCGACGAACCACCCGCGATGATCGGCTTGATGTCCTCGGCATAATCACCAAAGGTCCCGCTGGCCATGCGGATCTCATGGCTTTTCATCCAGTTGATGTTGCCCTTCAGCGTGTTGATCTCGCCGTTATGGGCCAGCATGCGGAAAGGCTGTGCCAGCCACCACTGCGGGAACGTATTGGTCGAATATCGCTGGTGGTAGATGGCAAAGGCACTTTCAAAGCGCTCGTCCATCAAATCGGGGTAGAACACCGCGACCTGCTCGGCCAGCATCATGCCCTTATAGATGATCGACCGGCAGCTGAGCGAGGCCAGATACAGATCAGAAATCCCGGCAGCCAGTGCCGCCTTTTCGATGCGGCGACGGATCACATAAAGCTCACGCTCAAACGTGTCTTCATCCACACCTTTTGAGTTCGAGATCAGGATCTGCTCGATCTCAGGGCGGGTGGCGTTGGCTTTTTCACCCAAGCAGGTCACATCGACCGGCACATGACGCCAGCCATATATGTAATAGCCCATGCGCAGGACTTCGGTTTCCACGATGGTCCGGCACTGTTCCTGCGCACCGAAATCGGTGCGTGGCAAAAAGACCTGGCCAACCGCAATCAGTTGATCCAGTCGCGGCTCATGCCCGGTGCGGCGGATCTGGTCATAGAAGAACGGAACCGGGATCTGCACGTGGATACCCGCGCCGTCACCGGTCTTGCCGTCTGCGTCCACCGCGCCGCGGTGCCAGATTGCCTTGAGCGCATCGATCCCGGCATCCACCACCTTACGCGACGCTTTGCCGTCAATCGAAACCACAAGACCTACGCCGCATGAAGAATGCTCTTCATCCTCGGAATAGAGACCATTTTCGGCCATCCATTTGCGCTTGGCTTCTACTGCCCGCACCCAATCGGCATCATATTTGGTCATTGGCTGTCTCCTTCTTCCGGCGGTGCATACATGGCTTCGACCTCGGCTTTGGTCATCTGCCGGCGCTCTCCTGCGAACGCGTAGCCCTCGGGCTTTTTATCTATGTAAAGTTCAAGTTTCAGCAGGTTGCCGGTGTCGTCAAAAAGACCGGCAGCCATTTGCGTTTGTCCGTGCATCTCGCCCGGCAAAGTGATCCGATACCACAGCGCCGAACCACAGTCCGAGCAAAACGCCCGCTCGGCCCATTCCGACGAGGTGTAGGTCTTGACCGGTCCTAAGGCGGCATAGCCGGGCTCGGCCGCGAAGGTTACCAGCATCGAACTGGTCCAGCGACGGCATTGATCACAATGGCAGGCACCCAGCGAATCCCGCGCCGGGGTTGCGGTCACCGTGACCGCGCCGCACATGCATTGACCTTGCAATTCGGGCATCAGACCCTCCTGTCGCTGGGCTAGGGTTATTCGGCTGCGATGGCAGCCTTGGCGTTGAAGCGATCAATAATCGCATCGGCGCAGTCGCGACCATCACGAATGGCCCAGACCACCAAAGATGCACCGCGCACGATGTCACCAATGGCATAGACGCCGTCCATCTCGGTCGCGCCAGTCTCAAACGCTGCTTTGACGGTGCCCCAACGGGTGACGGGCAGGTCGGGCTGGCCGAACAGGGTGGGCAGGTCTTCAGGCTCAAAGCCCAGCGCCTTAATCACCAGATCGGCATCTTCGACATAATCCGCGCCTTCGATCACTTCTGGCGCTTGACGGCCGGTCGCATCGGGTTGACCCAGACGCATCTTCTGCACCATCACGCCAGCAACGGTGTCGTCGCCGGTAAAGCCCTTGGGCGCGCTCAGCCATTCGAACACCACGCCTTCTTCCTCGGCGTTTTGGGTTTCGCGCTGCGAACCTGGCATGTTCGCCCGGTCACGACGATAGAGGCATTTGACCGACGTGGCACCTTGCCGGATCGAGGTCCGCACACAATCCATCGCGGTATCACCGCCACCAATAACGACCACCTTCTTACCTTCGGCATTCAAGCGGCCATTGTCGAAATCTTCGACGTCATCGCCAAAACTTTTGCGGTTCGAGGCGGTCAGGAAATCGATGGCTTTTTCGATTCCAGCCAGACCGCTGCCGGGCATAGACAGATCGCGCGATTTGTACACACCTGTCGCAATGATCACCGCATCATGCTTGGTGCGGATTTCTTCGAACTTGGCGGCGTCCACATCGCAGTTCAGCACAAACTCGACTCCGCCATCGGCCAGCAGGTCATTGCGGCGCTGCACGATGTCTTTTTCCAGCTTGAACCCCGGAATGCCGTACATCAGCAGACCACCTGCGCGATCATAACGATCATAGACGGTGACCTGAATGCCCGCCCGTCGCAGCATGTCCGCGGCAGCCAGGCCGCCGGGGCCGCCACCGATGATGCCAACGCTTTCGCTGCGCTCGGCACCAGGAGCGGTGGGTTTCACCCAGCCTTTGTCCCAGGCGGTGTCGGTAATGTACTTCTCAATCGTGCCAATAGTGACCGTGCCGTGGCCCGATTGCTCGATCACGCAGTTGCCTTCGCACAGACGGTCCTGCGGGCAGATTCGGCCACAAATCTCGGGGAATGTGTTGGTGGCCTGACTGGTTTGGTAGGCTTCTTCCAGACGACCCGTCGCGGTCAAATGCAGCCAGTCAGGGATGTTGTTGTGCAGTGGGCAATGCGACTGGCAGTATGGAACACCACATTGACTGCATCGGCTGGCTTGCTCCTTGGCCTTCTCTGCTGCGAATTCGGCGTAGATTTCATCAAAATCTTCTCTGCGGTCATCGGCGGCACGCTTTTCGGGCATGACGCGGTCGATCTGCACAAATTTCAGCATCGGTTGCTTGGCCACGGGTCAAACTCCATGAATTGGCTTGGTCACGTCTCTTTAAGAGATGCGACATCGGATGAAAAGTCAACTGTACTGACCTAATTTCAAAAACTGGAGAGAAATTTAGTGGTCGTTTAAATTTAAGTGCGGTTTTTAGTTCCGATTCGGACCTATATGCACGCTTTCCTTTTCCACAGCGCACTTATACCCATTGGGCAAACAAAGACGTGACCACAACACGGCGGGACAGATGGGTCTTTTTCAATTGATTCTCGCGGCGATTATTCAGGGTATCACTGAGTTTTTGCCGATCTCTTCATCTGGTCACTTGATACTGCTGCCCAACCTGACCGGGCTGGACGATCAAGGTCTGGCCATCGACGTGGCCGTGCATGTGGGCACTTTGGGCGCTGTGATTCTGTATTTCTGGTCCGATGTGAAACAGGCCGTGTCCGGTCTCCCCCGTGCGTTGACCGGCCGGGTCGACACACCACAGGCGCAGCTGGCCATGGGTCTGATCATCTCCACGATTCCCACAGTGGTTGTCGGGGCTATCCTGTTCAAAACCGGCCTGATCGAGGCCTTCCGGTCAATGGCGGTCATTGGCTGGACCATGCTGGTTTTTGGCCTTGTCCTGTATTGGGCCGATCAAAAAGGGCCGCAGACCAAAGAAGCAAGCGAATGGGGTCTGCGCGATGCGTTGATCATGGGGCTGTGGCAGGTTCTCGCCCTGATACCCGGAACATCCCGATCAGGCATTACGATCACCGGCGCGCGCCAACTGGGCTATACGCGAGAGGATGGCGCGCGGATCGCGATGTTGATGTCGATTCCGACCATTATTGCCTCAGGCGTTTTGTTGTCGGTAGACGTGATCCGCGAAGCAGACGCCCAATTGGCCCGAGATGGGGCAATCGCGGCATTTTTTGCCTTTATTTCAGCTCTGCTGGCCCTGGCCCTGATGATGCGCCTGTTGCGCAGTGTCAGCTTTACACCTTATGTCATCTACCGCGTGATCCTGGGCGCCATCCTGCTTGTAATCGCCTATAGCTGATCAGGTCCGCAGATTGTTGGCCGAGTTCTGAATGTCGTCGTACTGACCCGATGGGCGAAACTTCCAAAGGTAATCTGGCAGCACCGATTCCAGCGTCGCTGGCTCAATCCCAAGATCCGCGAACCCCTTGGCCCCTTCGGACACGACATTGTTGCGGCGGAGGTTCTTCAGCTGATCGCGCGTCAGGATGTGGTTCGGGAACAGTTGGAAGCTGACGAACTTCAAGATGTCCAACACGCCCGCCATTATGCGGGCCACAAAGAAGGGCATTCCGATGATCACTCGGCGTCGGTAGATCACATCAAGCATCTGCTGCATCAGTGCGCGGAAGGTTTTAACCTCGGGTCCGCCCAGCTCATACACACCGGCCTCAGCTTGGCCCAGGACGCCCTGAACAGCGGCCTTGGCCACATCATCCACATAGACCGGCTGGAACTTGGTGTCGGCGCCGACCAGCGGCAGGAAAGGTCCCATCCGGGTCATCCCGGCAAAACGATTAAAGAACTGATCTTCGGTTCCGAAAATCACAGACGGCCGCAGAATAATTGCATCTGGCATATGGGTCAGCACACCGGCCTCACCATGCGCCTTGGTTCGCGAATATTCGCTGTCGGACTCGGCGTCCGCTCCGATGGCTGAGATATGAACCATCCGGGAAATGCCCTGTTCGGCCGCCAAACGCGCGATCCGCTCGGCCCCATCAGCCTGCACCGCGTCAAAGGCGGTCTTGCCCAGCTCGTTCAGAACACCGACGCAATTCACCACCGCATCTGCCCCATGCATCGCCGCCGCGACCGAGGCATCATCACGGATGTTGCACAAAATGGGTTCGACCTGGCCGACCACACCATAGGGCCTGACAAACATCGCCTCATTCGGGCGCCGCACCGCCACCCGGACACGCCACCCTTCATTTGCCATGCGCCGCGTAATATACCGGCCGACAAATCCCGATCCGCCATAAATCGTGACCATTTTAGACATGAGAGGGCTCCTGCTTGTGGGTCCTCTATCGATCTAGCGCTCTGAGGCCTGTCAAACAAGGCGCAATAACGCCGCGCGTCAGTGAAAAGACCAACCAATTCAAACTGAATTTGGATGTGTGAAAAAAACTTTCAAAAATCTTCCCGAATCTGGTTGACCCTTCCAGCCAGTGGGCTTAAACGCCCCTCCACGACACCTGCCCAGGTGGCGGAATTGGTAGACGCGCTAGCTTCAGGTGCTAGTGTCCGTATGGACGTGGAGGTTCGAGTCCTCTCCTGGGCACCAAATCTCCTTAAAATCAAACCACTGATATTCTCTTACCGGAATTGAGTTTCCGTGGGATGTGATCTGACGCGGGCCGGTCCATTCACCGGCCCTGTCACGCACCTTAAGTAACGGATTGTTCAGAAACAACTTCGCCAAAACGGGTAAAGAACTTGCCCGACAGCTTTTTTGCCGTTCCAGCGATTAGGCGGCTGCCCAGTTGCGCGATTTTTCCACCAACCTCGACCTTGGCTGTATAAGCCAGAACGGTTTCGTCCCCATCTTCGGTCAGCGTCACGTCGGCACCACCCTTGGCAAATCCGGCAGCGCCGCCCTTGCCTTCGCCAGTCAAGGAAAACCCGTCCGGTGCATTGGCAGTGTCCAGCGTCACAGCGCCCGCAAACCGGGCCTTGACGGGGCCGATCTTCAAAACCACCTTGGCTTCCAGATCTTCGGGCGAATTTTGGATCAGCTCTTCGCAACCCGGAATGCACTCCTGCAGGATTTCGGGATTATTCAGAGCCTTGTATACCACATCCCGCGGCGCAGAGATGCGGACTTCGTCACTCAGTTCCATTCAACTTTCCTTTGTTCAACAGCATCTTGGATAAACCAGAAGCGCGGTCTCTGTCGCCTCTTCCGGAGTTTGTTCGGGACGCGCGGGCCACAGGGACCTCAGGCGTTTAAGCACGTTTCTCATCATGGGACTCCGTTTTGGATTTGTCACTGTTTCGCCAAAGCACAATTTCAGCCAGGATCGACACGGCGATCTCATGCGGGTCGATCGCGTGGATGTTCAGACCTGCCGGTGACTTCAGCCGCGCAGCTCGTATCGGGTCCAAACCTTGCGATATCAGCTTGGCCACCAGCGTTTCGGCCTTGCGATGGCTGGCCACCATCGACACCCGCTTGGCGTCCGTTTGCAGAGCGGCGGCCAGGGCCGCGGCGTCGCCCTGGCCTTGCGAAGCCACGACAACGAAGTCCCGCGGCTCAACCCCTAGGTTTTGGACGGAATCCAGAGTGAACCGTTGAAAGTCACCTTCTGTCTCTGACGCGTCACTGAGACACACGCGAAACCCAGCCAGTGCCCCATGGACTGCCAGTGCCTCTGCAATCAGCGACTCGCCAAAAATCACCAATCGCGGTGCGTGCTGATACGGCTCGACAAGCAGATCGACAGTGCCGCCGGACGGGCAACCGCTTTTGAACGTCTGAATGCCATCAGGATCGGCCATGTTCACCACCTTTTCCGAAGGTTTGACCCGGATCATTTGCGGCGAACCACTGGCCAACGCCTGCTGGGCCGAGGATCGAACCGCACGTTGAACGCAGCCCCCGCCCAAATGGCCCAGGATCCGTCCATCTTTTGTAATCGCAGCCTTGCCCCCGGCTTTCGCCGAAGTTGCATCCGCAGTCCGCAACACCGTGGCCACGCAAAAGGCTTCATCAGTTTTGCGCAGCTGCTCAATCGTGTCGAATATGTCGAAGCTTGCCATGTGGGCTCCTTTCACAGCTTACGGAATTGCGGTTCCAGCGCCGCCAGCGCCTCAAGCGTATTTGCGGGCAGGTGCGCGTCCAGATACGGCTCAGCTGCCTGCATTGCGGCGGCAATGGGCTGGTAGTCGTGCCAGCCCTTCAGCGGGTTCAGCCAGACGATCCGCCGGGCCTTGCGTCGAATCCGGGCCAATACAACGCCCAGCGCTTGCGGGTCCGAGCTGCAATACCCGTCAGACAGGATCAGTACGATGGTCCGACCGTTCAGTGCGCGCGCGCCATACCCATTCAGAAAATGCTCAAGACTGCCCGAGACATCCGTGCCCCCGCCAAACCCTTCGGCCATCAGCGACAACCGCCCTGCTGCGCGCAGTGAATCGTGGTCGCGCAACGCATCCGTGACGCGCATCAAGCGCGTATGGAACAGATATGCGTCCGCTTCGGTTCCTGTGCCAATCAAGCCTTTCAGGAAAGCCAGAAAGACGCGCGAGTATACAGTCATTGATCCGCTTACATCGCACAGTGCAACGATCCGCATCGGACGCGGTGGGCGGGCGCGACGATACAGTTCCATCGGCTCACCGCCCCGTGCAAGGCTGGCGCGCTGTATTCGGCGCATGTCCAGAGCAGGCCCCTTTAGCGCTTTTTTCCGCCGGCGCGAGCGGCGGTCGCGGATGGCGCGCGCCAGCGCCGTCGCCGCTTGTTCGGCCTGCTTCAGTGCGTCTTCATCCACCAGTTCACGCAAATCCCGACGCGACAGGTTGGCCGTACGGGTCGCAATCAGCTTACCGTCTCTCCCCACGGCCTCTCCGTCGCCCGGATCAGGGGTTGCGTCCTGATCCGAACCGGAACTGGACTCCTGAATGTCATGGCTTTCTTGCTGCCAGATCATCGGCTTGGCGGATTGCACCCGAACATGCGCGGTTTGCGCCACTCCGGTGCGCTGCTTTCCGGCATTGAGCCAATAGGAATCGAAAAGATCGTCAAACCGTCGCCAGTCTTCCGCGTCACCGGCCAGCAAGACACACAGCGCTTGTCTGGCCTGCGGCAAATCCGTCGCCTCTACTTCCGCCAGCACCGCCAATGCATCCCCAGTCTCAGCCGGTCCGACGCGCATCCCGTTCATCCGCAAATGTGCAATGAAGCCAGACATGCGATCCGCCAGACCAGAGGCACGAGAAGGGAACCGGGTGACCTGCATCACGCCACCTTTCCAATCAGGCGATCCATCACTTCAGGCGGGGCCGCGTCATAATCGGCTGCGGTTTTCAGAAGACAGACAAGAGTCACCTGAACCTCTTCGCGGGACTGCGCCATGTCGTTAACACCCAATCCGGAAAGGGCTGCCGCCCAGTCCAGCATCTCGGCAATGCCCGGAGTCTTCTCCAAGTCTTCTTTGCGCAAAGCCTGCACAACGCCAACAATCTGGCGCGCCAACTGCCCTTCAACTTGGGGCATGCGGGCTTTCAGGATCGCCATTTCGGTTTCACGCGATGGGTAGTCGAGGAAACTGTACAGACACCGGCGGCGCAATGCATCGGACAAGTCCCGCGTGCCATTCGCCGTCAAAATAACGATGGGTTTTGAACGCGCCGGGATTGTACCCAGTTCGGGAATTGTGATTTGAAAATCCGAGAGGATTTCCAACAGATACGCTTCGAATTCTTCGTCGGCCCGGTCAATTTCATCAATTAGCAGAACCGGAGGAGCATCTTGCGAAATGGCCTCCAACAAAGGACGTTTCAGCAAATATTCATCTGAGAAAAGCTGTGCTTCGCTCGTTCCGCCCTGCGCCTCGCTCGCTCGGATCGCCAGAAGCTGACGCTGATAGTTCCATTCATAAATGGCATGACTGGCATCGAGCCCTTCATAACATTGCAGCCGGATCAGCCGGGCGTCCTGCCACGCGGCCAGGGCCTTTGCCACTTCGGTCTTTCCAACGCCAGCAGGACCTTCCAACAACAATGGCCGCCCAAGTTGCTGTGCCAAATGCAGCGCCATCGCCAACCGGTCATCGGAAACATAGCCCTGCGCGGCCAATCCGTTCTGAACATCACTCAAAGTCAAAACCAGGATCCAATCTTCATCTGGCCAAAAATATCCCGGGGGAGGTTCGGAGGGGGTTCTACCCCCTCCGTTCGGTCGGGCCGGCAACAGCCGGTTCGAAACCGTTTACCCGTGCATCCCCAACCCGTTGGCGATCTTCCAGATCCGCCAATGATCATGCGGCATATGGCTTTGCACCAATCCAAAGGGCCGGAACGCATCATGCACCGCGTTCGAGAACGCAGGCACGCCGCCGACATTCGGACTCTCGCCCACGCCCTTGGCACCGATCGGGTGGTGCGGAGATGGCGTGACCGTGTGATCGGTGGTGTAGTTCGGCGTCTCCCATGCCGTAGGCAGGAAGAAGTCCATCAGCGTCGCGGTCTTGACGTTGCCCATCTCGTCATAGGCAATCTCCTGCCCCATCGCGATGGCCAGCGCTTCGGTCACACCGCCATGGACCTGCCCTTCGATGATCATCGGGTTGATCCGCGTGCCGCAATCGTCCAGCGCATAGAACTGCCGAACATCCCATTCCCCAGTATCCACGTCGATCTCCATGACACAGATATAGGCCCCGAATGGGTAAGTCATATTTGGTGGGTCATAGTAGCTGACGGCCTCCAGACCGGGCTCCAGCCCCGGAATCGCCTGGTTGTAGGCGGCAAAAGCGATCTCTTTCATGGTCTTGAACCGCTCAGGCGCGCCTTTGACGGCAAACCGATCGACATCCCATTCGACATCATTGTCATGCACCTCGAGCAGATAGGCCGCGATCATCTGCGCCTTGGCGCGGATTTTGCGCGCGGCCATGGCTGTCGCAGCCCCGGCAACCGGCGTCGACCGAGACCCATAGGTGCCAAGCCCGTACGGTGCAGTATCAGTATCGCCTTCCTCCAACGTGATATCGTCCGCAGGAAGCCCGATCTCACTGGCTATGATTTGGGCAAAGGTCGTTGCGTGGCCCTGACCCTGACTGATCGTCCCCAGCCGCGCGATGGCAGAGCCAGTCGGGTGGATGCGAATCTCACACGAGTCGAACATGCCCAGCCCGAGGATATCACAATTCTTGACCGGTCCGGCCCCGACGATTTCGGTGAAATGCGTCAGGCCGATGCCCAGCAGTTTGCGAGTCTTTCCGGCTTTGAAGTCCTCTATCCGCTGAGCCTGTTCCGCCCGCAGACCTTCATAGTCCACGGCCTTCAATGCCTTATCCCACGCAGTGTGATAATCGCCCGAGTCATATTCCCAGCCCAGCGCGGACTGATACGGGAACTGGTCGGCCTTGATAAAGTTGATCCGACGCAGCTCGGCCGCGTCCATGTTCAGCTTGATGGCCAGAACCTCGATCATACGTTCGATGAAATAAGCAGCCTCGGTCACCCGGAAGGAACACCGATAGGCCACGCCACCCGGAGCCTTGTTGGTATAGACCCCATCCACAGCCAGATAGGCGGTGGGAATGTCATACGACCCGGTGCAGATGTTCATGAACCCAGCCGGGAACTTGGTCGGGTCGGCACAGGCATCAAATCCACCATGATCCGCCGTGGTATGACACCATAGGCCGGTGATCTTGCCGTCTTTAGTGGCCGCGATCTTACCTTGCATCCAGTAGTCCCGTGCAAAGGCGGTGGACATCAGGTTTTCCATCCGGTTCTCAACCCATTTCACTGGCTGGCCGGTGACGATCGAGGCGACAACCGAGCAGACATAGCCCGCATAGGCGCCAACCTTATTGCCAAAGCCACCACCGATATCAGGACTGATCACCCGGATATTGTGCTCGGCCAGACCCGAGATCAGCGATACAACGGTGCGGATCGCGTGCGGGGCCTGGAACGTGCCATAGAGCGTCAGTTTGCCGGTCACCTTATCCATCGAGGCAACACAGCCGCATGTCTCCAACGGGCATGGGTGGGTTCGATGGTAATAGACCATCTCTTCGGCCACGACATCTGCCTCACCCAGAACTGCTTCGGTGGCTTCCTTGTCGCCCTGTTCCCACGTGAAGATGTGATTATGATGTTTACGCGGACCGTGGGCACCCTCGGTTTGACCCGCAAGGTCTTCACGCAGGACAACATCTGATTTTAGCGCCTCGAACGGGTCGGTCAGAACGGGCAGCTCTTCATAGTCAACCTCGACCAACTCTGCCGCATCTGCTGCGATATACCGATTTTCAGCGACGACATAAGCAACTTCCTGGCCCTGGAACAGAACCTTGCCATCGGCCAGCACCATTTGCTTGTCGCCCGCCAACGTCGGCATCCAATGCAACCCCAATGGCGCAAGGTCTTCGGCGGTCAGAACGGCAACAACGCCAGGTATCGCCAGCGCAGCCTCTTTGTTCACGCTGACGACGCGGGCATGGGCATAGGGAGAGCGGACAAAGGCGCCAAACAGCATCCCGTCCATCTTGATGTCATCGACGTAGTTGCCCTTGCCCTGGGTAAAGCGCACATCTTCGACGCGTTTGCGCGAACTGCCCATCCCTTTGAGGTTGGCGACGCGTTCTTCGGGGGTCAGAGTCTGGTCGTTCATTCCGCAGCCTCCTTCTGAGCGTTCAGCATGTCGGCAGATGCCGCGATCGCCTTAACGATGTTCTGATATCCGGTGCAGCGGCACAGGTTGCCGGACATGCCAAAGCGGATGTCTTCCTCGGTCGGGTTCGGGTTCTCTTGCAGAAGACGATGCGCGCGGGTGATCATGCCCGGCGTGCAAAAGCCGCATTGCAGCCCGTGATGTTCGCGGAACATCTCTTGCAGAACCCCAAGGCTGCCATCGTCGTTGGTCAACCCCTCAACGGTGGTGACGTCGGCGCCGTTCACCTGCGCCACAAAGGTTGTGCAGGACTTGACGGACTTGCCATCAATATCCACGGTGCAGGCCCCGCAATGACTTGTTTCGCACCCGATATGCGGGCCTGTGATTTTCAAATCTTCCCGCAGGAAATGGATCAACAGCGTGCGCGGCTCGGCCAGACCTTCGACCTGCTTGCCGTTCACGGTGAGTTTTACGTGCATTTTTGACATCGTTATTCCTCCCCTCAATCCGCGCGGCTTTGCGCGCGTTCGATGGCGCGGCGCAGCATCACAGCGGCCACGTGTTTCTTGAATTCGACGGGACCACGATTGTCGGCCACCGGGTCGATGGCTTCGAGCATCGCGGCGACACAACCGCTGACATCCCCATCCGCCAGCGCATTGCTTGCGCTTTCAGACCAGACGGGTGTGTCCGCCAGATTGGTCATCGCTACCGAGGCCTGACCATTGCCAACCATCACGGCAGCTGCCGCTGTCGCATAATCACCGATCTTGCGTTTCTGCTTTTCATAGGCCTGACCCACACCCGCGCCCGGCACCGGGATCGAAATCCGGGTCAGGATTTCCTCATCGTCACGCGCAGTGAAGTAAGCGGCCTCATAAAACTCACGCGCAGCGACACTGCGGCGACCATCGGGGCCAGACAGTTCGAACGTCGCGTTCAGGCATTGCATCAACCCCGGCATATCATTGCCCGGATCACCATTGGCGACGTTCCCACCAACCGTTCCCACATATCGCACCTGAGGATCCGCGATTTGCAGCGCGGCCTCTCGGATCAACGGAATGGCTGTAGCCAAGCCGTCATGAGTGATCAGCTCATGCTGGGTCACCATTGCGCCAAGCGAAACCGTGTCGGCACCAACCTCGATGCCCTTCAGCTCCTCGATAGCTTGCAGATCGACTAGGTGGCCCATTTCGGCCATGCGCAGCTTCATCATCGGGATCAGGCTGTGCCCGCCCGCGATCACGCGCGCCTCATCTCCGTGTTCCTGCAAAATGCCAATAGCCGAGGCGATATCGCCTGGCCGGTGATACTCAAATCCGGCTGGTATCATGTTTTTCCTCCCTGGGTCCAAGCGGTATGCCTTGGGGGACCTGCGGTAAGGAAAGGACGCTGAAGCCATCCGTTCCAGCCAGTGGAAACGGAGAGCGCGGCTTATTTCACGAAATGCGAATGCGCTGCACGAGCTGCGATCAAAGGCCCAGCGCCTCGCGAATGTCCGTCAGGCGGGATCGGCTGACCGGCACCTTGGCTAGCGCATCGACTCCATCGAAATAGCAGGTGCCGTTATCCTTGTGCCTCTCGAACCGCGAGACCTGCTTGGGGTTCACCAGATAACTGCGATGAGCCCGCAAAAACCCGTCAGGCGCCAAGCGCGATTCAGCTTCGGTAATGGACCACGGGCAAAACAGTTTCTCAGCGTTTATATAAAGAACGGTGTAATGCCCTTCGGCCCGGATGGCTGCGATATTGGAAGGCTGGGCGAAAAAGGTTTGTCCTTCCCGCTCAAATGGAACCCCAGCCCGCAATGTGGGCTCTGGCTCCCGGGCAGGTTCCGGCGCGCTGGGCGATATCTCTGCTGCCGCAGGTTCGATGAAGGTGATGCCCGTTAGCAGGAATGCACCACAGATCAGGAACACGGAAACCGTTACCCCCATCGCCAGCACCTGATTGTTTAGTGCAGGTCCGGCACGACCAGCGGTATCGCTTGCGACAAAATCAGTCAGGCCGGTGGCGACGAAATGCATGGTGAAGACCGCCAACCCGAAACACACCGTTCCCAGCAGAATGTTGCGCTGCGTACGGTTGTCATAGGCAACCCAGATTGCCAGCACCGACAAAACGACCGAGGCCAGGGTCGAAATCACCACGTCCCAAACATTGTAAACGGGGCGGCACAGCTCCATCCCGGCCATGCCGACGTAGTGCATGACAACAATCCCCAGACCCACGATCACTCCCGCACCGACAATCGTTCCCATCGTGCGGGGACGGAAATGCAGTATCAGCAGCGCAAGGCCAACCATCAGGATCGCGACCAGGGCTGAGATCAGGGTGATCAAAGCATCGTAGTAAAACAGGATCGGCAGTTGCAGGCCCAGCATGGCCACGAAATGCATCGACCAGATGCCACCGCCCAGAATGATCGCAGCCAACGCCACGACCAGTTTGCGTTTCTGATCGTCCAGTTTTGAGGCCCCATGCGTCAGATAAAGCCCTGTGAATCCAGCCATCATCGCAACAGCCAGAGACGCCGCCACAAGCCAAGCGTTATGAGAATAGTCCAACATTTGGATTTACACGCCCTCCCCGACGCGTGGGTGACGTTAGCAAACGGAATTGATTGCGACAATTGATGTTGGAAAGGAATTCCAACAGCACCGGCGCCGGTTTCAGTTTTCACCGACCCGTCGGGCTTAGGTGACGGTCTTATTACTGAATAACGGCATCTTCCCATGCAGAAAGAAACTTTGTTCGTTTCAACCCGTCAAGAAAGGTCAGTAAAGCGGGATCAAGGCCGATTGTCTCGCGCCCGTCAGAACCATCACTTGGCTGCAAAAGAGGAAGCGGGCTGGCCTCTTCGGCCACTGCTGGCCGCTCAGTTACGAGGTATCGCAGCAGCAACTCGGCTGCTTTGGGTTCTGGCGTGGCTTTCGAAACCATCGCTGTGCGCATCATAATTGTTTGAAAATCAGACGGCAACACGACCTCAAGGGCGTCTTTGCCCTCGGCTCGGACAGCGGCGTAACTGCCCAGAACATTGTAAGCAACCAGGATCGAGCCATCCGCTAGGTCATTGATCATTTCGCCCGAGCAGCAATAGAGCCGTACATCCAGGCCGCCCATAACCTCCATCAAGCGCCAATACGTCTCAGACGCGCGCGCATCCTGGGTTGCAAACAGATATCCCAGACCAGATTGGCGCACGTCATAGGTGCCAACTTTGCCCCGAAATTCTTCGGGCCGTTTGCGCAATGCCTCGATCAGGCTTTGCCGGGTCTGGGGGATGGGCTGCCCTTCAAATGCGGTTCGGTTTATCACGATTGTCGCGGGTTCCGAGGTGAATGCGAAAAGGCTGTGGTGCCATTGCGCCCAGTGCGGGACGGGCACATCGTCGATAGACAGGGCAAAGCCGTCATTTGCCAGTTTCAACTGCAGGTCCATCGCGCTCGAGATGATCACATCGAAGGCATCGGGCGTTGCGCGGACTCGACGGTTGATGTCGGCGGTTCCGGAAACGAGGTATTCGACACTAATCCGGGGGTTCTCCGCAACAAACCCCTCGATCACCGGCGCGAACAAAACAGTATCGGTGCTGGAAATCACACGAAGGCGCGGACCTTCGGCGCTTTCATTAAAGACCAGACGGTCTTCCCAATCGTCGGCCCATCCGAGGCAGGGAACCACCAACAAAACTAGAGCGATAAGATAACGCATGCGCCCCCCTTTGACCGGTTCTTTAGGATCAACACGCCCCCATGTGCCGTTGCCACATCCTGCGCGATCGTCAACCCCAGCCCGGACCCGATGGTCCCAACGGCGTTCTGTCCACGTTCGAACCGGCGCGTCAGTGTGTCGATTTCATCAGGCGGAAAGCCAGGACCCGAGTCGCGCACCTGAATCTGGGGGTCGGGATGTGCAATGATCGTGATCTCAACAGCACTGTCAGATGGTGCGTATTTCATCGCGTTATCGACCATATTTCGCACAGCATTCTGGATCAGGATAGAGTCGCCCGAGTAAGGAACCGAGGGCTCACCCGACAATGAAAGCGTCAGCTCCTTCATTTCGGCAATCGGGATCAGGCGCTGCACCAGATCGCGGATCAGTACGACCAAATCAATCTCTTCTCGTTCCAGATGATCCGCTCGGAAGGTGATCATCGCGTGATCCAGCAACTGCCCTGCCGCGCGCGAGCTTTCGTCGATGGCACGTACCATGGCCTTCAAGGCCTCGCGGTTGTCTTCCCGTTCCACGCGGTGAAGTGTTGCCTCGGCATAAGACCTGACCGTCGCCAAAGGTGTTCGCACCCGGTGCGCGGCTTCGGCGATAAAGTCCTCGGATTGGCTAAGCGATTGGTCCAGACGGCCCATGAGCGAATTCAGCGACGTCACCAGCGGCGCCATCTCTTTTGGCACGGGTTTCTTGAACGGGCTTAGATCCTGCGGACCTCTGCGTGTGACCGAGGTCGTCAGTTTGTTCAACTGGCCGATCGTTGATGATGTCACCCAGAATGACAGCGCGGCGGTCAGCAGAAAGAACCCGATCCCCAAATACGCTGCATTGCGTGAAATCTGATCCAGCGTGTCGGATAACGCGTCCTGCGTTTGCCCCAACGCTACCTCAATCTCGGTCTGGCGGCCCAAACCGACCAGCGTTCGGCTGGCGCTGACCTGTCGGACACGCTCGCCGCGGACCTGACCGGTTTGAAAGGCCCACCTGCCTTCAATCGGGCCGTCTGCGAGGCTCAGATCCTCATATCCGGACAAGAATTCTCCATCCTGATAAATGGCATAGAACACCCGGTCATCCGACGGCGTGCTGAGCATGGAAAACGCGGCATAGGGGATGTCCACCTCTAGGTGACCATCCCTAAGCGCTGCGGCATCAAGGATCGACGAGACGGACGCCCCCAATATATCGTCCTGTCCCTGTTGGGCGACTTTTGCGGCATAACTGCGCACCGTCAGGAACAATAGGATCGCCAGGACCGCCGCTCCGCCGATCAGCGTCAACACCAGCCTATTTCTTAGTGATCCCGAAACGGTTGGGCTAGTCGTCATGATCCAACCTGTATCCCAGCCCGCGCAACGTAGTGATTTTCATGCCGGATTTTTCAAGATGCTTGCGCAGGCGTCCGACATAGACCTCAATCGCGTTGTCCGACACGTTGTCATCATAAGAAAACAACCTGTCCGCCAGCTTCTGCTTGGAAAACACCTGACCCGGCGCGTTTATGAACAGCTCGATCATTCTCAACTCGCGATTGCGTAGGGAGAGCGTGACACCATCGACGGTCAAATGACCAGCAACCGGATCAAAGATAATTCCGCCAACTTCAATCGTCGACTTTGAGCTTCCGGACTTCCGACGCAGAACAGCGCGGCAGCGGGCCTCAAGTTCCGCATGATCGAAAGGCTTGGTGACGTAGTCATCCGCCCCCAGATCAAGCGAACCGATTCGATCCGAAACCTGACTGCGCGCAGTCAGAACGATCACCGGCGTGTCCAAACGGCTTGCGCGGTGCTGCCTTAGGAACTCGCGGCCATCCCCATCGGGTAACATGATATCCAGCAGGATAAGGTCGTATTCTTCGGTCGCAACAAAGGCGCGCGCATCCTCTAAATTTGCTGCGTGATCAACAACATGACCATCCAGCTGCATGCGGGAACTGATCGCGTTCGCGAGGTCGAGATTGTCTTCGACAAGCAGAAATTTCATGGGCGAAAATCAGTTTCTTTTTGCATGACAGGTTGATGTCAGGTTGGCGTGTTTAGGTGCAGGATAATCTGTGCCGCTGAGCGGCCAGTTGTCAAATGGGAGGACATAATGACAACATTTAACCTGGGCCGTCGGGCCCTGATCGCAGCTGTTGCAGCAATTGGTCTGGTTGGACCTGCCGCATCCGAAGAAGTCGTCGACAGCATCCACTTTCTGATCCCCGGCGGCGCCGGCGGTGGCTGGGACGGTACCGCCCGCGGAACTGGCGAGGCCCTGACCAATGCTGGTCTGGTCGGCACGGCATCTTATGAGAACATGTCGGGCGGCGGCGGCGGTAAAGCCATCGGCTTCCTGATTGAAAACGCGGACAGCAACCACGGCACGCTGATGGTCAACTCGACGCCCATCGTGATCCGCTCGCTGACCGGTGTGTTCCCGCATAACTTCCGTGACCTGACACTGGTCTCGGGCACAATCGGCGACTACGCAGCGATTGTTGTAGGCAAAGATAGCCCGATCAACTCGATGGCGGACCTGCTGGCCGCCTATGACGCTGACCCGGGCGCAACCGCGATTGGTGGCGGCTCGGTACCTGGCGGTATGGACCATCTGGTCGCCGCAATGGTCATGGAAGCTGCAGGCAAGGACGCGCTGGGCGTAAAATACATCCCTTATGATGCGGGCGGAAAAGCTATGGCTGCCCTGTTGTCGGGTGAGATCGCCGCACTGTCGACCGGTTTCTCCGAAGCTGTCGATCTGGCCAACGCGGGAGAGGTTAAAATCATTGGCGTAACCGCAGAAGAGCGGGTCGATGCAGCACCTGACGCACAGACCATGAAGGAACAGGGCATCGACACCACTTTCGTGAACTGGCGTGGATTCTTTGCTGCCCCCGGCCTGCCCGAGGACAAGCTGGCTGCCTATCAGCAAGCCATCGCCAAGATGTACGACACGCCCGAATGGGAAGAGGTTCGTGCCCGTAACGGTTGGGTCAACATCCACAACTCGGGTGCCGATTTCGAAGCGTTTCTGGAAGGTCAGGAACAGCAGATCAGCGACCTGATGAAGAAGCTGGGCTTCCTCTGAGGCAATCTACGGCAGAGCGTTTGGTCGCTCTGCCGTCCCAAAAAACCAAGATACAGGGGAGGGGACGTTATGGCGCTGGATCGCTGGATCGCGCTTATTTTATTGGGTGTTTGCCTAACGTATGGGTACACCGCCTGGTTCACGATGGACGGAAGTCTTCCTCCTTTCATGCAGAGAAATCCGATCTGGCCCAGCACATTTCCAAAGGTGCTGTCTATTCTAGGCGTGGTCGCGTGTTCGATCATCCTGCTTGGCTTTGAAAAGAGCGAAGTCAAAGAGGCCGATATCGATTACCGCAGACTTGGGGAATATCATCTGGGTCAGGCAATTTCTCTTCTGGTGCTCATGGTTGTCTATGCCCTGTGCCTGCGCCCGGTCGGTTTTCTGATCGCGACATCCAGCTTCCTGATCCTCGGGTCTTTCATTCTGGGTGAACGCAAGTGGCACATCATGCTGCCTGTCGCGTTCGTGGCAACCGGATCCGTCTGGTATCTGGTTCAGGAAGTTCTTGGAATTTATATGCGCCCCCTGCCGGGCGTGTTCGGAGGCTGACATGCTTGAAGGACTTCTGATCGGCCTGCAAACGGCATTCTCAATTCAAAACCTGCTGATGGTTGTCGCGGGCTGTCTGATCGGCACGTTTATCGGCATGCTTCCGGGTCTGGGCCCAATGTCGATCATCGCAATCATGATCCCGGTTGCTATTTCGATGGGCGATCCATCCGCCGCACTGATCCTGTTGGCAGGCGTTTACTATGGCGCGATCTTCGGCGGTTCGACCTCGTCCATTCTGCTGAACGCGCCGGGGGTCGCGGGCACCGTGGCCTCAAGCTTTGACGGTTACCCAATGGCCCGGCAGGGCAAGGCGGGCAAGGCCCTGACCATCGCAGCAATCGCCAGTTTCGCAGGCGGCACGATCGGTGCCATTTTGCTGATGGTCTTTGCTCCGGCACTGTCTTCGGTCGCTCTGCTGTTCCATTCCGCCGAATACTTCGCGCTGATGGTGGTAGGTCTTTCGGCCATCGCAGCCTTTGCCGGTTCGGGGCAAGTGGCCAAGGCCATCATCATGACGACCATGGGATTGATCATGGCCACCGTCGGAGAGGGGGCGCTGTTCAATCTTCCGCGTTTCACAATGGGCATCATGGACCTGCAATCCGGGTTTGGCTTCATCACCCTGGCCATGGCGATGTTCGCCCTGCCCGAAGCGTTGTTCCTGGTGCTTAAACCCAAGGACCTGAAAGGTGATGACGGCAAGATCAAGGATCTGCGCATTACCAAGGCCGAGGCGAAGGCCATCACCCCGGTCATCGGTCGCCAATCGGTGCAGGGCTTCTTTATCGGCGTCCTGCCCGGCGCGGGCGCGACAATTGCAAGTTTCCTCGGCTATGCGGTGGAACGGAACATTGCCCCCAAGGATGAGCAGGAGGAGTTCGGTAAAGGCTCGATCAAAGGTCTGGCCGCACCCGAATCGGCGAATAACGCGGCCTGTACCGGATCTTTTGTGCCGCTGCTGACACTGGGCATTCCCGGTTCCGGGACAACGGCGATCCTTCTGGGTGCTTTGATTGCCCTGAACGTCACCCCGGGTCCGCGTTTGATGTTGGATGAACCTCAGATCTTCTGGGCGGTAATCATGTCGATGTTCATTGGCAACCTCGTCCTGCTGATCCTGAACCTGCCGCTGATCCCCTACATTGCCAAAGTACTGGCCGTTCCGCGTAACTATCTGATCCCGTTCATTTTGTTCTTCACACTGATGGGGGCCTATATCGGGCAGAACAATGCCACCGAATTGCTGATCCTGGTGGGTTTCGGCGTATGCGCAACGGCCTTAAAGTTCGCAGACTATCCGCTGGCACCCCTGCTGATCGGCTTCATCCTTGGCGGCATGATGGAGGATAACTTTTCGCGTTCGATGCAGCTGTATGATGGCATCGCCTTTATCTGGGAACGCCCGATGACCCTGGGACTGCTTGCCATTGCCGTCCTGCTGGTTCTGCTGCCCAGCTACCGCGCACGTCGTGCACGGGCGCGGGCCGCTGGTGTGGCTGATGGGGACTGAACCGCTTAGGGGTGTTCGGGTCCTTGATCTGACAAACGTGCTGGCCGGCCCGTATTGTTGTTACCAACTGGCCCTCATGGGGGCCGAGGTGATCAAGGTCGAACGCCCCAAAAGCGGTGATCTGGCCCGTGTATTGGGGGCTGATCCTGACCGGAACAACGCCGGTATGGGGGTCAGTTTTCTGGCGCAGAACGCGCAGAAGAAATCGGTCACGCTGGATATGAAATCCAGTCGAGGCAAGGCTCTGCTAAAGCAGCTTGTGAAAACGGCGGATGTTCTGGTTGAAAACTTCCGGCCCGGCGTGATGGATCGGTTGGGTCTGGGGTACGAGGTTCTGCGTACCGAAAACCCCACCTTGATCTATTGTGCAATCAGCGGGTTCGGACAGGACGGTCCGCGCCGCGACGACCCTGCCTATGACCAGATCGTTCAGGGCATCAGCGGGGTCATGTCGATCACCGGCGCACCGGAGACAGCACCCTATCGTGTTGGTTATCCGTTGGCTGATACAGTTGGGGGGCTGACAGCCGCCTTCGCAATCAGTGCTGCGTTGAACGCACGACCACGCGGCGCATTCCTGGACATCGCCATGTCCGAGGCCGTGATCTCAACCATGGGATGGGTTGTGTCCAACTACCTTGTCGGCGGTGTGATGCCCGGCGCGCATGGCAATGAAAACACAACGTCGGCACCGTCCGGTACCTTCGCCACATCCGACAGCCCGATCAACATCGCCGCCAATCGCGATGAACAATGGCAAGCCCTCGCCCGGCATCTTGGCCGCGAGGACCTGTTGGATGACCCTGAATATACAACACGCGAAGATCGCAAACGAAACCGCCACGCTTTGCGGGACGAGTTGGAGAAATCCCTGAAATGGCGTCCCGCGAGCGAGTGGGTCAGCGAATTGAATGGCTTGGGCGTACCCACGGGGCAAGTGCTGACAGTCCCCGAGGCGTTGGCCGACGAACAACTCTCTGACCGGGGGCTGATTGGATCTCTGCACGCGCACGGAGAGGAGATGCAGCTGGCAGGCAGCCCCGTGGTGATGGACGGGCAGCGAAATATGCCGAAAGTCTCACCGCCGGAATTGGGCGCGGATAACGATTCAATCTGGTCCGAAATTGGCTTGTCACCGGATGAGATCAAGGAACTGGCCAAGGATGGTGTGATATGAGCGATGTTTCCGACTGGTGGAGCACATCCATCATTGACATGGAACCCGGACGCATCGCCCTGCGCGGTGAACCCATCGAGGACCTGATCGGCAACCTCAGTTTCGCCGAAATGATCTGGTTTCTGGTTCGCGGCAACCGCCCGTTACCCGCGCAGGCAGATCTGTTCGAAGCGGCCCTGGTCGCCGCCGTAGATCACGGACCACAGGCACCTTCTATTGCGACGGCCCGGATGGCTGTAACTTGCGGTTTGCCTTTGAACAACGC
The DNA here is from genome assembly GCF_059611065.1 of Ruegeria sp. CDSB086. NCBI lineage: Bacteria > Pseudomonadati > Pseudomonadota > Alphaproteobacteria > Rhodobacterales > Roseobacteraceae > Ruegeria > Ruegeria sp. CDSB086. The sequence goes on along the minus strand of NZ_JBXWOV010000016.1, from coordinate 3,150 downwards.
AATGGCCAGCGCGGTGAACATGCTGGGCGACATCCACGGCGGCGCCGGTGAGCAGGCGGTTGAGCTGTATCACTTTGTCGGGTCCCACTCGGGCGGGATCGGTGCAGCGATTGACGACTGGATCGACGACCACGGAAAGATACTGCCGGGTTTCGGCCACCGGTTTCACACACCGACCGATCCACGCGCACCGCGGTTGATGGCCCTGGTCTCTGAGGCAGTAGAACGCGGCGCGTGTGACGGACGTTTCCGGAAAATCGCGTTGGATATCGAAGCAGAGCTTGCACGTCGCAAAGGCAAACCCGTCCCGATGAACATCGACGGGGCCACGGCCGTCATCTATGCAGAGCTTGGGTTCGAACCACCGCTTGCGCGTGGTTTGTTTTGCCTCTCCCGGTCAGTCGGCATACTGGCACATGCGTGGGAGCAAATGCAGCAAGGTGGCCGCAACAAAGGCCCCACACCTCCGACGTACCGCTGGACTTATGTCAGGAACTCGCCTGAGGAATAGCGCGTCAGGCCTGTTTCTCGACCACGGGTTCGACGTCGGGGCGGACTGGTTCCACATCCAATTCGATGATCTCGGGATCACCCGGTTCCTCGACGTCTTCCACTTCAACCTCGACCTCAGCTTCCGGCTCGCTGCTGTCTTCCAGCGCACCAACGATCAGAGGCAGCATATGGACACCCGTCGCGCTTGCGATTTCCGGCGTTTGCGGTGTTTGCCAGCTGAGCGTGTCAAAGCTGCTGCAGTTCTGACAGACCGGAGCCCACCCGGGCTGGATGTCATGACAATTGTCGCAGACCCATTGTGGCCCGCGCGGTGCAGTCAGCGCCTTGGCCAGCCAACCCTGTACTACCGCGTCCGAGGACCCCTCGCCCCGTTCAATAGCGGCCATCAACGTGTAACCGCGCGCATCCGCCTGCTTTTCGACCACATCGCCCAGTGCGCGACGCGCCTCGGGGAAGTCTTCGGCCACGATGTTCAGCTCCGCCAAAATCAGACGGGTTTCCATATTCTCAGGGTGAATACGGGTCAGCGCAGTAAAGCGTTTGATCCGTTCATGTGGCGTTTCATCCGGCGCAATCTCTGCAAAGACATGGGCGAGGTCGGGGTGCGGCTGCACCTCCCACGCTTTTTTCACTATTTTGGTCGCATTGCGCGGTTTGCCTTTTTCAATGTAAGCGCGCGCTGCCATTGCGGCCGCAGGAATCAGATCAGGAGACAGGCGGTTCGCCTCAATCGCGCGCTCTTGCTGTTCGACCGTGGCGTTCTCGTCCAGAATCCCCTTGGCCTCGGACAGGGCCAGCACAGCATCGCGGCGCTTGAACACGTCGCGCGGCAGGTGGCCGGATTTCAACTTGGCTGTCAGTGTAGACCGCGCGCCTGCCCAATCCTGCGCCTTGGTCTGAAGACCTAACAAAATGTCCTGTGTTTCCAGATGGCGCGGCTTCATGGCCAAGGCTTTTTCGGCCAGTTTGCGGGCGGTTTCGTCATCCCCTTCGGCCAGTTTCTGTTTCATGATACCGCGCACACCGACAAAGCGGGTTGCATTGTCCGTCACCAGCTTTTTGTAGGTGTCAGCCGCCTTTTGGGTGTCACCGTTCATCTCGGCAGCCTGAGCCACCAGCAGGTTGGTCAACTCGGGTTTGTTCAAAAGCCGCTCTGCCTTGGTGGCCTTGTTCAAAGCCACGCGCCCTTCGCCCGATGCCAGCGCCATCAGACCATCGGACAACGCTTGATACCCACGCTGCTCGCGACTGCGGTCGAAATAGCGCGACAGGGCGGTTTCGTCTCCGTTGAGGAACTTCAGCGTGGCGATCAACAGGGTCAGCAGCTTGAACAAAAGCCAAACTGCAAAAACCAGAACGCCCAGCGCGATGACCGATTGCAACGGCCCCAAAGTGTACTCCGTCCCGCCGGCTGTGATCTGTATACCACCGCTGGTTTCCATGAGGGAACCCGCACCCACGGCCAAAAGACCGATAATCGCAACAAAAACTAGAATCTTAAACAGTGACCACAGCATGGCAGGTCCTTCAGTTCGAGTTCACGCTAGGCTGAAGCGCATTGGCGGCATCCACCGCGGAAACCCGCGCCTGGGCTGCCTGCTCCCAATCAGCCATAGCTGCCTGCGCCGCTTCGGGCAGGGATTTAAGTTCGGTCAGGGCCGTTGAGACGTCGCCACTGGACAGAGCCGACTCGGCACGAGACAGGATCGCATCCGGACCATCGCCATCTTGTGGGGTGACCGAACGCGCCCCGGTCTGTCGCTGCAGGAACGCCACCAGACCAGTGGCTTTGTCCGCATCCCGTGCTTCCGCCAACGCGGTTCGCGCAGCGGGTGAGAACGATGCCCGCAAGGTCGACACGCTTGCAACACCCTTATCGGCGGGGCCGGATAGCGCCTCAGGCACATCAACGCCGCCTGCCTTCAGTTCGGCGACAAGGTCTGCGTAAGGCTGACCAGCATCCAGTTGACCATGCAGGCGCGACAGGATCGCCGCGTTGGTCGCTGCCAGAGCCTCTGCCGAGGCTTTCGCCTCAAGCGTTTGTGCGTCCGACACCATTTTTTCCACTTCGGCCCGCTGCGCCGCCAGTGAATCCTGCAATTTTTTCAGTTCGGCCTCAAAGGCTGCCGACGTTTCGGGGGACGCGCCTTGGGTCAGAGCGTCGCTTTCAATTTTACTTAGGCGGCTGGCCAAAGGATCAATCTTGCCCGCCAGCTCATCGACACTGGATTTGAGCGTATCCAGATCGGAGGTGATCGGTGTCACCTGATCGGTCAGCGCTGAAATCTTGCTGTCGACGCCAGATGTGTCGGACAGGGATTTGGTCAGCGCCTCGATCTGAGTGGACTGATCGTTGAGCTTCGCCTCGAGCGTCGTAAGCGCATCTGTATCACCAGATCCGAACAAGCCCGCGCTGCCGGCTGCAAACCCGATTCCCGCCGCGATAACACCGCCGAGCAAAGCGGGGACGAATCCACTGCGTTTTTCTTCCTGCTGCGACTCTTCACGATGCGATTTTTCCGGCGGCGCGGAGTTCTCTTCCTGGGTCAGTTCCACAGCCGCTTCGGCTTCGGCTTCGGCTTCGGCTTCGGCTTCGGCTTCGGCTTCGGCTTCGGCTTCGGCTTCGGCTTCGGCTTC
>NZ_JBXWOV010000015.1:0-66768 GCF_059611065.1 Ruegeria sp. CDSB086 | reverse complement strand
TGCCCGGCCTGTGGGGGCACCACCCCGGCTGACAGAACCACCACGTCCGTGAAAAAACGCGGCACTAAATCCCTGCGACGCAAGTGCTGTAACGATCCGGCGCTGCGCACGGTCCAGTTCCCAGGTCGAACAGAAATATCCGCCATCTTTGCCGCTGTCGGAGTATCCCAACATCACCTCGATCACATTGCCACCTGACTTAAGGCTGCGGCGGGCAAGCGGAACATCCAGAACATCCAGCAGAATTGCTGAGGCGTTGCGCAGATCACCGATCGTCTCGAACAGCGGCACCACAGAAATATCAAGTGTCTCTGATCCGAACCCGGCATAGCGGGCGAGAAGATAGACACCCAGGATGTCGTCTGCCGAGCGTGTCATCGACAAGATGAATGGTCCGACAGCTTTGGGATCCGGCCCTGTTCGAACAGCGTGCATAAGGGCTAGTAAGGCTAGTAATTCCTGCGCCTGATCACTCAACCCGTCACGCTGAGGATACTGCAGGTTCTGGTCTGCCAACTCGGTGCGCAGACGGGTCGACCATTCGGGTGTTCCGTATTTGGGCGCAGGTTCGAATGCAGACCAGATTTCTGCCAGAACGCTAGTCGTCACAGTCGAATTCTGCCGTATGTCCAAGGTTGTGGTACGCAACCCGAATACGGTTGCCGCTCGGCGAAGAGGTCGGATATGCCGCCTTGTTAGAATATCGGCGTTTACTGCACAAAGCGCCTCATCAAGCGCGTCGAGATCACACTCGAACTGCGAGATATGCTGATAACCGGCACTTGTCAGTCTTTGGCGGACGGCATTCAGGGCCTGCCGAAACGGTTCGTTCGGGTTGCGGTCATTCTTGGGTGCGCGGTTGATAATTGCCTGCAACCGTTCACCGTGAGGTTCGGGCAGTGGTAGGATCAGGGCGCTAATGCTCAGTTTTTGCGCGGCTTTATCAAGAGCCTGACAGTAGAGATCAATCGCTGTCTCGCGCCCACGTTGCAGAGCCAGTTTGGTCATCTCAGAGGTTACATTCGGGTTGCCGTCCCGGTCACCGCCAATCCAGCTATGAAATCGGACATTGGGCGTCACATTTAAAGTCTTACCCAAAACCTGCATACAGGCGTGATCGAACCGGTCGATGACCTGTGGTACAGCATCGAATATTGCGTCGCGGAAAAATTGCAAACCCCATTCGATCTCGTCACGTAAACTGGGACGTGACAAGCGTAATTCTCCGGTCATCCATAGTAGGTCGATCTCGCCTTCCAGATCATTCAACAATGTTGAACGTTCAATTGGCGTCCAGCGCTGAGATTCGAGGCTGACCAGGATACGATAAATCCGGCGGTGAATTTCAAGAACGGTGACGCGTTTGGCTTCGGTCGGATGAGCCGTTAGCGTGGGGCCAGTCATTAAACTACCTGCCAACTTTTCGGTTTCCCCAACACTCAGATTAAGGTCCGACAACACTTCGGCAAATCCACCTGCAACCGCTCGGGCACCTTTTTGGGTTTCGATTTGTCGACGATCCCGCACATCTGCGTTTTCGTCGATGATGCGCAAAAGCTGAAACCAGATCGACAGGGCCTGCAAATACGGGATTGCGGCCTGGCCAGTTGGAATGGGGGGCAGCGGCTTGGCTTCGGCCCAAGAAGCGACATGTGGCGCCCTTTTCAAAAGGATGTTTCGCCATAGCGTGCGCAATTCAGTCCGAAGACCGTCCGCATACGCGGAAGGTGGAAGGGACAGCTGGGTATCCTGAGCCAACGCTTGCATCAGATCACTTTGTCTCTTGGATTTTTGCCATTGAAGAAATCATTGAGGTTTTCAATGACGCGGAACCCCATAGCTTCGCGTGCTTCTTTAGTCGCGCTTCCGAGATGTGGCAGCATGACGAGGTTGTCACATTGCAGCAGGTCCGAGCTAATGCGGGGCTCGCCGTCAAATACATCCAGCGCCGCGCCGCCAATTGTGTCGAACATCAGGGCCTGGATCAGGGCGTGTTCGTCGATGACCTCGCCGCGCGCGGTGTTGATCAGGAAGGCGTCGGGTTTCATCAAGTCGAGTCTTCGACCGTTGATCAGGTGCCGGTTTGCGGCCCCTCCGGGGCAGTGCAGCGAGACGAAGTCGCATTGCGGCAACAGCTCATCGACAGTATCCACCTGAGTGGCATTGCACTTGGCTAAAACGTCGGGCGCCACCTGGCTGCGATTGTAAATAACGACATCCATACCAAAGCCATGATGGGCGCGGCGGGCCATTTCCTGCCCGATGCGGCCATAGCCGATGATGCCCAGGGTCTTACCGCTGACCTTGGTGCCGACCAGATGCGTGGGCCGCCAACCGGTCCAGTTTCCGGCGCGCAGCTCGCGTTCGCCTTCGCCTGCGCGGCGCGCTACCATCAGCAATAAGGTCATTGCGATATCGGCGGTACATTCAGACAGAACGTCAGGCGTGTTTGTCACGGTCATGCCAAGTTCGCGGGCTGAGGGCTCGCAAATGTGGCTATACCCGACCCCGTAATTGGCCAGAATTTTGGTCTGTGCTGCGGGGACGTCCAGCGCCTCGGCGCTGAGCGTATCGGTAACGGTGGGCAGCACCGCGTCATAGTGTTTCAGGGCGTCGCGGATTTCAGCCGGGGACATCGGAGTATCCCCGGTATTGAGTACGGTGTTGTAGTCTTCGGCCAGTCGCGCCTCGACGGCGGCGGGCCAGCGACGGGTGACAAGGACTGAAGGTTTGGTCATCACGCAGCCTTTCCCATGACGCGGGCAATGGTTTCGCCAATCACCGCCGGGTTTTCAGCAACGGTCACCCCCGCCGCCGACAAGATTTCAACCTTCTCGGAGGCACTTTCGCCAAAGGCCGAGATGATCGCACCAGCATGACCCATAGTCCGACCTTTGGGCGCGGTCAGACCTGCAACATAGGCGACGACGGGCTTGGTTATGTTGTCGCGGATGTATTCTGCGGCCTCGGCTTCCTGCGGGCCGCCGATCTCGCCGATCATGGCAATGACTTCAGTGTCCCTGTCCTGTTCGAACCGCTCAAGGATATCGCGGAACGAAGACCCGTTGATCGGGTCGCCGCCGATCCCGACGCTGGTTGAAACGCCGATGCCGTGTTCTTTCAGCTGGGCTGCGGCCTCATAGCCAAGCGTGCCGGATCGACCGATGATGCCGACATTTCCGGGCAGGTAGATGTGGCCTGGCATGATCCCCAACAGAGCCTTGCCGGGGCTGATGGTGCCCGCGCAGTTGGGCCCGGTCAGCACCATGCGCTTGTCTTTGGGATAACGGTACATGTACCGCTTAACCCGGATCATGTCCTGTGCCGGGATACCGTCGGTGATACAGACGCAATAGCGGATGCCCGCATCTGCGGCCTCCATGATGGAATCGGCGGCAAATGGTGGCGGCACGAAAACAAGGCTGGCATCGGCGCCGGTGGCCTCGACAGCTTGTTTTACGGTGTCAAAGACCGGCACGCCCTCGACGGTCTCGCCGCCCTTGCCGGGGACAACTCCGCCGACGACATTAGTGCCATAGTCCAGCATGTCTTTGGTATGGAACCGTGCCATTCGTCCGGTAATGCCCTGAACGATAACACGGCTGTCGCGGTCCAGAAGAATGCTCATTAGACAGCCCTCATCTTGGTGTTTTGGGTCAGATCGTTTTGCCACGCGCCAACAGCGCGTTCGGCGGCTTCCATAAGGGTGGTGGCGCGGATGATCGGCAATCCGGATTTGGCCAGGATTTTTTGACCTACCGCGACATTGGTGCCGGCCAGCCGCACGATGACAGGGATTTCAAGCTCAAGTTCGCGTAGCGCCTGTACGACGCCCTCTGCGACCCAGTCACAGCGATTGATCCCGGCGAATATGTTGACCAGCACCGCCTGTACGTTCTTGTCTGACAGGACCAGACGAAAGGCCTTGGCCACACGTTCGGGTGAGGCGCCACCGCCGATGTCCAGAAAGTTCGCAGGTTCGCCCCCCGCCAACTTGATCGTATCCATCGTGGCCATGGCCAGACCGGCGCCGTTCACGATACAGCCGATATTGCCGTCAAGACCGACATAAGACAGGCCGCGATCCGCAGCGCGACTTTCGCGTGGGTCTTCCTGACTTTTGTCGCGTAACTCTGAGATCTGCGGATGCCGGAACAATGCGTTGTCGTCAAAGCTCATCTTGGCATCCAACGCCAGAACCCGATCGTCACCGGTGATGACCAGCGGGTTGATCTCGACCATGGTGGCGTCCAGATTGCTGAAGGCGGCGTAGCAGCCCTGTAGCGTGCGCACCATTTGCTGCACCAATTTCGCCTCAAAACCCAGTTGAAATGCGATTTCGCGCGCCTGGAATTCCTGCAGGCCCACGGCCGGTTCGACGATCGATCGCACGATGCTGTCGGGGCGTTCGGCCGAGATATCTTCGATCTCCATGCCGCCTTCCGACGAGGCCACGATCATCACCCGCTGGCTGGAGCGATCCAGCACGAAGCCCAGATAAATCTCGCGATCAATCGGCACGGCGGATTCAACGTAGACACGGTAGATGCCCTTGCCTTCGGGACCGGTTTGATGCGTAACCAACCTGCGTCCGAACATCTCGTCACAGGCTTCATGGATTTCGTTCTCGGTGTTGCACAGTTTGACACCTCCGGCTTTTCCTCGGCCTCCGGCATGGACTTGAGCCTTCACGATCCAACGATCGCCCCCTAGCTCGCGCGCCCGATATGCCGCTTGTTCGGGACTGTAGGCCAGCGCACCCGAAGGTACGGCGACACCAAAATTCGAAAGAACCTCTTTCGCCTGATATTCGTGAATATCCATCTGCAATCTTCCTCCCGTTCATGCAGTGCGGTCAGGCCGCGATCGACGTGCCGTAGCGGCTTTCCAGCAGCGCTTCGATGGCTTCAAAATCCACTGTGCCACCCAGTTCGCGGATCGCCTCGCCAAACAGTTTTACGATGCGGCTGATCGACTGATGGTTCAGTTGGTTCAGGATGCCGATGCGCACCTGTACCGGGGCGCTGAGTGTCGGCCAGATGCCAAAGCCACGCGCGCGGCAGTTCTGTACCAATTCCATTTCGCGGCCAGCCAGTTCTGTGGGCAGGTTCAGCACTACGAGGCTTGGCATGTCCGAAGTGACATCGCAGCCCATCGCGGTGACGGCGTCACGCAGGACGGCCTCATGCGTTTTGTAGGAATGCGCGCGTTTAGCCAGTCCTTCCTGCAAGGTCAGACGCAGAGATTCATGGAACGCGGCGACGGCATAGCCCGAATGGGTCCGGTGATAGGTGCCTTTCTCAACATCCTGACCGTCGACAATGCCCCAATGGCGGGCCTCGAAAATCGGATTGTGGACGTAAGAGTAAGCACCGGTTGTCTTCAGCGCCTCGATAAAGGCGTTGGTGAAGCTGACCGGCGCATAGGTCAGGGGCAGGCAGCACAGGCCTTTTTGCGGGCACGAAGCCCAGCCTGCGATGCCGGGGAAATCGTCGATACGAAAGTCTGCAACACCCAGCGAAGACACAGCATCAATCAGACCCATGGTGCCATGATTTTCACACGCATCCGAGAATCCCTGTACATCGTTGACACGGCCGGAACCGGTTTCCCAATGTGCCATGAAAGCCCATTTCGGCTTGTGTTCGGCCAATGCGACGTCGACCATCTCACCGGTCACGGGCTGGCCATGCGGAATTTCGATCACGGTGACGCTGGCCGCAATGGGATCAAGTGGATTGGCGGCATGTTCTTCAGGTGTGGCTGCCTTAATCCGTAGGGTCAGCACGTCAATGCCGGAAAAGGTGCCATTGGTGAACGCAACCACCTTGTCGCCAGGCATAACGGCCGAGAACATAGTGTCCAGCGCGCTCCAACCGGTGCCAGCAACCGCGAAGGTATAGGTATTGTCGGTGCCCCAGATTTTGCGCAGCATGTGCTTGCATTCGATCATGCCGCGCAGGACGTCACCCTGCATGTGATCCGCAACACCCGCATTTGCAAAGGCATGCAGAACGCGGGCATCGGTATTGCCTGGTCCGGGTCCCGCAGCCAGTGTTTCCGGAATTTCGAGCGTCGGGTAGATTTGAAACGTCATTGGCGATCCTCCTCGGCGACGGGGTCCGTAATGCGCCCCGTCTGTCGCGTTACCGAAAAGAAAAGCCGATCCTTGCGTCAGGGCGCAACGTAACTTACTACTGCTTTAGGGTAGCTATTTGGGTGGGAAAAAACCTACCCATTCTGGCAAATATACCGATGTATACCGGAAACTTACCTACCCAACATGGTAGTTATTGGGTAAATTAGGTGGAAAATCAATGCTCGACACAACGCCCCCTCCGATCGACATCATGCTCGCCAACAACAATTCTCTCGTCCTCTCGGCGATGTCCGAAATCTTTGAGAGAGACAAACGATTCTCGTTGGTGGCGACATCTGCAACTGCCGAAGGTTTCCTTGGGGCAGTCATGCGTGTGCCGGTAAAGGTCTGCGTAGTGTCCTGGGAACTGCCAGCTTTGGGTGCAGCCAAACTGATCGAAGTGCTGCGCGAACAGGAAAACGCACCGCGTTTTGTGGTCTATGGTGATGAGGCAGGTGATGTCCCTCGGCTGGCCATGCAAGCAGGCGCCGCAGGGTTTGCACCTCGTTCCGGTGAGGTTGAAGGCCTGCTGGATACATGCGTTGATGTTGCCAAAGGTAAGATGGTTTTCCCATTCATCGATGTACGCACGGTGCAACATAGTCCTCTTCAGACCTTGTCGCGCAAGGAGCGGGCTATCCTTGAGGCACTGTCGAAGGGAATGTCCAACCGGGAACTGTCAAAAGAGTTACAGATTTCCACCAATACCGTGAAATTTCACCTCTCGAATATCTATGAAAAACTGTCAGTTAGAAACCGGGCGCAAGCCATCGCTTACTACTATTCAGCCAAATCTGCTTCGGATTAGGCTCGTAGGTGATGTATCGAAACAAAATGGGAAAAGCTGCTCATTGCAACAAGGATGAACACCCGCCCCAATTGTGCTTGAATATTCAAACCGGATTGGACTGGACGTTTAGCTATCTCATGAAACGCCCAAGGTAGCTTTGGCCAGAAGCGCGTAGGCGACCCAAAATGAGTTCGACCAAGTACCGTGTTACAAGAGGGTGCCCTTGCGCAACATCATGAATACGTCGTCGGTCAATATCAGCGCTCAGATGAAGTCTGTCACATCATTTCTTCGTTCTTGTGATGATCAAATGCTCTGCAATTGCCCGGCTAGACGTCGCCATACTTGCTCACTGAATTCTGACTGCACTGCAGCCAATCGGACCATTCTGATTGTAAGTTCTTGTGCAGGCAGAGCATCGTCAACGCGTACAAGCTGCCCCTCTGCAAGCGGACTGGCGGCCAAAGAATAGGGCAGCCACGCAACGCCGATTCCATCCAGGGCATATTGTAGCATCGCGAGCGTCAGCGCGGTCTCTGCTCTGGAGATGATTGTAATATGCTCAGGCAATCGCGGCGCGACCAATCGGGAAAACACTTGTCCAAGGAAGACATCAGGCGGGTAGACTATCGCGGGAACGGTCTCGCCAACCAATTCCTCACGCATTGCAGGCGCGCAAACCGGGATCAGAATATCTGTGCCAATCGTCTTGGCCTCAAACGCGTTTTCGAGATCTCGCGCACTGCCATCCGAAATAGTGTACATGATCGCGAAATCGACCTCTTTTGAGATCAGCTGCAACAGACATTCGTCCTGATTTCCCGATCGGACCCGAACCGAGATAGCGTCATTTTCGGTCAAGGTGCGGACTACTTTTGGCGAAACGGTTGTCGTGAGAGCATGTTGGCACACAAGAGACAGAGACTTGTTGGCCCTGTCACTCGCTGTTTTCAAAGTTTGACGTAGTTTGTGCAGCCGCGTACTCAGCTCACGCAGCTCAGGCTCCAAAGCCTGTACACCCGGCATCAGAGATACGGGTTTGCGACGGCGATCAAATAGGGTCGCACCGATACTGTCTTCGATAAGCCGTACCCGACGGGTAAAGGCAGATTGGGTCAGCAACCGCTTGTCCGCAGCGCGGGCCAGAGATCCGCTGTCCAACACGGCCAATATGTCATCGATCCATTCCAAACGCATGTGAACCAGTTACTGCAATGCTCAGTAATATGCAAACTTTGCAACATAGAAGCCACATTTCGAATTAGCGGAGCCGTATCTCACATTGTAAATTGACGGAAACCAATATTAGGAGCCATGTTATGCATCTCGCCCGCTTCCCCCGCCTTCACCTGGCTCATCTTCCGACACCGCTTGAACCGATGAAACGGTTGTCGAAAGAACTGGGTGTCGAGATATGGATCAAGCGCGACGATTGCACCGGCATGTCAACAGGCGGCAACAAGACCCGCAAGCTGGAATTCCTAATGGCCGAGGCGGAAGCGCAGGGCGCGGATATGGTTATGACGCAAGGAGCCACGCAAACTAACCACGGTCGTCAAACCGCAGCCTTTGCCGCCAAGCTGGGACTTGATTGCCATATCCTTCTGGAAGATCGCACCGGATATCAGGACGGAAACTACAACACGAACGGGAACGTGCTGTTGGATCATTTGCACGGCGCGACAACTGAGAAATTTCCCGGTGGTCACGACATGGCGGGCGAAATGGAAAAAGCTGCCGAGAAAAAACGGACAGAGGGCCGTAATGTCTATGTTATTCCCGGCGGTGGATCTAACCCGACCGGGGCACTTGGCTATGTGAACGCAGCCTTTGAACTTTTGGGGCAAGCCAATGACAGTGGTTTGCGAATTGATCGGCTGGTACACGCAACAGGTTCGTCGGGAACGCAGGCTGGGTTGGTGACAGGAATGTGCGCCATGAATGCGCAGGTACCGGTGCTGGGTATCGGTACAAGAGCGCCTCAACCAAAGCAGGAACAGATGGTTTATGACCTCGCCTGCAAAACAGCCGAAAAGCTGGGTTGCTCAGGCGTGGTAAAGCGCGAGGACGTGATGGCCAATACCAACTATGTGGGCGAGGGCTATGGCCTTCCGACCGAAAGCGGCATCGAGGCGATTGAGATGTTTGCCGAGCTTGAGGGCATTCTTCTGGACCCCTGCTACTCTGCCAAGGGCGCAGCGGGCTTAATCGACCTGGCCCGCAAGGGCGAATTCAATGACCAGCGGATCGTTTTCCTGCACACTGGAGGTGCTGCGGCCCTTGGTGGTTATGATTTTGCATTCGACCACAAAAACCGATGGGTGAATGTCTGAGCAATGACATTGCGCCCAATTGGCATTCTAGGTGGCATGGGTCCCGAGGCCACCATCCTCCTCCAGCGTAAGCTGGTGGAGGCCGTGCCGGTAAGTGATGACCGCGATCACATCCCGCTTCTGATTGATATGAACCCGCAGGTGCCGTCGCGGATTGATCATCTGATTGAGGGGAAGGGCGAAGACCCGGGACCGACGCTTGCCGCAATGGCACGCCGTCTTCAGGGCGCTGGCGCCGCTGCGCTGGCAATGCCCTGCAACACGGCGCATCACTACGCCGACGCGATCACGGATGCAGTGACCGTTCCTTTGTTGAATATGGTGAAACTGGCTGCGGATCATGCTGTCAGTGAACTGGGGGCCGGTGGATGCGTTGGCGTGCTCGCCTCACCCGCAGTGCTCCGTACCCGCCTTTTCGAAACGGCATTGCAAGCCCGCGGGCTATCGATTGTCTGGCCAACGGATAGTGACAGGCTGCTGACGGCGATCCGTAGAATTAAGGTCGACGGTCCAAGTGATGACGCGCGTGAAACACTGCGAACGGCCTCAATTGCATTGGCCAAAGCGGGGGCAGATCTGCAACTTGTCGCCTGCTCAGAATTCTCGCTTATTGCCGATGGCGTCGCGGATGAGGTCAAAGCAGCGGACACGATTGATTTGCTGGTCCACGCGATCATTGAGTTTTCTCAAATAGGCTATCTTAGCGACGCAGACTAGAGAACTGCGCCGCGCACAGTAGCAGCTCGCTTTGGAAGATTGACGTCACAAACGTTCCCAAAGCTGGAGCGCGATTTGATCAAAGCCGGATGGATTGGAAAAGGCTGAAATTGTCAACGTCGCGCTCCACGCATCATCACCGACTGGCACTAGCAAGCCTTGATCAAGTTCTGCTGTAATTGCCGTTTCGGGCATCCAGGCAACGCCGCTTCCTGTCATCAATCGCCGCTTAATGGTCTCGACAAGGCTGTCGACATAGATCGTCTCGGTATTCAGGGATTTCCGATCAATGGTGTTTTCTACGACCATTCCCAGAAACGAAGACCGGTCATAGGCAAGATAGGGGATTGGCGGGCCGTCCTGTCGTGCAAGATCCCATCCCATAGTGCGCGCTGGTTCAACAGCCGCCACCGGCACCAGACGATCCTTTACCAGATCCTTACGTTCAAATGCGGCCTCATCAATCATTGGCGAGACTGAATGATGATAATAACAAAGCAGGATATCCACCGCGCCTTCGATCAAAAGATCACAACATGTGCTTAAGGAATCAGATAAGACACGTGTGCGTAATTCGGGGATTTGCCTCTGCAACTCGTCTATCCGGGTTGCCAGAAAATTAACGGCTATGGTGTGAAGAACCGAAAACCTGATGAACCGGCTATCGCCGCGATCGGCATCCCGTAACGATTGGCGCGATTCCGATAACTGAGACATGGCCGCCAGAGCAACAGGCAGGAACTGTTGACCGGCCTCTGTCAGCTGAACAGGGTAAGTCGCTCGGTTGACCAGGGGCAATCCAACCCAACTTTCCAAAGCTTTGATTCTACGGCTGAATGCGGATTGCGTGATGTTTCTTTCGTCGGATGCGCGGGTGAAATTCAAGGTCCGGGCAAGACATTCAAAGTCACGTAGCCAATTCAGGTCCAATGTGTGCTCCAACATGTCAACAGACGTGCTAGGCCAGCATAACGCAAACTATGCAAAGAATGAATAGTTTGATGAAATGTTTGAATTGGCTCTGAGAAAAGCTCTTGATCTAGACTTCAGGACAGGGTCTGGCGGTTGGTCTTCTTTATTTCCTTCCGTCCGATGTTGCAGCCAAAAGGATATTGGCTCGACCCTATTGCGCAATAGGAAAGTCGAACGACGGAAAAAACGACGCCGAAACACGGCGCATTTCAACAGAGGAGAAGACCATGAGAACCAATCTGAAAACGCTGGGAATCGCAGCCGCGGTCAGCATTTATGCGATGCCGGCTTTCGCAGCCGAAGAGGTCAAAATAGGTGTGCCATCCTGGACCGGCGCGCAGGCCATTGCACACGTGCTGGGTGCGGTGGTGGAAATGCGTATCGGCGGCAAAGTTGAATATGTGCCCGGCAACAACGCCACGATTTTTCAGGCGATGGATCAGGGTAAGGGCGATATCGACGTGCACCCCGATGTTTGGCTGCCCAACCAAGAAAGCTTTACCAAGAAATATGTAGACGAAGCGGGCACAGTAACCCTGTCGTCGAACCCCTATGAAGGCAATCAGGGTTTCTGCGTTAGCAAGGATTTTGGTGAAGCCAACAATATCACCGATATTGCAGATTTAGGCCGTCCCGATGTTGCCGCGCTGATGGACAGTGATGGCAACGGAAAGGGTGAAATGTGGATCGGAGCGCCGGGTTGGGCTTCGGCCAATGTGAACGAAGTCAAAACCCGCGACTACGGTCTGCTTGATTTCATCGAGCCGGTCCGCGCTGAGGAAAGCGTGAAGACCGCGCGGATCAAGGATAGCATCGCCAAAGGCGAAGGCTATGCCTTCTACTGCTACAAGCCACATGCGGTCTGGTACATGTTCGACGTGCAAATGCTGAGCGAGCCGACTTTCGACCCGGCAAAATACGTGATGGTTCAGCCCTCGGACGATCCGGATTGGTACAGCAAATCCAGCGTTGCGACCAAAGACGCGCTTAAGAACGTTCAGATCGCGTGGTCCAACACATTGCCGGACCGTTCTCCGGCAGTTGCTGACTTTTTTGCGAATTTCGCCCTGACGGCGGACGATGTTAGCGGTTTTGCCTATGAAATCAGCGGTAAAGGTCGTGATCCGGCAGAAGTTGCCCGCGAATGGGTCGAGGCGAACCCGGATCGCGTGGACGCCTGGCTGGGTCTCTGATCCCACTTCCAGAAAAAAGGGTGGCGCCAATTGGTGGCGCCACCCAAGCACAGTTCTCTGGGGGACACATGAACGACGATACCGTTATTGAAATCTCGAATGTCTGGAAGATATTCGGGGGCAGGCCCGAGGTGGCGCTGCAGGCGATCCGCGACCGTGGGTTGGACAAGTCCCAAGTGCTGGCCGAATACAACTGTGTTGTCGGCGTCGCTGATGTCAGCCTTTCGGTAAACCGGGGTGAGATTTTTTGCATCATGGGTCTGTCAGGCAGCGGTAAATCCACCCTGGTTCGCCATTTCAACCGACTGCTGGAGCCGACTGCTGGTAAGATCGAAATCGAAGGCACTGATGTCATGGCCTTGGGGCCAAAAGAGCTTCAGCAGTTTCGCAACAACAAAATCGGTATGGTGTTTCAGAACTTTGCACTGATGCCGCATCGGTCGGTGTTGGATAACGTGGCAATGCCACTGGAAATCCGGCAGGTCAGCAAGAATGAACGCATGCGTCAGGCTGCTGCTATTCTCGATATTGTCGAACTGGGTGCCTGGGGATCAAAGTTCGCACACGAGCTGTCCGGTGGCATGCAACAACGTGTGGGCCTGGCTCGCGCGCTGGCAGCCAACCCGGATGTTCTTTTGATGGACGAGCCGTTCTCGGCCCTTGATCCTTTGATCCGGCGGCAATTGCAGGATGAATTTATCCGCCTGAGCAAGATCCTGAAAAAGACCACGATCTTCATTACACACGACCTAGATGAGGCGGTCCGCATCGGCAATCGGATCGCGATCATGCGCGATGGAAAGGTGGTGCAGATCGGAACAGCCGAAGACATCGTCATGAACCCCGCTGATGACTATGTGGCTGATTTCGTTGCGGGTATTTCACGCCTCAAAGTGGTGCGCGCCCATGCGGTCATGCGGCCAATTCCAGAACATATAGCGGCCCATGGGCCGCTATCGGCGGATGCCCCGCGCGTGAATGAAGGCGAAAATCTGAGCACGCTGATAAATCTGGCAATCGACAACAGCAGCGCAATCCTTGTGGAGGACGGAGGCGTGGATGTTGGCGTCATAACCCGTGCCGATCTGTTGCGCACCGTGATCGAAGGGACCGAAGTGTCATGAGCCTTTCTGATGTGAACCCGTTGGAAGATACCGAAAGCGAAGCGGCCCTTGCTTATGCCGAAGAGCGGCGTGAAAACATTCGCACCTTTGTGCGCACCAGCCCTGACTACTACATCCGCAATTTCGACAAGATTGGTGCGTCGTCCCGCTTTACGCCAACTTTCAATCTGATGGCCGGATTGTTTGGTCCGGTCTGGTTCGGCGCGCGGGGTCTGTGGTCATGGGCGTTACCATTTCTGATCCTCGAAACAATAGCATTTGTGCAGATTGCGCGAGGACTGTTCGGCGATCTGGCAGCTGAGGCAATGGAGCGTATTGCATCGATTGAAGGGACGCTTGAACTGCGTCGTCAGCAATTGGCGGCGGCTATCGAAAACAACTCGGACAAGATCGATGTCTATCAGCGAACGGTGGACTCGCTTGAAGAAAACATAGGGGGTATCCGTGCCGAGGCCGAGGCGATGGCCGCTGAAGGTCCTTACATCATTCTGACCGGCCTGATCATACTGATCATCGTCAAACTGATACAGTCTCAGGTGGCGAACTGGGCGCTTGAGGCACGTTTCTCGGAATGGTTATCAGACCGTTCGATACGCTCGGCCATGCCGGTATCGCAGATTGTGTTCAGCGCGATCTTCATGGCGCTGATCGTCGCCGCAGCGATGATGCACTACAGTTTCCCCGGGCGCTTTTCGCTGCTTAGCCATTTCCCGACAGACCCAAACATCCGCCTGACCAGTATCACGTGGGTGGAAGATTTCATCGCCTGGTGCGTACGCAACAGCGAGGCTTTTTTTGACGGGCTGACATTCGGAATCCGCACTTTGCTGGATGCGCTAGAAGTCATACTGGTCCAGACGCCATGGATCGTGATCGCGAGCCTGATCATTCTGCTGACCTGGCTGACCGCTGGCATTAGCACGGCGATCTATTCAGGCGCATTTCTGGCCTATATGGGCCTCTTGGGTTTCTGGGAAGGTGCCATGACCACGCTGGCCTTGTTGGGGACAGCGGCGTGTTTGTCTATTGTCATTGGTATTCCGCTGGGCATGTTTGCTGCACGTCGCCCACGGTTCTATGCGTTCATCCAGCCGATCATGGATTTCATGCAAACCATGCCGGCCTTTGTCTTCATGGTCCCCGTGATCGCGTTCTTTGGTGTCGGCAAGCCGGCGGCGGTCGTGGTCACCATGATCTTCGGCGGCACGCCAGTGGTGCGCCTGACCGTTCTGGGCTTGCGCGGTGTGCCCGAAAGCGTGCGCGAAGCGGCGATCAGCTTTGGCGCCAATAAGTGGTATCTGCTGACCAAAGTTGACCTACCGCTGGCAAGCCCGTCTATTCGGGCCGGTATCAACCAGACAATCATGCTGTCACTGGCAATGGTTGTCGTGGCTTCGTTGATCGGTGCTAAAGGGTTGGGCGAGGACGTTCTGGAAGCGTTGCAGTACGCGAATGTTGGCCAAGGTATCCTTGCAGGGTTCTCAATCCTGTTCTGTGCCATGATCCTGGATCGCATCGTGCAGGGCGGCCGGAAATGACACCCGTTGTATTTATCCATGGGTTCCTGGGCGGCAGTCGGCAATGGCAAGGGCAGGTCGATGCGTTGGCAGGTTACGATGTCGTCACACTGGACTTGCCAGGGTTTGGTGAAAATGCGCAGCTTGATGCCCTCAGCAGCATCTTGGGTTTTGCTGATTGGGCGCTGAATGAGTTGAAGATGCGTGGCATCGAGAAATTTCACCTGGTTGGGCACTCGATGGGCGGAATGGTCGTACAGGAAATGATTGCCCGCGCACCCGAGCGTGTGGACCGTTTGGTTCTTTATGGCACGGGTTCTGTGGGTGTGCTGCCTGGGCGGTTTGAAACCATTGATACCTCAAAAACGCGCGCCTGCGCAGATGGACCGCAAGCGACGGCCCGACGGATTGCTGCAACCTGGTTTCTCGAGCGGGAACGGGCTGTGACCTATGAAGATTGTGCCGCGATAGCGGAGCAAAGCAGCCTGAAAGCCATACTCACGGGTTTGGATGCGATGCATTCCTGGAGCGGTGCTGAAAGCCTGTCGGCGATCCAGGCCAAAACGCTGGTTCTTTGGGGGGATCGTGATCGTACCTACCCATGGAGCCAGACTGAAAAACTGTGGCAGTCCATTCCAAACGCCAATCTTGCGGTGATACCAGAATCTGCACATGCGACACATCTGGAAAAAGCCGGACTATTCAACGGAGTATTAAGTGATTTTTTTGGTGCCTGCTGACCTATCGTGACCAAAGTAACCAAGCAATAAATGAAATTCTGCTGAAGATTTGGTAATACACGAGATTAATCGTCACCGGGGCAGCTGTGCAGTGAAACAATGTCTACTCTGAAAAATTGCATAGATCTGTTTTGGTCAACGTGTGTTTCGGGTATCTTCGTGGGCCAGAAGTTGATGTAACAACACAACTTCCCAGGCAAGCAGGTGTTCCTAAGCGACGCCTGAGTGTCAAATTCTCGTGAATTGTTACAGACTTTCATTTCACAAACGCGCATTGCGTCGCGTTCGTTTAAGCGGCGTCCTCCTCCGGTGGTTCTTTGGCTCCGGTCATGAAAGCCACGGCGTCGGACATCGTGTAGTCCTTGGGATCAATCGTGCAGAGCCTTTTGCCCAGCCGGTGCACATGTATGCGATCAGCGACTTCGAAGACGTGCGGCATGTTGTGGCTGATTAGTATGATCGGAATGCCACGTGCCCGCACATCCTGAATAAGTTCGAGAACTTTCCGGCTCTCTTTCACCCCCAACGCAGCCGTCGGTTCATCCATGATAATGAACTTGGTTGCAAAGGCTGCGGCGCGGGCGACGGCCACGCCTTGGCGCTGTCCACCAGACAGAGTCTCGACCGTCTGATTGATGGATTGAACGGTCATCAGGCCAAGCTCGGTCAGTTTTTCACGGGCGAATTTTTCCATCGCGGGGCGATCAAGCTGACGTAAATATTTGCCCATGAATCCCGATTTCCGGATCTCACGCCCCATGAACATGTTGTCCGCAATCGACAGGGCAGGAGACATGGCAAGTTGCTGATAAACGATCTCAATCCCCATGTTCCGGGCGTCGATCGGTGAGGTGAAGTTCACCTTCTTCCCTTCGATCAGAATATCGCCCTCATCCGGGATCGTGGCGCCGCAGATGGCTTTGACGATGGATGATTTGCCTGCACCGTTGTCACCGATAACCGCGAGTATTTCACCCTGACGCAGTTCAAAATCGGAATGGTCTATGGCGGTCACATGTCCATAGCGTTTGACGATCCCACGGCCCTGGACGACTGGGGTAGTGTCTGACATTAGCCCGATACCTTTCTGATCCACTGGTCGACCGCGACCGCTGCGATGATGAGAAGTCCGATAAGAAGGAAGGTCCACTGCGCATCCGCGCCCAACAGCCTCAGACCTAAGGTGAACACGCCAACGATCAGTGCGCCAAACAGCGACCCCAGAATGGATCCGCGCCCGCCGAAAAGGGAGATGCCGCCGATCACGACCGCTGTGATGCTTTCGATATTGGCCAATTGGCCAGATGTTGGTGAGACTGACCCGATGCGGCCGATCAAAGCCCAGCCGGCAAAGGCACAGATCAAACCGGATAGCATGTAAACAGACATGAGTGTTCTGTGGACGTTAACGCCGGATAGCTCGGCTGCTTCCGGATCGTCGCCCACAGCATAGACGTGTCGCCCCCAGGCTGTGTGTTTAAGCGCGTAGGCCAATACAAAGATCAGGACGAGCATGAATAGGACGCCAACAGTGAATGTTGCACCGCCGATGCTGAATTTGGTGCCGAAAAATTGCAGAAATGGGGCGTTTGCCTCGATATCCTGGCTGCGTATCGTCTCGTTTGCGGAATACAGGAAATTTGTTGCGAGAATGATCTGCCACATTCCAAGCGTGACGATGAATGGGGGAAGTTTGACGCGGCTGACAAGCCAGCCGTTGAGAGCACCGATCAGGGTTCCGACGCCAAGTCCGCACATGACTGCGATAGGCACCGGTATGCCGTATCGGAACGAGAATTGTCCCATGATAACAGAAGAAAAAACCATGATCGCGCCCACACTCAAATCAATGCCTGCGGTCAGAATGACGAGGCTCTGTGCGGCGGCCACGATACCGACGATCTGAACTTGTTGCAGGATCAGGGTCATTGCGAAGGGTGAAAAGAATTTTGACCCTAAAAGCAGGCCAAAGATCAAAATCGCTCCGACCAGAACGATCAGAGGTACGAGGGACGGGTTGACGTGAAGCAGATGCTGAAGCTTGCCCAGCACACCACGCCGAGGATCGTCAAACTCTGCCACAGTGTCGGTTCGACTGGTGGCAGTTTCAAATTCTTGGGCGCTTTGGTTCGCTTCGGACATATCTCCCCCTTTTCGTGGCTGGCTTCGTGACCACGAAATCAGCTTACAGGAAGTTTCAGTTTGCTGGTGAAAGGAATGGTAAGGCGCCCTTGCGCGCCTCACCTGATAGGTCTGCGTTTAACCCCAGCAGAGCTCCAAACCTTCTGCGACCGAAATTGACTCCACGCCGTCAACGGGTTGATCGGTGATTAGAGCAACACCGGTGTCGTAGAAGTCTTTTCCGGGTGTATTTTCCGGCTTCGTCCCTTCGTCGGCCCATTTTTTGACGGCCTCAACCCCCAATGACGCCATCAAAAGCGGGTATTGCTGGCTTGTGGCCCCGATGACTCCGGCCTGTACGTTCTGTACGCCGGGGCAGCCGCCGTCGACCGAAACGATCAGCACGTCATTTTCACGTCCGATGGATTTCAAAGCCTCGTACGCGCCCGCCGCTGCGGGTTCATTGATCGTGTGAACTACGTTGATCGCTGAATCCTTGGCCAGAAGGTTCTCCATGGCACGGCGCCCACCTTCCTCGTTGCCGTCGGTCACGTCACTGCCGACCAGACGTGCATCCGTTTCGTCGCCAATAACATTGGGATCCGCCAGCTCCACGCCAAAGCCCTCAAGGAATCCTTGGTTGCGCAAAACGTCCACAGTTGGTTGGCTG
Source organism: Ruegeria sp. CDSB086 (assembly GCF_059611065.1). NCBI lineage: Bacteria > Pseudomonadati > Pseudomonadota > Alphaproteobacteria > Rhodobacterales > Roseobacteraceae > Ruegeria > Ruegeria sp. CDSB086. The sequence goes on along the minus strand of NZ_JBXWOV010000015.1, from coordinate 48,452 downwards.
ACATTCAAGTCTAGCGTCGCGATCTTTGCGTCCGCGGCAGCATCGCCCATCTTGGCCTTTGCCCATTGTCCGATAAGCAACCCGGCCTTGTAGTTGTCCGTCGCAAATGTGGCGTCGGCTGAATCAATCGGGCTAAGGGGTGTGTCCAGCGCGATTACCAACACACCGGCGTCTCGCGCTTGTTTAACGGCGGGTACGATCGAACTTGTGTCGGATGCCGTAAGCAGAATTCCTTTTGCACCGTCGAGGATGCAGGTTTCAATGGCCTGAACCTGGGTCTCGTGGTCACCATCGATTTTACCGGCAAAAGCTTTAAGCGTCATGCCAAGCTCTTCGGCCTTGGCTGTCGCACCTTCTTTCATTTTCACAAAGAAGGGGTTGGTATCGGTCTTAGTGATCAGGCAGACGGTTTCCCCGGCAGCGTGAGCAGATGCAGCACCAAACGTGAGAACGGTCGCAGATGCGGCTAGCTTGAGTAGACTTCTCATATTCTCCTCCCAGAAAATTGTTGTGGCCCCGCGCGGCGCGCCGGCAAGACTCGCCTCCATCCCTTAATGAAGGTCCTGTTCAAGAAACTGTGATTCTGGCCTGCCTGTCAATAAATAAATAAAGTTTATTTATTAATTTGCCCGAGCGCCTTTTCATAAGAAAACAAGGTGGTTATGTTCAGGGTTATGGAGAAAGAGGCGCTAAAAATACTGACCGGCGGGGTTAGCCAAAGCGGTGTTCGCGATCATAATGAACGTCTGATTTTGACGGTTTTACAACGACATGGACCGACAGCAGGTGCAGATGTCGCGCGGCTGACGGGCCTGTCCCCACAGACCGTATCAATCATTTTGCGCAAGCTTGAAAAGGACGAGATTCTCAAGCGTGGAACTCCTCTGCGTGGAAGGGTTGGTAAACCGTCGGTTCCCATGGAGCTGAACCCGGAAGGCATCCTGTCAGTCGGGATGAAGATCGGTCGGCGCAGCGCCGATCTGCTCTTGATCGACTTCACCGGCAAGCCCCGCCAACAGATTTCAACGACCTACGATTATCCGCTGCCCGAGGCCGTGTTCGGGTTTCTGGAAACAGGTTTGGAAACGCTTCTGGCCCATGAGCCCCAGAAACTTCGCGATCGTGTCTGCGGGATTGGTATTGGAACTCCATTCGAGCTTTGGAAATGGCATGATTTGTCGGGGCTGGCAGCCAAGAAATTCAGCTCTTGGAAAAACGTGAACTTCTTCTCCGAGGTTGCCAAGTTCAGCGACCTACCGGTATTTGTCGTCAATGACGCAACAGCCGCTTGCCACGCCGAGCACCTCTATGGCCGCGGGGCTGAATATCGCGATTATTTCTACTTCTTCATCGGTTCGATGATCGGCGGCGGGGTTGCATTGAATGGCACTGTGTTCGAAGGCAATCAGGGCAATGCTGGCGCGTTGGGTGCGATGCGCACCACAGGGCCATTGGGCGAAAGCCAGCAATTGATCGATAGCGCTTCGCTGTTTTTGCTTGAGGACAGGCTGATCGAAGCGGGTGTTGATCCGGGTATTCTTTGGAAATCGCCACAGGATTGGAGCAGCATTTCCAAGTATGTCGAACCATGGATCGGCACGACTGCACAGGAATTGGCCAAGGCCGCGCTTTCAATTTGTGCTGTCATCGACTTTGAGGCCATTTTCATTGACGGCGCGTTTCCGACGAATGTGCGCGAAGAACTGGTCTCACGCGTGCGCCGCTATCTGGTTAATCAAGACAAACGCGGATTGATCCCACCAGTTGTCGAAGCCGCTGCGGTTGGAAAAAACGCCCGCGGTATTGGGGCGGCCAGCAGCCCGATTTTCCGCCAGTTTTTATTGAACACGAATGCAGGGCTTTCTGGGATGTAACCGAAGTCCACGTGCTTGTTTCGCGCACGGTCAAGGACTTGGGTGCCAAGTCTGGGATATATTATTGGTCAGGACTCGCGGCCGCAATACAGGACCAAAACTAAGCGAAGACTTTGGCCACGTCATCGCTAGTTTCTTTTTCACGCGTCAGCATAAGAGCGATGCTTGTCAGTCCGAAAACAATAAATGGCAGCATCAGCAGATTTTCAAGCCTTGGGTATACGGCGTCAATTTCTGACAAACGTTCGAACAGATGTGTGTGAAAGACCAATGCCCGAGTGGTGAGCTTTATGATGAAGATCGCTGTTACAACGACAAAGAACTGCAGAACAATATTCCAAGTTCTGATGGGTTTCCCAAAATCTGCCACGCTAAGCCGCGATGAACCAAGTACAACTGCAAAAAACCACATGACGATGGAACATTTTACCGTAATCGGTGTTGTCGGGCTATTTAGAACAAAGATTGACCCCAAGATTATTCCACTGGTGGTAAATGCAAAAACAGAAGCGAGTGCGCGGGCAGAAAAATGAACTTTGCGCAGCGCGGTTAAATCGTCGGATACATCTTCATCAGGCATCGGCCAGAGCGCATGAAGACTGCCCATAATGCCCAGACAGATGTATAAAGCTCCACATCCCAATGCGAGAACCGCTGCCATGTGGGCTGGAGCCAGCCAAGCCACCAAGGGTGCGTTAAATGCGACCACCCCTGTCAAAGTGATCATGACACCGCCGAACAGGCATACTGCAACCTGAATTAAGATATGTCGGGCCTTATAGGGCGCGACGATCTTTTCGTTCAATCCGGGTACGCTCAATAATGCGAGGATGGCGACAAGGCCGGCAACCGTGAAGTATGGAACAATGCCCAGATCGGATCTGGTATTCCAATCAAGCTGTTGCACCAGATACGACACTGACAGTGCGACTGTCAAAGTGGTGATCGCGATGACAATTCTCAGCAATAAACGATGAGCTATTAGTATAAACCAATTCATAGGTGAGGCTTACTCGGGAAACTTGGCTAAACTACGACGTGTTTGTTTCTTTGCAGCGCGACCTGAGTAACCAATCAATTTCTCAAGACCATTCCCAAAATCATGTTTGTTGAACGTTTCTTCCCAGGTTGGCATTGAGGCACCTGTCGTGGACGGTGCGCCGCGATCTGCGGTTTTCCCGGTTCCAGATTGGTGCGTAAGCGGTACTTAGTTTGACCCAGAAGGTCCTTTAGGCAAACACTGACCCACGTCGCGGTTTTAGCTGTGTACGATGAAGGCATATGCCTCACCTTAAAGCTGCATTGAAACGCTACGCGCTGGCACAGAGATCTTGTGCCAAAGCCAAGCGAGATCAGTTAACAACTTAAGATTGCGTGCCGGCTGGCATTCTACTATCGATATGCACATGAGCCGTTATTTGCGATTGATTTACTTAACCAGCATTTTCTTTGTGCCGCATTTGACAGCCGCCCTAGAGGCTACCGAAAACCCCGTTGAGATCGGCGAAAGTGGCGAAGCCTTTCTGAAGGCGATAAGATTAAGCCGTGTCGATGCAGATGTGGCCTACTTCGACCCGGCAAGCCCTCCGCCCCCAATGCAGACAACGCAAGAGCCGCGACCACCCTCTAGTTCAAACCAATGGTCGGTGGGCGGCGATGTGAATTTCGCGACACTGCTTATTTCCGCCGCGATCCTGATGATGATCGCTTTTGTCTTTGTCCGCTACGGCAGCGGCTTTGCCGTCACAATCGGGCGCGAGCGAGAGAATACGGAAAGCGGGCGTGACGGACGGGTACCGCGTGCGGGGTTAGGAACGCCGCCCACTCCGGGCAGCTTGAATGCGATCCTGCGCATAGCGGACCGGCGCGAAGCTTTGATCCGGTTGGCGCAGGCTGCCCTGGGCGCCGCGATCAAAGCCAATGGGGTGCTGCTGCAGCGCAGCTGGACCGCGCGCGACGCGTTGCGCCACTTGCCAGAGGACCAACGTTGTCTTGGCGCCCTACGCAATTTGGTTCTGGCAAGCGAACGGGTGCATTTTGGGGGGCGGGACGTAAGCGAGGATGACTTTCAGGCCCATGTCGCGGATATCCGCCCGCTGTTGACTGAGGTCCCCAAATGAACTCCTCAGCGACCGAAGAGAAAAGGCGCGGCCCCAGAATTGAAACCCTGATTATTCTGGGTTTCGTCGCGTTGCTGCTGTTCACGATCTTTTACGTTATATCACAACGCCAGCAGGTGCTGAGAAGTTCTCCGACGGGGTTTGACGGCCTGCGGATCTGGCTAAACACGAATGAGGTAAGTGCGCAGAGCTTTCTGGGGGGCTGGCAGGTCGATCAGGATACCATTGGCCTGTTGGTGCTGCCGCTATTTGACACTGTGCTGGATGAGGATCGGGTTCATCCGCGCACAAAAGAAGAACTGCTGTTACAGCAGGATGAATACGATCTGCGGCTTGATGCGGTGCTGGAAAAGGCCAGTCGGGTACAGACCCTAGTGATCTTGCCCAAATGGCGCAGCGGGATGCGGCTAACCGGTCGGGCGCATCCGGTCTTGATAAGTCGGCAGGAACAGATCGAAACACTGCTGCAACAGCTGACCGGTCAAAGGGGTGCTCGGATCGAATATGCGCGCATGCCTTTTACGGATTTCGACTATTTTGATGGCGAAGACGTTCGACAATCGGCTCAGATCTATGCGGCACAACTGTTCACCGGGGCTGATTGCTCTCCGCTGATTGGTAATTCGGATGCGATGCTTCTGGCGGAATGCCCGCTGGCGGTCGGTGCGGGGGGCGCACGGGCGTTGGTCCTGTCGGACCCCGATTTGTTGAACAACCATGGGCTGCGCTTGGGCGATAATGCCATTGTCGCCCGCAATCTTCTGAGCGCGCTCGCCGACGAGCGCAACGTGATGATCGACTACAGCCGCGAGGTCTGGCTCTCGGACCCGGAAGAAACCGTGCGTTATGAACGTAGCTGGGCCGATCTGAAGCGATTTTTTGGCCCGCCTTTTCTGACGCTCTGGCTGAGCGGGGTATTGGTGTTGGCTCTGTTTACCTGGCGCTCATGGCAGCGTTATGGCCCGGTGCAGGCTGAGGACGGTGTCAACACAGGCGCAAAATCGCTGGCGGTGCGAGCACGGGCACGTCTGATGCGGCTTTCGGATCAAGACGGGGCTTTGGCCGGTGAATACGCAAAGGCCCGGCTAGCGGCATCTGCGTCGGCTTTGTTTGGCCCGGCGCTTGCCCATCACTATGCTGAACCCAAGGTCTTTTTGGGCTATGTGGCGCGGCACAATCCGGACCTCTCTCGCGACTTGGAAACAGTGTTGAGGGATATCCGGAACCTTCCACATCGGATCCCACCGGCAGAGGCAATGCACCATGTGGACGAACTTGAAGCGCTATTGGAGCAGATAACTAATGACACTTGAAACATTGCGCGCGCGCTCGGACGCGTTGCGTGCCGAGATCAGGAAGACGGTGCTGGGGCAGGAGGATGTGGTAGAGCTGCTTTTGGTCTCGCTTTTTGCGCGCGGCCATGTCTTGCTTGAGGGGCCGCCGGGCACCGCCAAGACCCTGTTGGCGCGCAGTTTTGCCGCTGCACTGGATCTGGAATTCGGGCGTATCCAGTTCACCCCCGATCTGATGCCAGGAGACGTACTGGGCACCTCGATCTTCAATTTTCAGACCAATGATTTCGTCCTGACGCGCGGCCCGGTCTTTACCCAGGTGCTTCTGGCGGACGAGATTAACCGCGCGCCTCCCAAAACGCAGGCTGCGCTCTTGCAGGCGATGAACGAACGGATGGTCAGCATTGATGGCAATGATCACTCCTTGGGCCGTGAATTCATTGTAGTCGCCACCCAAAACCCGATCGAGCAACAAGGTACGTACCCCTTACCAGAGGCGCAGTTGGACCGGTTTCTCTTTAAGCTTGAAATCGACTTCCCGCCCGAGGCAATCGAAATGGCGATCCTGCGCCAGCATGCCAATGCCCCGATCGAAAGCGGTATGGAAACGGATGTACTGTCGAAGACCCTGGATGCGGCCGCCCTGGCGGAATGCCGGGCACTGATCGACGGGATTATCCTCGATGACGATATTCTTGCCTACATCCTGCGGCTGGTCCGGGCGACACGGGAAAGCGCCGAGATTGCTTTTGGCGCGTCTACCCGCGCGGCTGATGCACTGGCAGCGGCGACGCGGGCACAGGCAGGGTTAAACGGACGGGATTTCGCAATCCCGGACGACGTAAAACGGCTTTTCGTACCTGCGTTACGCCATCGAGTAGTTCTGGGTGCCTCGGCCGAGATCGAGGGCCGAAGCTCTGCTATGGTTCTCGAAAATATCCTCAACCAGATCGAGGCTCCCCGCTGATACGTCCATCTACCAGATTGCTGAGCGCTGCCTGCGTCGCCCTTGTGTTGTCGATTCTGGGACTTGCATTTTTCGGCGGGTTGCGTGAATTGGCGCTGGCGCCGTGGGTCCTGTTGGCGCTTTTGTCAGCGGCGGATCTGCTGATGTCCTTCAACCGTCGAAAGCAATTGGTTTTCGACATGCGGCCCGAGATTTTCGTGGGCGAAATGCAGGTGTTGAAATTGCAGGTTCCGGACGCTCCGAAAGACTTGCAGGCGCGGCTAGAATGGCCAAAAGGGTTGAGCGGCGCGGCGGAGTTCGAGTTCAGGATCGGACCGGATGGGACCGGATCAGCCGAGATTGACTGTCGCGGCGTGCGGCGCGGTATCTGGGCATTCGAACATCTCTGGCTTCACTGGTCGTCACGCCTGAAGCTTTTTGATTTCGTGCCACGACTGGATTTCGCACTGGAAGTTCGGGTGGTGCCCAATATTCGGCTTATTCAGTCGGGTGAGATTGCCACGACGGTGCAGTCCACGCTTTATGGCGTGAAGGAAAACCGTGCCATCGGCGAAGGGTCCGAATTTCACCAGCTTCGTGATTTCGTACAGGGTATGGACGTTAAATCGATCGACTGGAAACGCTCGGCCAAACGGCGGGGGCTTGCAGCTAAAGAGTTAAGGGCCGAGCGCAATCACCACGTTATCGTAGCGCTGGATAACGGCTATCTGATGCGCGAAGAGATCGCCGGTGTGCCCAAGATTGACCATGCCGTTACTGCCGCGCTGGCCGTTGCCTGGGCGGCGGCAATTGGCGGTGATCTGGTGGGGTATTACGCCTATGACGTGCGTCCGCGATCTTTTGTGGCACCACGGGCGGGGCGACAGGCTTTCGCGCGCCTGCGCAGCTGGACCAGCGAGCTGGCCTATGTGGGTCACGAGACCAACCATACCCTGGCCCTGACTGAATTGAATGCCCGCACCCCAAAACGCAGTCTGATCATCATTTTCACGGATTTCATCGACACGACTTCGGCCGAGCTTCTGATCGAGAACATCGCCATTCTGTCAAAGCGTCATCTGCTGATCTTCGTCACCATCCGCGACCCAGAGGTCGAGGCGCTGGTGGAATCCGCACCCAAGGATCTGGACGGGGTCGCCACGCTGGTGGCCGCGAACCAGACGATCAGCGAACGTCGTCTGGTGCTGGAAAGGTTGGCGCGTTTGGGGGTCACGGTGCTGGATGCGCGTCCCGATACGGTGACTGCCAAGCTGATCTCGACCTATCTGGAAATCAAGGCGCGGGAGTTGATCTGATGGCGGAAAGCGACCTCATCCGCTCGGCCCGGTTCCGGAAAGAGCGCGAAGCCGACTGGCGTCGTCTGGAAACTTTGGTCACCCAGGCCGAGCGTGTCGGCCTACAGCGAATGGATTTCGCGGCTGCTCGCGATCTGGCCGCGCTTTACCGAAATGCGACCACATCCCTGGCCATTGCCCGCGAAATTTCGTTGGACAAGGCGCTGCTGGACTATCTCGAAGCGCTGACCGCACGCGCCTATCTGTCAGTCTATGCCCCTCAGGAGCGTCTGGGCGGGCTTGTGCGCAAGTTTTTTGTCAGCGGCGCGCCGATTGCGATACGTCGATCCTGGTTGTTTATCCTGATTGGTTTCCTGTGTATGGGGCTGGGGGTTTTGGCGGGATATCAGCTGTTTCTGGAAAACCCGGCTTGGTATCATGTTTTCATGCCGCCGGAACTGGCCGGAGGGCGCGGGCCAACATCTACTACCGAAGAGCTGCGGCAAGTGATTTATGATCAGGATCCCAGCACCTCGGGACTTGGGGCCTTTGCCACTTTCCTGTTCTCGCACAACACGCGCATCGCGATCTTTGTGTTTGGCCTTGGGGTATTCCTGTGTGCGCCGGCGGTCTTGCTGACCTTCTTTAATGGCCTGTCGCTGGGCGCATTTTATGCGCTGCACGTGGAACGCGGTCTGGGCAGTGATCTTGGGGGGTGGTTGTCTATCCACGGGGTGACCGAGCTGTCGGCAATCTGCATTGCATGCGGCGGTGGGGTGCAACTGGGGGCAGCGATCCTTTTTCCAGGGAAAAGAAGCCGCCGCGCTGCTTTGCGCCACGCGGGCCGGGATGCCGTAAAGCTTGCGCTGGTGGCGGCCTTTATGTTGGTGGTCGCTGCCCTTGTGGAAGGGTTCGGGCGCCAGCTTATCCAGGACAAAGCCATAAGGTACGTGATTGGCTGGGGGCTGGGACTATGCTGGCTGGCCTGGTTTGCCTTGGGCGGTAGGGTGCGGCGATGAAACTGTGGCGACGCAAAGACAAGACGGCAGCCCCATCGCTGGGTGAGCTGATCCCGCCCGAAGGTGTACCCATCCACCTTGAGGTGGCCGGGCTAGGGGTGCGCCTTGCCGCGCAGCTTACAGATGTTGGCATTACGCTGATCGCCGCCGTCGCAGTCCTGATATTGATCATGTCCCTGGGTATTGGCACACCTACGACGCTGCTTGCTATCAGCAGTCTTCTGTTCTTCGTGATCCGGGTGCCCTACTACGTCATCGCCGAACTGGCGTGGAACGGTCAGACATTGGGAAAGCGGTTGATGAAGATCAAGGTCGTCTCACATGATGGCCGATCGCTTAGCACGCATGCGTTGGTGCTCAGGAACCTTATGAAAGAGGCTGAGATTTTTCTGCCCGCAACCCTGCTGCTGACACTTGATACCTCATCACCCGTGGCCTCGGGGCTGGCACTGGCCTGGATACTGGGGGGGCTATTTGTGCCGCTGTTCAATCGTCACAGGCAAAGGCTGGGCGATCTGATGGCCGGTACACATGTGATCCACCTACCGGTGCCGGTGCTGTTGACGGATTTGGCTCAGGTTCCGGTCGGCGAGACGGCCGCAAAAACGCGTTTTACCTTTCTGGCGCATCAGCTTGATCACTACGGCGCATTCGAATTGCAGACCCTTGAAACGCTTTTGCGGGCGCAAGAGAAAAGGCGCGCGTCGGGTCCCTCTCAGAATGACAGGGCCACCATTGAAAGCGTGGTTGAAAAGATCCGCCAAAAGATCGGCTACGCGAACAAAGTTCCCGAGGCCGATCGGCTGAAATTCCTCCGGGCGTTCTATAATGCGCAGCGTGAACATCTTGAGAAACGCCAGTTGTTCGGCGAACGCCGCAGGGACAAGCACTATGCGGTCGACGATAACTCTTCGTAATTCATGTCAATAGCCGCCCCTTTTTTGCCCGAAAATTGGCTTGGAAAGGCCGCTCTCAAACTCAATTACCGGTGTCATAAAGATACTGAAGACAACCTTAGATGATCATCATACACTAGCCGAAACACAGAGTAGTATTGAGGATAAAACAGTGGCCAGCACAACAGAACACACGGGCAGCGAGGCGCTCGGCGTCGGGAGTATCGTGGGCGAGAGTTTCTCGATCCTGTTCAAAAATTTTATCACCGTCATCCTGCTAGCGCTGGTGCCGACGTTATTGAGCTCAGTGATTGCGGGTATGATGGTCGGGGCCGATGTGGCGTTGGGTGCGGCAGACCCCGATTTCAGCACCTCTTCCGGCGTCACCACCTGGGTACTGACGATTTTGCTGCAGGTCGTGTTCTATGCCCTGACGACCGCTCTGCTGGTGCAACTGGCATATGACGCCAAACTCGGACGCCGCCTGCAGGTGGGTCGTTATTTTGCACCAGCTCTGCAAGCTGCTATCCCGGTTGCGGTGCTGACGACGGTCGCAGGAATTCTGACCGGGTTTGCAACGCTTGCTTTGATCATACCCGGTCTTTGGGTTTATGCGGTTTTTTCGATGGTTGCGCCTGCCGTGGTGATCGAGAAAGCAGGATTTGGCGGGCTTGGGCGCAGCGCGGCTTTGACCAAGGGATACCGCTGGCCAATTTTTGGCGCTTTGCTTCTGATCGGTATCTGCGCCGGGATCGGTGGTTTCCTCGCCAGTTTCGCCGCCGGTTTGCTTGAAGGTGTCGGAAGCTGGGCAATGACGGCAGGTTTTTCAGTTGTTGCAGCTTTTGGTGCGGGGTTGAGCGGCATTTCAGTCGCTCTGATCTATGCCCGTCTGCGCGAGATCAAAGAAGGCGTGAGCGTCGATCAGATCGCATCTGTTTTCGATTAATCAAGTGAGGTTACAAAGGGTGTGATCACCCCTTGGAGGCCGAAGGCGCTGGCTTGCGCCTTCGGCCTTCTGATACGCTTGGCTGCATTGAACAGGTAGCGTGGATTCGCGCAATCCGTGCTTCATTTTGTAACCGAGGTTTTTGGGCTGGACAGTTTTTGACAATCTTGCTTGGCTGCGTTGCACCACTCTCATTTTTTAGGAGATTTCAATGCCCCAAGCATCCGACACCAACCGTCGCATAGTTCTTGCGGAACGCCCCACTGGTCGCCCGGACAAAAACACTTTGCGGCTTGAAATCACAGACATTCCAACACCCGGCAACGGAGAGATGCTGGTGCGCACGGTGTACCTGTCTCTGGACCCTTACATGCGGGGTCGTATGAATGACGCGAAATCCTACGCTGAACCGGTTCCGATCGGTGGGGTCATGACGGCTCAGGTTGTGGGGCAGGTAGTGGAATCGAACCTCGAAGGGTACGAAGCCGGAGACTACGTTTTAAACACGAGTGGCTGGCAGGATTATGCGATCTCAACTGGTGAGCAGGTCGTCAATCTTGGCAAGACGCCGGACAATCCGTCCTGGGCGTTGGGTATCCTGGGAATGCCCGGCTACACGGCTTATGCGGGGCTGCTGAAGATAGGCGAACCAAAACCTGGTGAAACCGTTGTCGTGGCGGCTGCGGCTGGACCGGTGGGCGCAACCGTGGGTCAGATCGCAAAGCTAAAAGGGTGCCGCGTGGTGGGTATCGCGGGTGGCCCGGAAAAATGCGAACACGTGGTAAAGAACCTTGGGTTCGACGCTTGTGTGGATCACCGCGCGGCGGATCTTTCGGGACAATTGCGCGACGCGTGCCCTGACGGCATTGATGTCTACTTCGAGAATGTCGGTGGCAAGGTGCTGTATGCGGTCTTACCGCTTTTGAATCCGTTTGCGCGTGTTCCGGTCTGCGGCGTCGTGGCCTGGTACAACTTGCCGGGTTTGCCGGACGGACCGGATATGGGCCCGGTGATCATGGGTACCTTGTTGCGGATGAAGGTCAAAATGCAGGGTTTCATAATTTTCGACAATTTCGGCCCCGAGGTTTACGCCGAGTTTGTCCGGGACATGACAGGATGGCTGAAGGACGGCTCAATTACGTATAAAGAGCATGTGGTTGAAGGTCTTGAAAATGCTCCGGTTGCATTTAACCAACTGCTGGCCGGAGAAAACTTTGGGAAAATGGTTGTAAAGGTGGATTGAGCCAGGGCAGTGAAAGTTGGTCCTTCCAACTCAGACCCTAATTCGTTCGCAAAACGCATGAGTGTCAAATTTCAAAACTATGTAGAAACCTGGCTCAGGACTCTCTGATCTTCGTCTGGGTGCATGATTCCTGATTGAAAAAATTCGAGCGGTGAATTTGCCAGACTTTTTCCGGCGGAGTGACGAGCGGTAGGCTCCGTCCGGAACCTTTCTGTCCCAAGTTTCAAAGTAAAGCTCGCGCCGATGACTGCTGGGTCCTGAGTGGCCACGATCAAAGAAGCCCACGCGATCATTGAATCTGGCCGCATGATCGGCAAACTCGTTGTTGCATTTTAATCAGAAAGACCAATGCTCCATGACAAGCGTCCGGAAACTTGATGGGGATTACGACTATATCATAGTCGGCGCGGGCACGGCCGGGTGCGTTCTGGCCAACCGCCTGACAGAAAACCCCAAAACGCGGGTGCTGTTGCTCGAGGCCGGCGGCTCAGACAACTACCACTGGGTGCATATACCGGTGGGGTATCTTTATTGCATTGGCAACCCGCGCACGGACTGGATGATGAAAACTGCCCCCGAGCCGGGCTTGAACGGACGTTCGCTGGTTTATCCGCGTGGCAAGGTGCTGGGGGGATGCACCTCGGTCAACGGCATGATCTATATGCGCGGACAGGCAGCGGACTACGATCATTGGCGGCAGCTGGGCAATGCCGGATGGGGTTGGGATGACGTGTTGCCCTATTTCCTGAAATCCGAGGATCACCATGCCGGGCCCGCAGACATGCATGGGCACGGAGGGGAATGGAAGGTCTCGAAACAGCGCTTGGAATGGGACATTCTGAAAGCCGTGCAGGAGGGCGCTAAGGAATTTGGCATCCAACCGCGCGCAGATTTCAACGATGGCAGCAACGAAGGGACCGGTTTTTTCGAGGTTAATCAACGCAACGGTGTGCGTTGGAACACGGCCAAAGGCTTTTTGCGCCCGGCGATGAAACGGCCCAACTTGCGCGTTCTGACCCATGCTGAAACCGAGACGCTGTTGTTCGATGGCAAGCAGGTGACGGGCGTACGCTACCTGCACAAGGGCGTTCAATATGACGCCTATGCCGGGTCCGAGGTCTTGTTGGCGGCGGGCGCGATCAACACGCCCAAAATTTTAGAATTGTCAGGCGTGGGCCGGGGCGATGTGCTGTCTGAACATGGCATCGTCTTGCAACACGAAAGTCAGGGCGTGGGTGAGAACCTGCAGGACCATTTGCAAATCCGCACTGTGTTCAAGGTCCAGAACGCAAAAACCCTGAACACGATGGCGAATTCGCTGCTTGGGAAAGCAAAGATTGCATTGCAATACGGCCTGACGCAATCAGGGCCAATGTCGATGGCCCCCAGCCAATTTGGGATGTTCACAAAATCCAATCCCGATCTGGCTACACCCGACTTGGAATACCATGTGCAGCCGCTGTCCACCGACAAGTTGGGTGATCCGCTTCACCCTTTCCCTGCGATTACTGTATCGGTCTGCAACTTGCGACCTGAAAGCGTGGGCACCTGCCATATTCAGACGAAAGACATCGAAGCACAGCCTGATATTCGCCTGAACTACCTTTCGACTGAAAACGACAAACGCGTTGCAGCGAAATCCGTGCGACAGGCGCGGAAGATTATGACGGCGAACGCTCTGAAACCCTATCAGCCTGAAGAAATCTTGCCTGGCCCGGCGATGGAGTCAGAGGAAGACCTTGTGAAAGGTGTAGGTGATATCGCTACGACTATTTTCCACCCTGTCGGCACCTGCAAGATGGGCTCGGATGCTTCTGCTGTGGTCGGCCCGGATCTCAGGGTGCATGGACTGTTGGGATTACGGGTGGTTGACGCATCTATCATGCCAAAAATCGTATCCGGCAATACGGCCTCCCCGGTTGTGATGATTGCGGAGAAAGCGGCAGATATGATCCGCGAAGGAACTTTATAAGTGACGTATATTGCGCATTGCGGATGTAAGCCACGAAACCGTGCGGCATCTCCTTCTCTGCTCACCCCACTGAATGTTCCGAAAAGCCTCTGTTTCTCAGTGCGTTGCGCAAAGATCCATCCAGAAGAAGAACGGTTGGAATGACGAAGGCCATCATGCCCAGCCCAATCAAGACAAACCGGACTAGATCGTGGGCTTCCGAAAACAGATTTAGCCTGTCTGCGAAGAAAATGGGAATGCAAGCCAACGCAAGCGCCGGTAGCACTGCCCAAGACCTGCAGAGGATGATATGCCAGTGAATACCGGCATAACGCTTCATGATGATTGCGTTGATCGAAAAGACAATGATTGAAGCCACGACTTCGGACAACGCAATTGCGGTTATGCCGAATGACGCCGCCGACAGGATCGCGGCAATCGTGATTCCTGAATATAGCGCCATAATCCAAGGTAATTTCTGAACTTGACCAGCCAGCGTTAAAATCGCGGCGCTGGCATTTCCGCTGCAACGGATCAGGGCAGCAACAGCAAGAATACGTAGAACCGGTGTTGCGGGCTCCCAACCGGGTCCCAAAATCCCGGCTGTCAGCGTATCCGCCATGAGGAACACGCCGATAAACAAGGGAACCGCCCCATAAAACAGAATGGGAAAGAAGCGCAGCGAAAGTGCCCCAAATCCAGACGTATCGCCATAAGCATCACGGCTGCGGCGGAAGAGATTCCATGACAGTATACGGGTCGGTTCACTGACAATTTCTTCAAATGCCGCGACAATGCGCTGCGCCGCACGATAATATCCGGCTGAGGTCGCGCCCAAAAACCCACCAATAATCAGGGTTGCGAAATAGATACGAACATTCACCACCAGACGGGTCATTATGATCTTTTTGGAAAAGGCCACTGTATCCGCAAGCGTTTCACGCCCCATGATCTCGGGTGTGGTTTTACTTACAATCAGACCACTGACGCTCCAGATTACGGCGCCGCAAAGCCGTCCCCACGCCAGCGCCATAACGCCAAACCCTTGATACAAAGCCCAAATCGCGACGGCCAGGTTCGCAACGTCCGCAATCGGCGTGATCAGCGCTGCGGTCGTCAACCGGTCCTGCCGGACCAAAACGCCATTGTATGCAGCACCCATCGAAGTGAAAAACACACCGACTGACAAAACCTGAAGAAGCGGCTTGGCAACGGGGTCAGAAACTATGCCCCCGATAGCGCTGCCGCTCAAAACACCCATCGCAGCGATCGTAAAACCGCATAGAATTGCCACAAAGAGAGTTTCGCGAATGCGGTCGTCGGGCCCATGCCATTGCATGATGTACTCTGACCATCCTGCCATTGAAACTTGTGTCAGGATAACGACCATTGCCGCAGCCAACGCAAAAACGCCAAACTCGGCAGGAGTCATCATACGTACGGCCACCAAGAAGATCGCAAACTGCGTCAACTGGGTAAAAATCTTGGATACCGTGGTCCAAACCCCGCCACGCAACACGGTATCTTTTTTTTGGGCTGGCTGTGTCATTGGCTCAACCTGTCCGACGCACCGGTTCTGGCGTCAAAGTTGGGCCATTGTTGGCCGCCGCCATTCTCAGCAGGACAAGCAGACGACAAACCCAACCAACTCAGGCGACACTGCGCGTCAAATTTATCGCAAAGGGTGTTTTCCAAAACGTCCCTCCATTACGTGGCCACAGGGGCACGCAAACGTTCTGTCCCCCGAGTTGTGCTTGGGCTTTGCAGGATATCGCGGTACAGAGACAACAAGGCGTCGCACCAAGCTTGCGAAGACAATGAGATGTGGCGCGCGCCCGTTTTGGCATTCGAAGCCATTTGCGCGACCCAATCATCGTCAGCAGACAGGCCGGCCAATGCTGCAACCAGCGCATCCCGATGTCCGGCAGCAAAGCTCTCGCCCATCTTTTGAGCGCAAATGTCCCGACTAATTAGCAGGCTATCCGATGCCAGAACCGGAACGCCACATAACAAGGCTTCGACCGGTGCCAAACCAAATGGTTCCGGACCCAATGTCGGCGCTACCAGCATCCTGGCTTTGGCCATGGCACGCTCCAACCCGGTTCGATCTTGCCAACCATCGAACCGGTGTTCGGGAAAGTCGGCCTTTAGTTTCGCCAGATCCAGACCACTGCCCACAAACCGCATTTTGACGCCGGCACACCGTGCGGCCTCGGCCAATAGGAAGACCCCTTTGTACTCGTGCAGATCGCCAACGTACAGAAACTCACTGTTCTGATGGCATGGCACCGGATCTGGACAAAGAGGTTCTGACGGATTGGCTAAAGCGACTACCGGGCCGGGCGTGCCGTCCGGAAACAATCGGTGTTCCATACCCGGGTGGATTAGTAAGGTCGTGACGTCCGGCAATAACTTGCGTCGCGCTCGGTTTTGTAGTGCTTGCCGCGACACCCGCCAGATTTTCTGCCCGTAGCTACGCTTGTCACAGTTATGCAGTATGCATGACGCGGACATCGCAACGCGTGGACACGTGTTTTGCTGGCGAAAATCAAAAAACGCGCCATTGGGACAACTCAGAAAGTAGTCGTGGGCGTGCATGACTGCGCGGCTTCTCACCGGCTTAAGAGGGCACAAAAGCGACGGCGACAAAGTCTGATGATACCCATGAACATGGTAGATGGTGCCCGGGCAGTCATTTTTTTTGATCCAAGTGGCTAGCCGCTTCTTAACCCTACGATTCCAGAGCCCCGACGCGGCTGCGGACAGTCCACCCTGATCCAACAAGCTTTGACCACCCATAGATATCAGCTCGACCCCAGTCGGCATCTCCCCCCCATCGTCGCCACAAAAAAATGTAACAGGGATGCCCTGTCTCGCAAGCAACCGGGCCTGAAGAACCGCAAGCTTGGAAGCCCCTCCGCGAATTTTTGCGAAGTCACTAAGTACCACCACGCGACTTGGAGCTGAGTTCGTCATTCGAACCGCTCCACTTTCTCAGGGTTAATCCTGCCGCGCGCCAAGTCGCCAAAGGCATGCAGGTTTCCTTTCAAGCGCCCCAACCGATCAATTTCAGGCTCGGAATTGAAAGACCTGACAAAGTTGCTCGCCAAGTTTCTACACATGATGTTCAGAGCGCGATTAAACGCCATCGTCCCTTTTCTATGCAGATAAAGCGGGTTGGCAATTTGCGAGTACCCAACACGCAAGCCGCTTGATCGCCCAACCTTGGTTCCTAAATGGACACCTCGCAAATTGCTCGATCGAACGATGCGACCATGCGCAGACATCTGGCGTGAGAAATCTACATCCTCAAGCCAAGCGTAAAGCTTGAGCCGCGTATCAAAGAGTATTTTGTCCAACAAAGCTGGTGCAGCGCGCAGCGCCATGTTGCAGCCATAGCAATTGTAGACGTCAGTAATTTCAGAAGTAACGGTGGGCGCTGTTCGCGAGACCATTTCCAAACCTCGCAAGTGGCTGATTCCCGGGCCATGTATTCCATCTGCCAAAACTGTCCCTGTCGCCATGACGACGTCGGTCCGAGACTTGAACAGATGTTCTAGGTTGGCCAGATAATCCGGCGCCATTAGAAAATCGTCATCCAAATACAGCAGGACATCTTCTTCCTGCAGCATGCTCAAGGCTGTGTTTCGTTGAATGCAACAGCCGCGTTCGCTTTGAACGATGCAAACTGGGAATGGCAAATTGGCAATTTTATGCGCGTCAATATCGTCGGCCCGCGCAACAACTACGATCACGAGGTCTGGAAATCTTTTTTGGCGCGCTATGTCCAAAACTGTGGGAACCACAATATCCGGGCGATTTGTAGTCGGAATGGAAACAATTAAACGCATAACGCTAACACACTTTAGACATAATATTGCCGATAAACCGCCGCCACAGCCTGCCTTATTGACAGGTATTCGTACTCAGCGTAGCCGTGGTGGTAATGATGAAAAAGAAAAGTCGAGCATAGCAAATGGCCCTCGTTCACGAGAATAAAACGTTGCGTTTCAACATCATCGAAATGATCGAATCCGCGTCACCTAAGTTACTACGCAGGCTGGTGATTGGCGGTTGTCTCCTCTTCTGGTTAGTCGTGGTTTTGTTCGTTTTCTTCTGACCGCAACCCAAGATTTCGCTACCGAGCACCATCGCTCATGATCATCACTTTTATCGTCTTGAGAATGATTTTGAGGTCGCGTCCAAATGACCGGTTGTTCACGTAATAGACATCCATCTGTACTCTTTCGGCATAGGTCGTGTTGCTCCGCCCACTGACCTGCCAATACCCGGTAATCCCTGGTTTGACCGAAAGATAGTCACTGAAATGCTCGCCATAGTGCGACGCTTCTGCAGCAACGACCGGGCGAGGTCCGACAATCGCCATGTCGCCCACTAAAACGTTCCAGAATTGCGGTAGTTCGTCCAAGCTCGTCTTACGGAAAAACTCGCCGACCGTCGTAATCCGCGGGTCATTATCCAGTTTCTGTTGAGCTTCCCACTGGGCGCGCGCTTCGGAGTCAGATTCCAAGATCTTCGCCAAACGCTCTTCGGCATTCCGTGCCATCGTTCTAAACTTGAGGCAGTTGAATTCTTTGCCATCTCGGCCGATGCGTTTGTGCCCAAAAAAAATCGGCCCACCGTCCGTTATCAAAATAACAAGTGAGATCAGAATGAGAAAAGGAGAGAAAAAGATCAGCGCAAAAAATGCAAACAAACGGTCAAACAACGATTTGAGAAAAGTGTCTGAACCACCGTTGTACTTCTTTAATCGACCAGAAGATGAGCCACCGAGCAATGAAGACTCCACCTCAGCCCCACGATTAAAATTCGTTCTCATTACACAGCCAATCGTTAATACAATACACAACACGCGCGACCCGAAAAACATTGGCCCGCATTACAATTCCCCACCATTCAAAGTATAAGTAAATCCCTGCCCAAGCCGCAACTTTTTTGTAAAATCGAGGAAGGGCAGCAGGCGTCCTGTGGATAACCTACTTCTTCAAGTCAGTTTGTCGCCATAAGATCAACAGTACTCAAGTTTACCTCCGGACTGTTCCTGACAAAAAAATCCACCAAAGCTAAACACGATTCGAAAACCCTTTGGCAGATGCTGCCAAGGTCTCAGTCGTGTAGCCTTCGAAAACCTGTTCTCGGGCAACAACGCACAGCCCCGAAACCGCCATAAGAAGCAGAGTTGGATCCGGTGTCGTTGCTGAAACTAACATGGCTGTCAATAATGTCAGCGCGCAAACGCGACCAGCGCTAAACAACCGTAGCGTGCCGCGATCGGCTCCTGTAGCTGGCAAACCAATTGCGCTGAAAATGAACATCAAAAAAGCAATCGTTCCGGGAAAGCCCACACTTCCTAAAAGAACGGATGCAATGCCATTCCCCCGCACTGAGCCGACTCCGGCCCCAAGCCCCCAGGTTTGGAAGAAAGTATCAAACCCAGCCGCAGCCCACGCGCCGCGTTCCCGTCCTGATAGGGAATCTTGTTTGGAAAAAACCAAACGGTCTAGAATATCTGAAACGCTATCCATCACGACTGGCACCAGAAGTAACGCACTGATCGCAATGGCGAAAAACGAAACGCCTATGACCATGAGATGCCCAAACCCACGAGACATATTGAAGCCCAGAAAAACTCTGAAATGCAGAGTCACGAAGAATACCCCTGCGGCAAGAGCGGCTATGCCTGTGCTGGACATGGCAAGCACGGCGCCAACAAAATTGGCTGCTGCCAAGATGCCGTGGCTTTGCGTTCTGACAACCAAGTAAGACATAAAAAAGTAAGTAAAGAACGCAGCCGAAGCGGCCCCATAAGCGGACGCTTCGGCATATCCTCCGATCACCCTACTGAACGGCCCCACCAGATGTTCGTTTAGAAGGGTATAGTCGGCAGTTCTGACTAGGCTCAAAACCGCATCGGCACCCAGAAAGTCTAAGAGTCCAAGAACCACGTTAAGCGAGGCGGCCCAAACCAGTCCTTTTTCAATGAACTCTGCCCCGCGCCGTCTGGCGACAAAAACTGTCGCTAGAAAGAAGGCAAAGGACAGCAGGATATAGACCGATTGCGCTATGTTGGAGTTTGTAGGCCGTAGTGGCAGCATTACAGAGCTGAAGAAGTTACTAACCTGTGGCCCTCTGTTTGTCACCGTCATCGGGAAAACAAGAAACTGCCCCTCGAACAGGCGCACTAGGACGATTCCGGAGAAAACAGAGTACAACGCAAAAACAAGAAGATAGACACCCGACGGGGGCAAACGGAATTCTGCCGACCCAGGCGCATGCGTAATCCGCCGTAAGATCAATAGAAAGATCGAAAGAATTGCCAATAAATTGGCAATGATCATTGAGAGACCACCGGCAACCAACGCTGCGAACATCCCAAATGGGATGACCGCTATGGCCATCAAAATCCCATTGTCAGCATTTCGTGCGCTGAGCCAAAGCCACAATAGCAAGAATGCGGCTGCAGCAGGATAAACAGCCATTTTCGTCCTCGCTTACAACCTCGGAGCGTGAACCCCGAACGGAACATCTATTAAATTGGTCAAATTCACTGTTTCGTCTGTTACTTCGACAAGCATCGTTGCCCGAATCGGTTATCGGCAAGCGGCATATCGAAAATCGTTCTCTGTCAAAGTAACTGAGCATTTTCAGATCGCGAACCGAAAGCACTAACACCCCAAAATTCGAGCAGCAATTGCCAACTATCCCTCGTAATGTTTCCGAAATGTTAACAGTAACGAGCGCATTTTGCCTTTGGGTTTTCCCGAATCCGGTTTGAAAGTAGTTTGGCGGAGTATTTTCTTCGGGCTCAGAATTCATACTGGCGGTTTTTCTCGCTTTTTGTGCGGTGGTAAAATTTTGTTTAGATCACGAGAAACCCTAAAATTTAGCTTAAGTCTTTTGAAACGTGGGATTGGGCTACCGGTTTCAGCAGCTTGGGCTCGGCTAATGACGACCGGCATTCGCCCCCCGGCCATGGTTGGCGCTTATCCAAACTATGCAGCGGCCGCAGGTAAAGCCCACGGCAACGGGTATAATGATAAGGACGTGGCACAGGTGAACACCGACCTGATGCGCAAAACCGTTGTTTGGGATTATCCGGTCATTCATTGGATTAACGAAGTTTTTAGCGAAGGAATGCACCTGCTGGATGCAGGGGGGCATTTCGGGTCGAAATACATCGCCTTTCGGGATTTGTGTCCAATCGACAGGTTGCAGTGGACAGTTTACGATTTGCCCATAACTGTCGATCTGGCCCGCGCCGCACAGGAGAGTCAGGAGTTACCTGCTGAAATTGTGTTTCAAGACGACCTTGCGAAAGTTGGTCAGATAGACGTGTTGCTAGGGTCGGGCCTGATGCAATACTTGGATATTTCTCTGGCTGAATTGATCGGCAAGCTCGACGCCCCACCCAAATACATCTTGCTAAACAAAGTCGCGACTCGCTGTGGCCCGACCGTTGTAACTCTGGAAAAGATCGGGCCTGGCCGGGTGCCTTATCAAATCAGAAACAGAAATGATTTTGAAAAAAACCTAACCGAAATGGGCTATGTAATACGCGATCAATGGGACATCCCATCTCTTGGTCGTATCATTTCAACGCATCCCGGTTTGGGCCCAAGTGTCAGCCGAGGCTATTTTCTGGAACGTCGTGAGTAGGCTCGGACGATCGGATCACCGGATCGCCACCGAAGCTCGACAGGGCCACCTGTATCGCGCAGGGCCAACGCGCCGATCCAACCCGGCGCAGGTTCGAAATGAGTTAAAGTCCAACGTAAAGGGTCGTCGTCTTCAATCCGCGTCAATCGAGGAGGGACGTCGGGCGAGAGGGTCACGTCGAAAGAATCAAGGGGCATGTACAACCCATGCCCCAGTGATTTCAGAACAGCCTCTTTTCTGGTCCAGCAGCGAAAAAACCCTTGCAACCAATCCGACGGTTGCAAGCACGACAACTCGGCGTATTCCGCTGGAGAGAAATGATGTTTAGCCACCGCATCTTCGATAGGTCGCACCAACTCGATATCGAGACCCGGATGGGCATACGAGCACACTGCCAATGCAGCCCGACCGGCAGAGTGACTGAGGTTAAACCCAGGGCCATTTTGCAAATACGGCTTGCCATGCGGCCCGTACTCAAACTCGACCGCCTTGGCGTCAAGACCAATGTAATCCGCCAAGATTCTCCGCAATCCGGCGCGACCTACAATGTACATGCTCCGATCACTGGATTTGACAAAACGATCGGCCCTTCGCAGTTCGTCAACCGACAGTTCCTTACTAAAATGATCAAGGTGTTCGTCTGCTTCTTCCAGAGACCACAGCCAAAGATCCACACTGAGCACGCAAAAAATCCTTCCTTCTAATACCGAAACTACTCGTGGCGAACCTAGCAAGTCGATAGGGTGTTTAAATGAAACGCAAGGTTGTTCTTGTTATCTGTTCCGTGATTGCAATTGGTTGTTTAGTCCTGATGGGCAAAACCCTTTTGGACAAAAACCGAAATCAAATCGCGTGGTGGGTACAAGCTGGTGCACCGGATTTAGCGGATGTTATGGTGACGGTGCCTGACGGCGTGCGCCTGGCGACGGATGTCTACCTTCCGGCTGAATCCGGCCCGCGCCCAACGGTTTTGATGCGCCTTCCCTACGGCAAACGAACCTACGGCGAAGTGCGGTTTTGGGTTGGAGAGCTGACGCGCCGGGGGTTCGCTGTGGTCGCTCAGGACATGCGCGGACGGTACGGATCAGAAGGGACATTCGCCCCATACCCCAACGAGGGTCCGGACGGCGCGGCCACGCTAGATTGGATCATTAATCAACCGTGGTCAAATGGACGGGTTGGAACACTGGGTTGTTCAGCTTTGGGTGAATCCCAACTCATGTTGGCGGCTCAAGGACATCCAGCCCTGCATGCCATAGTTCCAATCGCAGCAGGCGGCGCAATCGGGTCAGTCGAAGGGAAGAACGCTTATTTCAGTGCCTTTGAAGGCGGAGTCTTCAACCTGGCAGCCAGCGTCGGCTGGTTTGGTACAGAAGGCGGCAAAACCGCACCCAAGTCTGGTTATCATCCAATTGATCCGGGCGATGTTCTCGATGGACTTCCTGTCGACGGCCTAGTCGCACAATTGCGCTCGGACGAGACTGATTATGAAGCGTTTTTGCAGAACTTCGATAACCCTCAATACTGGCGGGACGCCGGCTATATCACCGGCAACGAGGCGTTCTCGGTACCTGCACTATTCATTGATACCTGGCATGATCCCGGAATAGATTCGAGCCTAACACTGGCTGAAACTCTGCAAAATGCGGGCGCATCCGTAAATACTATCATCGGCGCAGGAACACATTGCAACTACCTCGGTACGGACGGTGACACGGTCGTTGGGGATCTACCAGTCTCACCGGATCGCCGCATCGGCTATGTTGATCTCATTAGCCGGTTTCTGGCTTGGCACCTGGGGAACGGACCCGCCATTGATTTACCCGAATACACCTATTTTACACTCGTGGATAACCAGTGGCGCGAAGCCAACAAATGGCCGCCTGCCGACGCAATTCAAAAGCAGCTATATTTGAGCGCAGGTCAGTCATTGCTTTGGAAAAAAAGCGCAATTTCAGACTTAAAGAGTAGCTTTTTGTCCGACCCCGAAAACCCTGTTCCCTCTATCGGTGGCCCGCTTTGCTGCACTGGAAATCCCGAGGATCGAGAAGGGCCCGTGTTGCAGAACTCGATCGAGAAACGAGACGATGTGCTGTTGTTCTCATCCGCACCGCTGGAACAGCCAATAACAGTCGCGGGCCCAATCCAAGCAAAGCTATGGGTCACCATTTCAACTCCGGATTCCGACCTAGTCTTGCGCATTTCGGATGTAGATACACAAGGAAATTCGCTATTGGTGCAAGAGGGCGCATTAAGGTTGCGATACAGGGGTGGATTTGAAACACCCGAGCTGATGACCCCAGGACAGATCTACGAAGTAACAGTCGACATGCGCCAAATCGCCTATAAGTTCGAAGCTGGTCATCAAATTCGGTTGCACGTGGCCGGAACCAACTTTCCGCGCCTTTCAAGAAACACCAATACAGGCGGGCCAATCTATTCTGAAACAGAGGTCCGATCGACAGAGATCACTGTGCTCAGTGACACTAACGAACCCTCCGCGCTGATCCTGCAAACCCTGCCGAATTGAAATAGGTCAAAAACAGCGAAGCGCTTAGACGGCCCAATCACTAAGGACAGCGTCAACGACGTTGGAGAACTCACGTCGAAACCGTTCTGCACCGAACCCGCTTGCGTGTTCGCTAATGTCGCCGGAATTAAAATGCGCGCGTTCAAACCGATGAATAGTCTCCACAATAGAACTGCTTGATTGATCGTCGAAGAACAGGCCTGTACGGCCCTCAATAACACTGTCGCGCACACCGCCTTGGCCGTAGGCCAACACAGGTGTCCCGCAGGCCATGGCTTCGACCGGGACAATGCCAAAGTCTTCTTCGGCTGGGAATATCAACGCTTTCGCAGTCTGATACAGACCCGGCAAGTCTGCACTGGGGACCCGACCTAGCAACCGAACATTTGGAGGAAGATTCTGCTCTAACTCGGACCGCTGGCTACCATCACCTACGACAACCAGTTGCCGGTCGAGATCACGAAAGGCCTCGATGACCAAGTCCGCTTTTTTGTACGGAACCAGTTCAGAGACAAACAAGTAGTGGCTGCGTCTATTGGTCTCGTCAGGTAGGTGGTAGGCATCAAGATCGACCGGCGGATGCACAACTTGTGCGTCACGATGATAGTAACGCCGTATTCTCTGTGCCACAAAATTGGAATTGGCCACAAACTTGTCGACTCGGGCCGCAGTGCTGACATCCCAAATTCTAAGCCTGTGCGCGAGATGCGAAAAGTACATCTTTTCAATCCGTGACAACCGCTTGCTGTAGGCACCGTACTGATCCCAGATGTATCGCATCGGTGAATGTGCATAGCAAATATGAGGCGTACCCGGTGGTGCGATGATACCTTTGGCCGGCCCGCTTTCGGATGAAATGATCAGGTCATAACCCGACAGATCCAGTTCTTCGAGTGCCCGAGGCATAAAAGCCAGGTACTTTTGATAGTGGCGTCGCGCGCCCGGAAGCCTGGCGATGAATGTTTCATGGATGGGACGGCTTTTTAGCCGAGGCGACAGTTTGTCTGGATCGGCAACATGCGTGAACAGGTCAGCTTGAGGAAATAGGTTGACCAATTGTTCCAACACGTGCTCGCCACCGCGCATACCAGTCAACCAATAATGAACAAGGGCAACTTTCATAACATCACTGTCTTACAAACACTCAAATCAATAGTTGTACTTGTACGAATAGCTCCCAAGATCACGCGCTGCTGCATCCTGGCGACGTACCATTGTCATCACCGTTCCAAACACCGGTTGCCCATTCTCCTCCAACCTCGCAATCGAGCTAAACACCACCTTGGCCGGTGTCTTGCCACTACGCACGGCGACCAGGGTTGTGTCGGCATGTTTGGTCAGCAGAATTGCATCTGACAAATACAGCACAGGCGGCGCGTTTACGATGATGACGTCGTAGCGAGCACTTACTCGGCTTAACAAGCCAGCAAACAGATTAGACGACAGCAAATCCGCAGCGCTCGCGGTTTCAGACGATGGTGAAATGACATCAACGCCAGCCAGATCGGATCGGATGGGTAAGTCCTTAATCTTTGCATTTCCATTAAGGTATTCCACCAAACACGGCCCGTCGGACGGTAGGTCCAATGTTTTTCGTACATCCGGATGCCGAAGGTCAGCATCCAACAACAAAACGGATGTTTTCGAAGTGCTGATTGCCCGCGCCAAAGCACAACATAGTGACGATTTTCCTTCTGCCGGAACAGAAGACGTAATCATTATTACTTTGGGCTGACGGGATTTCCCCAGCCCGAACAGGCTCGTGCGAATGGTGCGCACGTTCTCCATGAACTGTGATTTTTCCACGCCTGACAGTTCTTGTCGCAGCCATCTGTATTTGCTTCCAAAATGCCGGACGTATGGGATCAAAGCCAGATTGCGGCGCTGTGTCAGTGCTTCCAATTCATCCGCTGTGTTCACCGGCGACCGCGCCAGATTTCGCAAGAATACGAAAGCAGTGGCTGCAGAAAGGCCGAAAACAAAGGCCGCGATCATGTGCAGGGACTTGCGCGGACCAGAGGGGACAGACGGAACCTCGGCCTGACCAATAATACGCGCTTCTGGAAGCTGGAAATCCGCCTGTGCGCTGGTTTCCTTGAAGCGCGAAAGAAAGTTTTCGTAGACTAGACGGTTGGCATTCGCCGCCCGTTCCAGTTGCCCTAAACGTACCGAGGCCTTGGCCAGTGAATCCGCCCTCTCAGATACAACGGCGATCTGGCTCCTCAAAGCGTTCTCTCGATTGGTGGTCACGATAACGTCACCCCGCATTTCTTCGATCCTACGCCTCAATTCGGTATCAATCGATTGGTCAATATTCGCGATTTGCGCGTTAATTCGAACCATATCCGGATGCCGACGCCCGAGGGTGCTAGCCAATTGAGCCTGATTTGTCGCCAATTCTGTTCTTTGCTGGGTCAATGTTTCCAATAGCGGTGAGGTCACAACGTCTGATACTGCGCGTAAGCCGCCAAGATTTTGTAGCGCTTTAACCTGAGAGAGGCGCACTTCAGCATCCGCGCGCTCGGTTGAGCTGCCGACCAACTTAGTATTCAATTCGGCCAATAGCTGGCTGATGCTTTCTTCATTGCCATCCGCGATTTCGATCATCTCGGCCTTGAAATCAACCACCGCTGCGTCTGCAGCTTCAAGTTGAACGCTCAATTCAGCCAACCTGTCAGATAGCCAAGAATTGGCGCGCAATGTGGCATCCATTTTCGAGTCAAGCTGACTGTTAATGTACCGGTTTGCGATGGCGTTGGTTATGTCTGCAGCAAGCACCGGATCGGTGCTCTGGAAACTCACTCCAATCACATAGGACACCCCAATCTGCGTTACAGACAGATTGTCTCGCACCGCACTGATAATCCATGAACGTAGCGTTTCTTCGGGTAATCGCGCAGCGACCACATGTGGCGGATCGTCTCCGCGCAATAGACGTTTGGCCCGGCCGAATAGGCCTTCGCTGCGCTGTTGGCGGGGGTCGTATCGGGGATGCTCCAACAAACCCAATTCGTCAACAACCTGGCCAATCAGCACGTTCGACCGCATCGTCACGACCTCACCGGCCAGGACCGAGCTGTTCAGATTAAGGTCAGAAACCACTTCCTCGACAGGCGATACACTTTCTTCGCGCGTGTCGAGAATGATCTGCGAATAAGCGGTGTAAGTCGGAGGAATAAAGAGCAGATAAATGAACATCGCTACGGCGCACCCGATGGCCGCTGCGGAAATCAATCGTGCATTAACCCGTAAAATCGAGAACAGATACATCACGTCGATAGATTGGTAAGCTAGGAAACCGGCATTCGATTTGGCAGCGCGACCCACTTCGCGCGGGTTGGACGACTCCGGGTTTCTACGCACATTCATTGTAGTTCACCCAACGTTTCGGGTGGTTTCACCACGATAACCAGTAAGTCGCCCGGCGAAAGCTCGTCCCCGGGTCGCAACAGTAGCTTGCGAACCCCGTTGTCTTCGCGTCGGCGCACTTGGAATTCGAGCAGCATTTCGCTCTCCAAACCAGAGGCCGCATTCATCCACTGGTCCAAAAGCCCCAATCTGTCTTCGATAGAATTTCTGTTTGAAATCAGCTTCTTGATCTCGTTCCAGATCCGCTGGGATTCGTTGAGCCGCTTCTGCTCCAGATCCGAAGCGAACTGGGACAATCGTCCCTTGAGAGTTGCAAGTTGCACCAATGCCTCGGACTGTCGCTCGCGTTGATCCAACAGACTGCTTTCTGCCTGGGAAGTCTTAAGCTCAAAGTCTCGGACATCAAATTTTGGGATCAAACCTCGGGCCGCCAGATCAATCATTCTCTCCAGTTCTGTCTGAGAAACATCCACAATCCTTTGCTGCACGACTTCGCGCTGCCGCAGGATGGCGATCTGGCTTTCAGCTTCGGACACGGCCTGCGTCAGAAGCTCATGTTGGGTTATCGCATTCCGCGTCTCCAACGTGATGACCTGATCTTCACTTGCTTTATGTTCGTCAAACAACTCTCGGTTCACTGCCGGGCGCAGGTCTGGCGGCAGGTTAGACCAATTCAAACTGTCCTCGCCTTTCAACAATGCCTGAGCCCGTGCATATTGGGCGGCCGACAATGCAAGATCGTATTCAAGGCTGTTCAACGTGCCTTTCAGATTTCTACGCTCTAGAACACGGGCTTCTTCGTTGTTTGCAGAAATCGCTGGACCCCCAGCCAAACCGACGGCTTGTTCTGCAGTCATGAAAGGCTGGTAGTCGAAGTTTCCCGGATTCTTAACATCCCCCAAAACCGAAATCGGCCGGAAACTTGCAACCGAAAGCTCGATCAAGGGGTCCACAAAAATTTCATTTTTTACGTAGGTGCGATGAATTAAATCCCTCGCATCGCCAACCGCAATAGAAGATACCTGTAGACCGCCGATGTAAGGTAACTGCACCTCACCATCGAGGCCTACAGTAAATCGCTGCGGTGGTTCATTATCATCGAGAATATCCAGCTCGAGCTCGTCACCCACGTTTATCAGATATCCATCAAAGGTTGTGGCCCGGCCAATACCGCCGTCCATCACTGCGCTTACAAAAACGGAAACAGCGCACAGGCTACGCACGAGATTTCGCGCGGAAGCTAAATCAGAACCCTTAAGCCAAATCATCGAATCGCTTACAACTAAATAACAACTGTCACATGATAGCGAATAATTGTGCCCTGTCAGGAGCATTTCACCCCGTGAGTTGCGAAGTGCGGGCTTAAACTTATGATTGTTGTACGGCGCCTGTAGTATTTAGCGAGTTTTATTTGACTCGCGCGACTGCGGCAGAGAAACTTGGATTGTGTAATTAGTACCCGCATTTTGCCCTGTTCGCCGCATGCCGGGAGTTTTTTGGCTCGAAATAGCTTGCGAAACGTTTTTCCGCGTCCAGGGTGATTGGGTTTAGCGGAGCGATTTTATGAAGGCATTGAAGCAGCAGCAGATAGTCGGAACCTTTCCCACTTCTGTTACCCAAAAACGGTGCTGGTTTATGGAGCAGATTCACCCCGGTAATAAGGGACTGAATCTAGCCATACGGTGGGAATTGCGAGGACCGGTAACCAGCGACATGGTTCAAACTGCGTTCCAGAAGATCATCGACCGGCATGAGATTTTTCGAACACGTTTCGTAGAACAAAACGGGGAGCCTGTGCAGGAAGTCTTCGCACATGTTGAATTCAAACTCGATCTCGTTGATATCCTTAATGTCCCCAAAGCCGATCGCGCAGAGCGAATTAACTCGATTGCCATTGCACATTCAGAACAGCCATTCGACCTGTCTGAACCCTGTCTCTTTCGCGTTGCGATGGTTCCAATGGAAACTGAACGCGCAGCTCTATTGATTTCGGTACATAACAGCGTGTTCGACGGATACTCCATCGGTGTCCTGGGTCATGAACTGGGCGTACATCTCGAAGCGCTGCAGACTGGTACCGATCCTGATCTGCCAGAATTAACACTGCAGTACGGTGACTTTTCTATGTGGCTTTCTGATTACGAACAGAGCGGTGCCATGGATGAAGAGGAAGAGTACTGGAAGCAAACCCTCGGTGGCATGGAATATTTCGAACTGCCGCTTGATCGACCGCGTGCGGCCTCAGAGCCCGAGCCGAAGTCATTTGCCAGGGAACTTCCGCAGGACTTCGAAACCAACCTTTCTGAAACCGCAAAAGAGCTGGATACCTCAGTCTTTGCCCTGGGCGTTTCCGCTTTCAGCACGGCGCTAGAACGGTTTTCGTGCCGCAATGACGTAAGCTTTGCCATCCAGGTTGCAGGCCGAACAGAAATAGATTTGGAACCACTGATCGGGATTTTCACTAATCCCATCGTCATGCGCCTCGACATTGACGCAAGCAGATCAGTAATCGATCAAGGTCGCGCTGCTCGTGAGGTCGTAAATGGCGCCCTGGCACACCAGACATTGCCCTTCGATAAGCTGGTTCAGGTACTAAACCCACCGCGAGACCCGTTACGTATCCCGTTGGTTTCGATCATGTTTAACCTTCAGCGCGTTTTCTTAAACGAAAGGAAATATGGCGATATAGAACTGGTTTCGGTTCAATCACACTCACCTGGTACGCTTTACGATCTCAATGTAAACATTATAGGTCGAAATTCAGGATGGCGTCTGGCGATAGACTACAATGCCAATCTGTTTGACGAGTCCACTATTCAGGCGTTTTCGGACCTTTTGCTCGAGGTGTTCCAAGCCTTGATGCGACGCGACCCCGCTCCGACCTCAGCGATAGCAGCAAATCGACCCACTAAGGTAAAAAACCCTCCGCTAAACCTGAATGGTTTTACGTCACTTGCAAAGCCAACACCGTCCCCGAACAACGTTAAACCTCGACTGGCCTCCTTGTGGTCCGACATTCTTGCGCTGCCTGTTGATCACGTCAACGGAGATTTCTTTGATCTGGGCGGTTATTCCGTACTGGCTTTGCAAATGTTGTCGCGCGTAGGAGAGACTTTCGAGACCAGACCAAGTCTGCACGCGTTTTTGAATGATCCGACTCTGGACGGGCTGGCCAATCTACTGGGACAGACCGAACCTGTTGCAACAAAGCATCCAACGCCTCGAGACGAAACAACGCCCGATTCAATCTGGTCTCTGGCCGAACTCAAATCCGCGCCAGAAACCGCGCCCATCTTGCTGACGGTTAATCAACCATTCCTTTATCAATCACTGGGCAAAGAGATCGGAGCAATTTGTGCTGTTGCCAATATCGGTATTGCTGATCGGGCGCAGCTCAATGCGCTATCTCAAGCCGGATTCGACCCGGCGATTGACGAAGCGGCATCAATTGTTCAAGCCCGATATTCAGGGCGCGACATACTTTTGTGCGGGCTTTGCGTCGATGGTCGTGTCGCGTTTCGGCTAGCTAAGCAACTAACTGCTTTAGGCGAGCGGGTGCGTTGTGTTGGTATGATTGACACTTGGGCCCCCGGCGCAATTGGCAAGTTTACACGGTCTCAACGCATACGCGATAAATGGACCATTAGAATGCGCAGGCTTCGGTATTACCTAAGCCTACGGTGGCGTGGAAAGATCAGTACAACAGATCTCCTCGGTCAGAACGATTTTGCACAGCGTATTCTCCAAGCAACAGGGCTCGCACCACCGGCGTCTCCAACCGAAACGCTGGTCGACGACACCGTGGATGCTTTAGTAAGTCAAACGCGGGCCTACAGCTTTGAACCATATGACGGCGAAGTTGTTCTCTTTATCACAAGATCTCAGGCCATGGTTCCTGACGATGGCGTATTGGGATGGTCTGAGCTGCTTTCGGCGGACACAGCTGTCTATCCGGTGAATGGCTGGCATGGTGACTCCCTCATGCGATCGGGCTTTGGCCGAATATCCGAAGTCTTCGATGCGAAGGCACGCCGATTGGAGAGCGACAGTGCAAAATGAAAAGCTTAAAGTCGCACTGGTAACACCACCGGGACTGCTAGGCTTGCAGGATTGGCAAGCGATATTGATCGACCGATTGCGAAATGATCCCCGGTTTGAAGTTACGGGTCAGATTGTTGGCGGAATTGATCGGCGGGACCGTTCAGGAACACTTTTGATGCGCTTGTTAATGCGGGCCGAACAGGTTCTGGCCGCGCGACGTATTCTGCCTTATGATACTCAGCCGGCCGCAGATTTCCTTAGCACTCTACCGGTCACCCAAGATCAGGCCGACCTTGCGCTTGCGCTTGGCCCCGCTTCGCTGACAAAGTATCAGTTGGCCCAGCTCCGTTTCGGAGAATGGGCAGTTGCATTTGGCGGTATGAGCGACCCATTCAAGGCTGCCATGACAACTGGAGCGGGCCGCGCCCCCCATGTCCAGGTCGAAATCCATTCGAGATCCTACGAAGACCCAACTCAACGGGTTTTTCGGCAAACCAGCTACAACCGCAAACCTGGCAGTGTTTTGACCGGAGCCTTTGTAGCTGAAAAGTCGATCCTCTTTCTGTTCCATGCAATGAATGAATTGGCAGAGCGTCGCATTGTGCCTGAAACCAAGCAGCTTCCCGAGGCTACCAAGGCAAAACCTGACTTTGAATCCTCTCTCGTCTATGCATTCAACCTTGTAAGTGACGTGTCAGAAAAACTGAAATCTGAACGTCTTGCACGAGCCGGACAAATCAGAGAGTCTTGGCAACTTGGTAGCTCATCCGGTCCGGTCTCAGGGTTTCATCCACGAAAGGCAAAAGGCCTGCCGCGATCGTCTTGCATAATGGCCGATCCCTTCCTTTTCGAGCATCAAGGGCAACAGTGGGTTTTTTTCGAAGCCATGAATGCCGAAGATATCAATGGTCGCATAGAGGTGGCGCGTCTGGAAGGAGACTGTCTTACCGAACCCGTTACCGCGTTGAAGTGTACTTATCACCTTTCTTTTCCTTTCGTGTTTCGGGCCGGAGACTCAATCTTTATGATGCCCGAAACCCAGGCAGCTAAACGCCTTGAGATATGGCGTTGCACCAAATTTCCAGAAGAATGGGAATTGCATGCCACAGCATTCGAGGGTCAGTACTTAGCAGATTCCAGCATGTATCTTGGGGATGATGGGCGGTGGTGGTTGATTACCAACTTATCTGATCATTTTGCTTTTCAGGATCATTCCAGCGAACTGTATCTGTTTGAGGTCGATGGCCCGGATCTGAAAACGATCAAACCTCATCCAAAAAATCCTGTCGTGTTTGGGTCAGACTGCGCCAGAAACGCAGGGGCGATCATCCGGCAAGGGGATCGGCTATTCCGGCCGTCGCAAAACAACAGCCATGGCGTGTACGGTTTTGGCCTGAACCTCATGGAAATTATCAAGCTTGACGAAACAGAGTACGAAGAGCGGTTTATCCGGCAGTTCACGCCCAAGGATCGACCTGGTGTCAAAGGCATGCATCATCTGAGTGTTGCCGGTGGCCAGATCGTGATGGACTGGAGCAGCGCAGAATGAAGTGGAAACTCGCGATCTCAGTTGTGTTTCTGGCGGGATCAGCCATCGCCGACGAAGATGGGTTCAACCTTGGCGTACAAACGCATCTGGAACAGGGATGGAGCAGAGCCGCCCTCGATCTGGCGCAAGATCTGGGTGCGACGCACCTTCGTGATGAGATTGGGTGGGCCACGGCGGAACAACGACCAGGCGTTTACAATTTTGCGGTCGCGGACAAGTACATGTTGCCGCTGATTGAAAAAGGTATGGTACCGCTTATCGTCATCACCGACAGGAATCCTTTGTACGACAACGGTGATACGCCGCACAGTAAGGAGGGTCGCGAAGGTTTCGCCGCCTGGGTAAGCGCCATTATCAGCCACTATGGAGTCGATAATTTAAAGATCGAAATCGGGAACGAATTCAACTCGAGCGATTTTGTCAGAGGTCCATTTACCCAGAACCCACCGGCATATCTGGCTGCACTGGTTCGAACGGTACACACGCGCCTGGAGCAGGATCATCCCGATGCCAAGATCATCTGCAGCGGCTTAAACACAATTGCGATCGGGTTCTATCGTGAATTTTTTCGTCAGGGCGGCCTGCAAGCCTGCGATGCGATTTCCGTGCATCCTTATCGCGACAACCCCAATACCGTCCTGCCAGAACTGAATCGTCTGAAGGCCTTGATGCAGGAATACGGTGGAGAACGCCCTATCTACGTAACCGAGTTCGGCAATTGGTTTGAAGATCAGAATGATGCACCTGATTACATGATCTTGATGGTGACACAAATGGCGGCATCCGGGATAAACGACGCGTATTGGTATGCGTTGCTGGATGAGCCTTGGTGGCCCAATATGGGCTTGCGTACGCAAAACGCTGAAAAACGAAAACCCGCAGCGGACTCATTTGAGTTTCTACAGCGTGAGCTCCTGCCATTCGGCCGTCCTGTCGCAAGCGAAACGATTGAACCAGCGCGGATCTACGAATTTGGAAAAAACGGTGAAGCTTTCGTCGCGTGGGGCAGCGGCGTGCTCGAAGTGAAAGGAGTGGCTGAGTTTTTTGATGCTCGCGGCCGCCCCATTGATCCTGTGAACACTCTGACAGATTCGCCAATTCTGATCATTGGACAGAATCTGAGAGTCGAGTTGTCAGTACAAACAGTACACGCGGACACGCGATACCAGTTCAATCAGGCACCGTGGAGCTACTTTGCCAGACGCCCCAGCATCGGTCTGGTTCCGCTGGAAATCATCGATTGGTATTGGCCGAGCTACCGCGGCGCACCTGATCTTTCGCCTCTTCGCATCACTGACGATGGCGTGACGACCGCGCGGTTCAATGGCAAACCTTACACCGCCATAGAACGATTTACTGCACAAATGGATGGTCGATTTATAGTGAATGGGCAGTGGAAAGCCTCCTCAGAGACCGAACCATCGCGCCTGTCTATCTTGCACAAGGGAACACCTGTTCACGAGGCAGAAGTTACAAGTGATGGCTATGTTTTGCCCGAGATTGAATTGGAATTGCAATCTGGTGACACGGTGGATTTCGAAATCGCACCTAATGGCCCAAATGGCGATGGATCCGTAAAACGCCGGATCAAGATATCAGGGCCACCCGTTTCGCATCCGGGTGGCTCCGAAAATCGCTTATAGTCCCCGGCGGGCACCACGACGATAGGATTTCAGCGAAGGTTTGCGCGGTGCGCTGTCCTCCTCTGCCCGATTGTCAGCAAATGCGGCAAGGCGCGCAATTGAGGGGTATTCCAATAGGTGTCTCGCCTCAACGTTCAAATCAGCATCGATCATGCGCGCGGCAATACGGAATACTGTTAAGGAATCTGCGCCCAACGCAAAAAGGGTTTGCGACGTTGAAATTTGATCGATACCCAGAGCGTCTTCCCAGATTTTTGCCATTTTCTTTTCCGTCGGCGTACTGGGCTCAGTGTACAATGCGGTGACTGTCGCAACAACGTCCGGATCAGGCAGAGCTTTGCGATTCAATTTTTCGTTGCCGGTTTTGGGCAAATTACTGAGGAATACCCAAGCAGTCGGCACCATGTAGTGCGGCAGCCGTTCGGCCAAAGCCGTAGTCAGGCTTTCCGGTTTGGGATCATGTCCTGGCTCGGCAACGACATATCCGACCAGCTGCTTGTCTCCACGCGGCGAAGGACGCA
Organism: Ruegeria sp. CDSB086; assembly: GCF_059611065.1. Taxonomy (NCBI): domain Bacteria; kingdom Pseudomonadati; phylum Pseudomonadota; class Alphaproteobacteria; order Rhodobacterales; family Roseobacteraceae; genus Ruegeria; species Ruegeria sp. CDSB086. The sequence goes on along the minus strand of NZ_JBXWOV010000015.1, from coordinate 13,540 downwards.
AAGTCGCGGCGGCCGCCTGAACGCCGCGCACCGCGCGCATTGCCGTTTCAATCTCTCCAAGCTCGATGCGGAAACCGCGCAATTTGATCTGCCCATCATTGCGACCCAACACTTGGATTGTGCCGTCGACCAAACGGCGGGCAACATCGCCGGTCTTATACAAAAGACGTGGGTGCCCGTTCAGGGACACTTCACGAAATGCTGCTTGTGTTAGATCGTCGCGTCGGAAGTACCCCTTCGCCAACCCTGTACCACCAATGTTCAGTTCGCCATCAGCCCCGATTGGCAACGGCTGGTCGTCAGGACCAAGCACATGCAATTCGGTATTGGCTATGGGATGACCAATCGTAATCAATTCGCCCGAATGAACCTTTGAAACAGCAGACCAGATCGTGGTCTCGGTCGGGCCATACATGTTCCACAGATCCGCGCCGCTTTCCATCAACCTCTCTGCGAGATCGGCTGGCAAGGGTTCACCGCCCGCCAACATGGTCAAACCTTTGTCAGGCCGTAACCCAGCTTCAAGAAGCATGCTCCACAGCGTAGGCGTGGCCTGAATATGCGTGACATCGCCACGCTTCAAGCGTTCGACCAATCGGAACCCGTCCAGAACGTCTTCTTGTGCCGCGATAACCACTCGACCACCCTGCAGCAACGGCAGGAACAGTTCCAGAACCGAGATATCGAACATCGTTGTAGTCACTGACAACATTACCGATTGCGGGTCGAAACCGGGTTCGTACGCCATAGACGTCAGGAAGTTGATTACCGAGCGATGGCCGATCTCAACCCCTTTTGGCGTGCCGGTAGAACCCGAGGTGAACATCACATACGCCGTTGGATCAACTCTATCTGCGATGATCAAAGGAATGCCACCCGCTCTTACTTGACTCATCTGAAGCTCAGGCAGATCAAGACCTTCAGCGCAGTCGGGTAGATTGGCCTGATCGTGCAGGACGGCAGAAACATCTGCCGTCTCAAGTATCATGCGCAGCCGCGATGCGGGTTGAGCGGGATCAATCGGCACGTAGGCGTTGCCGCTTTTCAGAACGCCGAGCAAAGCTGCCAGGCATTGTGATGACCGAGACATGGCCACGGCAATCCGGCCGCCGGACCCGCGGACAAGGGCCTGGATGTCAGCGGCGACCGCATCACTTAGCCGGTCAAGTTCCGTGTAGCTGAGCTGTCCCAGATTATCCTCAACTGCGATCGCGTTTGGATAAGTTTTGGCAGTTTCCGAAATTAGCCTGTCGAGCGTTGTCGCCTGTGGCAAAGCCTCGCTCGTTCGATTCACAGTCTCCAGCATCCACTCGAGCTCGTCGGCGGGCTGAACGTTAACCTTAGACAGAGGGCGCGCGGAATCCTCTGCCAGTTCGGAAAGAACTGTCTCAAAGTACTTCAACCAACGCATCACCGTGTCTTCGTTATAGACGTCAGTGTTGTAGTCGACATCCACTCGCAGACCGTCGCGACGTTCGATCACGTTAAAGAACAGGTCGAAATTCACAGCTGTTTTAGGGTTGGGTGCCGACGTCATGCTAAGCGGGCCCATATCTACGGCCTCGCCCAGTCGTTCCAGATTGAACTGCACTTCTGTGAGCGGCAACCGGTTCAACGTGCGCTCGATATTCAGATCGCGAACGAGTGTTCCGTAGGTATAATCCTGGTGGTCAAATGCATTCATAACCTGATCACGAACCTGCGTAAGAAAGTCAGCAACCGAAGCATTCCGGTCTTGAACGGCGCGGATCGGCAGAAAATTGACGCAGTGACCAACCATTTCGTTGTTGTCCAGCAAGGCCTGCCCGCCGGTTGGCACCCCAATGACCAGATCATGAGACCCGGTTAGCCGTCCTAATACAATCTGCAACGCGGCAAACAGCGTTGCAAACAGCGTGCAACCTTGCGCGGCACCGGCCTTACGTGCCGCTGACGCGACATCTCCCGATATGCGCGTCGTGCAAGTCGCACCGGAGAATGTTTTGATTGCAGGTCTAGAATGATCTGTTGGTATATCCGGCAATTCAGTAGGTTCTGAATATTGTTCTTCCCAATAGGCGCGCGTCGCCGGTCGCACATTTTTACCGGACTGAGTGGCGGCATAGGCAGCGAAAGACGGGGCCGGCGGAAGGTTCGCCGGCGTACCCGAAACCTCTGCTTTGTAAAATGCCACCAGGTCCGAAGCCAGTACGTTGTATGACCAGCCGTCGCATACGATATGGTGTGCATTGATGATCAGAACATGTTCTTCCGCCGACATCCGTGCAACGAAAGATCGTATGGGAGGTCCCGAAATCAAGTCGATTTCAATCGAAGAGTCTTCATGCACGAGGCCGGCCAACGCAGCCTCTGAATCTTCTTTTTCACTCAGATCATGAAGCGTAAGCTGCAGCTCGAATGGATCGATAATGTTGAACGTCTCACCGTTTTTGGCAAAGACCTGGCGCAATCCATCATGCCGCTCAATTACACGGTTAAGCGCCCGTTGTAATGCGTCTTGGTTCAATGAACCCGTTAGACGGAACGAGGCGCTTTCATTGAAACTGCACGACGCTTTCTCTCCTAGTTGACTGGTCATCCAAACTTCGCGCTGTGCTTCGGTCAGGGGGATACCTTCGGTTGGCGGTTTGGCTACCGGCGTTGTAGCGACGGGTTTGGCTTTCCCGTCGCCGACAAGGATACCAACGCTTCTGAGCGCATCGACGGATTGTTCAAACGCGTTCACAACCGCATCGAAGTCCTGTTCAGTATGGGCAGTCGTAAAGAAGCAGGCATACCCGACCTGAACATGGATACCGGCCATCTTCATGAGCGGGTAAAACAGGGCGGCATTGGGATCAAAGTCCATTAGTTTTGGAACAAACCAGCTTGAATAGCTTTCGACCAATTGCGGCAACCCGCGCGCTACAAGAATGGCATTCATCCTGCCGACTGCATCAGCCGTCCAGGCGGCCGTGCGCTGCCAAAGATCGGACCCATTGGTGCCCATATGTTCTAGCGTTGCGTCCACCGCGGCAACAATCAACGGATGACGAACGAACGTTCCTGCAAAGAAGGTTGGAGAAACTTCCGGGACCGAGTCATCACCGAACTGCCACATGCCTCCGTCGAGTGCATCCATAAACCGGGCTGAACCCGCCAGCATGCCAATTGGCATACCGCCTCCGATTACCTTGCCGTAGGTTGCCATGTCGGCCTGGATATCCCACTCGCCCTGCATTCCCCGGGCACCAACCCGGAAACCGGTCACAATTTCATCCATGACCAAGGCCGCACCGCTTTCGTGTGTGATATGGCGCAGTTCACGCACAAATTCCTGAGGGCGCAGGTTTGGGTTCCGGCTCTGTACTGGTTCGACAACAACAGCAGCGACTGAGCCAATATTTTCGCGAATCCAGTCGATGCTTTCTGGCGCGCCATACGGCAACACAACCATGTTGGACAGGCTCGAGCGCGGAATTCCCGGTGCAATCGGCAGAGCCGCAGGGTCGCCACCACGTGATTTGCCTTTGACCAATACTTCGTCGAACTGGCCATGGTAGTCACTGCCAAATACCACGATCTGGTCGCGGCCTGTTACCGTTCGTGCAATGCGCATTGCTGCCATCACAGCCTCGGACCCGGTGTTGCAGAAGGTAGCACGCTCATGACCTACAAATTTTGCAAAGCGTTCCAGAACTGGGCCGGCGAGATCACATTGCGGTCCAATTGCAAAGCCGCGTTCCATCTGTCGTGATACAGCATCAATGACAAAATCCGGCGAATGGCCAAAAGCTATAGGCCCGAAACCACTGACCAGATCTATGAATTCATTACCATCGATATCCCACAGGCGCGCACCTTTAGAACGATCGGAAACAACCGGGAACACCAACTCCTTCCATTCAGCGCGAAACCCAGCTGCCGTGCGCGGGTCGGCCATCACAGATCGGTAGGTCTGTACATACTCTTTGGATTTGGCGTGCCGCTGGCTGTAACTTGTTGCCAAGTCCCGCGCAAAGGCCAGTTGCTCGGACGTGAGGTCGCCGCCGGCTGCATTGGTTGCACGTCCAATCGAAAAGGCGCCTTTGCTCGCCGCATTTTTGGGCAGCGCAGGAACTGCAGGTTTAATCTCTGCCTCGACTTTTGGTGTACTGGCCACAGCAGTAGGTGCCGCTGTCTGAGCTCCAGACAAAGCCTGAAGCTGTTGTGCAAAAAGTGACTGCATAGCAGCGACCTGCGCCTGCATGACAGCAGCGACTGACCCATCACCAATCGGCGCGGCGGGCACTACTGATGGTGGCAATACCGCAGGAGCCACGGGTTCCGTAGCGCTTTGCGTGACCGTTTGTGTGGCCTCCGGTTCAACCGAGGGAACAGCCGTTTCGGGGGGTAGGCTTTCATCCAGGTAATCAACGAGCGCCTCAGCGGACGGATAGTCGGACATCAATTGCCGGAATGTCAGATCGATCCCGTAATCAGCATTCAATTTTTGGGTGACCTGTCCGAGGAACAAGGAGTCAAACCCAAGTTCCAAAAACGTTGCCGGTGCATCTTCTGGCCCCAGATCTTCACCAGAAACTTCGCTCAAAATGGCTAGAATCTCACTGATCAGGCGCGGCTTGCGCTCAATCTGTTCTTGTGAATTGGATGTCGGCATAGAAGAGAACTCACTTAAACTTGAAACAGGATTTACGGTTGCCGTGGTCGGTGCGGATGACGAGGAAGTTGCTGCTCCGGTGGAAGGCGCTGGCGCATCGACCCAATGCAGTTTGCGTTGGAATGGATAAGTTGGCAGAGGTACGCGCCGGTTTCCGCGCGGACCCAGCTTGTTCCAGTCTACATCGACGCCACATCCCCACAGGCAGCCCATTGCAGCGGCCATCGCGACTTCATCCGTTTCTGGACGGGTGTGATCCGGCAAAGACTGTACCACCGCAACCGAGGCATCCCGCGGCAATGTTTGGGTGCTGAACGCAGATAACGTGTTCCCAGCGCCAACCTCGAGCAACGCGACTGGATCTTCGGTCACGAGTGTCGAAACCGCGTCCGCAAAATTCACCGCTGCTCGCGCCTGGGTCGCCCAATATGACGGGTCTGTGCATTCATTCTCGGAAATCCAACCGCCCGTTACACAGCTGACATATGGAATTTTCGTTGGTTGCAGCGTTTTTTGAGTGGCCGCTTCCAACAGGCCTTCACACACCGGATCCATCATGCGTGAATGAAACGCATGAGAAGTGTGAAGACGTGTACACGGGATACCGGCCTCTTTCAGTCGATCTTCAATCGACGCAATTGCATCAAAGTCTCCGGCCAATACGTTTAAACGAGGCGCATTGCGCGCGGCGACATCGACGGTATCATCCAGATAATCCTCCAGAGCCTCAAGCGGCGCTCTAACGGACAACATCGCACCGCCTGGCTGATCCTGCATCAGTTGGCCTCGTTTCGCGATGATCGACAACCCGGTTTCAAAATCCATGACGCCACCCAACGTGGCGGCGGTGAACTCGCCAACCGAATGGCCAATCATTGACGCTGGGCTTATGCCACGAGCCATCCACAGCTTTGCACAGGCGTATTGAGTCAGGAACAAAGCAGGCTGAGTCAGGCGGGTTTCGCGCAACGCACGCGCGAGGTCCTGGTCACTGGCGTCTGCGAAACACAGCATTGTCTTTACGTCTAAGCCAAGAACCGGGCGTAATATTTCCGCACCTTTATCAATCCACTGCGCAAATTCAGGTTCGGTTTGGTACAGACCGCTGCCCATGCCCGGGTACTGAGATCCCTGACCCGGGAACATGAATGTTACAGTTGGGTTGCCCTGCATCGCGGGCTTACGGATAGCGGGTGCAGCGCGTAAGGTTTTGGCGACCTCTTCAGGATCCGAGCCCGCGACAGCCTGACGATACTCAAAAGCGGCTCGTCCCTCTTGCAAGGTATAGGCCGCATCCGCCAGTCTCGGCGCGTCGGGTTTCTCCAAAGCATCCGCTAAGTCACCCTTCATCTCGGCCAAGGCTTCCGGCGTCTTCGCCGAAATGACAACCGTTTGAACGGAAGCAGTCTCAGCGTCCTGCACTATTTGCGGTGCCTCTTCCAGCACCAAGTGGACATTGGTCCCTCCCACCCCGAAAGAACTGACACCGGCGCGCAATGGTCCATCCGACACCCAGTCCGAGAGGGAACTCGGAACCCGGAACGGAGTACCTTCCAGTTCTATTCTAGGGTTCAGACCGGAGAAGTTTGCCACAGGGGGAATCTTGCGATGGTTCAGCATCAGCGCTGTTTTGATTACGCTGGTTACGCCGGCAGCCGCATCCAGATGACCGATATTGCCTTTGACGGACCCGAGCGCACAGCCCCCTTCGACAGCTGCTTCGCCGAACGCCTGACGCAGCCCACTAATTTCAATTGGGTCCCCGAGAGGTGTCGCGGTTCCGTGGCATTCGACGTAAGTCACACTTTTAGGTTCGATTACAGCATCTTTGTGCGCTCGGCGAATTGCATCCGCCTGACCGCGTACCGTTGGTGCCGTGTAAGATATTTTTTCGGCACCATCGTTATTGATACCGCAGCCCAAAATAACCGCATGGATGTGATCACCGTCTGCAACGGCATCTTTAAGTCTGCGCAATACAACAACCCCGGCACCGTGCCCGAAAACCGTTCCGCTGGCTTCAGCGTCAAATGGTCGGCACGTGCCGTCATCTGACGACAACCCACCTTCTTGCGCGATGTATCCACGCTTTTGCGGAAAGGTGATCGAAACGCCTCCGGCCAAAGCCATGTCGCATTGGCACGCACGCAATGCCAACAATGCCTGCGAAATCGCGGTCAGCGACGTCGAACACGCCGTCTGTACCGTCATCGCAGGACCGTGCAGGTCCAGCTTGTACGACACCCGAGTTGCTAGGCAGTCCCCAATATTGCCGGTCAGTTCAGAAATCTTACCGGTCTGATAATTCGACATATACGCCTCGGCTGCCTGACGGTCGGCCAATATGTTTTGAATCAGATATGTGGTCGACGACGACCCCGCGTATACGCCCACCGGCATGCGTGTCCGCCACGGGTCGTGACCGCTGTTTTCCAAGGCATGATAGCAAATCTCAAGGAACACTCGGGCTTGCGGGTCCATAGTTGCCGCCTCACGGGCGTGCATCGTAAAAAACTTGGCATCGAACATCCCTGCATCCGAAAGGATGGGGCGGGCCGCTACAAAACTGTCCGATGCACGTTGTTCAGGCGTGAAGCTATCTTCAAGTTCGCCCGACGAGAATGGCTTGATCAGATTATCGCCGTTCTGAATGTGCTCCCAGAACTCATCAAGAGACTGTGAACCGGGCAGTTTAGCTGCCATGCCCACAATTGCGATTGCATTCTCAGGTAAGTTCAGGTCAGCCCGTTCCTCAACTCCTTGTTCTGGCTCCTGAGACGACAGCGACTCGTTTCCACTCACTTCGATCGCGGCTATCGCCTCGGACAAAGGGCCCAGACGCGGGACTTCGAACATGAGTGTAATGTCGAACCGTACGTTTAAACGTTTCATCACTTCTGCATGGACACCAATTAATTGCAGAGATGTTCCCCCAGCTTCGAAGAATGTTGCGCTTGCATCCAACTCTCCGCAACCCAATGTCTCATCATAAATCTTCGCAATAGTTCGTGCGATCTCGGCAGCGTCTAGCGGTTTACGGGTTGATTGGAATATTGGAGTTCGGGTTGACTGGAAAATTGGCCCAGTGTTGCCGTTGCTTTCCAAGTCCTTCGATTCGACGCTGTCGACCAACGCTTTTCGGTCAATCTTGTTGCTTGGGGTTAATGGAAAGTCTGCCACAACCCGGTTCGTCCGAGGCAGGGCGCCCTCCGGCAAGGCCCTACCGAGTTCGGCCATAACCTCGCGGACGAAGGCGCGTTTATCAGCAGGCATATCGCCTGACGGTTTCAAAAAGGCTGTTATGCGTTTTTCACCAGTATCTGCCTTGGTCAAAGTAACCGCAGCATCCAAAATCATCGGCAATTCACGTAGGTGATGTTCAATTCCGTCCAGTTCAATGCGACGACCACCAATTTTTACCTGTCGATCGACACGCCCTAGAAATTCATAGACACCATCGTCGCGCTGCCGGACCAGATCTCCTGTCAAGTACACTTGTCCGGTGTGAGTCGGGCGCGGATCTGAAATAAAAGACTCGGCCGTCCGTTCGGGTTTGTTGAGATAGCCAAGTGCCACACTCGGTCCCGCGGCAACTAGCTGCCCGACCTCTCCGGCCCCCAGTTCGTTATGGTTTTCGTTCACGACGAAACAGTCGCAGTGACCAGTCGGCACGCCTATCGGAATTGTACCACCAACAAGGTCCGCTTCGGTGACGACGTGCATCGTGGTTAGGGCGGAGTTTTCTGTGGGACCGTAACCGTTTATGACTTCGATTCCGGGATGCGCATCTTTGAGACTACGAACATGTGAAGGGGACAGCACATCACCCGCCGCACCAAAACGGCGCAAACTGCTTAGCGCATCAAGGTGATGTTCGATCAGCAGATGTGACATTCCGGTGTAAAAGAACGCGACACTTACACCATGACGGGAAATAGTTGCGGCAAGCTTGTCCAATGCCGGCTTGGGCTCGGCCACAACTGCGACCGACCCTCCGTTCAAAAGCGCAGGCCATGTTTCCCAAGTGAAACCGTCACATGCAATGGTCGAACTCGCCAACGTTATGTCGTTGGGAAGGACTTGTCCGATTGGTTGATCAAAGCCGAGCCGAACGATGGACCGATGAGGTAACACAACACCTTTTGGCTGTCCGGTCGATCCAGACGTATACATTATGTAACACGCATCCAGACCAGTTCTGTTCGGAAAGTCGCGCTTCTCATCGGGATCAGAATTCAATAGGTCGAGCGCATTCAGACTTGCAACCCGGTTCGAATTCAGTTCATCGGCAATGGGCTTGTGGTGCTCCTCCCACAGGATCGCGGATGGTTTGGAATCCGCAATAACGTACCCTGCTTGCTTTATGTCATAGGCTGGGTCCAATGGCACAAAGGTCCCGCCCGCACGCATGATACCGCACATGGTTAGGATTGCTTCGGGCGTGCGATCCATGATCATCGCCACGTTGTCACCCGGAGAAACACCTTTTGACATCAAATGCAGGGCAATTCTATCGGCGGCATCTGCAATTTCCGCGTACGTGTACCCCCGATCGTCACCGATCAGCGCGACCTTGTTTGGTACGATAGCGCACACGCGAAGCATGCTTTGATAGAGGTCCAGCGCAGGATCAAAATTCAAAGAACGCAAAGACCTGACGGCAGAACCATTTAACATATCAACCCCTAAAACCGACCAAAGGGGGTTATCGTAGCAAACAGTGCAAAATAGGTTGCGTCTTTGACAATTGCCCTACGAAATTTGCGCTACGGCCCCTCAGGTCAAATACATCGGCAAAACAAACGAATTCGATGTAGACAAGCGTATTGTATGCCTTTCTGGCTGTCGACTGCAGGCTGCCCATGGCAGCATCAAAGAGTCGCTGTTGGTCGAATGAACTGGCAATCTGACCTGCATGACTTTGAAAAATAGATAAAAATTTGCAGGAGGATGCAACAAAGTCCGTTTGAGCACGTCTTTGGACGACTCGCGTTTAAGTTCCCAAAACCCACCAATCTTCTTTCCATCCGACTATTTATTCCCACCCCGACACAATCAGATCAGTCTGAACCCTCAATGCGGGAATTTGCGCTTTTTTGCCCAGAGTCGATTCTGAGCCGTAAAGCGAAAAAGAGAAACTTGGCGAAGGGTTCTACGCTTAACTTTTTCGGACATTTTGAGACGATGCTGTATTGTTAGGGTCGCCTTACGGCACGAAAGCCCTACCCTCTGCCTCATGACCGAGCCCCTTTCCTGCACACAATACTCGTCTTTGATTGTTGTGCTTGGTGATCAACTCTCAATGAATATCTCTGCGCTGCGCGCGGGTGATCGGGACCGTGACACAATCTTGATGGCCGAAGTCATGGAGGAAGCTCGTTATGTGCGACATCACAAAAAGAAGATTGCTTTCGTTCTTTCCGCCATGCGCCATTTCGCGGCGGAACTTAAGTCGGACGGGTGGACCGTGCGCTACGTTCAATTGGATGAGCCGGACAACACGCAAAGTCTGATCAGCGAAATCGCGCGAGCGAAGCACGATCTAAGAATTAAGCGCACGATCGTGACCGAGCCCGGAGAATACCGTCTGGTCCAAGAGTTCGCGCAGTGCGAAGGGTTGGAAACGGTAGCCGATGATCGGTTCCTTGCCAGCCATCATGACTTTCAAACCTGGGCCGCAGGTCGCAAACAGCTTCGGATGGAATACTTCTATCGTGAGATGCGCCGCAAAACCGGTCTGTTGATGTCGGACGGTGAACCTGAAGGTGGCCGCTGGAACTTTGACGCCGACAATCGCAAGCCCGCCAAAACTGACTCTTTCTTACCTCGCCCGTTGGTAGTGGAGCCGGATGAGATCACGCGGGACGTTTTGGCGTTGATAGAAGCACGCTTCCCTGACCATTTCGGAAAGCTGGAACCGTTCTGGTTTGCCGTCACGAAAAAGGGCGCCTTGGCGGCATTGGATCATTTTGTCGAACATGCCCTGCCAAAATTTGGAGACTACCAGGATGCGATATTAAAAGGCGCGCCGTTTCTGTACCACTCGGTCCTAGCACAATACCTAAACGTAGGTCTTCTTTCCCCGCTCGAGATTTGTCAGCGCGTTGAACGGGCTTACTACGACGGCCACGCACCTTTGAACGCCGTTGAGGGGTACATTCGCCAGATAATAGGTTGGCGCGAATTTGTACGAGGAATCTATTGGTTGCGAATGCCTGGCTACACACGGTCAAACTACCTGTCCGCACACCGCTCTTTGCCTTCGTTTTTTTGGACAGCGGATACTGATATGGCGTGCATGGCAGCCGCAATCGTACAGACTCGGGACGAAGCATATGCGCACCACATTCAGAGGTTAATGGTGACCGGAAATTTTGCCCTGTTGGCTGGAATTGATCCGGTTGATGTGCACGAATGGTATCTGGCCGTTTACTCCGACGCCTATGAATGGGTCGAGGCTCCAAACGTGATCGGCATGAGCCAGTTCGCCGACGGGGGTCTGTTGGGGTCAAAACCATACGCCGCAAGCGGGAATTACATCAATAAGATGTCCGATCACTGCGTCTCGTGCAGGTACGATGTTAAACAGAAAACCGGCGATGGCGCATGCCCGTTCAACCCACTTTATTGGGATTTTCTGGCGCGAAATGCCAACCTACTGCGCGGCAATCCCAGACTGGGCCATGCGTACAGAACTTGGGATCGAATGACCCAAGAAAAACAACAAGAGTATCTAAACAGTGCCAAAAGGATATTGGAGCGACTGTGAACCGAACGAAAGGAAGACCCATGCCAACTGCCAAATTCAGACTGACGTGTTAAGCGCCTCGCTGCGATGACGTCTGATCCGATAATGTCCACTAAGGTTAAACGCATCCAAGTAGCGACGTACTCCGAATTACAGTCGGCCCCTGCACTTCGACCACTCGGCGTGGCATAGTCCATTCGAGACCAATACTTAGAAGGCGCATTCATGTCCGAATTTACTGTAAACCTGATCGGAGCGAGCCGGGTTGGGCAGACATTGCTGACCCTGTTTAATGTGTTGGATTATTGCCGGGTACAGGATGTTTATAGCGCCAGTCAAAGCTCGGCAGAAAAAGCGGTTCAGCGGGCGGGCGCGGGTCGTGTCGCAACTGATTTATCAGAAATGCGAGCTGCCAATCATTGGATTATCACAGTCTCCCCGCACACAAATTTCTGTCGTTGCATCTGACCTCATTACAGCGCGTTTGGCAAAGGACCGCTCAGCCGAACGATCCATGGCCTTTCACTGCAGCGGATTTCTCTGCGCTGATGAGATGGCCTTATTGCGAAAGCTGAACTGGCGTTTGGCCAGTGTGCATCCGGTCCTATCATTCGTTGACCCCGATACGGCAAAAAAACAGTTCCGAGGCACTCTTTGCGGTTTGGAAGGGGACGCCGATGCTTTGTCGATCCTGCAACCTCTGCTGGAACGGCTCGGGGCGGAATGTTTTTTAATCCGCTCCGAAGGAAAGAGCCTATATCACGCGGGAGCGGTGATCTCGAACAACTTTGCCGTAGTACTGCAAGCCATTGCGCGTGAAGCCTGGGCTGAAGCGGGTATTGCGGACCATATCGTGCCACAGTTGAACTCTAAATTACTGGAAGGCACAGCGGAAAATGTCGTTGCTCATGGACCGCGACACGCATTGACGGGCCCAGCGGCGCGTGGGGATGAACGGGTAGTGGCCTCTCAAGGCCGCGATGTGGCAGATTGGCATCCACAGGCCGGAGTCGTCTACCGAGCCTTAAGTGACATGGCCGGGTTATTGAAAGTAACTGGTGTAACTAACGCCTCGGTTAAGTCTTCAAAGAAATATGTGCTATTTCCCCCGGGCTTCGGCCCGCGTGATCCAATCGGCACCGGCATAGGTGATCGTCAAAACGTGGACTTCCCGCAAGTCTTCGTCGATCGTAAAAACAATAACCGCACGCTTCGCCGCTGGAATAGCGCGTAAACTTGGTAAAACATGATCCCTTCGCGACCCCTTGTGCGGCAACGTCTTTAAACCCTGGGCCACACGCGCAATCTCATCCAGTTTGCGCCTTGCCACCCGGGGTCCAGCGTAGTCTGTTATCATCTCTACAATCCGGTTTAGGTCTTCCGAGACTGCAGGATGGTAACGCAGGCGATAGGTCACTCAGCGGAATCCAGTCTACGTAGCGCTGTCGCGAAAACAGTCTCGTGATTAACAAATTCCTGGCGCGGAGTTGCGGCACGACGGCGGATTTCTTCGGCCATCGCCTCAAGCGCAGTTTCACGAGCCTGCTCATCCTCGATCATCCGTTCGACAGCAGCTGCCACGGCAGCAGAGGCCGACGCATACACCCCCTCACCCACTTTTTCCTTGAGAAATTGGTGGTGCCTATCTGTAAAGCTGAGTGTGGTTTTGACGGTCATCGCAGCGTCCTTTCACGGTAATACTTAGTCATACCGGCTTGCGAGTCAAGCCAGCGAAGATGCGATTCAACATACCCTTTTTCAGGTCAGATATCCGGTCACGTCTTGCGATTTTGCCTAGGCAAATGTGTGCCTGGGCCGCCGTGGCGTGTTATTTCGATCAACTAGTAAAGCTCATTTCACTCTCCAGAAATGCTTCAGGGCTATCCACTTCCTCAAGTTTGCGACCAATGATCCACCAGAACCGGTTGCCAACGTTTCTCAGAAAACTCCGGTCGTGGCTGACCAGCAAACAGGACGCGCCGTGGGTGACCAATTCGGCCTCCATTGCCTCTTGACCTTCGATATCCAGATGGTTCGTCGGCTCGTCCAGCAGATAAAAGTTCGGGTTCCTAAGCCGCAGGACCAACATCGCCAACCGCGCTTTTTGTCCGCCGGACAGCGCCTCGATCCGGGTGTTCTGCATTTGGAAATTG
>NZ_JBXWOV010000014.1:0-70669 GCF_059611065.1 Ruegeria sp. CDSB086 | reverse complement strand
GGTTGTTCAGTGTTTCCTGATGAAAACCGCAAAGGTCCGCAAGCTCATCCACACCAAATCCTGAATCCGCAAGATGGGCCCTGATTAGGCCTTTCAGTCCCGCAAGGAAATCCTGCGGGGCGGCCAGATCTTCATCCATAACCCTGTAGTCTGGGGGGTTTTCCAGTGCCTCTGGTCGTAGTCTGTAACTTAACCAGCTGGAGGGAAACCTGATCGAAAAACCTTGAGGATTGCACTTGATTGCCCGAACGCCGTGAAACTGACCGGGCAGCGCATCCGGGTCACTGACGCGAAGAATGACCTGGTTGGGGTCCCACCTGAAATCCAGGACACGGTGTAACAGGGATATCCAAATACTCGTCAGAAACGCATCGGTTTGGCTGGGAGAAACCGAAATTTGGAAGTTCCTTTTGGCACTGAAATACGCGTGCTCTCCTTCGACAAAGAGGGATTGCGTAACGGCATTGGATTCTTTGGAAACCGCTTGTGTGAACCTGGTAAAAAAATCTCCCAATGTAAGGGCTTCTGCCAGCATATCGCCAAGCGGGAGAAATTTGACAAGATCGACGGATTGCCCGACCCGTGCGCAAAAATCCGGTGAAGTGGCTTCTGCCACGGCCTGATAGATTTGGTAGACGGTATCGTGGCGCAGGAAATTCTTCGGGTCCATTACCTGCGCTTCGTTCAACCCCAGAGGATCCAGAACAAACGCGGGTTCGACCCCCACGCTGCGAAGCGCTGCGACAACCGGACCCGCAACTGAAGCCCTGACGAGTGGCAGCGACTGATCCGTGTTATTACCAAGTCTTCTTGTCATCTCTTCTCCAGAAATTCGCAATATTCTCGAGTGTAGGAAATTCCCACAATAAAATTATGAAATCTTGCAGTTTCCCAAAGCTAATTTTCTCGAACCGGTAATCTGTCAGGCATCAAGTTATTCGAATTCTATAATGACTCCTAATTGCGCCTTTTGCGATTCTTGAAGATTGGAGCCCTAATGAACGGATGCCTGATGCGCATACTTGTGCCCGCAGTACTGGCTGCGAGCCATCTGTTTCCAACTCATGCCGCTTCACAGGAAGAAAGTTTCCCGATCCTTTTCACAAATGTTCATGTCTTTGACGGGGTGAACGAGGCGCGGATCGAGAACGCAAATGTTTTGGTCGTCGATAACCTGATCGCCGAGGTCTCGACTGAGCCGCTTGTCGTTGCCAATGCGCAAATCATCGAGGGCGGTGGGCGCACACTGATGCCCGGAATGCATGATCAACACGTGCATCTTACCGTGTTCAACCCTCTCAGCGATGGTTTGCGCCAGAATATCACACCCTTTCATCTTGGCGGCGTCGCGACAATTCGGTCTGAACGCATCCTGATGAATGGGTTCACCACTGTCCGGGACCTAGGCGGACCAGCAAAATCCATCGCTCGCATTATAGATTCCGGCATGTTTCCCGGGCCGCGCATTTACTCCTCTGAAGCCTTCATCACCCAGACATCCGGGCACGCGGACTTCCGTAAACTGAACGACCGGCATCCCACACTGTCTGGGCAAGGACCATCACATTGGGTCGAAAGTGAAATGAGCTTTATAGCCGATGGGCCGGATCAGATCCGGATGGCCGTACGCGAGAACCTGCGCCGCGGGGCAACCCAGATCAAAATTATGGTCAGCGGCGGTGTTACGTCCGAGTTCGACCCCCTGCATTCGCTTCAGTACCAAGCCGATGAAATCCAGATGGCAGTCAAAACCGCCGAACAGTGGGGCACATATGTGACCTGCCATGTGTTCACTGAACAGGCGATCCGAAACTGTATCGACAATGGCGCGAAGACCGTCGAACACATCCCGTTTCTGACTCCGGAAGTGGCCGAGGTCATGGTTCAAAAACAGATCATGTTTGCGACCGCCGTGGCTCCGGTCTACTCGGTCTCCACCGAGCAGGCCGAAGCATTTTACACACCAGCGTCGTTTGCGAAGTGGAAGACGGTGCGGGATGCCGCGGCCAACATGATTGAAGTAATTCAAACCACGCCAGGCATGATCGACCTCTATACCCTGGGCACTGACCTCATCAACAACTGGGACCAAACGCTAGAGCAGGACAAGAAGATGAGCGACGAGTTCAAATACCTGCTTGAAGCGAATTTCACACCCTTCGACATATTGCGCATCGCAACTTCAAACGGCGCGCGCATGAACCGTCTTACTGGTTTGAACAATCCTTATCAGGACGGCCCGCTGGGTGTGGTCGAAGTGGGTGCATACGCCGATCTTCTATTGGTCGACGGGAACCCGCTGGAGGACATCCTGCTGCTATCCGATCCCGACACCAATCTGAAGATCATCATGAAAGATGGCGTGATCTACAAGAACACACTCGACTGAGTGTCGCGTGGGGTGAACTTACCTCGGCGCCCCGCGCACTAAATTTTAAGGGAGAGAAGGACATGAGTATTTCGACAAAGACGGCTGCCGTCGCGAGCCTCGTTTTTTGCACGGCCACTGCCGCATTTGCACAGGATACCCTGCCGCAAACCCTGTTCACCAACGTCCATGTCTTTGACGGAGTAAATGAGGCGCGGATCGAGAACGCCAGCGTTCTGGTTGAAGGCAACTTGATCAAAGAAGTGTCCACCGAGGCCATCGACGCGCCTGGCGCGACGGTTGTGGATGGAGGTGGTCGCACATTGATGCCGGGGTTGATTGATGCGCATGTGCACATGGCGATCACGGAGCCGGTTGCGGATCTCAGGGACAATTTTGATTGGATGTACTGGGGGGCCGTTTCCACGATCGAAGCAGAAAAGATGCTGTTGCGCGGCTTTACTTCCGTCCGTGATGCGGGTGGGCCGGCGATGGGGCTTCAAAAAGCCATCGACCGGGGTAAAGCAATTGGCCCCCGTATTTACCCGTCCGGGCCAGTGATCTCACAGACGTCCGGGCATGGTGAACATCGGCACTACACAGAACCGCACCCAAACTTCGAAGGGGCGTCGCCGTCGTTTTTTAATCAGCACGTTGAGTTTCTAGCCGACGGTGTTCCAGAAGTTCTGCGCGCGACGCGGGAAGCACTGCGTCTGGGCGCATCGCAAATTAAGGTCATGGCTGGCGGAGGTGTGTCTTCCAGCGTAGACCCATTACACACAGTTCAATTCTTACCGGAAGAACTGGAAGCTGCTGTCAAAGCTGCGGCAGATTGGGATACCTACGTTCTGGTGCACGTCTACAACGACGAGAGCATTCTGCGGTCCATCGAGGCAGGTGTGCAGAGCATCGATCATGCACAATTGATGACCGAGGTGTCGGCGCAGGCGATCAAGGACGCGGATGTTTGGGTTGTGCCATTCTTCTCGCTGCTGGGGCTGGATGCCGAAACAGTCACCAAAGCGCTTGGTCCGTTGGCTGCGCCCAAGTTCCTCGAGGTTCAGGGCGGGGCGAGAAACCAGATGCGGTTGCTGAAAGAATTCGGGATCGAAAAAGTCGCCTTTTCAACCGACATTATTGGGGATCCTGTCGCTCTCACCAAACAGAACGATGAGTTCAAGTACCGTCTCGAACAATGGTCATCCTACGAAGTTCTAATGCAAGCAACCTCTAAAGCCGGTGAATTGTTGGCCCTGTCAGGCAAACTCAACCCCTATCCCGAAGGCCCGCTCGGTGTGATTGCAGAAGGTGCGTATGCCGACATTCTACTGGTCGATGGAAACCCCGTCGAGGATGCCCTGATCATGACGGATTACGAGAACAACTTCGATCTGATCATGAAAAACGGCGTGATCTACAAGAACACGCTGGAATAAAAGGAAAGTGGGGTGGTCTATCTTTGATAACCCCACACGTCAGCCAAGAAACCTTCCCTGAAAGGAAAGACTGTGAAACATCTCAGCCTTGGCGTCTTTATGGCGATCTGTGGTTCAATTGTTGCTGCTGAAGATGCCGAAAGCATGCGTACGTTTTTGTTCATTGGCACGTCCAATAGCGCCGCTTGGGAAATGCAGATCGCCAATCCGGGGGATCGCGCAGTCTCGGTGAAGGGCGGGATCGAAGCGCTCGGTGGAGAGCTTTTGAGCTATTACTGGGGGCTTGGAAACGGGAAGAACTACATCACTGTTTCCCTGCCAGACGATCCAACCTTTATCCAGGCCTTCTATGTCAGCCGCCTCGGCGACGGCCTGTTGGATGACTACCAAATGATCGAATTGATGAGCAGCGCCGACATGGCTGTGGCACTGGAACGTGTTCCCGAAATCAAAGCTGTGGATAACGTAAAGTGATTGGAGGTTCGTCGCACCAGAGATCGTATCTTCCACCACGACCGACCCTTGCCACCGCATTATTGAGCGCCTTTGCACTATTTGGTGGTGCTGCTGATGCCCAGGAAAATGCTGCTCAGGCGAAACTTGAGGCCGCAGCCCAGGTATCGTTGGGTGGTCCGGGATCAGCCAGCGCGCAGCAGGAGCAAGACAGGTTGCGCCGGCTGGAAGATTCGCGTTGGCCCGGTTTGGACCGTGCCATTGATCCAACCGAAACCGCTTTGGGTCGATTTCGGGAAAACACCGGATTGGCGCTCAGCTTTGATTACCAAGCGCTATACCAACGCAGTTCTCACAGCCTGACCGGGCAGGACGAATCTGCATCCGGTCAGCTCAGGATGGTTGGGACGTGGGAATTGGCAAACCGGGGTGGTGAAAACCCGGGTAGCCTTGTCTTTATTCTGGAGAACCGACACCGGTTGGGCCAGTCCATTGCACCCTCAGCACTGCCTGCGCAAATTGGATATCAAGGGGCAACTGCGGTCACGTTTGGGGACACGAACACGACCTTGTCGGTAGCTTACTGGCAACAAGCCTTCGCAAACGGACGAGGAGGAGTGGTGGCGGGTCGGATCGATCCGGGCGACTACTCTGACATTCTGGGTTACGTGAACCCAAGGACGACCTTTTCGAACTATTCAATCCTGTTTAGCCCGGTGCTGCCAATCCCCGATCCCGGTTTTGGTGTCACGGTCGGCGGCTACCTGACGGATCAAATTTATGCGTTAGGGGTGGTCAGCGATGCCAATGGGTCTCTCACAGACATTGAGTGGTTTTCCGGGGGTAGCGAATTCTACAAATACGCCGAGATCGGCTGGACGCCCGAAAAATCAAAACGATTTCTGACAAACGTTCATCTGGGGATGTTTCACACGGATGCGCGCCAACAAGTTGGCGTACCGGAAACATATGGAGCCACACTTTCTGCCAACCATACATTCGACAACCAACTGATGATCTTCGGACGGCTGGGATGGTCCAATGGCGGCGGTGCGTTGGCCAAGCGTGCAGTCAACGCAGGCTTGATGTGGCGACCTGGCCCCTATGATGATCTCCTTGGCATAGCGGCCACTGTTGCCGACCTGACGACACCAGGATTGCCCAATCAAACGACACTTGAAGCTTTCTACCGTTTGGACTTGGCCGACAATCTGGCACTGACGGCAGACGTGCAATACCTGAAAAATCCCGGATCAAACTCGAACGACCCGCTGGTCTTGGGACTGAGACTGAGGGTCAATCTTTGATGAATGCCGGGTAGCAGTTTCCGTTCGGGCTTCATTTTGGCCGGAACGGGCGGGGGCGGCAAGTGAGTGGGTCGCCCCCAACTATTTTTGATGGCAGACCTTTTCGGTCTCCTTATGATCTCTTCAGTCTTTATGTGGGAGCTTTAGTGTCATGACGCGATACATCTACGGTTTGGTTATTTTGCTCTTTGCTGCGGCGGTTTCGACGTCAAACGCTGTTCCAGCGTACGCACAGAACGCGGCGAGTGAACAGGAACCTGCCGAGGTACAGCAAGAAGATCTCTTAACTCAGGTTGCCGACAAATCAATTTCTGCCGGTGACCTGGAGATACTGCTTGTTCCGCTGACGACTGATGAGCTTTCAGAAATTGCTGTTGCCTGGCAAGACCATGTTCGCAACCAACTTGAAGAAATTGCCCGTATCAATCTTAGCCTTCAGGCCGGAAACGAAGCGCAAGAAGATGACCTGAGATCACAGCTTTCTTTGATAAACGACACTGGCACTGTAATTTTGGATAATTACACTCTGGTCTTGAACGAATGGGCCCTAAAGGGTGCCGCCGAAGAAGACCTGAAACCGCATACCGATTATCTTTTAGCGCTCAAAACTGGCGTGCTTAAAACAACGGATTTACAGACTTTATTTCATAACGCTCTCCAATGGTTGGTTTCCTGGGAGGGAGGTGCTGGTCTTCTATTGGCTGGGTTGGGTGTTTTGGCTGCTGTTTGGGTTATGATGTTTGTAGCCAAAATGGTGCGTCGTTTAACTGAGCGCGGTCTTGAAAAGATACCAACAATATCGCGGATGCTTAAGAAATTCATTGCGACCGCAGTGTTTTGGGCGGTCTTTATTCTCGGCATTCTGGTTGTACTTGCCTTGTTCGGTGTGAACGTCACTCCTTTGTTTGCAATATTTGGTGGTTTGTCTTTCATTCTTGGCTTTGCGCTTCAGGAAACGCTAGGCAATCTCGCCAGCGGACTGATGATCATGGTTTTAAAGCCATTCGATACCGGAGACTATATTCAGGTTGGCGGGTCATCTGGTTTTGTTGACGAGATGTCGGTCGTTTCGACAAAAATCCGAACCTTCGACAACCAGATCATCATTGTGCCGAATAGTAAGATCTGGGGTGACGTAATCACAAATGTCAGCGCATCTGATGAGCGTCGCGTCGATCTGGTTTTTGGGATCGCGTATTCAGACAACGCTGCTCACGCAATCGATGTTCTGAAGGAATTGGTCGCAAGACATGAACTATGCCTGAAGTCGCCTGATCCAGAAATATTTGTTGGTGAACTTGGCGACAATTCAGTCAATATCTTTTGTCGACCGTGGTCCAAGTCTGACGACTATTGGACTGTCTATTGGGACCTCACAGGACAAGCCAAGGAGCGGTTTGACCAAGAGGGAATATCAATACCGTTCCCGCAGCGCGATGTTCACCTGATCCCAGTGGAAGGAGTAAAGACATGAGAGCATTAGTAATATGGATGATGTCCTTTCTGCTTCTTTGCAGTGTAGCCTCGGCTCAGTCAGAAGAAATACTGCTGCCACAGCAGGAGCGAGAAGATCCCGAATTCATAGCACCGGTTATTGTCGACGGGGATGAGCTTTTTGTCGTCCGCGGATCCAGCGCATTGCCCGCAACGGACAGGGCCGCAAAGATTGAAGAAAGAATTGCTCAAGTCGCGGATAGATCAGAGAGCAAAACGGTCGACATCCAAATCTCCCGGGCTGAATTTGGACAACTCGTACGCGTCGACGGCCATATGGTCACCATTACCACTCAGGCTGATGCCGACCACGAACAGATGGACATTGAAGTTCTGGCCGGGCTGCAAGCAGAGGCCATCGAAAATGCCATTTTAAAGTACCGGGAAGCGCGATCCAGCGAAGGCCGCGTTGACAGCGCCTTGGCCGCTGTCGCTTGGACGGCGTTGTTTGCACTGGTGTCATACTTCTTCTTTGCCAAACGGAAGAAGTTTCTGGGCTACGTCAGAAACAACTTGGAAAAGAGAGCGGAAAGCGTCGAGGAAGCTACAAAGTCAATCCTACGAAGCAGGGCAATCGCGTCTATCATCGTTTATTCAATTCATGCTTTGATGTGGGTGCTGTTTCTGTTTTTTCTCTATTACTACCTGTCCTTGGTTTTGCTGTCATTCGCGGAAACCCAGGCCATCGCTCAAGTTCTTCTAAAGTACGTTAGTGAGCCATTGATAAATGTTGTGCTGGCTGTCGTTGGGTACATCCCAAACCTGATCATGCTGGTGATTATTGCAGCCTTATGTCGATTTGCGATCCGCGGCCTTGATCTGTTCTTTGACAACCTGGAGAACGGTGCATTCGAAATCAAAGATTTCGAGGCGCACTGGATCGCGCCAACGAACATGCTGTTCAGGGCTTTGATCATCGTGATCGCACTGGTGTTCGCCTACCCATACATTCCGGGCTCAGGTTCCCGGGCGTTTCAAGGCCTGACAATTCTTGCCGGTATCATGGTCTCGTTGGGATCTAACACAGTTGTATCGAACATGATGGCAGGTCTGTTTGTCATCTATCGGCGCAGCACGAATGTTGGTGATCGAATAATGGTTGGCGACAAGATAGGGGACGTAACCGAAATCAAGCTTATGGAAACACTTATCAAATCCATCAAAAACGAAATGATCAGTATTCCAAACGCTCAGTTGTTGAACTCAGAGGTCGTGAATTATTCGCGCAAAGTCGATGGTCGAGGCCTTCTCGTACACACGACGGTCGGGATCGGGTACGAGGAGCCGCCAAAAAAAATCACGGCAATGTTGATAGAGGCGGCTCATCGCACACAGAGTTTGAAGAAAAACCCGGAGCCTTTTGTACTTTGGACACAGTTGGCTGACTATGCCATCAATTACGAAATTAACGCATACACATCTCGAGGATCGAGTTTGCCTAAGATTCTGTCTGATCTACACCAAAACATCGTGGAAGTGTTCAACGAGAACGGTACGCAAATTATGACACCGTCCTACATGGCTGACCCGCCAAGTCCTAAGATTCCCACTGAGGAATGGGATGGAAAGCTTGCTCATATAGCGGAGTAAAAGAATACCAAGTCCACTCTGGGTCCACTAAACCCCGCCCTTGCAGGTTGTCGGAATAGTTTGATTGATCCAGAGCAATGGGTAGGATTAATGCAATAGTTTTCAGAACGTTTTGGGGTTCCAGATGATCAATTGGACATTTACCGCAATAGTAACGCTTCTCGCGAGTGGCGCTGTTGCGGCTGGTATGGAGCCGTGGGGTGAGTCCGGCGACTGGAAAATTTTGATCGACCCCGAGAAAGGAAATGGCTGCCTCGCGTGGAAGCCCTTCGAAGACGACATGACAGTTGAAATTGGCGTCGCACCCAATCAGGCTGGCGGTTTCTTTGCCGCCTACAATCCGGCCTGGGTTCAGATTGAGGACGGATCAACCGGCATCGTGAGCTTCGATTTTGGTGACGCAAAGTTCGAAGGCGAAGCCATAGGTGTTTTTAAAAATGGCGTCCCCGGGGGGTACGCTTTTTTCGACAACCCTGCGTTTGTAACCGAATTCGGCAAGCGCCAAAGCGTCACGATTATTGGTGAAAGTGGAGCCGAAGTAGAACTTGATCTAAGTGGGTCCTCAAAAGCCATCGAGGCCGTTTTGGCATGCCAGGCAGAACAGCCTGAACCACTCAAGAACTAGGTCGTGACAGACTATTGAAGCTGGTTCATGTCTGGCACGCACGGTTGCCTGTCTGCTGGCATCGCATCAGCGCCCTCCGGAGCCTTGTTTCTGGATCCACCCACATCCAACTTGAACTTCGGTGACGAAAGTTGGCCAGTCACATCAAACGGCCACGCGCTACGGGATAGCGGTTTGCCAACTCGACGAGGTTCTGCCCTGATCGCAATAGTATCTTTGACCCAATCCACTTGGCCCTTGGCCACCAATTGAACAGAACCCGTTTCAACCACGATGGAGTCTGCGCTTACCCGGCCGGCTTCGATGTTAATTGGTGCCACAACGCATGTTATGTCCGTGTAACCTTGACGGAGTTCCTCTGAAAACAGCCATGGGAAAATACCAAGCCCTGCCAACTCCAGAAGGCTGGTGCTGACATAGCCTTGTGACATCGATAAAGAAGCAGTGCCGCGCATGGAATTCACAAACGCTTTGCCAGACGCGGTATTGCCTGAAACGTTGAACTCACCACTCAATCGCCCATATGCATCTATCCCGATACCCAGTTCATCGAGAATCTCTCCGAATTCCCATCCTGAGGTTGACCCCGACAAGGAGAGCCAATCAGGTGAGTCAATCAGATCCATCACTGCCCGTAGGCTGAAGTTTCCACCGCCATAAGCCATCTGGAGCGGGCCAAAATCTACGGTCCCTTCTTTTGCAGACAATTGGCTGGAAACAGAAGTTACGCCTTGTTGGCCAACAATCTCCTTAAAGTCGATCTGTACCTCGACGTCAGCCTCTCTCAGTACGCGCTGCACATCCAGAAGATCGGCTGGCTTTCCTTTCTCCTTTGGTAAAACCAGGGGCTGTACGTTGGTTTCCTTCGGTAGAACCAAGGGCTGTACGTCGGTTTCAGGATCTTTTGAAGCGTCGCCTACCAAGCTTTTAAGCTGGTCCAGCGTAGCGGTCAGGTTTTTTAGATCGTTTAAATCGAGCCTTTTACTCGCAACGTTTCCGCGAATTACAGAAGCGCCCTCGGGAAATTTTGCATCCAAAGCGGCCAGAAGGTGTGACGAACCGGCTTCAAACTCGATTGAGGCAGTGAAGTCCTCGCCCTGCTTCGACGTCACTGCATTGACGGCAAGTGCACCAATCTCGACAGGTTGCAATTTAAGCGCAGTCAGAAAACTAGCTCCGTCGCTGACATCCAGTTCCACGTTAAAATCAAGGCCTGACAGCCCTTTCAATTCGCTGACCGATAGCGCGAGGTCAAGCGCCCAAATATCTGTGCCATAGGTGGTTGCATTAAACCTGTTGAGCGAAACAGGCCCTCCTTCATTGGACAAGCTGAAGTCGGCATTTATGCCACCGAGCTGATCGACAAAATCTTCATCCATATTTGGCAAAATCAATTTGGCCGGCCCGTTGAGTGTGCCTTCGAAAGTCACGTCCTGAAGCTGAAGTAGGTCGAGAATTTCGCCGTCGGCCTTTAGAATTGGGTCCTCAATGGGTCCAGCCTGTAAGGCGATGCCCAGCATCGCAAGCCGACCATCGGGCATGCGGCGAATGCGTTCGATAGAGGCTGGCCCGATCACGTCCAGGCCTTGATCAAATGCGTTAGTTTGGAACAGAAGCTTCTCGAACTCGAAAGACGCAAGTGATCCTACCATGTGCATTTCAAAGGCTGTGAACTTCAGCTCCTGGAAACTCTTTGCAGCGTTCGGCGGCTGCCCTTCAGAAAAAAGCCGCGCGTCGAATAACAGATCAACGCCCCGAGCTGTGTAGAGGTCTTCTATCGACCCTTCAGCTGTAAGTTGCTGTCCGTCCTCAAGGTTTACGGTGGTCGTAAAGGTCTCGATTTTCAGAGCATCCTGAGAAACAAGCTCTGCTTGCAACTGGCCATTCCCTTCCAGAACTCGCTCCAGCCCAATGACTTCAAGAAAGTCACCGAATTCACCAGTGTCCATCTGCAAGACAGCACGATAGCCACCTCCCTCGCTTTCCGAAAAAGGTTCGCCGTCGTAGCTTACCGTCATTTCGCCAAAATTGGCGCGCGTCGTAAACGGCGCACTATGAGGATAGTCACCCTCGATTTCGAAACTTTGGCCGTTGACGGAGCCTGTCCCCGAGACCTTTGTTCTTTGCCCTTTGTCTACCTGTTCCAGAGCGAGAGACTGGAGGTCAAACACGAACGAAAAGCCAGAGGTTTGATCATCAATGTTCAACCCAATGGATGTGAAAGCTACATTCTTGTCACTCAGGAATGAGAGGATCCCGCTACCTTCTGGGTCGCCCTCATTGGACCCGCCTGTCTCAGCTATAGCTTCTTGATTGTCCACTTCCGTGGCGTTTACGGGTTCAGGTTTTGGCGTCGGTCGGCCTTTTCGCCAACTTGTAGTGCCGTCAGCAGCTGTAAGGAAATTCGCCTGGAGACCGTCAACGACGAGGTTGTCAAAGTGCAGACGTCGATTGGCCAAAGCGGCAACATCCAATTCCAGTTCCAGAAGGTTCAATTCTGCAAGAGATGCTTCCGGCATTGTTTGGCTCGGGATAACCACACCACCGACGTAAATGTGGGTAATGCGTCCAAGCGCGACACTTACATCGTCGTTGACCACAATCGGTTGGCCGATTTGTTCAGAAAGGACTTTTTCGACCAGGTCACGTCGCATCTCCGAGAATAGCGGCGCAGCAAGTAGCAACCAAACAAATCCGATTGTTGCAAACACAAGTAGTACGACAATCCCAATTGATCTAAGAAGCCAAGTCCTCATGCATCCCCCTGTCGTCGCCTACGCCGTTTGGTCTATCTGCAATTCGGCGTTCGCCAATCTGCTGGACTAGATGGGCACATAATTCGGTTCGCGCGCGCCGCGCATTTCGTGCTCATCGGTCCAAAGCTGCCAGGATACGGGCATCCCGTTCGTAAGGGTCCTCGCGGAAATGAACGACCCCGTCTTCGACCCACGCTGTCCAATATGTCAAAAGAACCGGCATTGGCTCAGGTAGATCAACGCGCGTTGTCTTTCCGCTATCCAAAATGGACTGCATCTTCTGTCGGCTCCAATCTGGCTCTCCCTCCATCAGAAGGCTCGCGAACTCGAACGGATACTCAAGGCGAACGCAGCCGGAACTGAGATTTCTCTCGTTTCGGTCAAAAAGGGTTTTGTCGTTTGTGTCGTGCAAGTATACAGCGTATTTGTTTGGAAACATGAACTTAACCAAACCCAGCGCATTGTCTGGGCCCGGTTGCTGAACCAGGGTCACGCCGGGGTTCTTCGCCCCCCAGTTTACAGCGTTTGCGGGGATTGTCTGGCCATCCTTGTTCCGAACGACATAGTTGTTGCGTGTCAGATAGGCTGGATCCTTGCGGATGCGCGAAAGTTTGTCTTTACGAAAAATCGAGGCGGGAACGGTCCAGGTGGGATTGAATTCCATATACTTGATTTCGTCTCGGAACACTGGGGTCTTTCGATAGGCTGACCCTGTGATTGATCTAGTGGTCCAAAGCGTGCCATCCGATGTGACCAAATATGTGCGGGCTCCTGCAATGTTCACCAGCACGAATTCGTCGTCGACTTCCCGCATAAGCCAGCGGCCACGTTCCAAGCTGAGACGCAGCTTGTTAATGCGATCTTCCACCGGTTTGTTTAGCGATGCGAACGTCTTACCGCCAATGACCCCATCGGCTTCTAATCCATGCCGACTCTGAAAAGATTTGACTAATTTCAACAATTTATCGTCGTAGACCCAAGCTGTGTTTATGCCGTTTTCACCATCTTCAGAAGAACCGCTTGTTTCAACGAAGCCTTCTGCCGCCAGCCTTTCGCGCAGCTTAGCGACAGCAGGGTCCACCATCTCTGGTTTAAGAACGGTTTCATCCGGAACATTGGTCCAACCGCCCTGTAAAGCAATGGCCCTATACTTACTCAGTGCATCGACAAGCATCGTATACTGCGCATTGTCGATATCGATGCGTTCGATTAACGCGCTAAAACCTTCACCTTGAAGAAACTGATTCAGGGCAACGGCTGGGTCTTGTTGAATTACCGGTTTTGAGAAGTTCCAATCATCGTCCAGTGCATTTGGGTCGACTTTCCCAAACACCAAATGATGAACCAGTTTCACCGCAGCGTCCGTTGCCAGAATATCGAACAATGCTTGATTAGAAACATCGCCAGTTTGGGCGGCCTTAAATGCGGCTTGAAGCTCCGCTAAGTCAAAATCTTCCGGTCTGAAGCCCTGTTCTATAGCGCCATCCAACTCATCAAAGAGTTCGTCTGACAATTCATCGCGTGTCCACGCAGGAGTGAAGCCCCTCTCTTCGTAGAAACGCGGCACTAGGATTTCAGCATCCAAGCTCTTTCTGTCAGGTAGCGTGCTACTCACGTCCAACTTGGCACCGAGTAGAGAAGCAATCTGCTCTGATATCTCGTTTGCGACACTTGGGTTGGGGAATATTGTTACCAATGCAGTTAGCGAAATCGCGACTAACGACTTAACGTGACCCACCAATACCTCCTGCGGCTTCGCGCTATATGCTGTCTCTATGTGGGAGGATACTCATACATAATGTATAATCAAATCGTAATTTATGATTTTAGTGTGGCCATTTGATTGGAGGGTTCGAGTGCTGTGTGTATATGCAGGGGATTGACGCTGAACGTCCAAACGATCCTGTGGACGAGGCGGCCCTGTTGAATCTACTGTCATTGCAGTATCGACGGAGTTGGGCGGGTTATGGCGACATTTGTATTGGTCCACGGAGCGTGGCAAGGGGGATGGTGTTGGGCTCGCGTAGCCGCCCTTCTGCGCAGGGACGGCCACGACGTTTTCACCCCGACACTGACAGGGTTGGGTGAACGTGCTCACCTCGTTAGTGACGAAACCGATCTGGCCATGCATATCGAGGATGTCCTAGGGGTAATCAAGTGCGAAGAACTCTCTGACATTGTTTTGTGCGGTCATAGTTATGGCGGCATGGTTGTCACCGGAGTGGCGGATAGAGCGCCCGACCACATTCGCTCACTTGTGTACCTCGATGCGCTCGTACCGGGCGATGGGCAGGCGGCCTTGGATGTTTTGCCTGCGGATATCGCGGCAGGGCTTCGTGATAGTGCCGCCGATGGTAAAGTCGCGCCGGGCCCAGCGGAGGCTTTTTCGGTGAATGGAGCAGACTGTGCGTGGGTGGACCGCCGAAATGTCGCGCAACCACTCAAGACATTTGAGCAACCGATGCAACTGGTGAGCGGCGGAGCCGAGGTGGTAAAGCGGACCTACATCTATGCCACCGGCTGGGTCCCTGGGCTTGGCCAACCGTTTTTTGAGCGATACCAGTATCAGTCGGGGTGGACGGCGATTTCGGTGCCATTCGGGCACTACGTGATGATCGACAAGCCTGACGACTTGGCCCGAATGCTAATGTCCGCGATTTGAATTTGGCCGCCGGATCCTGCACGAGCGCGCGGACAGCGAAATCGCCCGCATAGGAATAGTTATTGCTTCTATCCCGATTGTCCTACTTCAATCAGCGCTTCGGGCGAGATGCGCCGTAGCTCTGCAAGTGAATCCGCGTCTCGACTGATCAGCTGGCATTGATCTCAAACCGAAGCTTCAGCTTCAATGGCAGGCAACCGATCTCGGCGCCGTCACTTTCGGATGCTCGATAATGAGTATGCGGTACTAGCTAGGAAAATAAGATCGGCTCAGACAAGGCGCTCGACGTTATCTTGGCCAACAAGTCTCTCACAATTGCCTTAGAACTGTTTCCCACTGACTAGGGTTGAATTTTTTCGACCAGAGTGCACTCTTGATTGTGGATGAGCGTCTAAAGTCGATTGAGCTGAGAGAGGACTACTATAAATTGAACGAATTCTACGCACCGCGCAAACTTATGGGCAAAAAATGCAAACTTATGCGCAAATCTCGCGCAAGGTTATGGGCGTAGAATCCGTAATTTTCTGAATGTAATCAGTGTTGGGCGCGCAGCGATATGCGCGCGCCTACAGATATTGTGGAAGTTCGATATCGGGTTCATCTGCCTTGGAATCGTTATGATCTAAGGTGGTAAAATCTGGTTTGTAGATCGAATGGTCTGGGTCTGGCGCGACTTCCAAAAAAGTGGCGGGTCGTTGAGTGATCTTGAAACTGAGCGCTGAGGAATTGCCCTCTTGGAACAGTTCGCGGCTGCCTGTTCCCGTTTGGGTCAGATCGCACCCATTTTCCGGCGTAGATACTGCGCGAACTCCGCCACTCGGCGAGGTTGGGCTCGGCCGGGTGGAAACATCATTTGTAGCGGCTTGGGTGGTGGGAGGAATTCGCCTAACAGGGCCACAAGCTTTCCGGCTCTGACATCATCGCCAACATCCAGTTCCGATTTCAACACAATGCCATGGCCTGCCAGAGCCCAACTGCGGATAAGCGAGCCATCATTTACAATTCGGTTTCCCTTGACTGGGACAAGCTGGCGCTCTCGGCCTGCGACAAACTCCCAAACGTTGTCGAGCGAACCACCGAAACGCATAACCAGGCAGTTATGATTTGCGAGGTCTTCGGGCAGTTCTGGTGCTCCATATGTCGCCAGATAGCTGGGTGCTGCGCAGACGAAACGCTGGTAGCTTCCAAGGTTGCGTATTCGGAGTGAGCTGTCGGTGATGTCCCCAAACCGAACAGCCAAGTCAAAACCCTGACCCACGAGATCGACATAGCCATCGGATAGCGACAGTTCTATTGACACAGCCGGGTTCTCTTCGGTGAATTCAGAGATCACGTCAGAGACAACACCACGACCTAAATCAATAGGCGCACTGACGCGGATCAGGCCAGAAAGGGTTTCGGCGCCGAGGCGAATGCGGGTGTCGAGGTCGGTGACTTCACTGAGAACGCTCTTGGCGCCATCGATCAGGACCCGACCCTCTTCGGTCAAACTGATTGAGCGTGTCGTTCGGTTGAACAATACCACACCGTAGTGTGATTCCAGCGCAGCGAGCCGTTCGGAGACAGTTGTGCTCGATAAACCTGTCTCTCGGGCCGCCGCGACAAGGCTGCCTTTCTCGGCGATGGTCAGGAAGAGGCGGAGGTTGTCGAGCAGCATTAGTCGATATTTCCGGATTATATTTCCGATGAATGACTGTTTATCCCGTTTTGACGGCGGCGTAAATCTACGACACCAACGTAACAGCAAAGGAACGACCTGATGGCCAAGCTGACCATTGTCGCCAACATCAAAGCCAACCCCGGCAAGATCGACCTTGTCAAAGCAGAGCTCACCAAGCTCATCGACATAACGCGTGCCGAAGAGGGTTGCATTAACTATGACCTGCACCAGGACAACGACAACCCGGCACATTTTGTGTTCTACGAAAATTGGGAAAGCCGAGAGCTTTGGCAAAGCCACATGGGTGCTCAGCACCTTGCGGCTTACCTGGAGGCGACAGAGGGCGCCGTTGCAGAGTTCACGTTGAATGAGATGACAGTCATCGGTTGATACAGAACCGGACAAAGGAGCACGTTATGAAAGCCGTGGGATACCGTGAGGCAGGGTCGATTGATCGGGCGGATGCCTTAATCGACTTCGATACCGACAGACCGACGCCGAAGGGGCACGACTTGTTGGTCAAGGTGCAGGCCGTGTCAGTGAACCCAGTCGATACGAAAATTCGTCAAAAACGAGCTCCTGCAGGTGCAGCACCGGATATTCTGGGGTGGGACGCAGTAGGGATCGTCGAAGCAGTTGGCGAAACGGTTGAGACTTTCAGTCCGGGAGATACAGTTTGGTATGCCGGGGCGATAAACAGATTGGGAACCAATGCTGAGTTTCATCTGGTTGATGAACGTATTGTCGGAGCCGCGCCAAAATCCATACCTGCAAAAGCAGCTGCGGCGATGCCGCTAACGACGCTTACTGCCTTTGAGATGCTGTTCGACCGCTTGCGAGTCCAAGATGCCGTTCCCGGCGGGACAAAAACGTTGCTGGTTATAGGTGGCGCAGGCGGTGTCGGATCAATCACCATTCAATTGGCACGGGCTCTCACTGAATTGACAGTGATAGCGACAGCGTCCCGACCCGAGACACAAGACTGGGTTCGAGAGCTGGGCGCACACCATGTCATCAACCATGCGGAACCTTTTGGCGCACAACTCGGGGCTCTCGGTATCGAAAGCGTGGATTTCATCTATTCAACGAACCATTCCCAGCTTTATGCGTCTCAAGCCGGAGAGGTGATGACACCTCAAGGTCGCTTTGGGTTGATCGATGATCCTGAGACCTTTGACATCGCGCCATTCAAACCCAAATCGATCTCATTGCATTGGGAGTTCATGTACACTCGGTCGCTTTTTGGGACTGGAGATATGAACCGTCAAAGCGAAATCCTGAATCAGGTCGCCGGGTTGATAGACGATGGAAAGATCAGATCCACAGCAACCGATACACTTGGTACAATCAATGCTGCAAACTTAATGAAAGCGCATGCTATCCTCGAAAGTGGCAAGGCCAAAGGAAAGCTCGTGCTTGAGGGTTTTTAGATGAGAATTGAGCGGCTAGATCATGTGAACATCGTAACAACTAAGTTGTCTGAAATGGCTACTTGGTATGAAGAGGTCTTGGGTTTGAAACCTGGGGCCCGCCCTGATTTTCCGTTTCCCGGGGCTTGGTTGTATGCGGGTGATCACGCCGTGGTTCACCTTGTGGGTCACGAAGGCACGCCAAACGTTGGCTCCGAAGTGAAGTTAAAGCTCGAGCATTTTGCGCTCTCAGCCACTGGTTTGAGCGCATTCGAAGAAAAACTGACCTCATGTCAGATCCAGTACCGAAAAACTGACGTCCCGGGGGCTCGAATGGTCCAAATTCACGTGGCGGATCCTGATGGGAATCATATTCATATTGACTTCGAAGAATCCGAGTAAGCGGCTAACCCGTGAAATAGATGGAACGCAAAATCAAGCTCGTAACTTCTTGTCGATTAGGGATTGAGATCCTTGTCGGGGTTGCTTCCTAGAACTACGCAGGTCAACATTTTCGGGAGGTGCAAACGTCGACTTGGAGATTAGCATGCCGGACCTCGAAACAAACAAGAAAAACGTCATCGCTTTCTACGAAATGATGTTCAACGAGTGTCGACCTGCCGAGGCCATAGCGACCTTTGTTGGTGAAACCTATACGCAGCACAACCCGCATGTTGGCGACGGCAAGCAAGCCTTTGTCGAGTATTTTGAGCGCATGGCTGCCGAATACCCGGGAAAGCGCGTGGACATCGAACGCGCGTTTGCTGAAGACGACCACGTTATTCTGCATTGCCACCAAATCTGGCCCGATGGTCTCGAGTACACAGGGATTGATATATTTCGCCTGGATGCTGAAGGTAAGGTTGTCGAGCACTGGGATGTTCTTCAGGAAATTCCAGCAAACAGCGAGAATGACAATGGCATGTTTTAACTTAACCGTTCTGACTATGGTGCATGGAACTTTGAAGACTCCTGTCGGCTGAACCACGATAGTCAAAGGGCGTAAGTCTGATCCAAGAATCCCGCCGAAGCGTATCTATCAAGAACCTTTTAGAAAGGAGATAAATATGCTCTCGAAGAGTATTCTTGCCGCGACCCTTGGATTGTTTGCAGCTACTTCGCCTCAAGCTGGTGTACAAATTCGGTTCATAGAGGGCGCACCCAAGGACCGTTTTGTTCTGACAAATGTCGGAGCGTGCGAAGTAAATGCCTCGACTCTCAAAATCGACTTGTCGCAATCTGCCGGACGATTGATCTTCGACGTTACCGAAAAAGGTGCGGGCGTAGAGGTCTTTCAACCTCTCGAATTCGTTGAGGGTGTGGATGCTCTGCGGCAATTTCCAGTGGTCGTGGATGGGCAAGATTCAATTGAACTTGAGATAGCCTCCCTCGCGGCTGGGGACAAACTCGCCTTTACCATCGATGTAGATGACACCATCGGGCAACGCGAAATCACCGTAACAGGGTCGGAGATCGAAGGCGCTACGGTGTCTTATACTGATGAGGGAGAGACCATTACTACGACCTTCTCTTCCGAAGCGTTTGTCAACGTCACGACCAAGGATTGCTGAAAGCAGTAGCGCAATGTCGAATTTGTTGATCCGCATAGCATTTCTTGCGCTCATGTTGGGAGGCGGCATCCTGATCGGGACACTGACTGCACCTGGCGAATGGTATGCTCAGCTTTCTAAACCTGCTTTCAATCCACCAAATTGGATATTTGGCCCGGTCTGGACGGTGCTTTATGTGTTGATCGCCATGGCGGGTTGGCGTCAGTTCGAAACAGACCGAAGCTCGGCTGCGATGAAGCTGTGGTGGGCACAGATGGGTCTGAACTTTTTGTGGTCCCCAACCTTTTTCGTACTGCAACAGCCTTGGTTTGCGTTTGTGGTCATTGTCGGGTTGCTAATTGTCGTCGTCGTGTTCATCGCTCGAGTCAGGGACTCGGATAGGGTCTCCGCACTAGCCTTCCTGCCGTACTTTGCATGGGTCGCATTTGCCGCGGCACTGAACCTTTCCATTGCAATACAGAACTGAGAAGGAACAATATGCGTGCCAAATTTGCTGGGTTTGTTTCAGGTCTTGTTATCATCGGATCTACAATGGCACAGGCTGATGGAAATCTTACTGAGGACTTCTCCGAGTCTCCGAAGACGCGTTGGGACTACGTTGCGGACACTGTCATGGGAGGGGTCTCATCAGGGCAGGTGCAGTTTCGTTCGGATGGTGATGTTGCATTCGCGAGGCTGACCGGATCCGTCAGTACAGAAAACAACGGTGGATTCATCCAATTCAGACGCAAGTTGCCTGATCGGCCAGATGCGAGTGTATCGGGCGTCAGGCTGTTGGTACGGGGGAATGGCGAGCAATACTTCGTCCACCTCAGGACACGCGGCACGGTGCTTCCGTGGCAATACTATCAGGCCGAGTTCGCAACTTCTGACAAATGGACCGAAGTCTCTTTACCTCTGTCAGGCTTTAAGGCTTCAGGTGCCATGTTGCGCGCTATTCCCGTTGCTAACGAAATCACCTCTGTTGGAGTTGTAGCCTACGGGCGCGATCACGAGGCCAGCGTAGATGTCAGCGAGATTGGATTCTACTGAAGGTCTCTCAAACGAGGGCTGTGTTCTTCAAATAGGTCCGCAACGACGGTATTTCTTCTTCTGTCAGTTCCTGAATGCGGATGTGCTGTTTCTTCTTTTTAGATGCTGAACCTGTCTTTTCTGAGCGAACATTCAGAGTGTGCTGCTTTCTGAAGAGACAACTCGACTGGCAGTCCCAAGTTAAAAATACTTAATCAAAGCAAAGTACTTTTAGCAAAAAACAACTCCCACATGACGCTTATCTAAAGGAGTGAGTATCATGAAGAGGATTGCAGCATTGGGCCTTGTTGCCCTGACCCTATCATTTGTTGGCACTGGTGCGTTTGCGGAGTGCTACTTTGGGAACGATGAGGTAACCGGGGCGGAAACGATCATCTGTGAGACAGAGAGTGGCTTTTCCAGCTGGGGCACAATGATCGCTGAAGCTTGAGCGCTTCGGGGCACAACACCAGGCTTTCTGTGAGTTAGGGTAAATCAGATCGAACTCTGCAATTGGTAGCACCAAAGCCGAGAAACACGCAGCGCCGAGAGTAGTGACTCAACAGACTCTTCGGTAGTTGTTGCACGACGCGGAACCTCGGGTTTCGCTGCGATTCAAAAAGCTGCTCCAGTTCTTCACCTTGGTTTGCGTCGCCGGAAATTTCAAACTCACGCAACATTGCGCAAATTCTTGGCGTTCTCCGGCTCTCTGGCCAGGCAATGTGATGGCCTCTTTTGTCAGGAGTTCTATTGTTCTTTGTATTGACCCGTCACGTCACTGCCCCACCTTTCTAACTCAGTTTTGGGAGCATCCTGAGTGTTTGTGAGGCCCACCGCCTTATTGATTTTTGCTGTGTCTACCCCGGGCATGGCACTGCAGCTTCGCGAAACAGGGCGTTATGAGCTCAATCAACCCGCAAGTCTTCCCCCGGGGTCGAGATTGCATAATGTTCTAAGAATTTGGCTTCACATTCTGGCTAACACCAGTTTTTGCCTAGTCCCGTTCGCTGTCCAAAGCTTCGCGTATGAGCGTCAGATTCGGCAGAGAATTGTGAAATGGACTTGCCCCGAGTTCGGACAAAATTGGCACCAGAGATTCCGACATCTGCTCCATACAAGTTTCCAGGAACTCTGCGCCTTGCGGCGTTGACCGGGCAATTTTCGAACGCTTGTCCTTTGGGTTTGTCTCAAGAGTGATCAAGTTATGATTTTCAAGGCTGGCGAGCATATGCGTCATCGAAGTCTTGGGCACCTGAAACGCGTTTGAGAGTTGCAGTGGGGTTTCACCTTCGGGCCGCCGTACCAGATGGCCCAAAATTCCAAATTGAGTCGCCGTCATTCGACCAGGTAAGAACGCTTCAAGCTTGGTCGAGATCAACTGATTGATGATCCCGACCTCGGTGAAGAACCGGTAGACTTCGTTGGTCTCATCTTCAGGCTTCATTCAGAATTCGTGTCTCCAGCGGCCAGCGCGGTGTGGCGATTGGCTCGGGTCCATGCCCCAAACGCAGCAACATTTGCACTGTGTGGCCCGGTGACGCAAGAAGCTCATGAGCCAGCGCGTATTCGTTAGCCATCTCAGGATATTCCTGAAGGGCCTGACTGACCGGATGAACGCCCAGGCCCATTTCGGTTGTCTTCAAGTAAAAACGCATCAATTGACGTCCGGCATCGAGTTGATCGCTTCGCGTATTTGTGGCTGTCGTAAGGACTGCGTATTGCGGCGTCGCGTCTAGCATGGCGAAGTAGTCTCGCATGTGTGACTGAGTGCCTGGGTGGTCAACGTTCATCAGGGTCTCATTGTCCAATAGGCCGGTAAGTCGCAGCGTTTCCAGCATGGGATCGCGCAATTCAATCCCGTCCGGGTTGGCGTTGATTTCTGCTTTCCCGATCCGCATCAGGTCGACGGATTCTTTCAGGGTCTGCGGCGTTCGCATTTCGATTTCAAAAGCGCGTTTCGTAAGATCTTGAATACGGGTCACCAAATCTTCGTCGGTAATCAAAGTTGCATATTCGCCAAGCCTAGCCACTTGATCGGCAGAGAGGCGCTGTTCAGTGTATGGTTCTTTGTTCGAATGCCGTTTGAGGATTTGATCTGATAGTGGATCGGATGCCCCGCCCGGCACAAACACTGCTTCTGCGACGGGTCCGTCATCCCCATCAGGCAGTAACTTGACCTCGGTATCAAACCCCTGTGCACCTGCCGCCAGGACCATAGTCTCAACAAATGCACCGAGGCCAATATAGAGCTGGCGGTGGTAAGGATCGGTTTCCGGAAGCTCGCGATCAGGATCACGGTGGATGCGCACCTTGTCTTGTCCAGCCAACTCAACCAGCCAAGGTTGCAAGTTGTGCGGATTGGGGGCGAGAATTGCGTAGGATAAAGCGGCTTTACGTGGGTCGTCATACGGTTTTGGCGTCCACGGAGCCAGCGCGTCATGCGGCGTGCGTGTAGCGAGGAACGCAACCGCGCCCGTTGCCGCCAGTATTGTGCCTCCGCCTAGAATCTTGAGAAAACGTCTTCGGTTTGGCATGCTGACTCTCCAGTAGTGCGATATCGGACTAATTTAATACGAATTCGTACTACATCAACCCCAATCGATGCAGTGATTGGCTGAGTGATTTATAAAAAGAAAATCAGAACAGCCGGGCTCAACTGCGGACTGCCTTGGCAGACAATTATTCGGAGCGCTTTTAGTGCCGAAAATAAGCAGTTATTTTAGCCGATTAAGGATTGGAAACGAGAAGATCAGAGGCTGTTGAGCCGATGCTTTTCAAGTATCCCGCAAAGCATGGCCTGAGCTTGCAGCCTGTGTTCTCGATGACGTTCGCGGGCGGCATCTGGACGACCTTCACTAATCGCTTGGAAAACGACTCGGTGATCTTCATTGGATTTGACGGGCAGGGGCCTGATGAACAACGTCGTTGCGCGCGCGCGACGTACCTGGTCGCTCATCATGGCGACAATCGCTTCGACTCGTTTGTTGCCGCCCAACCGAACGAGCTCCTGATGAAACAACTCGTCGGCCTCGGCCCAGGCTTCAAGGTCTTCGGCTTCGATGGCTTGGTCCATCTTTGCAATTGATCCGGCAAGTACTGCCAGTTCATCTTCTGAATAGCCCGCTTCGGCAGCGCGCTGTGCTGCGAGACTCTCGAGTTCCGTCAGTATGTCGTAAATTTCACGCATATCATCTGATGAAACAGGCAGTATCCGAACGCCCTTTCGGGGCCGCATTTCCAGCAAGCCCTTACTTTCCAACATCAGCGCAGCTTCCCGTATCGGGGTGCGGGACATGCCAAGGGTCTCGGCGAGTTCCGACTCCAGATGGTCAGTTCCGGCTGCAAGTTCGCCGGACAGGATCATCTTTCGCAAATCCCTGACAGCGCGTTGCGTATTGGAAAGAGTTTTTGCGTCCTGATCCTTCACGGCGTCTCCAGGTTGATCTTTCGTCCCTCCGCGGCCGAGAGATAGATGTTCTCTTCGATGCGGATCACGTCCAAATAGTCGCGAGCCGTGTTTTCCAACGGCGTGCCCCGTAGAAGGCCTGAAACGACGTGACTTTGCAAGGCGTGGACACAGTCTCCTCCAAATCCATCGTGATCGCTTGGAGGTAGAATCTGCTGTCGCTCCTGTTTTCCAAAAGCGCGGAGCTCGACTGAACCGTCGCCGTTAAGAACCAGTGATCCTTCCGTTCCTTCGATGAGCGCTTCGCCCATGGTCTGACGCAGGTTTTCGGCGCTGTGGTCAAGGCATCTGTTGCCATCGAACAGAGCTCTTAAACCGTTGGCGTGGTCAAACAGGATGTAACCTGCGTCCTCGCCTGCGATAACTGGGTTAACTTGGCGCAAGTCCGCATAAACTGCGCTGGGCGCATCGAATAGAAACCGGAACGTGTCTACCCAGTGAACCGCTGTTTCATGAACCAGGAAACGTTGCATGTCCTGAAAGTACGGCTGCCGGTCAAGGTAGGCTCGTGGTCCCTGTCCGTCGCCGGGCCGAAGCCGGAAAGTAGCTTGGAGAGGTGTACCAATTCGACCCTCGGTCATCGCCTCTTTGATTGCGCGATACCAAGGCTGGAAGCGGAAGTTCTCGTGTACAACAATAGTTGCACCAACGGCTTCAGCCTCTGAAACAATCTTCTCAGCTTCATCCAGAGACAAGCAAAATGGCTTTTGGCAGATCAGCCACTTGATACCAAACCGCAGTGCCAAGCGGATTGCCTCGGCCTGCGCCACAGGCGGAAGGATGATGTCCACGAGATCTGGTTTTTCCGTCTCCAGCATTTTTGACAGATCATCGTAAGCGGCCAGTCCTGTTTCTTTCGCCTTGTTGATATCACGGTTGCAGGATGCAATCGGAACCGCTCCGGGCATTCGAGACCAGCTTTCGTAGTGGAATTTGCTGAAGTATCCCGCTCCAACACACGCAACCCTGATGGCTTGTTGAGTATTCATGCCTGCAATGCTTCAGATACCGACGCGGCTGCATCCTGCGTTCCGGCGGTACCACCTAGGTCACGGGTCAAGTTCTGTCCGTTCGCCGTCACCTTTTCCACGGCTTCACGCAATCGTTCGCCGTCGCTGGACAGGTCTGGATGATCATGGGTGAACCCCAACCATTCAAGCATCATTGCTGCGGACAGGATCATCGCAAACGGGTTGGCAATACCCTGTCCAGCAATGTCCGGAGCGGAGCCGTGGCAGGGTTGGAATACAGCGTGGTTCAACCCGATATCCGCTGACGGAGCCAGTCCAAGACCACCCATGAGACCCGCACCAAGGTCTGAGAGGATGTCTCCGAACATGTTCTCAGTCACCAAGACATCAAATTCCCAAGGCTTCTGGACCATCCACAGAGCGGTAGCATCAACATAGGCATGGTCTGCTTGTAATTCGGGATGGTGGGCGGCTTCTGCATCAAACATCGATCTGAAGAACGCAAAGGCGCGGAATACATTGGCTTTGTCGACACATGTAACTCGACCCTGACCGCGCCCGGTTCTTTTGCGGTTCTGGGCGAGTTCAAACGCGAACCGGAACAGTTTTTCGGACACCTCACGAGTGATCAGCAGAGTTTCACGTGCTTCGTCATCGGTAACTTCGCCAGCGCCTTGGGTGAAGAACAGCCCTTCTGTGCTTTCGCGTATCAAGACAAAGTCGATCTCTTTTCCACTGGGGAGCGACAAAGGGGTCATTTGTCCGCTGCTTACCTTTACTGGCCGCACACCAGCAAAAAGTCCCAGTTGCTTTCGCAGATCAATCTGCGGTGAAATCTCGGTTCCGTCAGGATATCGAACATCCGGCAAGCCCATTGCAGACAGCAGAATTGCGTCAGCATTGCGTGCAGTTTCGAGTGATCCAGCCGGAAACGATTCTCCTGTTTTGGCGTAGTGGCCTGCGCCTGCCGGCGCGTCTGTAAACGCCAGCTCGTAGCTGGGACTATTGCCCGAGAGCTGGCGCAGGATTTCAAGCGTAGGGGCCATAATTTCCGGGCCGATCCCGTCCCCGTGGAACACCGCAACATCGTACATTTTTTTCATCTTGGCCCGTTTCCTTCCCGTTTCGCATTCATAGCGCGATAGCAGCTTCCACTACAGTACGTTGACAATGCATTCTTTAATGTATACGCAAATAAATGCAATAATAAACGCAAAGATGTTTGGGAGGACTTGGAAATGAAACTAAAGCTAGGGCGGTTGGCGGCCGCAGCCGTGATGGCGACCGGGATTACAGGGGCAGCTGCTGCGCAGGATTATCCCTATCGTGATATCACCACAGCTGTGGTCTGGGGGGCCGGAGGAGGTACGGATACGATCAACCGGATGATCATGGCCGAGATGGAAAAACACCTTCCGGTCTCGATCAATGTGATCAATCAAACAGGTGGTGTCGCAGGCTCCAATGGTATGGTTTACGTCATGAACCAACCAGACGATGGCTATACATTGGTTGGTTTGTCAGAGTCTAATGTCACCGCTGCTGTGCAGGGTGGTTGGGATAAGAAATTTGATTTTTGGTATCCGTTCATTGTTGGCGGATCACCTGATCTGATCTCGGTCCCGGCGGACAGCCCTTACAATACGCTGGAAGAACTGGTCGACGCTGCGAAAGCCGCTCCTGGCACTATTCCCGCGGCGGCTTCCGGCGCAGGTTCAATCCACCACTTGAACCTTCTGGCCATCGAAAAAGGGTCGGGTGCAGAATTCAAGTTTGTTCCCTACAAAGGCTCGGCGCCAGGTCAGGAAGCAGCGATAGCGGGTGAAGTTGCGTTGGTTGTGACCTCACTGGCTGAACAAGCTCCGCTGATCGAAGGCGGTCAGTTGAAGCCGCTCGCGATGCTGACGCCCGAAGATGCGCAGATTGCAGGGGCAACAGTGCCTTTTGCCTTTGGCATCTATGACGGTCTTGATCAGTATTTGCCGCTCAAACAGGCCATCGGGTTTGCAGTTCACAGTTCAGCCGGGGACGATGTAAAGGCCGCGCTTGGTGATGCCTTCGAGCAAGCTATTGCCTCCGACACCGTCGCCGAATGGGCCTCTGCAAACAACTATGATGTCGGTGGTCAACACGGTGAAGAAGCTCAAGAACTGTTTGCGAACCTCGAGGCTACTTTTGCCTACACCTTGCAGGACCTTGGCGCTGCCACAGTGGATCCGGCCTCGCTGGGTATCGAGCAGCCCTAATCCGATCAATTTTGAAGGGGCGCGCTTGATCGCGCCCTTTCCCTCAGGAGGCAGGCAATGGACAAACCTGACGAAACACTGGTCATGCGGTCGCGCGACTTTTGGGCAGCAATTGTTCTTATAACAGTGTCCGTCTTTTTTCTTTGGAAGACATCGGACATTCCACTTTGGGGCGAAAACCGCGCAGGTGTAAGTGGATCGGATTGGTACAACTCGGCTGCAATTGTACCGCTGTTCATCTTCGGTGGATTGCTTAGCTTGTCCTTCGTTTTGCTGGCTATTTCAATCCGCTCAGGTGGGGCCCTAAACGCGCTCAGTGCTTTGGGCATCGGATGGGATAAGTCGGAAGCCTATCGAGCTTCTACAATTGGCCTGATCCTTCTTGCATATGTCGTCGGACTGGTTCCCAGAGTGGACTTCATTCTGTGTTCTGGGTTGCTGATTACAGCTCTGACTTACGGCTACTACGGGGGTCATGCGCGGCGTGCTTTGGTGGCCTGTAGCGCGGTTGTCTCTGCCGGGCTATTTGCGTTTGCTGTGTTTCCCGCGCAGGCGGACTGGAACGCACACAGTGATGATTGGTTTACACTGGCCTTATGGGTCTCGCTCACACTTGTGGTGTTGAGCAAGGCGGTTTCCGAACGCGTTTTGCGATTCGTTCCGTTGGTGG
Organism: Ruegeria sp. CDSB086; assembly: GCF_059611065.1. Lineage (NCBI taxonomy): Bacteria > Pseudomonadati > Pseudomonadota > Alphaproteobacteria > Rhodobacterales > Roseobacteraceae > Ruegeria > Ruegeria sp. CDSB086. The sequence continues at coordinate 42,974 of NZ_JBXWOV010000014.1, read as the reverse complement.
CAATACTTGCCCCGTTCATTCTGGTTTGCGCGATGGCCTTTGTTTTCCGACAGAACGTGCCCGCGCGCGGCGGGCTGATCTTCGAGCAAATCGAATACCACTACTACGTGACGCTTCGTCCGCTATGGAAAGATTGACCGGATGGACTTTATCCTTTCGCAACTGGCTGGATTTGGGACCGCATTCGTGGGCCTGGCAGTAGACCCGCTGACCTATCTGTATTTGATCGCATCCGTGTTCCTGGGCATCACATTCGGCGCATTGCCCGGCCTGACCGCAACGTTGGCAGTGACGATCCTGACGGGTTTCTTCGGCAACAAGATCCCATTGGACTATTCGCTTATCGCTTTGCTCGGGGCCTATGTCGGCGCGATTTACGGTGGCTCTTATCCGTCAATCCTGCTGAACATTCCGGGCACGGCGGCCAGCGCGGCGACAGCCATGGATGGATACCCTCTGGCCAAAGCGGGTCGAGGGGGCGAAGCACTAGGGCTGACCACGACGGCCAGTTTCATTGGTACAGTTATCGGGACCATCACGCTTTTGATTTTCGTGTGGGCGCTGCTTTTGGTTTCAAAGAACATCGCAAGCCCGGAGAAAGCGTTGCTGGCCCTTTTCGGCATTCTGCTTTCTGGCACTTTGATGAGCGAAGACCTGGTGATTAAGGGATGGATCGCTGGTTTGATCGGGCTTGCGATGTCCATGGTGGGACTCGACCCTTTGTTGTCTGAGCCGCGCTATACCTTCGGCTGGTCTTACTTGATGAGCGGGTTTCAGGTCGTGCCAGTTTTGATGGGGGCCTTCGCCATTCCCCAAATCATCGACGGTTTAAGGCACGTTGAGGCCGGGAAAGCTCTGGCCCTGAAAGGTCGCATCCTTCCGAACCTACGCTCCATCCGACGTTACTTGCCGACCATTGGCCGTTCAGGAGTGATCGGGACCGGGGTAGGAGCGCTTCCCGGCGTGGGCGAAGATGTCGCCGGTTGGGTCAGTTACGGTGTCGGCAAGACCGTATCTGCCGAGGGCGATAAGTTTGGAAAAGGCTCTTTGGAAGGTCTGCTGTGCTCTGAAACGGCAAACAACGCCTGCATTGGGGGCGCGCTAATCCCGCTTTTGGTTTTGGGCATTCCCGGCTCACCACCCGCCGCGGCTTTGATGGGGGCTTTCAAGATTAACAACGTGATCCCAGGTCCGACGATAGACCCCGAGATCATTCTGCGCGTGGTTGCAATTTTAGTGCTGGCCTCCCTGACAATGTTCTTGATGGGCCTGTTCACTGCTCGGGTCTTTATCAAAATACTCGCCATCCCGCAGACCATCTTCTTGCCCGTCGTTATGGTTCTGACAACAATTGGGTCTTTCAGCGTTGGTGGTGGCATCAATGATCTTTACCTGATGCTTGGCGTCGGCGCCGTTGCCTATTTCATGAACCTGATGAAATACCCAATCGCGCCCTTGGTGATCGGGGTTATTCTAGGCAGCCTGTTTGACGAAACCTTCCGCCGGTCGCTGTTCTTGTCGGACGGGGATCTTTCGGTCTTCTTTTCACGACCCGGTGCGGCCATTCTGCTGGTGCTCAACATTGGTCTGATCCTCAGCCAGCTGCCCGTTGCAAAGCGCGCTTTCTCACGTCTGAAAGGACTTTCTGTCTGATGTTTGTAGTCACTGTCACTTTCACTCTCAAACCCGGTACGAGAGACACTTTTTTACCGCTGATGGTCGCAAACGCTTCAACCTCTTTGCGTGACGAAGCCGGATGCCAGCAGTTTGACGTTTGCCTCGGCGACGATCCCGAGACGGTGTTCCTCTATGAGGTATACGATGACGCTGCCGCGTTTGGCGCTCACCTCGAAAGCGCGCATTTCAAGAATTTCGATACGGCGGTGGCTGATATGATAAAAGGCAAAGTTGTTCACCAGTATACCGAGGTCATCCGATGAACAATTGGGAGATTCACGCCGTCAAGTATGCGGATCGCAATGCCCGCACTCGACGCGACAGCTTCATCTTGGATGACAATCACGACGCACCTCACGCGATGGACTATTTCGTTTGGGTGTTGACGCGCGGCAACGAAGTCATTCTGGTCGATACCGGCTACGACTCCGATGAGGCCGCCGCCCGTGGTCGTCCCATTGCGATGGACCCACGCGAGGCTCTGCGCCCCTTGGACATCACGCCGGAAGCGGTGACAGACATCATCGTGACCCATCTTCATTATGACCACGCGGGGGGGCTGCATATGTTCCCGAACGCGAAGTTGCATATGCAATCGGCGGAGATGGCCTTCGCCACAGGCCCCTGCATGTGCCACGACCATCTGCGCGCACCTTTCACGGCGGGCCATATTTGCGAGGTCGTAAAGCGTCTCTATTCAGGGAAGGTCGTGTTCTACGATGGAGAAGCCGAGATTATAGATGGGGTCACGGTGCACTGCATTGGTGGGCATTCGCGAGGGTTACAATGCGTTCGCGTAAGGACGGAAGCCGGGTGGATGGTGCTCGCCTCTGATGCCTCGCATTACTATGAGAATTTCATGGCGCGCAAAGCCTTTCCCATCGTCGTCGACCTGCAGGACATGATGGATGGGTTTAAGACGCTCGAGAGGTTGGCCTCGCACCCTCGACTCATCGTGCCCGGCCATGATCCACTTGTGCGTGAGGTTTTTCCCGTCGGTGCGGCACCGCATATCCATAGGTTGGATCTTGGGCCAAACAGAGACATCGAACTATGAAAATCGGTGTCATAGCCGATGACTTTACCGGTGCGAGCGATATTGCAAACACCCTGGCGAAGGGCATGGAGCCAGAAGGTGGGTTACGAACCGCGCAGTTTCCAGGTATTCCGAATACCCCAGCCGACGAGGAGATCGAAGCGGGCGTGATCTCTCTCAAGAGCCGCACCGCACCGGTCGAGGAAGCTGTTGCAGACAGTCTGCGTGCCTTGCGGTGGCTCGTGGACCAAGGATGCCAGCAGTTCATCTTCAAATATTGTTCGACCTTTGATTCCACGACGGCGGGAAACATCGGTCCCGTTGCGGAAGCGCTGGCCAACGAACTGGGCGCGGAAAAAGTGATTTTCTGTCCGGCCTTTCCGACAACGGGGCGTACTATCTATTACGGTCATCTCTTTGTGCTTGGTAAGCTGTTGCACGAGTCTGGGATGGAAAATCACCCTCTTACTCCGATGACGGATGCCAATATCAGGCGATGGTTGCAGTATCAGACTGAAGAAGCGGTTGGGTTGGTGCCAATTGACACTGTGAAGCAAGGTTCAAAGGCGATTGCTGATGCTTTGCAGAAGGCCGACGAACGATTTGTGATTGGCGATGCGATTTCGGATGAAGATTTGTTGGCCTGGGGCGAGGCTCTAAAGGATGACAAGCTCATTACAGGGGGATCCGGGATAGCGCTGGGGCTACCCAGAAACTTCTTAAGAGAGGCTTCATCCAAAAGTGCTGGCAGTTTGTTCACCGGAGCCGCAGGGCCTGCCGCGATCCTTGCTGGGTCGTGTTCCGGTGCGACCCGTGGGCAGATACATGTACATGCGGAATCCCATCCGACGTTCGCCATCGATGTTCCGAGTGTCATGTCCGGGGAGATGACCACGCAAACGCTTCTGGATTTCTTTGAAACGCATTCAGGTGAGGCCCCTCTCGCTTACTCATCAGGAAGCCCGGAAGAGGTGCGAGCGATCCAAAATCAATTTGGTCAGGAAGCTGTAGCGAACAGGCTGGAAAATCTCTTTGCAGAAACTGCACGGGAACTTGTCCAAACGGGTTATGAGCGCCTTGTCGTGGCCGGTGGAGAGACGTCGGGAGCTGTCGCCCAGGCCGTCTCTGAGGCACTGGGGTCACCGGCTATGTCAATCGGGCCAGAGATTGACCCGGGCGTGCCAGTCCTGAGCGTTGGGAAATCTGAACCCATTGCGCTGGCTTTGAAGTCTGGAAACTTTGGCGCTCCGGATTTTTTCGCGAAAGCGCTGAGAATGATGGAGTCGGGCAAATGAGCTCTGAAGAAATGGCGCTGCGGCAGCAGATGTCGGAGCTGTGTGCCTCGCTGTTTGTGCGTGGCTTTTCCGTTGGCACTGCGGGCAATGTCTCTGCGCGTTTACCGGACGGGATTCTCATGACGCCAACGAATTCGACTTTGGGCAATGTTGACCCCGAGCGAATTGCCAAGATTGATTTGGATGGCAACCACGTTTCCGGAGACAAGCCGACCAAGGAGGTCTTTCTGCACCAAGCCTTCTATGAGACGCGGCCGGAAGCTGGTGCAGTGGTGCATCTGCATTCGACCTGGGCCACCGCACTGTCGTGTCTGGAAGACACCGATCCCAATGACTGTATTCCGCCGCTTACACCATACGTGGTCATGCGCGTAGGCACGGTTAAACTGGTTCGATACGTTAAGCCGGGTGATCCAAAATCCGGTGATTTGATCCGCGAACTGGGCGGCAAGTATAGTGCTATTCTGCTGGCCAATCACGGTCCCGTCGTATCAGGAAAGGATCTCTTTTCAGCGGTCTGTGCAGCGGAAGAGTTGGAAGAAACAGCCAAGCTGTCCGTGGCACTGCGGGGTATGCCAACCCGGATGTTGGATGCAGAACAAGTCGCAGAACTCAAAGAGACTTTCGGAAGGATGTAGTTGGACACCGATAGGGGGAGTGTGCAAACTTTTGGCTAAATCGTGCAAAATTATGCGCAAATACCACGCAATGTTATGGGCAAGAACATCTGAATTTAATGATTGAAATCAATAGCAGAAGCGCAGCGTTATGCGCGTCCCTACAGATTTTGTAGGATCACCCATAATCGTTCGCGACGCCCTTAAACGTTCGCGAACGACCCCAACCGTTTGTTTAGGAGAATTTGACGGAATTCCAAGACTCGCGATATATGTCACCGCTAGATAAAATACCACTTTCCGAAGAAGCGGACATAAGAAGAGCCGTCAAGCATCTTTCTGTAGGGCTCACTTCCCACCGCTCTTAAGTTCACTATTGTGTTGAATGTGGCTGTTGGTCTTGATCTCAAAACCCTTCCAACTGGTTCGTAGTCGCTTAATGATGTGGAGATGCATGAAGTAGCACCGCTTTTGCCAAGTGTAGGTGAAACGAATAACGACGTATTTCTCTCAAGTGTCTCAAAGTTATTCGGCGAACTATTTCCAGCAAAGTTCAAAACTTGATCCGAAAACTGGCGCCTTGCTTTGGGGTCATTGTTTCAATCGCTACACCTGCCTGTTTCAAAACAGCGGTAACAATGGATAGGCCCAAACCAGTGCCGCCTTGGTCCCGTCTGGTTGTGAAGAATGGTTCTGTGATGCGTGCACTGTTTCGCGGGCAAATGCCCGAACCATTGTCGGAAACGATCAGGCTGTTTGAAGCCGCGTCAAAACTTATGTCGACACGTGTTGCGCCGTGTTGAAACGCGTTTTGAAGAAGGTGATGCAGAACGATATGGCCCTGATCTTTGGACAAAGGCAGGTACGTTTCTGGCGGCGCCTGCAACTCGACAACCTTTTCTGAAAACGCGGCTGACGCCGCCTGGACCATATCCGCCAGTGACGTTGGGGTAGGGTCAGTTCGAATACTGGCCCGTGCCAGTTCGCGAAGACGGCTCAGCAAGGCGTTCATACGCAGACCTTCTTGCTGAATGTTATGAACCAGTTTCTGGTTGCGATCACCGGATACCGCTGACGGCCCATCAGACAACAGCTCTGCCGCACCCAAAATTGCCGTGACCGGCGATTTCAACTCATGGGTTACGTGGCTCGTGTAAGTCTCGATCGCAGTCGACCGCTCTGACAAGGTTGCAGCCATCGAAACGACGTTGTTACCCAGTTCCGCCAGTTCCTTCACGCCATAGTGCTGCACGGGATCGGGGATCGGTTTCAATCCGCTGGCGACATCCTGGCTTTGACAGCTGAGATCGCGAATTGGCTTCGAGATCAGCCGCCACATCATCCAACCGACCACAGCTGCAGACACCAGCATGAACACCACGACAGAGCCAAGCGTGAACCGTTCCTGAAACAGGAATTTCCGAAGGTCCATTGGCGTGCGCGACAGGTAAACGGCCCCGATGACCCTGTCATTCAACACCACCGGGTGGGCGACAAACACGCGGTATGAGGTATCGCGACTGATCGAGTTCAGCAGGTGCCGATTGGACGTGTCATCGCGCTGTCGCAGCAATGAAACGGTTTCACCCTCCAACGCTTGCGACACTTCGGGTACATGCAGAAAAGACCCGCTGGCTGATCCACTGCTGGCGATGATCCGCCCAGAGTGATCCATGAAAACATACCCCGACAGAGTGGTTTTCTTAGCCGACCTCGCCAGCTGTGACAGTGATTGAGAGATCTCCGAATACGGCGCGTCCAGCGGTTCATCACTTGAAACCGGGTCGGGGCGCGGCGGCGAGACCTGACCGCGAAACAGATCCAAACTGGCTGGGATGGGATGAAAGTCCTGAGTAAGGCGTTCCATCTGCTCAGTGGACAAACTGTGGCCGACATCGGGTGCGGCCTGGATCTCAGAAAAGGCCGTGGCATAGATTTCGCCAAAGATAACGGCCTGAGACAAAAGACTGCGTTCGGTTTCGCGTGCGAACTGGTTGCTGGACAGGCGGGCACCCAAAACACCAATGATCGGAAGGGTCACAAGGGCGATGCAGACCAGCGAAATCACCAGCGCAAGCGGCGGTCGCCATTTTTGCGTTACGGTCAGCACTGGCAAACGCCCAGCTTCACCCCAACCCCGTGCACGGTTTGAATCAAATCTGGATATCCCAAAGTGCGCGCCTTCTGACGGATATTACGGATATGGCTATCCACCGTGCGACCAGACAGATAGGTGTTGTGGCCGTAAACCAGCTCGATCAAGTGCGCGCGCGCATAGACGCGGCTTGGTGTTTTGGCCAGGATCGACAGGACCGCGAATTCGATCCCGGTCAGCTGGACCTCGGCCTCGGCAAGGGTGCAGCGATGCGCGCTATGATCCAGTTGCAGATCCTGAAAGACCGTCACGTCGTCCGGCGATTTAATGTCGGCCGAGCGGGCAAGGATGGCCTTGATCCGCAGCACCAGTTCACGCGGACTGAAGGGTTTGGTGACATAGTCATCGCCACCAAGCTGAAACCCTAGAATGCGGTCAATCTCATCATCTCGTGCCGTCAGAAACAGGATCGGCACGGTTGAGCTTTTGCGCAATTCCCGGCAGGCCTCCAACCCATCCATTTCGGGCATTCCGATATCCAGCACGACCAGATCGGCCGGGGTATTGCTAAAAACCTCCAATGCGTCCTGACCAGTGGATGCTTCGGTTGTTCGAAAGCCGGATTCTTCCAGCGCAAAGCGTACGACATCGCGAATACGGGCATCATCATCTACGATCAGGATGTTGTTCACTGTATGCGTCCGCCGTCGAAATATTACCGAAGTCACGATCAGAGATCATACTGCCATTGTCCGGGTCAAGTGGAGCTTGCACCTGTTGTCTGCGCCAGGTGAAATCATCCCCCAGCCACCAGGCATCGGTGCGCAGTTTGTAGGGTAACGCTCTCATGCCGAAACCCTCCGGCCTCGGCTCAGGCGCAGCGCGCCCAAAGCCATCAGCATTATCAGTCCGAAAATCGTTTGCGGCTCGGGTGTCGAAGACCCGCTGAACGCTGTTTTGGGATATGCTGCTGGGCCAACGCCCGCCACCTGCGGCAAGGCCACCGGCTTGGCATCTGCTGGCGCGTCGTCGGGGTTTACGACCATTTTTGAAACCGCAACAAAAGAGGTGAACTGCGTCTGAAGGTTGAATTTCAGCCCAAGATCGGTGATTTGCGCTTCAATCTTTCTGGGATCGCCGGCCTGCACCGCCATGGCGCGGTCAAGATCTGCGATTTTGGAACGTGCCCAGGTCAGTGGGATCGCAGTGCCCTGATGCGTATCACTTTCTGGACCGGATTCTGTTGGCAGGACTGTCGAGAGTGACATCTGTGCTTTTCTACCTTGCACCAGGCCATTGATCGTGATGTCCGCAGGCCCGCCACCTTCGTACCGAGCCAAAACCCGAATTGAGCCGCCATCGAACAGGTCGGGAATATGTTGTGGCACCACTTCGGTGACATTCAACCCACCCCAATCAATGGATACATCCGTCAGCACCGGCGATTTCAGATCCCGGGCCAGTGTGTCGGCGACATCCGAGGCGTGCTGGGTCGGATCAACGTAGCGGGCATAACCGCGCCCTTCTTCGGCCATCGCGTCCAACAGATAGCGATTTACTGCAGTACCCACGCCAAAGGCATAGATACGCGCATCGCCGATCTGTTGCCGGATTGTGCGCAACACGCGGGATTCCTGCCCAATATACCCATCGCTAAGGAAGACGACGATGCGCAATGTGTCGGCAGGTTGCCGCGTTGCAAAGGCATGACGGATTGCGTTGTCGATTTCTGTACCACCCCCGGCGCGCAGACTGCGCACGTAGCGTAAACCGGACTGGATGTTACCGCGTGTGGCAGGAACGGCTTGGGACGCGAACTCGGACGCGCCCGAGGAAAACCGGATCACGCGGAAATAATCCTCGGGGCGCAGACCTTTCAACGCGGCCTCCATAAACCGCTTGCTGGCATCCAAAGGCGCGCCGCCCATTGATCCCGAGGTGTCCAGCACAAAGACCAGCTCTCGTGCAGTTATCTGATCCGACTGCGGGATTTTTGGCGGCTCAACCAGCACCGATACAAAGCCACCCCGGTCATCATGGTGGGCCAGCACTCCGGCTGTCGTCTCATCACCACCAAGCGCGTAGCGTAGAACCAGATCGCGGTTGTCGATCACCCGCCCGTGCTTAAAAGTGGCGCTGATCACCCCCTCCGACTCATGGACTTGCAGATCATGCGTGGCGCTTGTCAGATTGGAAACGGGAACTGCACCGCGCAGATTGAGGTTCAGCGAGACCCGAGCGGGTTCAATTGTATCGGGGTTCGTCAGGCGCGGAACCAGAGGGTATTGCGGTAGCTTGGAAACCGTCCAGCCATCGACTTCGGTTACGGTAGAAGTGACCGGTTCTTCAGTATGGAAATCAGCCAACTCAAAGCCCTGAGACGTTTGGTCAAAATTCACCGCCCCTTGATAGCGCGGCCCGACGATCAGAGGGAGTACCAGCTCATAAGCTTCGTCTATCTTAGGGACGGCCTGCACATAACTCAGCGTCACGGTAATCGGCTGCCCCGGCATCAGATTGGCGACGTTCTGCGTGAACATGTTGGGACGATGTTGGGTCAAAAGGGCAGCGGCTTTGCCTTCTTGCTTTGCTGTCTCAAAGGTTTGTTCGGCCTCGTGCTTTTGTTGGATCTGCGCCTCAATCACTTCGTCGCCCACCTGCATCTGCATCGCGTAGACGGCGGCTATTTGGTTGAGGGGGAACAGATACTCCGCCGACATCGGATCGTCCGAAGGGTTTATGAACACCTGCCGCACCTGAACGGTTGCCATATCGCCCTGAATATCAACGGAAAGGTCCGATTTCAGCAAGGGCAGATCCAATTGACCAGCCGCTCCGCTGCCGATCAATCGACCCGCGATGTCGTCTTTCGGCTGGGTGTACGCAGCCGCGGGGAATAGCAGAAAAATAAAAGCAAAATACCGTATCATATGTCCGTTCCTTTGATGGTGTGAATGTCGAGCGCTGCAATCGCGGCAGCGTCGAGTTGGGCGCGCAAGCTCGTGTGTAAGGCCCATGGGGTGATCCTTTGCACGCTGCTCCAGGTGCCGCCGGACCCGTTCAGCCAGCGCCAGATCGCTTCGCCCACGCTGGGTGTGACTTGCCCGTTTTGCGCGACGTAGCTGACCGCAACCAGCCATTGGTCCCCGTCCGGGCCGGTGGCACGGTAGTAGGCGCTGGGCACGCCGTCATAGCGTGTGCCCAGAAACCGAACCTTGTAGCCAAGACCCCGCAGGCAGATTTCAGGGGCATGCAAATGTCGCAGCGGCGCGCGCGTGCTGACCACATTCAGCCCCAGTGGACCGAATTGAGCCTTTTGCGCGTGTCCGCCATAGGCTTCGAAGTAATAAGCTTCCATCTGTGTCAGGGGCACTTTCTGCCCCAGATATCCTTGGATTTGTGCGGGCAGATTCGGGGTTACGACACTGCCTGAAACATCCACTGGGTTTGCCTTGAGAGACACGATCGCAATGCTGCCGATCAGGCATGCAAACCCCGCCAGTGCCCTGATGGGTTTGGGCAGAATGAACTGCTTGGGATGTGCGCGGCTTTTGTGCGTGTTTCTGCTGCGGGGCCGATAGAACAAGGCAAAAGGCGCAACTGTCAGGCCAAGGGTCACCAGCCCGATAAGGCTGTGCCAAGGCTCGGCCATAACATCCAGACCACGTGCAAGCCCAATCGCCAGCAGCGAAATGCGCAGGCTATTGCCCAAGGTGGCGCATCCGATCACGGCCAACAGGCTAAGGCCACCGACATGCCATCGCGGGCGCAAAACTGCGTTCTGCGTAACCACGAAGGCCAGCGACAGCAAAAGCCCCGAGGCTCCGGAACACGGCAAGTCCACCAGAATATCTCTCTGTTCCAAGGTGATGCGCACGCCGTCGCAGACAACATTCGAGAACAGTGCACTGAGCATGTGGCAGGACAGTTCCGCGGAAACCATCTGCAACGGGAACCCAAGTGTGCGTTGCAAGACCATTTCGGTCGGTAAGGAAAACAAGAACAGCGTAGCCATCCAAAACGGCGACAGCGCAAAAGGGCGCCGATTCAGCTGCAGCAACCCGACCAGCGCAAAAACATCCAAAGCAAGCGCAAGAGCGCTGAGAATGTTGATCGCCAAAATCCGCCCCAGAAACCGGATCAAAGCCGCCAAGAGCAACAAGGCAATCGCTGGAACGTCAGAGCCTGCCTCTTTCCGGCGGCCGCTCAGCAAGCTCATCCCGGCCAGGCCCAAAATCAGTAGGACATAGACATACCCAAAAGACCCATAAGCCGGGCTAAGCCAGCTTCGAACAAGCCATTGCAAAGGTTGCGCGGCCAGAATTGCTGAGGCAATCGCGAAGGCGCCCCATGCCAGTGTATCTGCGGTCAAGTGTTTCATGCCGCCAGAAGTGACGGGTGAATGCGCAGTTCCCCTGCCCAAGATGTGCAGATTTTGATGAGGTCCTCTTAGCTGAGGTCCTTGCCGCGATTGTTATCTAGGCTGAAATACAAGGTTGCGGACCAGCCTATTAGCCAATGCGTCAAATCTTGAATTAAGTGAACTGTATGGCGTATCGCAAAATGCCACTATTTGCCGTTTTTGATTCGAGTTCAGGTTCTTTCAAGGTGCTGCTGTGTTTAGGCGCTGCCTGTCCGAATTGACTGAGCGTTTGCTCTGTTGCACGTCGCCTCTTGGGTCAGTTGTGCTTTGATCCATCAGGTCGACGATCTCAGTACGAATTTCCAGATCTGCCATAGCGCCTTCAACCAGGGGCCTTGTCAGCTCTGCCAGACAGGGTCGCGCACCTGCATTCACGTTGTCATGTTCTCGCAGGATCGCGCGGCACATGACACCGGGAACAAAAGGACCGTGCCCCTTTTCCGCGATCAGCTTCCATTTTCGGGTCAGGCTCTGCCCGGCGCGCTTGCCGGAAACACTTACCTGCATACCGCCTCGGTCACTCCCGAAGGGATAAAGCGCTTTTGAAAGAACGTAGAGCGCAGAATAGGCAATGTCCGGTAATTCAAAGTGCCCGTACTGCCTGAGTTTAGCCAGCAGATGTAATGCCCAGTTCATCAACGGAAGTTCCAGACCTGCACGAAACATGACGCTCTTCGCGCCTGTCTTTTCCGGCAGCAGTGCGATGTCGGGAACGTCGACGCTGTATCCGGCGCGCCTCATACCCGGTTCCAACTCATACAACTTGCGATCCGCCCATCCGCTAGTTGTTTGCCAGGCACCATTGCGCCACACCTGATGCCGCCGTCCGACACCGCTGACAATACTCTTGATAACGGACATGCCTCGCGGTGCCCGGTTACCTGGCAGGATAGCGATGTCGATAACATCAACTTCATCCATACCTTCGATCAAGTTTTCGGCAATACAGGAGGACAGACCGGGCACACTGGATGCGCCGGAAAGGGCAAAAACACCTGCGGCTGTTGCGTCGGTGTTCAAAGCAGCAATTCCCTTCGTGAACGTGGCGCTGTCCGACAGATCAAGATAGTGGCAGCCATGAGCGATACAGAGTTTCGGGACTTTGTACGGATCATCACCATAGTGTTGGAACGGTCCTGCCGCATCAATCACAACGTCTGGCTTAACGTCGAAAACAGCCTCTGGTGCTTTGCCAATGTCCAATTTCAGGGTTTGCGCCCCGAGTTCCTGAGCCAGAGCGCGACCCTTTTCAGGGCGTCGCCCGGCCAGCCAAAGCTGATGCCCATCACGTGCCAGCAATCGGGCCGTCAGGGATCCGAAAACACCGTATCCGCCGATAATCACGACCTTCATGACGGGACACTCCCGATAATCTCAGCATCATGAAAGGTTGCGTCCTGCCAGATCAGCTGACCAAAAAGCGGATGCACCAGTTCCAGAGTGAACCGGAACTGCCCACCCCCGAGTTCTTCGTGGCCCACCACAAGTCCCCCAGGACAGAACCACCGTGGCAGAGGCAGTCGTTTTTGCCCCAGTTTCAGGAAGTACCGGTCGCTAACGAAATAGAGACCGTTCGCTGTGCTTTCGAGCTTTAGCGAGATGCCGATCCCAAAGCCGATATATTCTTCCAATCCGGTCGGCCCGGCAAAGCGTTTTGAGCTGCCGACCATCTGTGGAAACCCGGCCGCCCGACCATATTGCCGGATCCAAAATTGCCCGCCCGTTGCCGCATCTTCGGTGACGGTGACCACGGCGGATCGACCGACCGAGGTGCGATCAAACGGCAGCGGTGCCCCGATCACGCGCAAGGCAAAGGCCAGCGCGCGCCCTGCGGGGTTCATCCGCATTTGGGTCACGCGGCCCTGATAGGCAAGGCTGGCATCACCCAGCAGACGCTTGCTGAACCGGCGCTGAATTGCTTTGGGCAGGCGAGACCATGCCGAAACCCCCAGCAAGTTCTTGAACCGATCATCCAGACTGCTGACCGCATCGGATTGCGGTTGAGCCGGCTTCGGGCCCGGCGGCGCTATCTTTTTGCTAATTTCGATCATTCTGTTTTTTCCGTCAAAAGGGAAATTGCGGGACAAATTTTTAGCTGCTTTTTTTGCCACCGGTGAAGCTGAGCAGGGAAACGACTTTGGTTCCCATTTTCATCAACATTACCAGTTTCGGACGGGGCACCGTAAGCATATCGCTGAACCACGTATCGGCGGTGGCCAGAAATTCTTGCATGTCCTGCATGCGCCGCAACGCTGTTGGGTCAAGACTGCTTTCGGTTTCAGCCTGGGCCACGCACGCGCGCAGGGCTTGTGTCGCCGGATCAATCTCGCGTTCCTTGCGCCCTTGGGCGATGCGGATCCCCATTTCCCAGACATCCACTTCGGCCTCATAATGCTCGCGTCGGTCGCCTGGCACCGGAATGCGGCGAATGAGGCGCCAGCTCACCAATTCTTTGAGCGAGTTGGACACGTTGGATCGCGCAATACCCAACGACTCGGCGATCTGCTCGGCATTAAGGGGTTTGGAGCTAAGGTAAAGCAGCGCGTGAATCTGCGCCACAGAGCGATTGACGCCCCATTGATTGCCCATATCACCCCAATAAAGAATGAACTGGCTTGCAGCGTCTGATTTCGTTATGTCATAAATTTCTGTCATGACGGAAATATCAGATAAGATGGGGCGAAAATCAAGACCTTTGTTGATTCAATGACACCTAATTTCGTGCTGACGCGACGGCCCAATGTCCAAAGGCGATCGAACAACTGATTTAAGGAGATTTCTCCTCATAGCATTCATGCAGCCGTTCAGCGTTAAAATCTGCGCCGGTAAATCTCAGGAATATGTATGGCAGCCATCAACAAGAAATGACATGGAAAGCAACCGACATGGGCGTCGAAGAGCTTTATCAAGTGATCTTGAATGATAGGGTCAGGCGCGCAAAAGAATAACATGTGGATGCACCGGAACGCTCGCCTGATCAGATCGACTGGCTTGGAGCGCCCGCGGGTGACACGCAATCTGTGCAAGATTTGACGCGTTTCAAAACAGCCAGCCGACAGTAGTCTTGGGTGCAAGGCAAACAACTTGATCTGACATTTTCGCCCTTCTGGTGCGCAAGCAAGGCGAGGCGATCAATGACAAGCATTCCGGAAAAGACCATCGATCCGAAACTCGGGTTGCTGGAATTGGTCGGGCAGGTTAGCAGTGTTTCGCAGACCTATGAAGCAATGGGATACAGCCGGGAAATTTTTTATCCGGTTTAAGGAGCTCCCAATGCTCAAATTGTACTTTGTCAGGGTAGCGAGGTTTGAGCGCGACCCGACAATAAAAGTGACATTCGGGCGGTCGGCTTTGGCAGAAATATCCCCGCCGACTTCCTTTGCTATCCTGGGGTACAAGCGGCGGATATGTCGACCACCTTGCTGACGGCGGAAAGAGAAGTTGGTTGGACGCTGGCGGAATTCAGGACTTGCGCCGAAAAGAAAAAAACCGGTTGATGACGAAGCGATGCGACTGCAGGCAAGGTTGATTTCAAACGTTGGCTTTACCGAAACATAGTTCGGATCCGGATTTGAGCAGACATTAACGGGAACGGAATTTGATAAGTGCCATAATTAACGCGGCTTCGCAGCGTTACATGGATATTCGTCTGGGTATTCCGGGTGAATACCACGTACGCATTGTCGAACGCCCCGGCCTCTGGATGCCGAGCGATGAACTGGACAACCTAGTCGAGAATCTGCGGAGCGTGGCGTCGAAAACGTTGCCTACCGGGGAACTGGCGTATGGCGTTTTCGCCGGGGATCGCGACCGGCTTGAGCATTCGGTAATCACTCTGATTTCGCGCCGAGATGACAATACGCCGGTTGCCTTCAATGCCTTGGCACTGATGGATGTCGATCTAGGACACCGGTCCGAACCGGTGTTGCATCTGGGATTGGTCATGGTTGATCCAGCTCTTCGCAACCAGGGCTTCAGCTGGGTTCTCTATGGGTTGACCTGTGTGCTGCTCTTGTTTCGAAATGGTATGCGCCCGCTTTGGGTTTCGAATGTGACACAAGTCCCTGCAGTTGTGGGGCTGGTTGGTCAGGGCTTTGCCCGTGTGTTTCCCACGGCGCAGACAGGGCCGCAGAACCGACGCAGTCTTCTGCATCTGCATTTGGCGCGAAGTATCATCAAGGATCACCGCCATGTTTTCGGCGTCGGACCTGATGCAGGGTTTGACGAAGACCGCTTTGTGATCACCAACGCCTATACTGGCGGGTCGGATTATCTGAAGAAAACCTTCGAGGATGCGCCGAAACATCGGGATCAGGTCGTCAATGCGTTCTGCGAGAACCAGCTCGACTATGATCGGGGTGATGACATCCTGCAATTGGGGCAAATGGATATGCCAACCGCCCTGTCTTATGTCGGGCGCGAAGTTCCGCGCGGATCCGTTGCTGCACTTGCCCTTGCTGTCATAGCCGCGGTTTTGCAGCGGCTGGCGATGCCGCTTTGGCAATGGGCAGACACGCGGCACGAATTTGGCATCCTTAGGCCACGAGAGCAGAATAAATGACGGAATTTACCTATCAGGACTTCACCACCCGCAACCTCGGTTTTGTGTCCGGGGACGAACAATCACACCTGCGCAACGCCTGTGTGTTCGTCTGCGGCACCGGAGGAATGGGGGGCAGCGCGATCATGACCCTGATCCGCGCCGGGGTGGGCCGGTTGATCCTAGCCGATTTGGATGCGTTCGAAGTGTCCAACCTGAACCGACAACTGTTTGCAACGCTGAAGACAGTCGATCAGGACAAAGCGCAGGCAACCCGGGATCAGTGTCTACAAATCAATCCCGAAGCTGAGATTGAGGTGCTTGGTGCGGAATGGTCCGACCATGTGGATCGTCTGGTTCAAAGCGCGGATGTCGTGATCAATGGCACCGACGATCTTGGTGCCAGCTTGCTGTTATATCGCACGGCGCGGGCCAAAGGGCGCGCGGTGATCGATGCCTATGCGTCGCCGTTGCCGTCAGTCTATGTCACAACCCCCGACGACCCCATGCCCGAGGAGCGTCTGGGCTACACCACAAGCGGCACCAGCTGGAACGCGCTGACCCCCGAGTTGCGGGATGCGGCGGCCAAAGCCGAGGCCGAATATGTGCTGACCCATTCCTCATCCCGGCACCACGTTGATCTGGCTCTGGCAGGTGAGGTGATTGCTGGAACCCGCAGCCGCATGTCCTTTGCACCGATGGTGATTATGGCAGGAACATTGATGGGAGGAGAGGCGCTTCAATCTGTTCTGGGCCGCCCTCACGGCGCGGACTATCGCGGTTGGTTTCTGAACCCACACACTGGCAAGGTTGAGCGGCCTTTACCGCGCTTTCTTGCCGCGCTGATGCGTCCGCTGGTTCGACGGCAGATGAACAAGTTGCTGGCGTCATGATGGATACTGCGGCTTTTCTGGCGGATGCCTGGGTTTCGCTCTGTGCGGCGCTGGGTGCGGCAACTGTGTTGCTGCATCTTCAGGACCTGGTGCAGAGGCCGGAAATCGCTAAACGGTTTCGATTCTGCTTGTGGGTTCTGGTTGTTCTGATGCTGGCGCGGATTGGTCACTGGGGCGGCTGGGGCTGGCTGTTTTCGGCGGTCACAAATTTCTGCGCGGCACTGATACCTTTGGCTGCACTTGTTCTGTCCGAAGGGCTTACGCGCCGCCACGCGCCGCCGGTTCTGAAACAATTCTGTGCTTGGGGGGGCGTGGTATTCGGGCTGTTGGGCCTTTTCCAGTTCAGCAGTGTTGAGATCACCCGGCTGGCCGGTCTGCTGCTGTTTCAACTGTTCGGTTTGGGCGGCGTCGCTCTGTTTGTGTTGCGGCGTGACAAAGACAGCCTGTCATCGGCGGAAAATAGAACCATCAATTGGATAAGCCTGTCCTTTCTGCTGATCCTGCCGTTTCTGGCGACAGATTTCATGCGTGGGACAACGCTTGACCTGCCGGTCAGACTGGGTGGCGTGGCCGTGCTGGGACTGTGCTGGTTGTCGATCGGGATGAACCGTTCCGGATTGCGGCCGTGGGATACGCTGAGAGGTTTCGGCATCGTTATAGTCATGGCCGTTCTGCTACCGCTGATCTTTTCGGCGATCGTGCCGGTGGATATGAGGTCTGGCGTGCAGGTAATGGCGATCACTTTGTCCACGCTCATGCTATTGGCAATTTGGCAGGCAGCGATTGCCTTGCGGATTAAGGATCGCCAGCTGATCGCTCTGCGCGAGATTGCGGATGTCAAAGGGCAGGGACCACAAGCCAGCCTGACTTTGCTGCGCCGTGCTGCCGGATCTCCGGACTTGATACTGGTTGAAGAAGCAGATTTGATGGACATGAATCTTGATGATTTGCGCGCCAGCTTCACCACAACACCCGTGCAACAATTGGGGGCAACGGATGACGAACAGGTCAATTGGCTGTTCGCCCGTTTTGATGCGACCCATGCGGTGTTCCTGTCCGGCACCCCAATGCGGGTGGTCATGCTCAACAGCCCTGAAATCGCGACCCTGGACAGTACCGGTGCAGCCTTGCGCGCCGTACAGCGCATGGCGCGCGTCTTGGTACATGAGGGGGCAGTATGATTGAGCTGCTCGAAAGGGATTTTGCAAGTTTCTTCGCGGCCCCGTTTCACGCCTATGGTGCCGGCACTCCGTATGTGTCGCCGATGAAGGCAGATCTGAAACGTTTCCTGTCGATCAAGAATCCGTTGTTTTTCGATGCATCGGATTTCACCTATTTCTCGGTGAAACGCCAAGGCAAGCCTGTGGGTCGCATCACGGCCCATCTACATCGGGGGTCGAACGACCTGCATCATGAGGCGCGAGGATGCTTTGGCTTTTTCGATTGCGCAAATGATCCCGAGGCCGCTGCGCAATTGCTGCAGGCGGCGGAAAGCTGGTCCCGCGCGAAAGGCATGACCCGGTTGACCGGCAATTTCAACCTGACCGCGATGCAGCAGGCCGGGATCATGACGGATGGTTTTGACCGGGCCCCTTTTACCGATCAGATCTGCGGGCCTGCGCACCTGCCAGGGCTGCTTGAGGCGAATGGATATCAGCCACACTTTGCGATGACGACGTTCGAGCGGCGTCTAGACTCAAACCCGGCCCCGCAGGTTTTGCCCGACGAGCAGCGCGCGCAATTGTTAGAGCAAGGGTTCTCTTTCGCGCCTGTCACCCGTGCGACCATCGCCGAGCGGCTTGAAGACGCCCGTGCCATTCTGAACCGCAGCTTCAAAGACAACCCAATGTTTGTTCCGGTGACGGCTGAAGAGTTCCACTTTCAGGCCAAAGACATGAAATGGATCATGGACCCGCGGATTTCAAAGGTTGTGCATTATCGTGGTCAACCTGCGGGCGCGGTGATTGCCATTCCCGATCTCAACCCGTTGCTCCGGCGGATCGGATCGCGATTGCGCCTGTCGTTGCCGTATCACTACCTCAAATACAAGGCCCGCCGTGACCGCGCAGTGGTCATTTTTCAGGGCGTAATGCCCGAGTTTCAGGGCCGTTCGGTCAATCCATTGATGCTGAGCGAGATGACACGGGACATGATGGCCGCGGGATACAAAACGGTTGGTGGCACGTGGATTGCTGACGAAAATGCGGCCAGTTTACGCCAAACTGAAAAGGCGGGGGCCGTGCCGTTGCACAGATTGCACCTGTTTTCCAAGGAGCTGACGTAGTGGATCGCGCAGAATTTGAAGCAATTGTTGCGCAGGCGATGCTTGCCCCTTCGGCGCATAACACGCAGCCAGCGCGATGGCGGTTGGATGGCGCGTGTATCGAGGTCCATGCTGATCTGTCACGGCGCCTGCCTGTTGGTGATCCGGACGATCGTGATCTGGACGTCTCCTGTGGTGCGGCGGTCGAGGGCACGGTGTTGGCCCTGGCGGCGCGCGGATTTGGTGCCGACGTAACCTTGTCGGAAGCGCCGGTCGAGGCGGGAATGCGCATGATTGCTCGCATTGTCCCCAAGACAACCGCCGATACCGGTGATGTTGTGCTGGCCAAGGAGGTTTCAAAGCGTCTGACGCATCGAGCAGGTTTTATACCTGCACCGCAAGAAGCCTTCCGAAATTGGCGCGCCGACCACATGACATTGGTCCAGGATGCGTCCCAGATCGAATGGCTTGCCGGGCAAATCGACATCGCCTCGGCCCGTGTTATGCGGTCCAGTGACTTTCGTTCCGAGTTGCTGCACTGGATGCGCTTGCGCGAGGGCGATCCCAACTACCACACCGACGGTCTGAACCGAGAGGTACTTGCTATGGATGCGGCTACTGCAAGGATTGCACCAACCATTCTGGGTGGCAGGCTTTATGATTTTTTATCGTTTCTGGGCCTTGGCCCGCACCTGTCGGGCGAGGCTGCGCGCGGCCGTGGTGCAGGTGCAATCGCACTGTTTCACTGGCCTGAAAGTGGGTCGATGGTCACCGCTGGCCGGGCGTTCTATCGGTCCTGGTTACAAGCTGCAGCCCGTGGGTTGGTGGGTTGGCCTGCCGCGGCTTTGGCGGATGACCCACTTACACGCGCCGCTGTTTCGGATCGTTTTTCCATACCAGCCGACAGGGTTCTTTTTAACGCGTTAAGACTGGGGGTCGCCAACGGTGCCACCCCCAGTCGAACGCGCCTGACGGTGCGCGAGGTTATCGTTTAGGCGGCGATGTTCTCGCCCACCTCTTTCAGCAGCTTTTCGGTCTTTGCGTCTTCAATCCGATTGTGCAGACGTTGCGATTCCTCACGGTCGCGCAGGGTTTTTGTGATCGAAACGGTGGTATGTACCAACATCAACGCGGACATGGAGTAGAACCCTTTTGCCGCAAAGCTGGCTTCCAGGAAGTAGATGCCGCCGGCCATCATCGCTGCCGCGACAATGAACGAAATAATGGTGAACATGTTCCAGGCGTTGGATTGCGGCAGGTTCAGGTTTTCTTCGGTATTCATGGATCAATTCCTTTCAATTTCTCTGTTGGTTCAATTCAGTTCGGTCGTCAGCTCGATTTCGATTTATTAGATTTCTGCGCCTTCTTTTTCAGGCGATCGAGAACGTCGTCAGCGTTTGACCGCAAAGGCTTGCCGCACCCGGCTTCGGCCAACTTGTCGCGAATGTGCTCGGCCGAACCCGTTGCTTCCAGCTCGGTCATGGCGCGCGCGGTGGCGTCCATCTCGCTTTGACGCTCTTGCAAACGCTGCAAGGTGTCTTCCGCCTCGCGGAGTGTGGACAACCCACCGTCGGGCGCGACTTGCTGAAGGCGCTGCGTCTTGTCCGTGGCTGTGGCAAGGCGCTGACCACGCTGTAACTGCCTTAGCCGGGTTTCGGCCTCGCGCAGGACAGTGCGTAGGCGGCTGATCTCGGTTTCAAACCGGGCCTGCGCTTGCGTTGACACGTCACGCTCTGCCTCAAGATGGGCGATTGTCTCGGCAGCATCCCGGGCCAGATCCTCGCGGTCTTGTTGCAAGGCATCCAGCGTGCGCGTTTCGAGGTCCGCGATCTGTTGGGTCAACCTCTTGTGCTGTTTGATCTCTTGTTCGTTCTGCGCCATTGCGACGGCGACCGCCTTGCGCGACACCTGAATGGCATGGGCGCAATCCCGGATTTGCTGACGCAAAATGGGCAGAGCGTGACGATCCGTAACAACGGTTGCCGCCTCAAAGGCCCGGCCTCTTAACAAAGTGGCAAACTGTTTGAACATCTTTGGCTCCTCGTTTATGAACATTGTTCATGAAATGACTATGCGATGATTCTGAACATTGTTCAACAGAAAAAATGAACGATGTTCATAAATTTTGAGCCTGCGAGGTTTAAATGGCAGAAAGTAAAAGAGAAATTCTGAAAAAAAAGATCTTGGATGCTGCGGAAAAGCGTATTGAATCGCAAGGTTTGGCCGCTCTGCGCGCACGTGACATCACAAAAGATGCCGGGTGTGCGCTGGGCAGTCTTTATAATGCGTTTGAAGATCTGGACCTTCTGATACTGGCGGTGAACTCGCGCACACTGGCGCGTTTGCACGTCTCACTACAAAACGCCCCCGCATCGCAGGAGACGCCCAAGGAAAAGCTGCTTGCACTTGCGTTGGCTTACCTGGATTTCGGTACCGAGAACCCAAACCTATGGGCCGCTTTATTCGATCACCGGATGCAGCCGGGCGTACCGGTCCCGCAATGGCACCTTGAGGAACACGCGGTGCTCATCGCCGAGATCATCGCTCCGTTATCGCAATTGAACCCTCAGTTGGACGACGACACCTTGGCTTCGCGTGCACGAACTGTGTTTTCTGCCGTGCACGGCATAGTAAAGCTATCGCTGGAAGGTCGGTTCGTCGCGTTGGACCCGGATGCGGTACAAGCTGAATTGTCCGAGTTCATGTCCCAATATCTGCAAGGGTATCAGCTAGGGTAGATTTTTTGATTTCCCGAATTTGGATGCATATGGAATTGACATTAATGCCATCGCATTGCGACGCTGCCAAACAAGTTAAGAAAGCGGAAAATCCGAATATTCTACGGAGGAATCATGCGTAACATGTTTAAGGCGGCGTTGGCTGTAACGCTCATCGCGTCGGCTCCGATCATGGTGCAGGCCGAAACAATCATCCGAGTCACGTTACAGTTGCCAGAGACTCATTCGCTTGGACAGAACTGGATCGCGTTCAAGGATATCGTTGAAGAGAAGTCCGGCGGTGAGCTAACGGTTCAGTTGTTCCCGTCAGCGCAGCTTTACAAAGATAAGGAGGTTCCAGAAGCAGTGGGTACAGGCGCTGTCGAAGCCGGTTCGGCGTTTCTTGGCCGATTTACTGGGGCGGTCCCAGCGGTAGACGTTGTGAACCTGCCCTTCTTTTTCCGTGATGAAGACCATCTGCGGGCGGCCGTTGCCACTGGATCACCAATGCGCAACATACTGGATGCCGCTGTACTTGAGGAAACCGGGGCCAAGGTTCTGTGGTGGCAGGCGTTTGGGCGTAACGTCTATTTGTCGAACGGGTCTGCCATCCGAACACCCGCCGATCTCAAGGACCAAAAAGTCCGGACCTACGGTAAGGTGATTGGTTGGACGGTCGAGGCGCTTGGTGGCGCACCCACGCTGATGTCGGGGTCCAAACAGTTTCTGGCCTATCAGCAGGGTGCTGTCGATGTGGGAATGACAGGTGCGTCTGCCGTGAAGTCACGAAAACTGCACGAAGTGATGGATCACATGACCTTGTCATATGACAGTGCCATCGAATTTGTCGCCGTCATGAACAACGACTTTTTCGAAAGCCTTTCGCCTGAGCATCAGCAGATCATTCTGGACGCCGCCGCTGAGGTCGAACAGCAATTGCGTGACGCGATCTACGCAGAAGAAGATGCAACGATCGACGAAATGCGCGGCCTGATGACCGTGGTCGACCTGACCGATGAAGAGCGTCAGCAATGGATTGAGGCGACCTCGAGCGTTTCTCAGCGTTTCGTCGATGACGCAGGCGATACAGCCGCCGAAGTGATTTCAGTCGTGTCCGGAATGTAATCCCTTCTTCATATTGTCAAAGCAAGCGGACATCTCTGGTTCGGTTGCTTCTTCTCTTGGCGAGGCGCTCCGAATGCTGCAAGCCCTGACCAGAACCGTCGATTGGCTGTCTGAACTCTTCGGTATTTTCGCCGGATGGATGTTCTTTGCCATAGGAATTTTCGTGGCTTACGAGGTCTTCATGCGCTACGCGCTCACCAGCCCGACGGTCTGGGTGGATGAGGTCGCAAGGATCTTTCAGGTGTGGGCTACTTTTGGCGCGACAGCCTATGTTCTAAAGCACCGCCAGAACATCGTCATTGATTTGGCGTTCCGGGATGCGAACACGCTTAGGCGCCGGATTGTCGAGACGTTTTCGTTGCTTGTTATCGTGTTCTTCGGATGCGTCGCCGCACGGTATGGCTGGGACATCTGGCTGAAATCCACCCTCGCCGGGCACACGACGGACAGCTACCTTGCTGTACCCAAGGCCTATACTCAATCGGCGATCTGGGTTGGGTTTGGTTTGCTGTCACTTCAGGCTTTGGTGGAAATCTACCGGGTGTGGGCGGGTCAGGCGAACCTGCAAAGCCATGAACTTGGGGGTCACTGACCCTTGCAAACCATTCTGATCATCGGGGCCCTGCTGGGTTTGCTACTTTTGCGCGTGCCCGTCGCCTTTGCCATGGGCGCACTTGGCGTTGTGCTGTTATGGCTGAAAGGGCTCCCACTGATTGCCGTACCGCAGCGCCTATTCGGGACGATGGACAGTTTTGAACTTTTGGCCGTGCCTTTGTTCCTGCTCATGTCAAACGTGCTGTTGAAAGGCGGCGTCGGACGGGATCTCTTTGCCAGTGTGCAGGCTTGGGTCGGGCATTGGCCCGGGGGATTGGGCGTAGCTACGATCAAAAGCTGCACGCTTTTTTCCGCGATTTCGGGATCCTCGGTGGCGACGGCGGCCACAATTGGCACCGTCGCCATCCCCGAGATGGAAAAGCGCGGCTATGACCGTCCATTCATCTTGGGACAACTCGCCGCCGGAGGAACCCTGGGCATTCTGATCCCCCCATCGATCCCGCTGATCATCTATGGCGTCATTACCGAGACTTCGATTCCAACGCTTTTCCTTGCCGGAATTGGACCTGGCTTGTTCCTTGCAACGCTCTTTATCATCTACGCCATGCTTTATGCGCGCGGCAAAGAGAGCTTAAAAGTCGAGCGCATGCCAATGAAACAACGGCTGCTGGTGACATTAAGTGCGCTTCCGACTGTCATCTTGGCTATAGCAATCATTGGATCAATCTATGCAGGAATAGCCACGCCATCAGAAAGCGCGGGCATAGGGTTCGTGATCGCGATGGTCATAACATTCGCGATGGGAAGAATGAACTTCGCAAAACTGCGAGAAGCCGTGCATGATTCACTGATAACCACCGTGATGATCTTCATCATCGTCGCGGGTGCCAAAGTTTTTTCTTACGCCATTACTTTGTATCTGATTCCGCAATCGATCAGCAGCTTTCTCACTGAAAACATCTCAAACCCGACGATATTTATCTTCGCGGTCGGGCTTGTGTTGCTGATTATCGGCTTTTTCCTCGAAGCACTTTCCATGATGCTGATTATGGTTCCGGTGCTCTTCCCTGCGCTTGAAGCCATGGGAATTGATCCGATCTGGTTCGGCATCTTTTTCGTCGTCCTGATCGAGACAGCGCTAATCACTCCGCCGGTCGGATTGAACCTGTTTGTTCTTCAGGCTGTCGGAAAGGCGCGCCTTGAAGAGGTTATTCAAGGGGCCATCCCATTTGCATTCATAATGCTGACAACGGCCGTGTTGTTGTGGTTCTGGCAGGATTTAGCGCTTTGGATTCCTTACAAGCTGTTCTGACGGCAAAAGCGGCGCACTCTATGGATTCATCCAAGCAGCCATACCCGGAAACCGCCAGGTCGAAACGGTGCCGTCCGACGGTGAATATTTCGCCTGGGGTTTCGTATACGGCCTCGGATCGCCCAAGTTACTCGAGCTGAATTATGACGGCTTCAAAATCCTGATCGCTTGTGACCCTGGTGTGGTGACCCTTTCCCACCTTGTCTTCCATGTGCCACACGTCGCCGGGGCCGATGTCACGATAGTTTCCATCGCTTGCAGTGACGCGGATTGTGCCTGCAAGGCATATCAGCCTTTGCGCCACCGGGGTCGGATGGATAGGCTCGTTCCAACCGGATCGAAGCCGCAGGAACATTGTCTGTTTGACGCGCTCTGGCTCGGATACCTCGATGGCCTGCGCGGGCGGGGCGAAACTCCGTTCCTCGAGGTTGACGTCAATGTCATCCCAATGGCTTTCGCCAGCAGCATCGGCATAAAGCTTGCAATACTTCACGGTGAACGTCCTTTCAGCTTTTCGCAGCGGTAAACCTAAGAATGATCGGTCGCGTTAGTCGTTACTTACGGGCCTAAAGCTGTGACCCGATCGGTAAAATACTCAGAAAACCAGAGACGATGTGATCCCAGACCGACCCCGTGGGCTCGGAATCGTATTCCAGTATTTCCCCGTCCGCTCCTCGTGTTCTCCATTTAAGCTGGCCTGCGCGTTCCAACGTCACCTGGTAGGTGTAGGCGGGCAGGGCCGCGTCCAATGCACCCATCGTTTGAACGGCCATCGCAGGAGAGTCGATCAGAATGCCCATTTCGGTATTGATGTTCACAGACCGCGGGTCCCAATTGAATGAGCCAACAAAGAGGTAACGGTCGTCGATGGCAAAAGCCTTGGAATGCAGACCGGATCGGGATTGTGCCCAGTTGATACCGCGACGTTGAACCTGATAGGCATCTGGCCGCAATTCATAAAGCTCAACACCACCGCGCAGCAACGCTCTGCGTTTCTTGGCGTAATGCGCATAGACCGGCACGACGTCATTTGACCCTAAGGAATTGGTCACGACCTTGACGTCCACACCGCGATTTTCCAACTCGGTCATCCATCGGACGCCATTGTTGCGCGGCACGAAATAGGCCGAGATGATATTTACCTCGCTGCTGGCAATTTCAAAATACGGCAGCAATTGCGATGCAAGAATGGGGTCGGACGTTTCAACGCCCGCAGCTTTTGAAGGCGGGTCCGCATACAAACGCGCAGGAACCCAATTCAGCCGCAGCGCGCCGTCGGCAAAATTCTCTTGCGCGGATTTCCTGAGCGCAGCGCCGTACTGGGTCTGTTTTGCTTCCTCCACCAACTCATTCAGCCTTGTGCGCGCATCGTTCAGGTCAAACGGTTCCGGTTGTCCAACAACCACGCGTGCGGGAACGGCAAATTCACTGTTCCAATAGGCGTCAAAGCTCTGGGAAACTTCAGTCACGACTGGGCCTGCCGCCAGCACGTCCAGATCGGCATAGTTCATTTCTTCCCGGGCCAGGAAATATTCGGCCCCAATGTTGCGCCCACCAACAATCGTGAACATGTTGTCTGCGGTCATGGATTTGTTGTGCATCCGGCGATTGATGCGTTTGAAATCCGTCAGTCCCGCAATCAGCAGGCTTTGATCCCGCCAAAAGGGGTTGAACAGCCGAATCTCGATATTCTCGTGATAGTCCAGCGCTGCGGTCATAGCGTCGTAGCTAGACGTGTCCATGTCATCCAAAAGCAGCCGGACACGAACGCCCCTGTCTGCCGCCTGCAAAAGGCTGGCCGCAAACAGGTGGCCCGTGGGGTCATTGTGCAAAAGGTAGTACTGCGCGTCGATGGTACGCTCAGCTGCAGCGGCCAGCAAAAGCCTTGAAACCAGCGCTTGTTCCCCATCACTGATCAGTTTTACCCCGGACCGCCCGTCCTTGGGATCGCCAAGCCGGTTGGCCGCGCGCACTAGGGCGCTGTTTGCGGGGGCCGCAAAGGACGACGAAACGGTCTTTTCGTAACTTCGCGTTTTGGGGGCGCAAGCGGCAATGGCCAGCGTACCGCACAGACAAACCACGACGGCCCATGGCTTCATCGACATTCTCCCCCCGTTCCATCTCAGGTGACTACGCTTGTGGGGGTGATTGCAAGTTTGTTTCCGGATTCGCCGGGTCGTTTCCTAAGCCTGTGTCGTTTGGGCGAAACCCCAGAAGGCCTGCGCAGGGGTGTTCCCTGATCTCGTCGTTTTCAATTGAAGACGGAGTCTCGGATACCGAAGTTGAAGGTTTTTTGCCGGGTTTTGCAGGTCCGATCGGCGCCCCAATTCTGACCATAAAGCACCTAACTGTATCATGGCACCGGCACCGTCCCACAGATGGGCGACGAGCATCAGGTTCGGGGTTTGCGGCTCAGCAACCCGTATTTCATAGCCCAGGATCGGAATGAACGACGTTTGCGTTTTTCTGATTTCACTGCGCGCGTGGACTGTGCGCCGCCTTGTCGATTGAATTCGTACACATCAATCACCCTCTCGGCACAGCCGCAGGCTTCACCCATGCCAACTTTGGCAAAGTAGAACTTCTCGAAACTTTCCGGGTTTTTCATGACAAATCTCCTGACACGATTGAACCCGTTTCGGGGGAAAATACCAAATCACATTCGGGATGGTCGCTGAAAACGTCATCGCGACCGAGTGTTTCCAAAATACAAGTCCTCAGAATTCATGGCCGCGAATTCGTTGTTTTAGTTTTTCGTAAACAAAGACTGGGTTACGATCTTTCAAACGCATTGCGCGTCAATAACGATGCGCTTGGCAGTCGACAAAAACCGACAGGCGAACCCGCGATTGAAAAGACTTGTTGCGTACACATCGTTTTTGATCTGGAGTTTCGCCCAGCCTGCCACCGCGCAAAACCTTGATCCAGACGCCTCTGAAGCCGCCGCCCGCGCCGCGCTTGCGGTGCTGAGCGTCGCGGCCACACCGAACGAAACACTATCGTCCTTGTCCTTTCTGAGCGCATCTGGTGACGCGAGAAATCTGCGGTCCACGCAGCTGCGCGGCGGATTCAAACCGTTGGACAATGGCCTGTATCTAGAAGGCCAGTTTGCGTATCAGAATTATAACCCGCTGGTGATTTTTCCCGAGATTGGCTCTGATACCGAGCTGGATGTGACGTGGTCAAGCATCGCCGCGACCCTTGGCGTCGGGTGGGAGCTTCCGCTTACCAATAACTGGTACATCCGGCCAGTTGCGCATCTGTCGCTTGGCCATGTCACCACCGATGCGGTGTTTTCCAATTTTCCGCTGTTTCCGTCCCGTTCGAACGGGGCAGGCGCAGTGGACGGTAACCTTAACGCCTTTGGTGTCGGGGCGTCCCTGAGCGTCTTTCGCGAGGCACAATTCGGCCGTTGGGAGGCCGAGTACAGGTTGCGTCAGACGTTTTTGGAGTTCTATCCGATAAACGAACCGCAAGCGGGGGATGCCCGCGCAAATTCGAACCAGACGACGTTGTTTTCGCGCTACCGTTATCCACTTGATAAGGTCAAGCTGCTGGGCCGTCCGTCCAAGTTGGTTTTGGATGGGGGCGTTGTGCTTTACCACGGCGACAGCGCGATGGTGTTGGATACGGATTGGCTGGCGACGGTCGGTGTCGGAATTGAGGTCGATACCACAAAGATTGGGCTGCCCGCCGTCGAGGGCGCGCGCGTCATGCTGAACGGCGTTATCGCCGATTCATTTTCCGGGTTTTCAGTTGGGTTTGGGGTGCGGTTCTGAACCAGCCACCAAAGGAAAAGGGCGCAGAAAACCTGCGCCCTTCATACTGCTCTGGTTTTTGCCTGGATTATTTCCAGCCGGCTTCGTTAAAGATCTTTTGTGCTGTCGGCAGGTTTTCGGCGACGTCGGACAGGACGACCTCATCCGCTTTGAACTCACCCAGCGATTTCACCGAGTCCGCAAGTGCGACGCCTTCAACTGCGGGGAATTCGTCATTGCCGGCCGAGAAATATTGCTGGGCGCTGTCGCTTGCCAAATATTCGAGGAAGAGAACGGCATTCTCTTTGTTCGGTGCATTTGCAGCCACACCTGCACCGGACAGGTTCATATGCGCGCCATAGCTGTCCTGGTTCGGGAAGACCCAACCGATTGCGTCGATATCGGCCGAAACACCTTTGACATCTTTGCGGATTGCACGGGCAAAGTAATAGGTGTTTGAAACCGCGATGTCGCATTCGCCGGATACGATACCCCGCAGTTGGTCGGTGTCACCGCCCTGTGGTTCACGGGCCATGTTGGCCACGATGCCTTCGGCCCATGCCTTGGCGGCCTCGGGACCTTCATGGGTGACGATCGAAGCCAACAAGGTCTGGTTATACGTATTGCTGGACGACCGGATGCAGACCTGACCCTTGTATTCGGGCTTGGCAAGATCGGCATATGTCGCCGGCGGGTTGGCGACGTTTTCCTTGTCGAAGAATATAATGCGGCCACGCTGCGAGAAGCCGAACCATTCATTGTCGCTATCCTGAAGGTTGTTCGGGATGCGCTCTTCCAGAACGGCGCTTTCGATCGGTTGCAAAATGCCTGCATTCTTGGCCCGTGAAAGGCGCGAGGTGTCGACGGTCAGCAAAATATCCGCGGGCGAGTTCGCGCCTTCGGCTTCCATCCGCGCGATCAGCTCATCGGCTTTGCCTTCGATGCGGTTGATGGTGATGCCGGTGGCCTTTTCGAAATCACTGTACAGGTTTTCGTCGGTGTCATAGTGGCGCGAGGAATAGAGGTTCAACTCACCCTCAGCAGCGGCAGAAGTGGCGATCAAGGCCGACAATGCGGCGGCGAAGCAGGTAGAGGATTTGAGCATCATAACTCCCAACATTGAAATGTGCGGCGTAGTAATCCGACTGAAATTGTCAATTAAACGATTCCCGAGAGGATGCAAGGAAATCTGACAAAATTAGTTGGTCAAATGGTCGCTGTTTTATTCCGCGTATTTTCAGGTTGCCCTGATGTGGCACGATATCTATTGACAAAATGTAATAACATAACGATAGATTGTACGCCGTATCAGAGGTTTTCGCCCAAATGATGCGCCTTTTCACCTGAGTCCTTCAAATAGGTAGACACCCAATGACCGACACCCGCCTTCCCGTAACTGTTCTGTCCGGATTTCTTGGCGCAGGCAAAACGACATTGTTGAACCGCGTTCTGAACAACCGGGACGGCCGTCGCGTTGCCGTGATCGTCAACGATATGTCCGAAGTGAACATCGACGCTGACTTGGTGCGCGCCGACACTGAACTATCCCGCACGGATGAGACGCTGGTTGAGATGTCAAATGGCTGCATCTGCTGTACCCTTCGCGACGATCTGCTGGACGAAGTTCGGCGATTGGCCGGCGAAGGTCGCTTTGACTATCTGCTAATCGAATCCACCGGGATTTCTGAGCCATTGCCTGTCGCCGCGACGTTTGATTTCCAGGATGAGGCCGGCGTAAGCCTGTCGGATGTTTCGCGCTTGGACACAATGGTCACGGTGGTCGATGCGGTTAACCTGTTGGAAGACTTCTCTAGCCACGATTTTCTGGCCGATCGCGGCGAAACGCTCGGTGAAGAGGATGAACGCACGCTGGTCCATCTGCTGACCGATCAGATCGAATTTGCTGACGTGGTTATTCTCAACAAGATCGCCGATGCCGGAGCAGAAAGAGTAGACGCCGCGCGGAAAATCATTCGAAGCTTGAACGCTGACGCAAGGATTATCGAAACGAACCACTCGGACGTGTCAGCCGATGAAATCCTGGATACCGGCCTGTTCGATTTCGAAAAGGCGCATGAACATCCGATGTGGGCCAAAGAACTGTATGGGTTCGCGGATCATGTACCCGAAACTGAAGAGTACGGCGTCACCAGCTATGTATACCGCGCGCGACAACCCTTTGTGCCAGAGAAGATTCTGACGATCTTGAATGGCGATCTGCCGGGCGTCATCCGTGCAAAGGGGCATTTCTGGATCGCGACGCGCCCGGATTGGGTTGCCGAATTCTCATTGGCCGGTGCGCTGTCCTCGGTACAGCCACTGGGCACCTGGTGGGCGACAGTACCCGAAGAACGCAGACCAGATCACGAAAGCGCGCGGACCTATATGCAAGCGCATTGGCAAGAGCCCTGGGGCGACCGGCGACAAGAGATCGTCTTCATCGGCAGCGGAATAGATTGGCCCCTGCTCAAAGCCCGGCTTGATTCTGCATTAGTTCCTGCCGCAGCCGCGGGACGCCTAGAAGATCTTCCCGATCTGCCCGACCCATTCCCAGTTTGGCGTCGGTCAGAGGCTGCAGCATGAATTTGGTGCGTGAAGTCGTCAAAGATGCCGCAATAGGTGTCGGCATAGCAGAAACGCCCGAGGACTTGTCGGTCATTCACAACCCCGGTTGCGCCGCAGCTATTTGGCGGCGCGACCCCTTGCCAGGCTTTCAGAGCTGGATCAACAAGTTGGATCCCGCACGCCTGCCCAAAGCGCGCGTGATCCTGCGCCCCGAGACAGTGCGCAGCGCGATGGTTGAGCTGGGCGAGGCGCATGGTACGCCCGAAGGTCTGGAACGTGACTTGTTGTTGGATGACGTTGCCGCGATGGCAACCTTGTTTGCTGGTCTTATGGAAGCAAAATGGCTTCGCCTGCGTTTGGATGTGGTAAACACAAATGCCTGCCGCAGGTTTCACATCGACGCAGTCACGTCGCGTTTGGTCTGCACCTATCGAGGGATTGGAACGCAATACGGAATTTCAAACGATGGCAACGAGCCGAAACGTGTTTTCACCGTGCCAACAGGTGCGCCGATACTGTTGCGCGGAACGCTTTGGCCGGAAAGTCCGAAGTCCGGGCTTTTGCATCGTTCGCCACCAATTGAGGGAACAGGTGAAACACGGCTGGTGCTTGTTCTTGATCCTGTGGCGGACCCGGATAATGAACCCGACCATCTGTTCGCCCACTGATTTACGGGTTTGCCTTTGACCGTTCCGGTCTTTTTTGCGCATCAATCGTTCGAACAAAAAAAACCGCGCTGAGAAGCGCGGTTTTTCTTTAACGGTATGTGCAGTTCTTAGCCCTGGCGAGCTTTGAACTTGCGCTGCGTCTTGTTGATCACGTAGACGCGGCCTTTGCGACGCACAACACGGCAATCACGGTGCCGGTTCTTGAGCGAGCGGAGCGAGTTCTTGACCTTCATGGGTCTGTCTCCAATCTGCGGCGCCTTCATCAAGGACGTGGCCAGCGCCTGGGTTTGCGGGTGTCCCGGGTCAGACCCGAAACAGTGAATAGATGGTGGGCGGTACAAGGATCGAACTTGTGACCCCTTCGATGTCAACGAAGTGCTCTACCGCTGAGCTAACCGCCCACTTAACCTTTGCGGTGCCCTGCCCCATAACGAAATGGGGCGCGGAACCCCGCGCCGGTAGCGGGGTCTATAAAAGGAGTCGCAAAGGGGTTCAAGGGGTTTGGTAGAACTATTTTCCGGTCTATGTTCAATGCGAACAAGGAGTCACCATGAAGAACGCTGCTTACGTATTGGATATGCCCGTCAAGCGCACGTCTTGCGTTGTTTTTTCTTCTCCTCACAGTGGCCGGAACTACCCTGAAGCGATGCTGAACCGGACGGTTCTGAGCCAGAATGTGATTCGATCTTCGGAAGATGCATTCGTGGATCAGTTGTTTTCCGCAGCGACTGACCATGGTGCGCCTCTAATATCCGCAACAAAATCAAGGGCCTATCTGGATCTTAACCGCAGTGCTGAGGAGCTGGACCCGGCTTTGATCCAGGGCGCGCGCCGCCACGGCCATAACCCGCGTGTCGCTTCGGGGCTGGGCGTGATTCCCAGGGTCGTCGCCAATGGGCGCGCAATCTATCGCGGGAAGCTGACGATGGATGAGGCGCGTCTGCGCATCGACACCTGCTGGCGTCCTTATCATGCGCGTCTCAAGTCGCTGCTGGCCGAATCGCACGCGGCTTTTGGTCAGGCCATTTTGATTGATTGCCATTCGATGCCGCATGAAGCGGTTTCGATGGCCAGTACGACCACGTCCCAGCGCCCGCAGATCGTGTTGGGTGACAGATTTGGCGCTTCGGCTTCGACCGAGATTGTGGACCGGATCGAATCCGCGTTTGCCTCGGCGGGTCTGATCGTGGCGCGCAACGCGCCCTTCGCCGGCGCATACGTTACGCAGACCTACGGGCGGCCAGGGCGCAATCAGCACGCTATCCAGATTGAGATCGACCGATCTCTGTATATGGATGAGGTCAAAATCGCGCCGAACGGCAATTTCGCAGCGTTTCAGGACATGTTGCGGCAGGTCATACGGGAAATCTCGGGTATTGGCCGCGATCCGTTGCGTCTGGCCGCCGAGTAACCTCAGCGCAAAGCCCGGCCTTTGACAATCGCATCCGTTCCGAATCTGCGCCGGATTTCATCCGTTGCGCGTTCCGCCTGAGACCGCCTTGATGCGTCGGGATCCAAAAGGTCCCCCGAGATGTCCGCCTGATCTTCGGGGCACAGATCGGATATTCCGCAACCCAACAGACGATATGGCCCTTTGTCGCCGACCTGATCGAATAGCCCACGTGCGGTGCGGTAGATGCGGTCTGCGATCTGCGTGGCGTCCCGCAACGAGACACGTCGGGTGATGACCTTGTGGTTTGCTTGTTTAAGTTTCAGGGTTACGACCCGTCCGGCCAGCCCTTTGGCTTTGGCGCGATCCGCAACTTTTTCGGACATGCGCCACAGATGCCCATCAAGGATGTCCAGGCTGGCTGTATCCTCGAAAAACGTGGTTTCGTTGCTGATCGACTTCATTGGCTCGTGCGAAGACACGCGCCGTTTGTCCTGACCGCGCGCCAGATGCCATAGCCGATACCCCATAGATCCGAAGCGGGTTGTCAGTGCCTCCTGATCCCAGCGTAATAAATCCGAGAAGGCGCGGATGCCGGCACGATCCAGCGATTCCTGTGCCGCCGGGCCGATACCCCAGATCAGGCGCACCGGTTTGTCATACAGAAACTCGGCGGTCTCAGCTTCTCCAATAACTGAAAACCCACGCGGCTTGTCCAGATCTGAGGCGACTTTGGCTAGAAACTTGTTGTGCGACAGACCGATCGAGCCTGTTACACCTAGTTCGTCTTTCATCCGCTTAACCAGCCTTGCCAGCATGGCCGCAGGTGGCGCGCCATGCAGTCGCTGCGTACCGGACAGATCCATGAATGCTTCGTCCAGTGACAGCGGTTCGATCACAGGGGTCAATTCGTCCATCATGGCTCTGATCTGGCGTGACACCTCGGCGTAGACCGACATGCGAGGCTTGATGACAACGGCGTCCGGGCACAGTTGCAAGGCTTTGAACATTGGCATCGCAGAGCGGACGCCGCGAATACGCGCCACATAACAAGCGGTCGAGACGACACCGCGTTTGCCGCCTCCGATGATCACCGGTTTGTCGGCCAGATCGGGATTGTCCCGCTTTTCAACCGAGGCATAGAATGCGTCGCAATCCATATGCGCGATGGACAGATCGAACAGCTCGGGGTGCGTCTTGATCCGCGGGCTGCCGCAGGAAGGGCAGCGCGCTTCCTGTTCCAGAATCGAAAAGCAGTCGCGGCATAAA
Organism: Ruegeria sp. CDSB086; assembly: GCF_059611065.1. Lineage (NCBI taxonomy): Bacteria > Pseudomonadati > Pseudomonadota > Alphaproteobacteria > Rhodobacterales > Roseobacteraceae > Ruegeria > Ruegeria sp. CDSB086. The sequence continues at coordinate 8,776 of NZ_JBXWOV010000014.1, read as the reverse complement.
GCGGGCATTACATTTACATCTCAGTTTTATGCGCTTTGTCATATCAGGCGTTACTGGCTAAAATTTATCTGGTCGGGCAGCAAAGAGAAAGCGCTCATGCAATTCACGGGGGCGAAGGTCGCACTGTTTCTTGGATCGGACCTGTTGGTGATTCAACGGGACGACAAGAAGGACATTCCATTCCCGGGCTATTTCGACTTTCCCGGCGGTGGGCGCGAAGGGGCAGAAACGCCGCTGCAATGTGTCAGGCGCGAAACACTGGAAGCAGTCGGTCTGCACCTCGCCAAGGCTGATTTTGTCTGGTCGCGCATGTATGGGCAAAACTGGTTCTTCGCAGCACACCGGCCACCTAGCGACGTCAACCTGATTAGGTTTGGCGATGAGGGGCAGGGATGGTGTTTGATGTCGCCGGACATTTACCTTGAGAATGCATTGGCGGTGCCGAATTTCGCGATCCGCCTACGTGACTACTTGGTCCAAGGTAGGCCGTCTTTTGACATGTGAGGTTTTCAGAAGAAGACCCCCCGCGATTGGCGGGGGGAGGTGACGGACCTCAGGAAGAGATGGTCCGCGGGGAGTATCACGTCTCCAGAATCGCGCAAATTCCGGGATTTAGATAGGATCCAGATCACACAGCGAAAACTCGCATATCTCATGTGTGTTTTGGGGCACAGGGACGATTTGGCGCGGAAATGGCAAAAAGTGACGTAAGGTCAACTGCTTGAGTCGCAGAAATCGACAGTAATTGCCTGCGCGGACGCGGCCATCCGGCATCAAACCCTAAAAATTTTAACCTGCAAGGCGTCGAGAATTAAGCCCTGTTCGGTGCTTTTGCCTGCGATGAGGCCAATTCGGCAAGGATTGCCTCGGCAGCAGCTTTAGGGTCGTCAGCCTGATAGACAGGTCGGCCCACGACGATGTGGTCCACGCCATCTGCGACGGCATTTGCGGGTGTAGCAACGCGTTTCTGATCGCCAAGCGCGGCACCTGCGGGGCGGACGCCAGGGGTCACGATCAGACGACCTTCGGCCTGGGGCAGGGCACGGATTAGCGCGGCTTCTTGCGGGCTGGCGATGACGCCGTCGGCACCAGCCTCAAGCGCGCGTGCAGCGCGTTCGACAACCAGATCCTGAACGTCGCCCTCTTTCAGAAGGCTGGCATCCAGGTCGTCGCGGTTCAGCGAGGTCAGGATGGTAACGGCCAAAATCTTGAGGTCTTTGCCAGCGGCCCCTTCTTTCGCGGCCTGAACCACATGCGGATCACCATGCACCGTCAGGAAATCCAGATCGAATTGCGCCAGCCCGCGAACGGCGTTTTCGACGGTGTTACCGATATCGAACAGCTTCATGTCCAGAAAGATGCGCTTGCCGTGTTCCTGTTTCAGTTCATTGGCCAATGCCAGCCCGCCACCGGTCAGCATGCCCAACCCGATCTTGTAGAAGGAAACGCTGTCGCCCAGCTGTTCGGCCATGGCCAGCCCCTGCAGAGCGTTGGGAACATCTAGGGCTACGATCAGGCGATCATCGGACATGGGGCAGGCTCCTTTTTGGCAAACGTCTGCGTCCTAGCGGTTTCGGACGGCTGTGTCCATGCAGGGCGCGCGGGTGATCGAGATCACGCAGCTTTGGGCCAACTGTGATATGGTGCCGACCATCCACAAGAATTATCGATGGGGGAACTATGAAACAGGTTTTTGGTGTTGGGATTATTCTGATCTTGGTGGGATGTCAGGATATGCCACTAGAAAATGAGGCGGCAGATACGGTCATCAAATCTCCGACCAATGAAAATTTGCGGTTGGTGGGGGGGTACCGTTCGACCGACGATGACTGCCAATTGACGGGTGAGACGTCGTTTACGGTCAATTTTCTGGATGATGCAGCAGACCTTGTTTCCTGCCCGACGGGCAGCGACGCCGCGGAATCGCTGGTGGACATGTACGCCGCGCGCGAGGTTGCGCAGACCGGAGGCTACACCGTCTATTCCATACCTCGACGATAAGTCTGAAATTGCGCGCCAGCCTCTTGAATGAACAAAGATATTTCCCAGATTGAATGTGAGGCCCAGACCGACGCGTGCCGCCAAGCGGGCGCATCACATTCAGGGCGCTTAGGAAAAGGAGAATACTATGGACTTGAACAAGTTCACCGAGCGGGCACGGGGATTCGTGCAGGCGGCGCAGACGATTGCGCTGCGCGAGGGGCACCAGCGACTGATGCCCGAACATCTTTTGAAAGCATTGATGGATGACGATCAGGGGCTGGCCAGCAACCTGATCACACGCGCCGGCGGCGCGCCGACCCGCGTGGTCGAAGCGCTGGACGCCGCGCTGTCTAAGATTCCGAAGGTTAGCGGTGATGCGAGCCAGATTTACATGGATGGCCAGACTGCCAAGGTTTTTGCAGAAGCCGAGAAAATCGCGACCAAAGCAGGCGACAGCTTTGTGCCGGTCGAACGCGTTCTGATGGCCCTGTGCATGGTGAAATCCAAGGCCAAAGAGGCGTTGGAAGCCGGTGCCGTATCTGCTCAAAAGCTGAATGAAGCGATCAATGACATCCGCAAGGGTCGCACGGCTGACACCGCATCGGCGGAAGAAGGCTATGACGCGCTCAAGAAATACGCGCGTGACCTGACCGAAGCCGCAGCTGAGGGCAAGATCGATCCGATCATCGGGCGCGATGAAGAAATCCGCCGCTCGATGCAGGTTCTGTCGCGTCGCACCAAGAACAACCCGGTTCTGATCGGGGAACCCGGCGTCGGTAAAACCGCGATTGCCGAGGGCATGGCCCTGCGCATCATCAACGGTGATGTGCCGGAGTCGTTGAAAGACAAGAAGCTGCTTGCGCTCGACATGGGTGCGCTGATCGCCGGTGCAAAATACCGCGGTGAGTTCGAAGAACGCCTCAAGGCCGTTCTGACCGAGGTCACCGAGGCCGCCGGTGAAATCATCCTGTTCATCGACGAGATGCACACGCTGGTCGGTGCCGGGAAATCCGATGGCGCGATGGACGCCGCCAACCTGATCAAGCCCGCGCTTGCGCGAGGTGAGCTGCATTGTATCGGCGCGACCACGCTGGATGAGTATCGCAAATACGTGGAAAAAGACGCGGCCCTTGCGCGCCGGTTCCAGCCGGTTGTGGTACAGGAGCCGACTGTCGAGGACACGATCAGCATCCTGCGCGGCATCAAGGAAAAGTACGAGCTACACCACGGTGTGCGTATCTCAGACTCGGCTTTGGTGTCGGCAGCGACCCTGTCGCATCGCTACATCACTGATCGCTTCCTGCCCGACAAGGCCATCGACTTAGTCGATGAAGCGTCGGCTCGCTTGCGGATGGAAGTGGACAGCAAGCCAGAGGAACTCGATCAACTGGATCGCCAGATTCTGCAGATGCAGATCGAGGAACAGGCGCTGAAGCTCGAAGATGATGCGGCCTCCAAGGACCGTCTGGAAACCTTGCAAAAGGATCTGGCCGATCTGCAGGAGAAATCTGCCGAGATGACCGCCCAGTGGCAGGCTGAACGCGACAAGCTTGCTGGCGCGCGCGATCTGAAAGAGCAACTCGACAAGGCGCGCGCTGATCTCGAGATTGCCAAGCGTGAAGGCAACCTCGCCAAAGCGGGTGAGCTGTCCTATGGCGTCATCCCAGAGCTTGAGAAAAAGCTGACCGAGGCCGAAAATGCCGAAAGCAGCCAGATGATGGCTGAAGAAACGGTGCGTCCGGAACAGATCGCTTCGGTGGTTGAACGCTGGACTGGTATCCCGACCTCGAAGATGCTGGAAGGCGAGCGCGAGAAGTTGCTGCGGATGGAAGACGATTTGCATTCCCGCGTGATCGGTCAGGATGCGGCGGTCACTGCTGTGGCCAATGCTGTACGTCGTGCGCGTGCGGGCCTGAACGACGAAGGCCGCCCGCTGGGCTCGTTCCTGTTCCTCGGGCCCACTGGTGTAGGTAAGACCGAGCTGACCAAAGCTGTGGCAAACTTCCTGTTCGACGACGACAACGCGATGGTGCGTATCGATATGTCCGAGTTCATGGAGAAACACGCGGTTGCCCGTCTGATCGGCGCCCCTCCGGGCTATGTCGGCTATGACGAAGGCGGCGTGCTGACCGAAGCCGTGCGGCGCAGGCCCTATCAGGTCGTGCTGTTCGATGAGGTCGAAAAGGCGCACCCGGATGTGTTCAACGTGCTGTTGCAGGTTCTGGATGATGGCGTTCTGACCGATGGTCAGGGCCGTACCGTGGACTTCAAGCAGACGTTGATCATCCTGACGTCGAACCTCGGCTCTCAGGCGCTGAGCCAGTTGCCCGAAGGTGCGGACAGCGCGCAAGCCAAGCGTGATGTGATGGACGCGGTCCGGGCGCATTTCCGGCCCGAGTTCCTGAACCGTCTGGACGAGACGATCATCTTTGACCGGCTTAAGCGGGAAGACATGGATGGCATTGTCGATATTCAGATGGCGCGTTTGCAGAAACGCTTGGCCGCCCGCAAGATCGAGCTGGTCTTGGATGGCGCCGCCAAGGAATGGCTTGCCGACGAGGGCTATGACCCGGTCTTCGGTGCCCGTCCGCTCAAGCGGGTGATCCAGCGTGCCTTGCAAAACCCGCTGGCCGAGGCGTTGCTTGCTGGTGAGATCAAGGACGGAGAAACCGTCCCTGTAACCGCCGGGCCCGATGGCCTGATCATTGGCGATCGGCTGGGCACGTCCGAGCGTCCGCGTCCAGATGATGCCGTGGTGCACTAAACCGAACAAAGGCCCGCTTAATTGGCGGGCCTTTTTTTATTTGCGATTGTAGCCCTAAAACTATGCTGTTCAGGCAGGTCGCAACCGAACCAGAGAAAATGAGGAGGCGTCCAGAGCGTTCATCGGAAAATCCATTGTCTCTGGACCCAACCCCAGCTCGGCCAGATAGCTTTCGGTCCCTTTGCGCCCAAATATGTGCTCAAGCACAGAAAACCCTTGTTGGGTCGCGTAGGTGCCAACCTCATCAGGCGAGATGTTGAAACGAAATGGTTCACCGACCCCGGCCACGGCCTTCCCAATACTATCGACTTCTTGTTGTGCCTGCGACGCTGCAGCGGTCGAAGCGTAGGTCGTCAGAAATCGCGTTTCCTTCGCGCCATTTGACCGGATCATTGCGTAAACGTCCGCAACTTCGGGCGGCGCCACATATTCCAGCGAAACCTCGGCAATAAAGACTGTGCCCATTTCGTGGTCGTAGCCGAGGGACTGCAACTTTTCGAGAGTTGCCTCACGGGAGAAATCAACTGCGGTGTATTGAACGTTCGGCGGTACGCCAAAATTGGCACTGACCAACGACCGCTTGGCTTCGATGGTTTCGGGGCGGTCGACCTCGAAAACCGGAATGTGGCTGTGACCGTTGGACAGCCTCAGGCCAAGCGTATCGAGGCCCGCGCCAAGCACAACGATCTGACGTGCACCATTCTTGATCGCAGTAAGCGCGCGGCTTTGCATGAACGTCTTGCGCCACAGGACCGACGCGACAAGGCGACGAGCCACCGAGCGATCATCGGCGAATTTAAGCACGGCGTCCCAATCGGTTGCCTGGTCCAGGACCTCGGGCCCTTCCACTGACCCGTTTCGAAATAGCTGTTCGGCAAATGGGTCGTAGAATACGCGTCGGTATGTCGGGTTACGGTTTACCAATGCGCAAAAGGCGCAAACCCCAAGGGCGGTGCGGCTTAGTCCGGGAATTGAGCTTTGCGGAACATAAAACATATGAAACTCACCGTGGTTGCATTCACAGGAACAGAGTTTGAATACCCTGACAACCAGCAGAGTTCAGATCACCCCGTCAATGTAGCCGGCTTTCGGGAAATTGAGCCCGCCAGGCAGGCGGGCCACTTCATTAAATCATCGCGAAAATACGCGCAGGTCCTCCGGTGCCACCGGCGTGTTTCGGGGCACCAATCACAATCGTCGCGCCAGCGGCCGGCACACGATCCAAGCCTGCGATATTCTCAATTCCGAAACGGCCCGTGGGCAGCCATGCATAGTGAGTTGCGAAGTCGGTTGAGATGCCGTGGTCGAGGGACAGCGTGTCTGATGCAATAGAGCGCGCGCCGGTCTCTTCGATCAACATCATTGCGGCTTCGGGGTGGAAGCCGGGGTAATGTTGTGCCTGACCGTCGAAACCGCGATAGGCGTCGCTGTCGGCTTTGGCGGCCCAACCGGAATACAAGGCCACGCAAGCGCCATCAGGAATATCGCCGTTGGCAGACATCCACGCCTTCAGATCATCCGGGGTTAGCAGCGTATCAGCATCCTCGGCGGCCCGGGCCGCGATGTCGACGACGCATAGCGGCGCGACAAGATCAGAGACCGGGATTTCATCCACCGAGGCACCGTCCGCCGAAAAGTGCAGTGGCGCGTCGATATGGGTGCCCGTGTGTTCATTGACCGTCAGGCGCTGCAGGTTAAAGCCGTGTTCGCCGAAATTGAAAACCTGTTCGGAGGCATATCCCGGCTCACCAAAAAAAGTTGGGAAATCGGCGCTGAGCGTGTGGGTCATGTCCTCAACCTTGCCCACACCAGCGGCCAGGGCAATTGGTGCACTGGCTCCAGTGGCGGCAACGGCCACACCAGTGGCGGCGGCGGCTTTGAAGAACCCTCTTCTAGACAGCATACGGTCTTTGACCGCGTTCATCACGCAGATGTCACACATTCGTCTTCTCCCTTTAGTCTTGCCCGACAATCGGGTGGACAGCGGATCTAAGGGCCTGTTGGCCAATCCTGGCAACAAGACTGCAAGTTGCGTGAAGCAGTTGTAAAGATTGAAGGTCCGGGTATTCCGCCTGAATTGGGCGTTGCGAGTTCAACTTGGCGTGACAGGTGCTAACGGTTTTGGCGCAATTCGCCCTCGGGGATGTCTGATGTGATTTGGTATGGACTTAGCGTGAATCGTTACAGTCTCGTCTCCCAATCGTGACGCATGTTGCCTTGGTGGTGTGGTATCAGCGGATTATCTGGAATCTCAGGCTAGCTTACCAAGGAGACTTAAATGGCGCATCGCTGGACCAATACACTGACACATGCCGACGTCACGCCACAGGCGGCGTTTTTGAATCGGCGGCAGGTGATGGCCGGCCTGGCGGGTGTAGGACTGGCGGGGCTGGCCAGACCGGCAGCGGCGCAGGAAGCACTTGAACCCAACACCTGGGAAGAGATCACCTCGTACAATAACTACTACGAATTCGGGACCCGCAAGGAAGATCCCGCAAGATATGCGCATACCCTGGTGACCGAACCCTGGAGCGTCACGATCGACGGTCTGGTCGACAAGCCGGGTGAATATGACTTCAAGGACATCATGTCCGAAATGACGGTCGAAGAGCGTATCTACAGATTCCGCTGTGTCGAGGCCTGGTCGATGGTCGTCCCGTGGAATGGCTTTGAACTGGCTGACCTTCTGAATATGGCAGGCGTACAAGAAGGTGCCAAGTATGTGGCCTTTGAAACGGCATACCGACCCGATGAGATGCCGGGCGTTCAGTTCCCGATCCTCGAATGGCCATACCGGGAAGGCTTGCGCCTGGATGAGGCGATGCACCCGCTGACTATTATGGCGACTGGTATCTACGACAAACCTATCCCGAACCAAAATGGCGCGCCGCTGCGTCTGGTGGTGCCGTGGAAATACGGTTTCAAGTCTATCAAGTCTATTGTTCGCATCACCGTTTCGGATGTCGAGCCGCCCACCAGTTGGAACATGTCTGCCCCGCGCGAGTATGGCTTCTATAGTAACGTGAACCCCAACGTGGATCATCCGCGCTGGTCGCAGGCCTCGGAACGTCAGATTGGCGGCGGTCTCTTTGCCAAGCGTATCCCGACGCTGATGTTCAACGGTTACGAAGAAGAGGTCAGCGGACTTTATGACGGTATGGATCTGAAGGAATTCTACTAAGACCATGCAGACGCTGAATCAGATATTGCGCCGCATTCCAGTATGGCTGGTCTACTTGCTGGGGGCGCTTCCGGCGCCCTGGCTGTTTTACCAGGGGCTGACCGGCAGTCTGGGCGTGGATCCGATTGAGGCGTTGGAACACCGGTACGGCGAACTCGCACTTCAGCTGTTGATCGTCGTGTTGGCAATATCGCCGCTGCGGCGGTTTTTTGGGCTGAACCTGCTCAAGTTCCGCCGGGCGCTGGGCGTGCTGACCTTTGCCTATGTCAGCCTGCATCTTTTGGTGTGGCTGGTGTTGGACGTGCAGCTTCCCAGCCAGATCTGGGCGGATATCTTGAAGCGTCCCTATATTACCGTCGGCATGGCAGCGTTTATCCTGATGATCCCGCTGGCGGTAACATCAAACAACCTGTCCCTGCGCAAATTGGGGGCCCGTTGGCGCATCCTGCAGCGGCTTGTCTTTCCCGCCGCGATTCTGGGCGGGCTGCACTATGTCATGCTTGCCAAGGGATTTCAGATCGAACCGCTGGTCTACCTGTCTCTGATCGTTAGCCTGATCATGCTGCGTATTTCGGTTTCCGGTCTGCTGACTCGGTTCCGCGCGGCCGATTCCGCCTGACTCGGTACCGAGTCTGTGGGTAACTCTGTCTAATACTCCAGATTCGCTGCCAGCCACTCTGTCGATCGCTTTGTTTGGAATGGTCGTCGCTTGGTAATATATTGTTTTTATGCAATAAATTAAGAAAATTCGGTTTTTTGTAAGTTTGTCTAATTTTCTGCTTGCGGACTTATGCGGTTATACTTAGAACCCCCTTCACCGGCGCTGCTGAGGCGGCGCTGACGGGTCG
>NZ_JBXWOV010000013.1:0-71763 GCF_059611065.1 Ruegeria sp. CDSB086 | reverse complement strand
CGCATCAATCAGCGCCACCGTTTGTCCCCGCGCAGTGTGCGGATCAGCCATTGCGGTTACCAACAGAGACCTTCGGCAAGTAGTCATGGCGTTCACTTGGAAGTCGATCTCCGAGTGTCCAGACACCTATGCATCGTCGCAGCACTTTTGTTCAAGATGAACGACAAGCCCCTCGAAATGCAAAATGGGATTTGAGGCAACAGGAAGCTTCGTTTGTACACTTGGCTGGCACCCGATTGCATAGGAATTGTGGTAGACTGGCCCCGAGTACATTCTAGCAGGAGATCTCCCGGTGCTACCGAATTCACTCCGTCTCACACTATCCGTCATGACAATTGCCATCGCGGCAAGCGTACTGCCCGACCGGGTTGAAGCGATATCACAAGATGTCCCGGCGTGGTTACAAAAGCACGTGGGTACGGGTGACGGGCAAATCGCCCCGATCGTTTTGAAAAGGGCGCGAGCGCTTTACAAAGAGAAAGTACGTCGAGGCGAGGTAAGGAACCCCTGCTATCTTGCCAAAGATGCAACCCGCCCAAGTACCACAAGAAACGGCAATCCCGGCAAGCGGTTTTACGTCATCTGCGAGTCGCAAAAGTCCTTCCGAGCAATCTCGTCCGGCTACGGCAATGGTCGAAAACTCAAGCGTGCCAATTTTTCGAATGGTCGGCAATGCGCGAAGAACTTCAGCAATGCAGAAGGATCGAAACTAACCGCCGGCGGTGCCTATGTGACGGCTGAAACCCGCACGTCATTCAAGGGTTACTACAGTCAATCCGGCAAAACGCAGCCGTTCTTCCGCACGTTCCTTTTGTTTGATGGCCAAGGAGAAACGAGCAATGCTCGGGAGCGCGCTATCGGGGGCCATCCCGCCGTTTTCCTAAAATGGCAATGCAGGTTCAAAAACCCACAAAGCACACATGCAGACAACGACGGCTTTGTCCCCTACGGAAGGCTTGTGAACTACACGGGTGGTCGCAGCAATGGTTGTACAACCTGGTCACAGTCCGCCTCTAAAGAAATCCTGGCGCTTGTAGAAGGGAACCCGACGACCCTCTACATCTACCCAGAATCCAAAGACATCAACGCTGTCGCCAAGGCGGTAAAAAAAGGAAAATCACTATCGCGAGCAGGAGTTTATTGGAACGCAGCTTGCCTACAAGCAATCAGCGCACCAAAGTTTTGGCCCAAGAGCAGCCTCCAACCGATCATAAACAGTTGGAGGGCATCCTTGCCCAAACAACCGCCACTGGAATTGCCGATCTGCAAGTAGATTAAACTTAGCAGGCGAACCTAAGCGCGCTACACTCACGCGTTTTTGCTTCGGTCTTAACGAAAACGTATGCGCGTATTTGTCAAACGTCCTCTTGGGGGCGGGTAGGCCAATGATCTCTGGGCTGGTTTTGAAGTATCGAAGTGGATTGGTTTTTGTCATCCCACGAAGCTACGAAACCACCCTACCCGCCTCAAGCCGGTTTCCTCTGACAATGCCCAATTTGAACCTCAGTAGTACACGAAGCCAGTTGATCTGTCTGATAGTACACACCCATCAAGACAAGAGGCATCGAACGACAGCATCTCAAAACTAAGCATTTCTTTTTTGAACGTATTGGGAGGATCAAACCATGTCCCCAGCTTCAGTGCAGAACGTGATTTGGGCTTCATGAATCTAATTCGAAGCCAACTACACGGAACAGTGCTAAACTGTTACGGCCTGCAACACTTGATCACGCGTCAGGTCATCTCGTGAGCCTTTGACCAGGATTTCTCCGCGTCGCAACACAACAAACCTGTCAGCAAGATCATATGCGAAGTCGAAATACTGCTCGACTAAGACAATTGCCATTCCGCTCGTCTTTCTGAGGTGCCGGATCACTTCGCCAATCTGTTGGATTATGTTCGGCTGAATACCTTCGGTTGGCTCATCCAGCAGCAGCAGGCGCGGTCTTGTGATCAGTGCACGCGCGATGGCCAACTGTTGCTGCTGCCCGCCGGAAAGGTCGCCCCCGCGCCGGTTCTGCATTTTTTTGAGGACCGGGAACATGTCAAAAATAACATCTGGGACGAAGTGTTCGCTGGCAGGCAGACAGGAGAAGCCTGTTTCCAGATTTTCTCGAACCGTGAGCAATGGGAAAATTTCGCGACCTTGGGGGACATATGCCACACCTTTCCAGGCCATCTGATGAGCAGGTAAGATACCCATTTGCTTTCCGTCAAGCTCCAGTTCGCCACCGGAACGGGGATGCGCCCCTGAGATTGCCTTCATCAGACTGGTTTTTCCGACACCGTTGGTCCCCATGACGCACGTTACTTCACCCTGTGAAGCTTCCATGGAAATCCCGTTGAGGATTTGCGAGTGCCCATAGTGCAAAGTCAGATCGGTCAGCTTCAACATTTTCTAGCGCCCCAGATAGACGTCGATGACGTCCTGATTTGATGTCACGTGATCAAGGCTGCCCTCGGCTAAAACGGATCCTTCATGCAAAACCGTGACTTTGCAGTTCAGGCGCCTGACAAATTCCATGTCATGTTCAACAACCACAACCGCGCGGGTCTTTGCAGCTTGAACTAGCAAGTCTGTGGTATGTTCGCGTTCTTGCGGGGTCATGCCAGCGGCGGGTTCATCGACCAAAAGCAGACGTGGATCCTGCGCAAGCAGCATGCCAATTTCCAACCATTGCTTTTGCCCGTGGCTCAGTTCACCTGACTTCCGGCTCAGTTCCTGATACAGCCCAATTTCGGTGGCCAGGTCTTCGACCTTCTGCAAATCACTTTTGGACGGACGGTAAAGCAGTACGCCAACCCAGCCACGATTTTTCTTTAGCGCCATTAGTAGATTATCGCGCACGGACTGATCCTCAAAAACCGTAGGCTTCTGAAACTTCCGCCCGATTCCCGCCTGCGCGATTTTTGCCTCGGTCATATCCAACAAAGATACGGACTTTTCACCCCATATGACCCGCCCCTCATCTGGTCGGGTCTTGCCGGTGATGATGTCCATAAACGTAGTCTTGCCAGCCCCATTCGGGCCAATCACGGAACGTAGCTCTGCGTCACCAATCTGGAAGGACAGGTTGTTGATGGCGCGGAACCCGTCGAAGGTAACCGATACGCCACTTACCTCTAACAAGGTGCTCATAGGTTAGCCTCTTTCTCACGCAAAGCGCCTTCATCGGGTCCCAGATTGGCACCATGCCGATCGGGATAACGCTGGTTGGTATACAAGTCGAACAAACCTCCGATACCTTGCGGAGCAAACAGCGTGACCAGCACAAACGAAACACCCAGCAGCACTTGCCACCAGTCGACCCATTTGATCGTGTAAAAGCCAAGCGGAATATCCGGGGCCTGCCCGCCGGTGAACCAGGTGCTCAGCAGGCTGACAAAAGCCGCGCCGATGACCGCACCATACAGCCGGCCCCGCCCGCCGATAGCGACCCAGACGGCCAGATAGATTGAGGCGATGGGGGCCATCTCCTCGGGGTTGATAATGCCAGCCTGCGGATAATATAGCGCACCCGCGATTGCGGCGATGCAAGCCGTCAGGGTGAAGACAGCCAACTTGTAGGCTTCGACCGAATAGCCGAGGAACCGAACTCGCGCCTCGTTGTCTCGAATGCCGCGCAGGACCGAGCCGAACTTGCCCGACACGATCCATGCCGCCAGCATGTAACCCAGTCCCAACGCCAAAGCCGAAGCCCATAGGAACCAGAGCGAAACAACGTCTTGAGAGACAGTGACACCGGGCAGGTTCTGCAGGCCGGACAAGCCATTGTTGCCGCGCAAACCGCTGTCATTCTGAAACAGATACAAAGCCAGAGCCAGCGTCATTGCTTGCGTCAGGATCGACAGATAGACGCCGGTCACTCGACTGCGGAAGGCCAGCCAGCCAAAGATCAGCGCCAGCAGGCCAGGCACTACAACGACCAGTATCAACTGCAGCGTCAAGCTGTGCGAAAATGCCCAGATCAGCGGGAATTCGGATGATCCGACTACGCCGAAAATCTGAGTGCCGATGGCGTCCACAATTTCGGCAGGCGTTGGCGGAATGTCGGCTTGTGACAATGACTCGACCACGATCAGCCGGGTGCGTTCGTACATCAGCCACATACCGATCATATAGCCACCGAGCCCGAAGAAAGCGAAATGGCCTAGTGATAGAATGCCGGTGAAACCCCAAACCAGATCCATCGCGACCGCGATCAGACACAGGCACAGGGTCTTGCCCAGCGTTTTGACGAAACTGGTTGAGATCACACCGATTCCGAACCCTTCGGACAGGACAGTTACACCCAGCGTGAACAGCGACAGGATGGCCAGAAAGACCAACACAGATGGGTTCTTAGCAACAAAACTACGTTCCATAGCTCAATCCCCCGCCGCGCGACCTTTGAGGGCAATAATGCCTCGTGGTCGAAATTGGATGAAAATGATGATGAAGATGATCATGTAGGTTTGCGCCGCGAGTGTATTCGACGGGTTCATCCACTCGATCCCTTTTTGCAGGAACCCGATCATCCCCGCGCCTGCCAGCGCGCCCCAGATGTTGCCGACACCACCGACAACCACGGTCATGAAACTTTGCACGATGTAGTCGTTGCCCAGATCCGATGTGACTTTGGCGAACAGGCCAATGGCCACCCCCGCGATCCCAGCAATGCCGGAGCCGAGACCGAAGGTCAGCAAGTTCACCCGCCCCGGGTTGATCCCCATTGATCCGGCCATGCGCGGGTTCTGCGTGACCGCACGCATCTCAAGCCCCAGCCTTGTCCGTTTCATGATGTAAAGGAACAGCCCCAGAAAAATCAGCGCCAGCACGAAGATCGCAATGCGGATATAGCTGATCGAAACCACATCGTTCATCACCCAAGCACCGTCCAGCCAACCCGGAGCAGTCAGAGGGCGGGCCTGTGTACCAAAGATGTTCTTTGCCAGTTGCTGCAAGGCAATCGAGATACCAAAGGTCGCCAGCAGTGTTTCCAACGGGCGGGCATAAAGCCAACGGATCACCAGGCGCTCCATGGCGACGCCCATGGCAAACGTGACGGCGAAAGCCATTGGGATGGCAACGATGATCGATACCGTATGGTCGGGGACGTACTGCTGAACGACATAGCCCGTATAGGCACCCATCATGATAAATTCGCCATGGGCCATGTTGATTACACCCATCACTCCGAAAGTGATGGCCAAACCAATTGCGGCTAGGAAATAAATCGAGGCCAGAGAGACCGCGTCCAACGTCAGGTCGAGCGTTTGGTTTAGGCCAACTTTCAGTTCGATCTTCTTTAGCGCTTTTTCGGCAGCGGCGGTTACTTCGACGGACGGCTCGGCATAAGTCTCAAAGAACACATGTGCACCCAGCGCCATGTCGATATCGGCCTCAGTTACCAGCGCAGGAACAAGTCCGGCTTCAGCCAGAGTGTTGTAGGCTTGCGTGCGCGCAGTATTGTTGTTCAGTTGCGCGACCGGGATACCCCCTACGCGACCACCGTCGATGTTCGCAGCCAAAGCCAGGCGGATGTCGTCAGGCAACACATGGGGCGCAGCCAAGTCGCTCGCGACCAACAGGTAGTATGCGTCATCCCTCGACAAGGCCTCTGAACCGGGTTCCAGAATGATGGCGACGTTAACATCCGATGGCAGGTCCGCAGCGGTCTTTCGTGAGGTCACGACTAACGGGTTCAGTGCCGCGCGAACGTCGACACCCAGATCGTTAGACATTTCTTCAATTGCAGCCACGCGGGCCGCAACGTCTTCGTCATATCCAATCGTCAGCAGCCGTTCGAGCCGTTGCTTCTGGGCCTTCAAATCCACATCTGGCTCATCCTCGATCGAGGCACGAAGAGGTTCGAGCAGTGCGCCCTCGGGATCACGTTGAATGGACTTTAGTGCGGCTAAGCGCTTCTTTCGATCCGGGTCGGTCAACTGAAACTGCACCAGAGCTGTCCCGATCATAGCGCGGACACCGCTGTTGGGTTTCAATTGCTTCAAGTCTGATTTCTCAAACGTGCCGACCACTTCACCCGTGTCGAAATCGGTCAGTTGGTACAACCGCCCTTCGGCCTTTGTTCCGGCAAAGAACAGACCGTCAGACTTGCGCATCCACATGTCTTTGGCGACCCATGTCTCAAGCATCACCTGCGCTTGCGGCAGCCCACTGGCGGCAAGCGCATCAATCGCCGGTTTGATCGTCTTGCGCGAACTTTTGACAATGATCTCCTGATGATCCTGCAAGATCGGCTGCAGGCCACCCTCTTGCGCGTTGGCGTTCAGGCAGGCGAAGAGAATTGCCAGGCCCGCAAGGAATAGTCTTAACATGTGGTGAAACCCGCGTGTCTTTGGGCAAGGCGGGCGATCACACCCGCCTTGCGTACGATTTAGTAGTTCGACAAAGTCTGAACGCAGCTCTCGGTCTCGGTGTTGTACATACCGCAGCCGAGATCTTTCCAATCCGATTTCAGCACTGCCGATTCAGGCAGGAAGTCGGTCCATGCATCGCCCGGCACAACGTCCGTTTCGCTGATGATGTCGAACTGGCCGTCTTCCTGAATCTCACCAATCAGAACCGGCTTAGCCAGATGGTGGTTCGGCAACATCACAGCAGTACCTCCGGTCAGGTTCGGGAATTCCTGCCCGTACATGGCGGCGCGCACAGCGTCTACTTCGGTCGAGCCGGCTTCGGTCGCGGCATTCACCCACATGTTGAAGCCGATAAAATGCGCCTCCATAGGGTCGTTGGTCACCCGTTCGTCACCCATGGTGGCTTTCCAGGTTTCGACAAATTCGGCATTTACATCAGTATCCGCCGACTGGAAATAGTTCCAAGCCGCTAAGTGACCGACGAGGTTCGCGGTATCGAGACCGGACAGTTCTTCCTCACCAACCGAAAAGGCCACGACAGGAATGTCATCTGCCGAAACACCAGCTGCGGCCAGTTCTTTATAGAAACCAATGTTGGCGTCTCCGTTGATGGTCGAGATCACACCAACCTTTTTGCCATCTTCGCCCAGTGCGACGACGTCAGATACGATCTTGGACCAGTCAGAATGGCCAAAGGGGGTGTAGTTGACGAAGATATCCGCGTCCGAAATACCCTTTTGCTTAAGGTAGCTTTCCAAAATATTGTTGGTGGTCCTGGGATAGACATAGTCCGTGCCGAGCAGAGCGAATTTCTCAACCCCCAGTTCCTCCAGGAAATAATCAGTCGCAGGGATCGCCTGCTGGTTCGGGGCCGCACCGGTGTAAAAGACATTTTTAGAGCTTTCTTCGCCCTCATACTGAACCGGATAGAACAGCAAACCATTCAGTTCTTCGATCACAGGCAGTACTGATTTGCGGCTGACCGAAGTCCAGTTGCCAAAGATCACATCCACCTCGTGGACGGTCAGCAGCTCACGGGCTTTTTCCGCGAACAGCGGCCAATCAGATGCGGGATCCACAACAACGGCCTCAAGCTGCTTGCCCAAAAGACCACCTTTGGCGTTTTGCTGGTCGATCAGCATCAGCATGGTGTCTTTCAGAGTAGTCTCCGAGATTGCCATCGTGCCCGACAGCGAATGCAGCACTCCGACCTTGATCGTGTCTTCGGCAGACAAGGCAGCGGTGGCTATGGCAGCAAAGACAACCGATCCGGCGAGCGTGGATTTGAGCGATTTCATGTAATCCTCCTGGCGGGGCCGGGAGAGAGGGCTTGCGCAAAGGCACACTCTTCTTCTACCTGATCCCCGCAACTGTTGTTGCGTTCCGTGTGGCGGTTGTGTTCGAGGTCCAATTCGCGCAGCCGTCACACACCCCCCGGGTCATTTCCGCGGTGGCACCCATACGGTTTCTGCATTGCAGCAAGGTTGGCAACTTACCTTTAGCCCAATTTGGGAAATCGGCGAGAAGCGCATATTTTTTCATCTAAGTCGGACGTTGCTGTCTAAAATTTAGACACACGATGTGGAAATAAGCAGATTCCGACACTGCAGATTAGTGTTCCGACACTTCAATAGAGAAACAGGTGGCACCAAACGACGCGCTAAAGGTGCCCTATTACACAAGTTGCAGCCATATTGCCCACGCACAGCGCGGTACCGCCACGTGCTGCAGGCACTGTCAGCTTAAGCACCAAGCAATTGGGCAACAGAACTGTGCTGGACAGATTTCGCCAGTCTGGGTCCTTTAAATGCCTGTTCCCCAGAACGATCACACCTGATCTTGATGCGGTTCTTCTGAACACGGCGGGCGGCGTGACCGGAGGCGATTCATTCCGATTTTCTTGCAAGGCAGCAAAATGCACGGCGCTGACTTTGACGACACAAGCCTGTGAGCGCGCCTACAAAGCCCAGCCCAAAGAATTGGGCCAGATTACAAACCATTTGACGGTTGAGGATGGCGCCCGGCTGAACTGGCTGCCGCAGGAAACCATCCTGTACAACGGCAGTGCTTTGGACCGACGCCTCAGGATCGACATGGGGCTTGATGCTGAAATGCTGATGGTCGAGCCGCTGGTCTTTGGGCGCATTGCCATGGGCGAGACGCTGACCGGCATCCGCTTGCGCGATAGAATCGAGATTCGCCGCGAGGACACGCCAGTGTTTCTCGAGGCGATCAGGTTCTCAGGTGATTGGCATACGCATTTGTCCAAGCCGCATATTGCGAACGGCGCAGGGGCGATGGCGCTAATCGTCTTAGCGTCGAGTTCCGCCGAAGGTCATCTAAAACCTGTCCGGGAAATGCTACCGGACACCGCCGGTGCAACCCTGATCCGGAAAGACCTATTGGTCATTCGCATTCTGGCGGACAACAGCTTTGCTCTGCGGCGAACGCTGATACCAGTTCTACGCCGACTGAACAAAGACACTTTACCCCGATGCTGGATGCTCTGACATGAACCTGACCCCTCGAGAAAAAGACAAACTGCTGGTCGCCATGGCCGCCGAGGTCGCTCGAAAACGGCTGACCCGCGGCGTTAAGCTGAACCACCCCGAGGCCATTGCGTTGATAACCGACGCCGTGGTCGAAGGCGCGCGCGATGGCCGTTCGGTCGCGGACATGATGCAAGCCGGGGCTGAAGTGATCTCCCGTGACCAATGCATGGAAGGCGTGCCCGAGATGATCCACGAGGTACAGGTCGAAGCCACTTTCCCGGATGGCACAAAACTTGTGACTGTCCACAACCCCATTCGCTAATTTCTAAAGGAGTTCTCCATGAACCGTATGCTGTTTCCCGCTCTCATTCTGGCTGGTCCGGCCATGGCCCATTCGGATACCCAAGTTCACGCTCATGGCAGTGATTACGCCGCGCTCGCAGTTGGGTTGGCTTTGATTGCGGTCATCGCCATTACCGTGATTTTGAAGCTGCCGAAATGATCCCGGGTGAGATTATTCCGGCCGAAGGCTCACTGACGCTGAACGCAGGACGCAGCAGCCGTCTTGTTATTGTCGCCAATACCGGCGACCGACCAATACAGGTCGGCAGCCACTACCATTTTTCCGAAGCAAACCCGGCTCTGGATTTTGATCGGTATGCAGCTTTGGGTATGCGGCTGGACATCCCGGCGGGCACTGCGGTGCGATTTGAGCCAGGGCAAACTCGCGAAGTTATGCTGGTGCCATTTGAGGGGCGCCGGCACATCTACGGTTTCAATATGCATATCATGGGGGCTTTGAAAGATGCCGGGCAAGATCAGTCGGAGTGACTATGCCTCCATGTTCGGCCCCACGGTCGGCGACAAAGTACGATTGGCAGATACCGATCTGATCATCGAAGTAGAAAAAGACCTGATCGTGGAGCGCGCAACGACTGCGCGTTTCAGCGAGACCGGCCACCGCGAAGATGTCTATGGTGAAGAGGTTAAATTCGGTGGTGGCAAAGTCATTCGCGATGGGATGGGGCAGTCACAGGCCACGCGAGCCGAGGGGGCCGTGGACACGGTGATCACCAATGCTCTGATCGTGGATCACTCGGGTATTTACAAGGCGGATGTCGGCCTAAAGGACGGGCGCATCGCCAAGATCGGCAAAGCCGGAAATCCGGATACGCAGCCCGGTGTAGACATCATCATCGGCCCCGGCACAGAGGCCATCGCTGGCGAGGGTCGCATCCTGACGGCTGGCGGGTTCGACAGCCATATTCACTTCATCTGCCCTCAACAGATAGACGACGCGCTGCATTCTGGCCTGACGACCATGCTCGGTGGCGGCACTGGCCCGGCACATGGCACTCTGGCGACCACATGCACACCGGGCCCATGGCATATCGGCCGGATGTTGCAGGCGGCAGATGCTTTTCCCATGAATCTTGCTTTTGCGGGCAAGGGAAATGCTTCGCTTCCCGCGGCTCTGGAGGAACAGGTCAGAGCCGGAGCTTGTGCTCTGAAACTGCACGAGGACTGGGGCACGACTCCTGCGGCCATCGACTGCTGCCTTTCGGTCGCTGATGCGATGGACGTTCAGGTTATGATCCACACCGACACGCTCAACGAATCCGGGTTTGTTGAAAATACAGTTGCCGCGATAAAGGGTCGTACTATCCACGCCTTCCATACCGAAGGCGCGGGCGGCGGCCACGCCCCCGACATCATCAAAATCTGCGGTGAGGACCATGTCCTACCCTCCTCTACCAACCCGACGAGGCCCTTTACAGTGAACACGGTAGAGGAACATCTCGACATGCTGATGGTCTGCCATCATCTGGACAAATCCATCCCCGAGGACGTGGCCTTTGCTGAAAGCCGCATCCGGCGTGAAACCATCGCGGCTGAAGATATCCTGCACGACATGGGCGCGTTCAGCATCATCGCGTCCGACAGTCAGGCTATGGGCCGCGTGGGCGAGGTGTTGATCCGTACGTGGCAAACGGCTGACAAGATGAAGAAACAGCGAGGCCGCCTGCCGGAGGAATCCGGTGACAACGACAACCTGCGCGTTCGCCGTTACATCGCCAAGTACACGATCAACCCTGCCGTAGCCCATGGCCTCAGCCACGAGATTGGCAGTATCGAGGAAGGAAAACGCGCCGACCTGGTCCTATGGGACCCTGCCTTTTTTGGAGTGAAGCCTGAGATGGTTTTGCTGGGCGGCACCATCGTTTGTGCACAGATGGGTGATCCGAATGCTTCGATTCCCACCCCGCAGCCGGTTTATAGTCGGCCAATGTTCGGTGCCTATGGTCGATCCGTTGAAAACTCGGCCATCACCTTTGTTTCGCAAGCCGCGCTGGCGGACGGGATCGGTGATACACTTGGATTGGCAAAGCAGACCGTCGCTGTCCAAAACACGCGAGAGATTGGCAAACAGGATCTTCTGCTCAACAACGCGACACCTCATGTCGAAGTTGATCCAGAAACCTACGAAGTCCGGGCAGATGGCGAATTGCTGACCTGCCAACCCGCCGAAGTGCTGCCAATGGCACAGCGATACTTTATGTTCTGACTAAAAATTATGCTGCATTGCACCGCGCGCAAGGCAGAAATGACCAAACACCCACTTCAAAGTGAGGCCGATATGACAGATATTAATGCCCAAGGGAGGACCAACGTTTACGAGGGTCCAAATGGCACACTCAGCAACACAATCTCACGCACGCTTTTCGCTGCCCGGTCTGGTCGCGTCCATTGCAGCATCAGTCTACGGGGCTCTGATCAGTGTGGCCGAAGCTCAATCACGCGTTCGACAGGTCGAATTTCTGCAATCGCTCAGCGACGAAGAGCTGACAAAACGCGGCCTATCACGCGAACGGATCGTGCACCGGGTGTTTGCGGATTCAATCTGGCTCTGACCATTTCTGCTCCAGAGGAGGCGACGGTATGACCGCCCTGCTCTGCACCGCACGCCGTTACTCGGATCATATGCACGGCGAGTCCGCAGATTGCCTGTCTCTGACTTATGACGATCGGTTTTTGCGTCGCAAGGTTCTGACCTGTGAAAGTGGCGAACAAATTCTCGTCGATCTGTCGCAAACCACCTCGTTGAACCACGGTGGCACGTTGGTTCTGGACGACGGTCGCGAAGTGGAAATACAGGCTGCACCCGAAGCACTGCTAGAGGTTTCCGCTCCGGACCTGACACGCATCGCGTGGCATATCGGCAATCGCCACACGCCCTGCCAGATCGAAAAGGACCGTCTGCTGATCCAGGTCGATCATGTGATCCGAGACATGCTTTTGAAAATCGGAGCCACAGTGCGCGAGGTGCACGAACCGTTCAACCCCGAAGGCGGAGCCTATGGCCACGGCAGGACACATGGCCACGCCCACTGACGCCGATATCCTGACGCTGACCCAGTGGTTGTCTCCGGCATACCCTGTGGGGGGCTTTGCTTATTCTCATGGGTTGGAAGCTGCAATTGACGAAGGAGCGGTCGCCAGCTCCCAAGACGCCGAAGACTGGATTTCAGATGCGCTGGAACACGGATCTGGATGGAATGATGCTCTGTTCGTGGTGTCCGCATACAACGCGCGGGACAAAGATGAACTTTTTAGCATCGATGCCAAGGCACGGGCTATCTGCGCGTCATCCGAAAGGAAAATGGAAACCGAACTGCTGGGACAGGCGTTCGGGACTGTCACAGGAGATGTCTGGGATTTAGACATCCAACAGCTTTCCTACCCAGTTTCAGTAGGTCACGCCGCGCTTCTGCAAAACCTCCCCCTACTGCTGACGACGAAGATGTATCTACAAGCATTCGCAAGCAACTTGGTCGCTTGCGCAACGCGTCTTGTGCCGCTGGGGCAAACCGACGCGCAGAAACTAATCCGTAATTTGACACCGCTATGTGCTCATATCGTCGAAAAGGCGCAATTGGCAGGTTTAGAAGAAATAAGTTCGACTGCGTTCCTGACGGACATCGCGTCGATGAGACACGAAACACAGTATTCAAGGATATTCCGAACATGAGCAGTATGAACGGCCCTCTTCGCGTTGGCATCGGTGGTCCGGTTGGAGCCGGAAAGACCACTTTGACCGCTGCCTTGTCTGAAGCCCTGCGCGATGCTTGTTCAGTGGGCGTCATCACCAATGACATTTATACGCAGGAGGATGCCGAAGCGCTGGTGCGCATGCAGGTCCTTCCCCAAGATCGGATTATCGGCGTCGAAACGGGCGGTTGCCCACATACAGCAATCCGCGAGGATGCATCGATAAACCTTGCCGCTGTCGCTGAAATGCAGGAACGCCATCCAGATCTTGATATCGTTCTGATCGAAAGCGGTGGCGACAATCTGTCGGCTACTTTCAGCCCGGAACTCGCAGACCTTACAATCTATGTGATCGACGTCGCCGCTGGAGAGGAAATCCCGCGAAAAGGCGGACCAGCAATAACAAAATCCGACATCCTGGTCATAAACAAAACCGACCTGGCGCCACATGTTGGCGCTTCACTGGAGGTCATGGAACGAGATGCAGCCAGAATGCGCAAAGGACGGCCATTTTTGTTCTCGTCCCTTCGCCACAAAAAGGGGGTTAGCGCAATTGTTGACCTCTTGGTGAAGCAGGGGGGGGTAATGATCTCAGAAGTGAATTAGCCCCCAGAACGGACTTGCCAAATTGTCAGCACCTAAACCCAATTGGAGAGGCCGAAAGTACAGGCTTTCATTTCAACGTTTGTCTGGGTGTTAGGTTTTGTCTTCACTCATCGGCTGTCCGTATACGAAATGCTCTTGCCAAGCTAAACAACTATCCGAAACCATACCATTCTTCGGGGCCGATTTGTTACGCGCTACGCTGGTTCCGCCATCAGATATTTCTGCCTGATGCGCGAAAGTTCGGCATCGCTGCTGCGCTACGTCTTGGTCGTTCGTGCCTTTGCAGAAATTTCTCCGTTTAGGGGACGCAAGTCGCGAAATTGCGACGTTTGTTGTCGGCTCGGAGCAGTCGTTCCTAGAATTCATCTCAATGTCTGTTCCGCGGACATTTCTGTCATTCGCCATGGCTGCAATCTGCTGGGCAAAACAAAGGATAGCGGCCACCAACCTGCCGTTCGATGCATAGGCGAATAGTCTGCCGCAAGCGCAAAGCCATCCACCGGCAGGGCGGAAAGCCGACATTCCGCACACGAACTTCATCGAACCGGTATTATTCCTGACCTGACCGGTGGTCACAAAAACGTTCGGCGGCTGTCCCTGGCTGTCGCAGATGGCCCTTTCCTTCGAGCTTGCGCTGCCTTTGGTTCGGCCGATCAGCCCTCTTTGTCCCTTTAGTCCATAGGGTTGGACGACGTGCGTCCATCTGCAGATAGGTCTGATCAATCACCACGGGTACGTCCTCGCTATGATCGGCGTCCAGACCCTTCATCATTTCCGCTAAGAGGCCTTTGATGTGGACGTCCCCTGCCAATCAAACAAGTCATAAATTATCGAACTGTTAGAGAACAGGTGAACATCAGAGCACCGGAGGTTTAGCGCGGTCAAACGAGTAATCAGAAGAGTTTTTCGATTTTTTGATTGCCGAAACCGGTTTCGGAGCGAACAAATAATGGAATGAGAACGAATCCCAGTCTACCGAAGCGCGAATCTTCGCTCCGTCGCGATCCCTCATCCCGAAGGGTGAAGCTGGACGAGTTGGCTGATCACCTCGGTCTTTCAAAGAGCACCGTGTCGCGCGCTTTGAACGGGTATTCCGACATCTCGGAGACCACCAGAAAACGGGTCGAATCTACTGCAAGAAAGATGGGCTATCGCCCGCTCAGCCACGCGCAGGCGATCCGCACAGGGAAAGTACGTGCAATTGCGATGGTCATTAACAGCGGGGAACCGGACCGGCACAATCCGTTTCTGCAGGACTTTCTGGCAGGCGCTTGCGAAGGTGCCAGCGCATTCGATTGGACTATGACTATCTCAACGGCCAAGTCCGAAAAGGATATGCTCAACGTTCTGGGGCGCCTTGTGGAAGAGCGCAAGGCGGACGGGTTTATTCTGCCCAGAACGGAAGTCGACGACGCTCGTATCAAGTATCTAAGCGCCCTGAATGTTCCATTCATACTCTACGGTCGAACGGGATACGGGCAAGCGGACCCTTACGACGATACATCTTGGTTTGATATCTCGGGTGAAACGGCAATTCGTAGCGCGGTCAGTCGTTTGAGTGGTTTTGGCCATCGTCGCATCGGCTTCGTCGGCAGCGATCCGAAATTCAACTACAGCCACCTTCGACGTGATGGCTATCTCGAAGGTCTGAGCGCTGCTGGCTTGCCCATCGACCTTGAACTGATACGCGAGGACGCGCGCACCCGTGATGAAGGAGCAATCCAGGCGCGAGCTTTGCTGGAATTGGAGAATCCACCGACCGGGATCGTCTTTGCGACTGATTTGGCCGCATTAGGGTCTTACACTGTTTGCGCCGAGTTTGGCCTGCAAATCGGTAAGGATGTCTCGATCCTTGGGTATGACGGCATACCCGAAAGCCAATACGTCAGCCCGGGTCTTACGACATTCAGCGTCGATTCACAGCGGGCTGGCGAACGCCTTGCTGAAATGCTCATACGGCAAACCCGTGGAGAAGCACCCGAAAGCCTGCGTGAGCTCGGCGAAGCCGTTCTTTTGGAACGGGATTCTGATGGACCACCGCGCCTGACACCTGAAGAGTTGGCGCGAAAAATTACACAATTCAAAAATGGAAATCGGGGAGGAGACCGATCATGAAACTTACACCAAAGGCATCTCGACTGATGCTTGGCACATCGCTGGCGCTGGCCCTGGCAGCCGTGTCAGCACAGGCAGATACAATTCGTTTCTGGACAACTGAGGAGCAACCAGAACGGCTCGCAAAGCAGCAGGAAATGGCGGACCAGTTTAAAGCGGAAACCGGCACCACAGTTGAGGTAATCCCGGTCACCGAAACAGATCTGGGCACACGAGCTACCGCAGCTTTCGCAGCGGGAGATCTGCCTGATGTGGTCTATCATCCATTGCAATACGCGCTGCCTTGGGCCGAAGCAGGTATCCTTGACACCGAAGCTGCGACAGAAGTGATCGAAGAGCTGGGCGCCGACACATTTGCACCCGGCGCATTGGATATGGCGGCCTTTAATGACGAAACAGCCTCGGTACCTGTCGATGGTTGGACGCAAATGGTTGTCTACCGCAAAGACCTATTTGACGAAGCCGGCCTGGATGCGCCCAACTCATTTGACAGCGTATTGGCTGCGCTGGAAAAACTGCACAACCCGCCGGAAATGTACGGCTTTGTCGCCGCGACCAAAGTTGATGAGAACTTCATGAGCCAGGTGCTGGAACATGTGTTCCTCGCCAATGGCGTCTCGCCAGTTGGCGCTGATGGTTTCCAGCCACTGGATGAGGCCAAGACAACCGAGGTTCTGGACTTCTACAAAGCAATCTCGAAAGCGTCGCCTCCGGGTGAGCTGTACTGGAAGCAATCGCGAGAGCTGTATTTCGACGGCAAGGCCGCGATGATCATTTGGTCGCCCTTCATTCTGGATGAACTGGCCGGCTTGCGGGACAGCGCTCCGCCAACAATTAGCGACGATCCGACCTCAAGCGAATTGGCGAGCAAGACTGGAATCGTGACCAACTTCTCTGGCCCGTCCAACCCGGATGGCGCAGCATGGGGCGATGTGCGGTATTTCGGCATTACCAACGATGCGGATACGGACGCCGCGATGGAATTCGTGAAATTCGCGATGGATGACGGGTACACCCAAACTCTGGCAATTGCGCCTGAGGGCAAATTCCCTGTTCGTCGCGGCAACGCCGACAATCCGACAGCCTTTTCTGAAGCATGGGCCGAGCTGCCTGTAGGCGTTGACCGCAAGGCCCCCCTGGGTGAGCTTTATGACCAAGCCATGATCGACGAAATCGTGGGCGGTCTGGACGTTGCACAGCGCTGGGGCGTGGCTGAAGGTCAATTGGCGCTGGCGTCGAAGATGATCAACTCTCAGGCCATCAACCGCGTGGTCCGGCAGTATATCGACGATGAGATTGACGCGGCTGCCGCAGTTGCAGCCATGAACGAAGAGCTGGCCAAAGTTCAGTAATCAACCAGCACCTGCAGCGGCGTTCGCGCCGCTGCTCGCAACCCTTCGAGGTATTCCATGTCTTCGGCCACCCCACCGACCGGAACCGGGGCTCTTGCCAAACGCGAGGCGCGTCTGGCTTGGGCGCTGCTGGCTCCGACCGTGATCAGCGTGTCGCTTGTGGTGATCCTGCCCTTGCTGGCGATCATCTGGATCAGCTTCAAACCGTTTACCCTTTCCGACCTGCGCCCGCCTGCTCCAGTTGTCCGTGAAAGCCTGCGCGGCTCTGGTGACGATCTGCGGATCGAATACCGCCTGCGCAACTCCAGCCAGGAAATCGCCGTTGAAGGCGTGACCCTGAGTGATGTGCTGCCCGACGGCGTTGCTGTGGGCGAGGTCACGGCACCCTGTGTTCTGGACGGGAAGAATTTGTTCTGCGATTTCG
Source organism: Ruegeria sp. CDSB086 (assembly GCF_059611065.1). Lineage (NCBI taxonomy): Bacteria > Pseudomonadati > Pseudomonadota > Alphaproteobacteria > Rhodobacterales > Roseobacteraceae > Ruegeria > Ruegeria sp. CDSB086. Next base: position 54,361 of record NZ_JBXWOV010000013.1, on the reverse strand, counting down.
GAACCTTGGACGGCGGCCAGCGTGAGCGTATCCGCATCCCGGTCACGGTCGACGGAGATCTCCAAGCATTCGAGGATTTAGTCGAAGAATCCGAGCCTCGCCTCACAGGAAGCGGGCCAAACGTTCTGACCAACCTTGAGTTCAGCCTGGAAAACTTTGCCCGCGTCTTTGATGGCTCTGAATTCTGGGGCGTTCTCTGGGTCACGCTGTTCTACACAGTCTTCGGCACGATTGGCGCTTTGGTCATGGGCTTGTTCGCCGCTTTATTGCTGAACAAAAGCTTTAGGGGACAAGGCTTCATCCGTGGCCTCTACCTGTTCCCCTATGTCGCCCCCGTCATCGCCGTCGCATTCACTTGGGTGACGCTGTTTGACCCTTTCTCAGGTTCCGCTAACGCTTTGCTAGTGCAGATGGGGCTGAGCAGCGAGCCAATCAATTTCTTCGGTGAACGCCCATTGGCGCTGATCATGGTCACCGTGTTCGAAATCTGGCGCTATTTCCCGCTGTCGTTCCTGTTCATCCTGGCCCGGATGCAGTCCATCGACTCCAGCATGTATGAGGCGGCGGATATGGACGGAGCTTCGCCGTTCCAGAAGTTCTGGCTGCTGAGCATCCCGCAACTGTTGGGCATTCTATCAGTGCTGTTCCTGCTTCGCTTCATTTGGACGTTCAACAAGTTCGACGACATCTTTCTGCTGACCGGCGGCAATGCGGGCACCCGCACGCTTACCGTGAATGTCTATGAACAAGCCTTTGCGATCTCGAACATCGGTGCCGGTGCGGCGGTGGCCGTTGTGATCCTGGTGTGCCTGATCGCCTTCAGCTTTGTCTTCTTCCGCTTCATCAGCCGTGAGGAGGGTCTGTGATGCGCAAAGGGTATCTTACTGCCCCGGTACTGGGCGCAATCTGGCTAGTCGTGATCGCAACCACGGTGGCAATTACCATGTCGTTTTCAACCGGGGCCGCTTTTCGCCCACAAGTTCTACTCTGCCTGGTCTGGGGTGCAGTCGCCGGTTTGGTCTATGTCCGCTTTCCTGCGCAGCATGCTCCGGCCCGCCTCGGTATATCGGCGTTTCTGGGCCTGTCCGGGCTGACCGGGTTTGGTCCGGTTCTGATCGGCTCGGACACATCCCTGCAGGCTGTTGTGGTCACAGTTGTCGCCATGACCGTCGTCATGCACCTTTCCCTGGCGGCGATCCTTAAAGAAACGCCATTCGGAGAGCTCACGCGCCATGAATACGAAGAGGCGGTGATCCGCTTCTTCACAGGGTTCGGGTACATATTCTTCACGGCAATCGTCGTGATCCCGTTCTACGTGATGGTCATGACCAGCCTGAAGTCTCAGCAGGCATTGTTACAGAACCCGTTGGACTTCTCGGTCGACTTGTCCCAGGGCACCGATCTGTTCCGCAGCTACACCGAGCTGTTCCGTGACTTCAATTTCGGTACATACCTATGGACTTCGCTTTATGTCTCGGTCCTGACCGTATTCATCACGCTACTGTTCAGCGTGCCCGGAGCTTACGCGGTTGCTCGGTTCCGGTTTCAGGGTCAAAAGGCGTTCTCGCGTTCGATCTTGTTGATCTACATGGTGCCGATGATCGTTCTGGCACTACCGATCTATATCGCCTTCTCGCTGACAGGGCTGCGCAACTCGATCCTCGGGATTGTCATGATCTATCCGGTCACCACGATCCCGGTGGCCCTGTACATGTTGCAAGGTTATTTCCGGGGCCTGCCGACCGAGGTGGAGGAAGCCGGGCTGATGGACGGTCTGTCGCGCCTGGCGGTGATCTGGAAGATCACCCTGCCCCTCAGCCTGCCCGCGCTGGCCTCAGTCTCGCTCTATGTCTTCATGATCGCGTGGAATGAATTCCTGCTGGCATTCATGCTGCTGGACGACCCGTCGAAATTCACTCTGACCCGAGGGGTCACGATGTTGAACTCCTCAGAAATTCCCCGTCAGCACCTGATGGCCGGTGCGGTGATCGCCACCGTTCCTATCATGGCGCTGTTCCTGGGGCTTGAACGTTTCATGACCAAGGGCCTCACAGCGGGGTCTGTCAAAGGATGACACAGATGAACCAACATACGAACCCCGACCGCGAGGCGCGCAATATCCTGATTGCGAACGATCGCGGCGGCTACACCATTCCTACCGAGGGGCTGTATCCATACCAGTGGAACTGGGACAGCGCGATTGCCGCGCTTGGCTTTGCCCAGTTCGACCTCGACCGCGCCTGGACTGAGATCGAGACGCTGTTCACCGGGCAATGGGAAGACGGCATGGTTCCGCATATCCTGTTCCACCAGCAGGATGAAGGGTATTTCCCCGGCCCCGATGTTTGGGGATGCAATGGCCCGATCCCGTCTTCGGGCATCATCCAACCACCCATTGCTGCGACCATGGCACGTAAAATCTGGGAACAGGATACCGCGTTTGGGGATGCTCGCATGAAGGAGCTATTCCCTAAATTGTTGGCGTGGCATCGTTGGATCATGAAATGGCGCCTTGATGAATTCGGTGCCGTTTGCACGACCCATCCGTGGGAGGCAGGTCGCGACAACGCACCTGATTGGGACAACTCCATGGCGCGCATGGATGCATCGGATGTTGGGGAATACCAGCGCCGCGACACCAGCCACGTGAACAGCGACGACCGACCCACAAAGTTCGACTACGACCGGTACATCAAGCTGGTTCAGATCGGCAGAGATGCGGGATGGGACCAACAAGCCCTGTTGGCCCTGAACCCGTTCCGCGTCGCCGATCCCACTATGACGTTCACCACGCTTCGCGCTGCACGGGACTTGCTGATGATCAGCGAGAAGCTCGAACTGGAAGCCGAGGGCCTGAGTGAGGATATTGAAAAGCTCGAATCCGGCGCGCGTTCGCTTTGGAACGATGACCTTGGGAGCTTCGACTCCCGTGACGCGCATACCGGAGAGATGGCCGACAGTATTTCCAACGCGTCATACTTGTGTTGGTACGCTGGCATGGAGTCTGATCGGATGCTTAAAGGATTGAAATCAGTACTGGAAACTGTGCCTTACCCCGTTCCAAGCTATGATCCGGATATGCCGAAATTCGACGCACGTCGGTACTGGCGAGGTCCGACCTGGGCTTTCATGAACATGATGATCGGGTTTGGCCTAGCGGATATGGGGCATGCACAACAGGCAGAACAGCTGCGCCAGAAAACTGCCGAACTGATATCGGGCTTTGGGTTCGCAGAGTACTTCGACCCAAAAACCGGCAGCCCTGCGGGTGGCCAGGCATTCACCTGGACAGCCGCCGTCTGGCTTCACTGGGCAGGGAGGGCCTGATGGGTAGCATCGAACTAAAGTCAGTCGAAAAGTGGTTCGGCTCGGCGCAGGTTATCAAGGGCGTAGATCTCAAGATCGAGGAAGGTGAGTTCATTGTCTTCGTCGGCCCGTCCGGCTGTGGGAAATCTACCCTGCTGCGCATGATTGGTGGGCTCGAGGACATCTCGCGCGGATCTCTGTTGATAAGTGACAGCGACGTCACAGATCATCCGCCCTCAAAACGCGGGCTGACGATGGTGTTCCAATCCTATGCGCTATACCCGCACCTGACGGTTGCCGAAAACATGGGGTTCTCTCTGAAAGTTGCAGGGGTACCTAAGGTCGAGATAGCCGAACAGGTCAACCGGGCCGCCGAGGTTCTCAAGTTGGGACCATTCCTTGAGCGCAGGCCAAAGGACCTGTCTGGCGGTCAGCGGCAGCGGGTGGCGATCGGAAGATCTATCGTACGCGATCCGACGGCGTTCCTGTTCGATGAGCCGCTTTCAAACCTAGATGCAGCGCTTCGTGTTGAGATGCGGTATGAGATCGCCAAACTTCACCAAAGCCTCAAGCGCACGATGATCTACGTCACGCATGATCAGGTTGAGGCAATGACTCTCGCCGACCGGATTGTTGTTCTCGAGTACGGCAAAATCGCTCAAGTAGGTACGCCTCGCGAGCTTTACGAACACCCGGCCAACCTGTTCGTCGCACAGTTTATCGGCAGCCCGAAGATGAATGTACTTCCCTGTTCCACCCAGGCAGGCAAATACACCCTAGAATACGGCAGAAGCGGTGATTTTGCTCTGCCAGGTGTTGCCGAGAAGTTGGGTGTTCGTCCTGAACACATCGAGGTGGTTGCCGCGGGTGAAGGTCAGTGTGATGGGGTCATCGAGGTGATCGAATACCTGGGTGCAGACACTTTCCTGATTGTTGATTGCGGCGTGGAAGAAAAGGTAACCGTCCGACTTAACGGTGATACGGACCTTAAGCCTGGGGCGAAGATTGGTCTGCACTTCCCGACCGACAAACTGCACTTTTTTGACGAAAACGGGCAGGCTCTGGGGCATGAATAGCAAATGCCACGCTCAGGCAGCAGGTCTTCGACGTTGCGAAGTGACAGCGGAAATCGAACATACATCATCAACATCAGGCGGGTGATCTCAGGGCTGGTTTTGAAGTAGTGGAAGCGCGAGCGTCTTGTCATCCCGCGAAGCGACGAAACCACCCTACCCGCCTCAAGCCGGTTTCCTCTGACAATGCCCTTTGGTGTCTTTTGCGTATTTCCGGAACATAATTGACAATTTTGGACGCTGTTTTACAAAATCGGCCATGACGCAGCCAATAGATCGCAAGTTAGACATAGTTGTTTTGGTGAGTTCGCATTTTAATGTTTCGGCGACAACGTCTTTCGTGGATCCATTCAGAGTAGCAAATTACCTGACGGGTTCAGCTCGATTTTCTTGGACCTATGTCTCAGACCCCGGTGGTCCAATTGAATCCAGCAGTGGCTTGGTCGTTGACACTGCCCCATTGGCGGAGGTGGTGAGGCGCAAGCCTTGGATGGTTCTGGTGAGTACTAGTTGGACACCTGAGCGTCACGGGACACCTCAGTTCAAGGTAGCCCTACAGAAATGGGAATCGGGTGGAGCAATCGTTGGTGGTTTGGATACCGGCGCGATTGTACTTGCGACGGCTGGACTACTCAAAGGAAAGACCGCAACGGTTCACTATGAACACATCGACGCCTTTGCCGAAACGGCCCATGACACCACCGTGTCAGAGAACATGATTATTATGGATGGAAAGATTTTCACTTGTTGCGGGGGTTCTGCAGCAACCGATCTGGGATTGCGGTTTGTACATTCTGTCGCTGGTGAGAGTATCGCCAATGCATCTGCTCGATACCTTTTTCATCACAATGTGCGCGGAGAAGGCCAATCACAGAACCCCAAAGACATGGAGCCGCTGGGTTACGTCACCTCTGGAGTGGTAAGGGACGCGATCGATTTGATGGAGGCGCACTTGGAAGCCACTTTGTCGATCCCTGAAATATCAGCGAGGTTGAAGATTTCGCAACGACAACTTAGCCGATTGTTTCAGCAATATGTCCATAAGTCACCGATCGAGTATTACCGCGACATTCGCCTTGATCGCGCGCGCGGATTAGTGACGCAAACTGAGCTTAAGTTCAGCGAGATTGCGGAAGCATCAGGGTTTAATGGACAGGTTCATTTCAGCCGGGCATACCGCAAACGATTTGGATTGACACCCAGTGCGGATCGCATTGAAGGCCGCACCCCGTTCGAGTTTCGCGCTTGGCCAATGTTCAATCCCGACATCAAGTCCGAAAGTGTTGGGTAGCTTTTTGCATCGCTGTAAGCATCTTGTCGCGTTGCGCTGATAACTCTTCGGTACTTTGCCCCTGAGTTTGATCGTTAATGCCATCGACCAGTTTATTGATGACATCCTCATCAAGACGAGGGTCGCCCAGGTCGTCCCACCAGCCATTGAATGTGTCTTTGAAATGGTCACAGAAAGCCTGCAGGCCACCATCGCCTGCGCCTAAGTGAAAAAGGGTTGTCGGACCCATCGCCGCCCATCGCAGTCCCGGGCCAGCCCACATCGCTTTATCGATGTCTTCGACACTGGCAACACCTTCGACCGCCATATGAACGGCCTCGCGCCAAACTGCGGCTTGCAAACGGTTCGCGACATGTCCTGGCATGCCTTTCTTGATCCGGATCGTGATCTTACCAATGTCTTTGTAGAAAGCTTCTGTGCGGTCCAAGACATCTGAACCGGTGGAATCGTTGACGGTCAATTCGACCAATGGGATGAGATGCGGTGGGTTAAATGGATGACCTAGGATCAATTTGCTGGGATCGCGCCATCCCTCTTGCAAAGCTTCAAGCGTCAGGCCGGAAGTTGAGCTTGAAACTATTGCGTTAGGGTTCAACTCTGGCTCAATCCCGGCATAGGTCGAATGCTTAATTGCCAGTCTTTCTGGCACGTTCTCCTGAACGAATTGTGCGCCCTGGACAGCCGCCTCGGCGGTTGAAACGAAAGTGATAGCGTCGGGTGTGGCCCTATCTGTGAGGTTCAACTCGTCCAGTGTCGGCCAGGATTTTTCGATATAAGAGCGAACGGATGCTTCGGTATTCGGATCGGGGTCAAAGACCGTCACGCTACGGCCCGAGGCGAGAAACAACGCTGCCCAGCTTGCCCCTATCACACCGGCTCCAAGAATGGCGGTTCTTTCAATTTCTGACATCATAACAGTCCCGGATTAAGGGGGGAGGCCGCCGTCAGGCCACCGTCCACCGTGAACAACTGGCCGGTTGCAAAAGACGAGTCGTCAGAGGCCAGCCACACAGCCATCGCTGCAATATCGGCAGGTTTGCCAAAGCGTTTGACCGCGTGGCGAGCCAGCGCGTCGGATTTGGCCTGTTCCGGGTCATGCGCGAGGTCGAACGCTGCGTCCAGCATGCCCGTCTCAATCCATCCCGGGCAGATCGCATTACAGCGAACCGCTGGTCCATGGTCCACTGCAATAGAGCGTGTGAGCCCATGCACAAACGCTTTTGACGCATTGTAGAGCGCCATCGACGGGTCCGCGGCATTGCCCGAGATCGAACCGATGTTGATGATCGAGCCACCTTGCGACATTTCTGGAATGAAGGCGCGACAACAGTTAAAAACGCCTCGCGCATTTACGCCCATCACCAAGTCCCAATCCGCGTCCGAGCTTTCGGTCACAGTTTTTTCAACCTGAACGCCGGCGTTGTTTACAAGGATATCAGTCCCACCGACTATACTGACGATTTCTGCAACCGCTTCGGCGTCGGACACATCCAGTGTGTACCAAATTACGTTTTCTGGCAGATCATCGGGTTGAGGGCCGCGCCCGCAGGTAGTGACAGCGGCCCCTTCAGCCATGAACGCCTCAACAATACCCCGCCCAATGCCCTGCTTGCCGCCTGTAACAAAGGCGCGTTTTCCACCCAACCGCATCAGTGTGCCACCATGACATGACGGATCGCAGTATAAGCGTCCAATGCATAGACCGACATATCACTGCCTGTGCCCGAGCCTTTCATCGCGGCCCATGGCATCTCGGGGGTCGCAACCCCATGCGTGTTTACCCAGGTGAATCCATAGCGCAACTTGGACGTCATTTGCATTGCTCTCCCAACATCTCGTGTCCAGACTGATGAGGCCAGTCCATAGGGCCCGTTGTTGGCGATCTTCAACGCATCTTCTGCCTCGGAAAAACGAGAGACAGTTACAACAGGTCCAAATACCTCGTTGCAGGCAATCTCTGCAGTGTTGTCGACATTGGCAATGACTGTCGGCTGGTAGAAAAAGCCTTCTTCTTCGCCAGACGCCCCACCGGAAACGATTTCAGAGCTGCAGCGTGCGCGATCGACAAAACCAGCCACACGATCCCGCTGTGCCGCAGAGACAAGCGGGCCCATTTCCGTTCCTTCAGCTTTCGGTGCACCAGTCTGGATCTGGCCAACTTGATCGGCAATCGCAGCCACAAGTTTGTCGTAAACACTGTCTGCAACCACCACGCGGCAAGGCTGTGCGCAGTCCTGACCGGCATTGAAGTAGCTGCCATATCGGATCGTCTCGGCCACAGCATCGAGATCAGCATCATCAAAGACAATGACCGGCGCCTTGCCGCCCAATTCCAGATGAACGTGTTTAATTTTCTGGGAAGCAGCCCGCATTGCAGCCATGCCTGTCGCCGGAGAGCCCGTAACACTGATCCCTTCCATCTGCGGACTGTTCATCAGGGTATTTCCCACTCCGAGCCCGCGACCATGAATCACGTTTAGCACGCCTTTTGGCAGAACATCTTGTAACAATTCTGCAAGTCGCAAAGTAGACAGCGGCGTGATCTCGGAAGGTTTCAACACCACCGAACATCCTGCTGCAATTGGTGCGGCAATCTTCCAGGACGCCATCATCAGCGGATAGTTCCACGGCGCTATGGCCGCGACAGGGCCAATGGGGTCGCGCCGGATCATCGAGGTATGACCCGCGACATACTCTCCAGAGGCAGACCCCATCATGGTGCGCGCAGCCCCGGCGAAAAAGCGAAAGACATCGATCGTCAGCGGCATTTCGTCATCATGAGCCGATGGCCAGGGTTTTCCCACATCCAAGCTCTCAAGTTCTGCCAACTCCTGGCCGTTCGCCTCGATAACTTCAGCTATGTGAAGCAATATCGCAGCGCGTTCCGCGGGGGTCGTACCCGAAAAGGTCTCAAATGCCTCTGCCGAACTGCGCACTGCCGCCTCGGTCTGTGCATCGCCGGCCTCTTTTACTGTGCAGATGATTTCGCCTGTTGCAGGGTTCAGGATTTCCAACGCCTCTTCGGTACCTTCGACCAATTCGCCATTGATCAACATTTTCGTCTGCATAAGCGTCTCCTCAAAACCCAACCTGATCGCCGCCTTTTAGTGCGAGCCGCATGCGCGCTTCTGCTGGCGTCGCGACCGTAAGGCCAAGGTTCTCTACGATTGATCGGATGCGCGTAACCTGCTCCGCGTTAGATTTGGCCAACTCACCTTTGCCAATGAACAGGCTGTCTTCGAGACCAACCCGAAGGTTTCCGCCGCGCAATGCACTTTGGGTTGCAAAAGGCATTTGGTGACGGCCAGCGGCAAGGACAGACCATTCGTAATTCTCTGCCCCGAACAGCTTGTCCGCTGTGTTGTGCATGTGGGTTAGATGGTCTGCATCCGCGCCAACGCCACCCAAGATGCCGAACACCATCTGAATGAAAAAAGGCGGTTTGATCAGGCCTTGATCCACGAACCATTTGACGTTGTAGAGATGGCCAAGATCATAGCATTCGAACTCGAACTTGGTGCCATGATCACCACCAAGTTTTTCAATGGCGTAACGAATTGTTTTGAAGGTGTTGGGAAAGATGAAGTCCTCTGTCATCTCCAGGAATGGCTGTTCCCAATCGTGCTGAAACTCGGTGTATTTCTGCAGCATCGGAAAGATGCCAAAGTTCATAGAACCCATGTTGAGAGATGCCATCTCTGGGCTAGTCGAAGTTGCGGCCAGCAGGCGCTCATCCATCGACATACCCAAACCGCCGCCGGTAGAGACATTCATCACCACATCAGTGGACTGTTTGATCACAGGCAGGAACTGCTGAAATAGCTCGGGTCGGGGGTCGGGTTTGCCGGTCTCTGGATGCCGTGCGTGCAAGTGAATGATCGACGCGCCGGCTTGTGCCGCTTCAATACTTGCTGTCGCGATCTCGGCAGGCGTAATCGGCAGATGTGGTGACATCGCCGGCGTATGGATGCCCCCTGTGGGTGCGCAGGTGATGATGACGGATTTGGGCATCAGAGCTTCATCTGCTGCACTTGTGCAGACAGCCCCCCGTCCAGAACCCACAACTGGCCAGAGGCATACCGTGCTTCGTCGGAAGCAAGCCAGTTAACCAGGTTTGCAATGTCCTGTGGCGTCCCGTAGGTGCGCGTCGGATGAACATCGCGCACGGCCTGTTGCAGCGTTTCAATATTGCCGCCGCCGCCACCAGATCCATCTCCGTTGAAGAAGCTTTGCAGCATTGGGGTATCGATATAGCCGGGGCAGATGGCGTTTACGCGGATACCTTCGGGGCCATGATCGCAAGCCATTGCGCGGGTCAAAGCGTGTACTGCACCTTTGGTTGCGCAATAGGCCGCAAGGCCCGGATCAGCAATGAACCCATCGTAGGAGCCAAAATTGATGAGGCTTGCGCTATTCCCTGTCTTCGCCGCTTCGCGCATCAATGGGATGGCGTATTTCGAGGTCAGGAACGTGCCCGTGGAATTAACCGCAAAGCTTTGGTTCCATTCCTCCAGCGTGGTCTCTTCAACCGTTTTTTCGATCTCGATCCCGGCCGCGTTTACTAAGATGTCCAACTTTCCTTGTGTGGCGCGCACATGATCCATCGCCGCAACCGAGTCTGCCTCTTGAGTCACATCCAGCTTAACAAAATGACTGCCATCTTCGTCGTGCTGGTCTAACGATCCTTCCGGTGTGAGGTCAGCTGCAAATACTGTTGCCCCTTCTTTTAGGAACCGCGCGACAATTGCACGCCCGATGCCACCGCGCGCGCCGGTCACAAGGGCAATTTTTCCGTTCAGCATCATTGGCTTCAATCCTTCAAAGGCGGATAGCGGTAGCGACTCGCGGCCACCGTCCAATCCAAGTTGTTGCGGACATATTGCTGACTTGCATCAGATGGTGGGTTGTAATCCCATGGCGCGCTGGCACCTGCTTCCATCGCGGCATGTAACGCGCGGCGTGATCTCTGCGTGGCGATAATCTTCTTTCGCAATTCACTACCGTCCCACCGTTCCGCGACTTCGGCTGCAAAGCGGGCTGCCGGGTCAGCATAGTCAGGGTCTGTGGCAACATTTTTTGTTTCCAGCGGGTCAGCGTTTAGGTCGTAGAGCTGCGGCGGGTCGCTGTCGCAATGAATGTATTTTAAAGGGCCGCGCCGGATCATGATTACGGGATAGCCCGTCATCTCGGCACAATACTCACCGATGGCTTCATCAACTGGGTCGTATTCGCCACGGGCCAAAGGCATTAGACTGCGGCCGTCGATCGGTTCTCCGATCATCGTCTCATTACCGCCGCCGATATCGATAAAGGTCGGCAGCAAATCAACCAGTGACACTGCATTCTGCGTTGTCCCCACTACAACGCCCGGCCCGGCCATGACCAGTGGAACGCGCGCAGAGTGTTCAAAGAAATTCATTTTATACCACAGCCCACGTTCGCCCAGCATGTCGCCGTGATCCGCAGTTACAAACACTATGGTGTTGTCCAACTCGCCCGTCTCTTCGAGGGTCTGAATCAGCTCCCCGATCTTGCTGTCGAAGTAGCTGACATTGGCCAGATAAGCATGACGCGCGCGACGGATTTCTTGGTCGCTGAGCGGCACATATGATGCTTCGATCCCATCCATCAATCGACGCGAGAACGGGTCCTGATCCTCCGTCACGGGTGTAAAGGACGGCATGTCGATCTCATCGTCCGAATAAAGATTCCACCATTCAGGTCGCGCAACGTAAGGATCATGCGGGTGAATGAAGCTTACCACCATCGCAAAGGGTGCATCGTTCCCACGTGCTTTGTCTCGGGCCACATCGAAGAGCCAGCGATTGGCGGCAAAGCCAACTTCATCGTCATAGTCGATCTGGAAGGTCGCATGGGCCAAACCGCTTTCCTTGACGGTTTGCATGTTATGATACCACTTATCGATCCGCTCATCTGGCGCTTCCCAATCCGGGGTCCATGCGAAATCCGCGGGGTAGATATCGGTTGTTACCCTGTCTTCGAACCCATGCATCTGATCTGGGCCAACGAAATGCATCTTGCCTGAAAGGCAGGTCCGGTAGCCTAGCGATTTAAGGTAGTGCGCAAATGTTGGCACCGATGCTCTGAACTCGGATGCATTGTCGTAAGCTGCAATGCGGCTGATGTGCTGGCCCGACATAAAGGCAAACCGTGAAGGTGCACAGAGTGGAGAATTGCAGTAAGCCGCATCAAAGCGCATGCCGCGCGCGGCTAACGCATCAAGGTGGGGTGTCTTGGCAACCTTGTGCCCGTATGCCCCAGTGAAGTGCGGTGCCAATTGGTCCGCCATTATCACGAGGATGTTTGGCCGCGTCACGCAGCACCTTTTGCGTAAGCATCCAGGACTAAGCCATGGAAGTGATGTACGGCGTGCTCAGATTTGCCGGAACCATCCGGGTCATTGACGATCCGACCTTGGGTGAACGCAGGTGTGTTCATCCCGCGCTGCACACTTTCGACAAGGCTGATGTCTTCGACCTGAAGAACTTCGTCCAGATAACGAATTGCGTCCAACTCCATCGCGTCGGGTTCCGGCGTCTCAAGGAAGAAGTCGTAAGTTTCAAGCGTCCGATCTGGCCCAACGGGGATGATGTTCAACACGATCATGCTTGACCGTCCCGGATACCGCATCAGGCAGGTCGTCGGATAGAGCCACCAAACCGCATGGGTTTTCACGGTGGCATTCGACACGTCATAAGCGGAATTCGGACTTGTGCCCGCGTCAGCCATATGGCTGGAGTAAATGCCGTAGGTCGTAACCTTATAGGTATCCATATCCACGAGGTCACAAAAATCCTTGTGCGCTGTAGGACAGTGATAGCACTCTAGGAAGTTGTCCACTACGTTCTTCCAGTTGGATTTGATGTCATAGGTCAGACGATGGCCAAAAGTGAGTTGATCCACATCCGGTGCCCAATGGCGCACTTCGGTTTCCAAGTTGCCGGATTGTTCTGACAAAGAAGTTGCCATCGGATCCAAATTAACGAAAACAAAGCCGCAAAATTCCTCGACCTGCACTGCATCGAGGCAAATCTCGTCTTTCCTGAAATCTTCGAGGTTTTCGGTATGTGGTGCGCGGGCCAATTGCCCGTCAAGTTTATAGACCCAAGCATGATAGGGGCACATGATCCGCGTTGTATTGCCTTCCCCCGACAGCAATTCATGCGCACGGTGTTTGCAGACATTATAAAAGGCACGAAGCTCACCCTCTTTATCACGCACAACGGCAATGGGTTGGCCGGCAATATCCACTGTTACATAAGATCCCGGCTCACGTGTTTTCTCGACATGACATACCCATTGCCAAGTTTTGGAGAGGATGGCGCGAAGGTCTGCGTCAAACCACTTGCGCTCGGTGTAGGCAGCAGCCTGCAATGAGCTGGAGCGCGATGGATCAGCATGATAGCCAAAGAAAATTGTATCTGAATCAGTCATGATTACGCCTCCGATGTTAGGTTAAATCTATTTCAAGTGGGATTCGGAGCTATGTTTAATCAGCCGCTAGTTTGATTATTTTCGCCAAGCATTTGGCTTTCGCGGACACCGTATTAATCCACCAAGCATTGGAATTAGCTGACAAGCGAATGCTGGCCCCTTGCCGGCACCTGTTCAGCGGTCATTCCTGCACATTGCAGCAATCAGCAAAATGGGCCCAACGCGGACATCTGAGCACTTTTGTCGGATGTCCACAAAGCGGCTGCAACCGGACGCCAATACCAGCCGGCACGCGGCAACGTCTGCTTTGACGTCCCACTGACTGCTTATGCGGGAACCGGACCTTGAATTGAACAGGACCTACGTCCGCTGTGCGGACAAAGCTAACTTTCATGTGGCGTGAATACGCACCTCGCTTCTTTCTAACCGACTTGCCCACACTTTGCCTTGAGACATAAGCAATCTTGATAGTATCTGATCCAATGAGAAATCTTCTGGCCACTATCGTCTGTGTTTGCGTTACCCCATGTTTTGCGTTGGCAGATATACCGACGCCTTTCTACAGCAAATCTGCGTTGCTTGACGCTGACAGCTTAATTTTGTGCTCGGATTTTGACGAGATCAACGCTTCGCGTGTCTCTCAGTTTCTCAGCGAACTAGATCAAAACACCGCAACAGTGAATGTGAAGGATGGTCCTAAGCGCCCACCAAAAGCATTAAGTTTCAATGTGTTAGCAGTCGTCACCGGGGTTGAAGCTCAATATACTACCGAACAGTGCGCAAGCGACACTGTTCCATACGGAGGCATTGTATCGAACGAGATTGCAACTGCAGCAAAGAGGCTCTTTGAAGATTTGGAGCATCCAAACGCAGCAATAGATGCGGCACTCGGCGAGACAAAATGGGTCAGCTCAAATTTCTACCACGAAGCAGAAAACTGGGTGACTATCGTCATTGCGATGCGAGAGCCGTCCACTAATTTCACGATGATCAATTTGTTCGACCAACCTCATACGGCCTGTGAGCAGAATTCGGCTTGCGTAGAACCGTAGGTTTGGGCTCGAACCAGACCTTTGATGAGGCCGATGGAAACGGCCGCTTTCAAGGGCCGTTTGCTTCCTTCGGAATTTCGATGGGAGAGGCGAGCTTCACCGACCAAGAACGGTTGCGGCATGCGAATTAATCCTGATAGTTGGAGTGCAAAGTTTCGGTTGAATCCGAGTGCACAGTTTTTGGTAGCAACGCCGAATCTTCCCTGCAATTTCGTGCGCCGCAGTGCAGTGATATGCGCATCCCTACAACTTATTGTAGGTGCGCCCATAGCTTTGCATTTCGCCTAAAGGTTTGCGTCTTTGGCCCAAAGCTTTGGGCGCAGTGACCGCCCGTTGTTTCTTGAATTCGAAGCTGAATGCTCGCAGGGCTAATTCTTGACTAGCTCCTGGCTCCAGTCGCCATTCCGGTAAAGCTTACAAAGCCGCTGCTTCTTGGCCAGAGCGGCTATGCCTGATCCGAGAACAGGACTGAAGGCTGCTAGGGTCAGGATGCATTGATTTTCGGTGCGCAAAATGACTCATGGCTCCCAAAACGGAGCGGTGACATGAGCGATCTTTATCGGCTAACCGACGAGCAGATCGCCAAGCTCGTCCCATTTTTTCCCGAAGTCGCACGGCAAGCCCCGGGTTGATGACAAACGGGAGTTGAGTGGGATTATATTGATCAATCGCAATGGTTTGCGCTGGCGAGATGCCTCAAAAGAATACGGATCTCACAAGACGCTTTATAGCCGATGGAAGCGTTGGAGCGAGAAAGGCATCTTCGCGCGGATCATGGCTGGTCTGGCCGCCGTGCATGGCGAAGAGAAGACATTCATGATTGACGCGACCTATCTAAAAGCACACCGCACTGCGACAATTATTGTCGCGAAAAAAAGGGGGCGTGACCATCTGATCGGTAGAACCAAGGGCGGTATGAATACCAAGCTGCATGCTATATTTGACAGCCAAGGGCGCCCACTCAACCTGTTCGTTACCGCCGGGCAAGTCAGTGATGACATCGGTGCTTGGGCTCCGCCCAGCAGTATATCAAACGTGGATTGGCTGCTCGGGGATCGCGGCTATGACGCCGGTTGGTTCCGAGAAGCGCAGATACAAGCGGCGAAACCGCATCGAGATTATGTTTGACAGGCTCATGTATTCGAGGCGCGTGGCGACACGCTATGACCGTTGTCCCAAGGTCTTCCTCTCAGCCATCGCACTCGCGGAAACCGTCATATACTGTTTATGAATCCGGACCCTAGGTCTCGTCATGTCAATTCCTCATGTAGAAAATCAGGCAACCATCGCAGGCCGAAATTAATCTCACGTATAAGAATTGCGGACTTTGCACCCGATCCAGAGACTGTATTAAATTCAAAATAAGTAGCGAAAATAGAGCGCTGCACTCTCCTCAGTCAGCCACCCGGTGCATCCGAACATCGGCCAGCCGTGACGGTTCTTTCAGCGAATGGTTCGAGCCCAAAGTTCAAATTGCTTCTCGACACACTAAGGTCTGCGATGCGCAGAATGCGGACTTTGCAAAGTCACGTGTCACAGCGCCACCTGCCCAGTCAGGACGGTCAAAAGCCGACATTCATCGACTCGGTACACTCCACAGTTCAGATACCCCATTCCTGCCGTTTACGATCGCATAGCAAATTTCAAAATGGATAAGGATGTCTTGGAAAATGAGGCCCCAGATTTTAACCAAGGCCTCATTGTTTTCTGCGATGCCTATTCAGCTGGCATCGTCGAGGTTTCCGGATCAATTGTTGAAGCAACGCCTGCGGCCTCGCGCCGACCATCATTCCAAATTGCCTTGATCAAAGCGATGCACATAAGAGCCATCACAATCGAGAACGGCAATGCCCCAATCACCATTGCAGTCTGAATGGCACCGGTGCCGCCTGAAATCAGCAACCCTCCAACAACCAGAGCCAGTGCAGCACCCCAGAACATGATGTGCGGGCGTGCTTTGGGACCTTCGTCGCCTGCAGCGTTGATCGTATTCACAATCAAAACGGCAGAGTCAGCCGAGGTGACCAAGAATGTCATCAGTAGAACAACGATGACCACCGCCATAGCCCAGGCCAGCGCTTGAGCAATCGGAGCCAGCATGAATTCTGTCATGGCAAAGATTTTGTCGCCATTCGCTGCATCCAGGATTACGCCGTTCGCATTGCCATTCAATTCCAGATCAATCGCTGTGCCACCGGCCCATGCAAACCAGACAAAACACATCAGCGAAGGAACGATCATTGCACCCAACACAAACTCTCGGATCGTACGACCACGAGAGATGCGGGCCAGGAACAGTCCAACGAAAGGTGCGAACGCAATCCACCAGGCCCAGTAGAATACTGGCCACCAGCCTTGCCATTGGGCAAGCAGGAAGGATTCCGATCCTTCGACGCCATCAGATGCATAAACGTTAAAGCTCAGCCACGGCAGAGCGACCAGATAGTCCCAAATCCCGACGAAGAAAGCACTTGCGCCAAAGAACGTGGCACCGAAGATGATGAAGAAGCCCAGCAGGAATATCGACAACACCATGTTGATGTTCGACAGCCATTTGATGCCCTTGCCAACACCGGACAGCGCCGACAATGTCGAGGCGCCCATGATGACCAAAAGCGCAACAATGATCCCAAGCGTGGTCGCCGAACCATCAGCATGTGCCAACCCGCCAATACCGATCCGCGTTAGACCCGCTACGAACTGTTCAACCCCGAAACCCAGAGTTTGAGCAACGCCGAGGATCGTGGCAACAACGGCCACAATATCGATCAGATGACCCAGATTACCGGACAGCGCCTTGCCAAACAGCGGAGTCAGCGACGATCGGATCGTCAATGGTAATCCGCGGCGGTAGCTAAAGAACGCCAGCGCGAGGCCTGCAATGGCGTAACACGCCCAAGCACCAAGGCCCCAATGCAAATAGGACCAGACATAGGCGGTACGAACATTATCCGCCTCGAGGGCGGTTGTGACGCCTTGAATGACTGATGGGTTATTCTTGAAATGCGCGACAGGTTCCGCAACGGCCCATGTCAGCATTCCGACCCCGATCCCGGCGCCAAACATCATCGAAAACCATGAGAAGTTCGAGAATTCGGGCTTTTCACCTTTCACACCCAGGTTTAGCCGCCCTGCTGTGGGCCAGATTGCCAGCCCAATACAAACGATGACAAAAGCTGTTACGACCCAGATGTACCAAGCGGCAAATTGAGCCAGAATGGCCGCGTTCCAATCGCCCAAGACCCTGCCAGCTTGTGTAGGCCACACAATACACCAGACCACCAACAAACTGATTATGATCTTACTGATTACCGTCACGTTGACGCTGAACCCCCGATAAAAACCGTTGTCAGCGGTTTTGATCGGAAGTTCCGATAGTGGAGGCTTAACTGCCATATTCGTTTTCTCCCTATTGCTGATCAAGCAGATTGCAAGATCAGATTGCTCTGCCATGAATGTCCATGCTGCGCTTGGAGCAGCCACAATCCGTGTCGCCCAACCGAAGCCAAAGAAAAGCGGCGAATTAGGTTCTGCATGCACAGTCTGTTAAATGGCAATCGCCCCACCGTGCAGACGAGACACCCCATCCAAAGATGCCCTCAGTAACCCTACCCACCTGCATTGCCATTGCAGGCTGAACCGTCTGGTTGCGTCTGTGGTCTGTCATAACTCGGTCCCATGTTTTTCTAACCGGGTCGGAAAATCACCCTTTGACAAAGTTTTTGGTACATATTCGAGTGGTTTTGCAGTAGCTCAGTAATTATGAGTGACATTAACCAGGCTAATATCAATCTCAGCCGTAACCTTGTTGCGCTCTATGCGTTTGAAACGGTCGCAAAACACGGGAACTTCACAAGTGCCGGAGAAGCGCTTGGCTTGACCCAATCCTCGATCTCTCAACGGATCAAAGGCTTGGAGATCGATCTGGGCGTAGTACTTTTCAAACGAGAACACCGAGGCGTTTCGCTAACGTATGAAGGGCTCAGGCTTCTCAACGTGGTCAAACCAGCAATGACACAAATGGGCTATGCGGTTGGTTCATTACTGGAACGTAAATCCAAACCAAGGGTTCGGATTTCTGCCGACTTCGCCTTCTCTACGTTCTGGCTGTTACCGCGTCTGGCCTATTTACGTGAGGAACTTGGGGACGAGATTGAAATTCAAATTCTGGCATCTACCGTGCCACCAGGCCTGGACGACCCGGATTGTGACATACAGATCCATGTCGCACCTAGGAGCCAGATTAGACCTGGTGAAATTCTATTATTGGAAGAAATCGTCGCGGCAGTTTGCAGCCCCCAGCTATTAGAAAAGATAACACCAATTCGATCTTCGACAGACCTACTGGATGTTCAACTTCTAAGTTTGTCAAAACCCGCCACCGCCGAGTGGCAAACCTGGCAGGGATGGTTTGATAACCTGGGCATTACAGGCGAAAGAAAGAAAAACTACATCAGCTTTAACAACTACGACATGGTCACACAGGCTGCTTTGGCAGGAGATGGCGTCGCGTTGGGTTGGATCGGCCTAATTGATGGCTTGCTCAACAATGGTTCGCTTGTGAAAGTCACAAATGACGTAGTCATAAGCGACGCTGGCTACGTCATGTCGCGGGACCCGGCCAATTTGGGTCGCGGTCCTCGCATGGTTTTCGACTGGATCGCGGACCAGGTTTTCTCATCGCCTTCGGCATAGTGCCCTGCATCGGCAGTGAAATCACATCTATCTTAGTCGATACTGTGCCTGATCCAAGTTTCCGATTTACATATGAAAGCGCCGCGCAATTTCCTGGCAGCCTAAGCAATCTTCTGATCTCTGCAATACTGCGACGTTATTCTGGTAGACCCGCTTTTAGCATAGCATCCGCCCAGAACTTGCGCAGGGCGTCAGTCTTGTAGACGGTGTGGCCGGTATAGGTTTGAACTGAAAATTGCGGATCGATGGAAAGAACGGCCTCTACCGCTTTCTTGGCGTTTTCAGTGTCATCAAAATCAGCGTGGATCGCGGCCATACGGACTTGGCACAACACGGTGCCAGGCAGGCGGGTTTCCAAGTGCCGGTAAACCGTTCTTGCCTGCTCCAGCTGCCCTAATCCGCGATAGGCATCCCCCAAATGGCTGAAATACCAGTCTGGGCTATAGGGCGACAGCCGAATGGCCTTTCGCATGCTGTTCAGGCTTTCCTCAAATTCACCACAACTATTGTACGCAATTGCCAGCATGGCATGAGAAAGCGAGACACTGGGTTGCCGTTCGATAGCTTCGTTGCAGAAGGCTTTGGCTTCATCAAAACGAGATTGGTTTGTGAAAATATACCCTTGTAGTGCATAGACATCAGCTGAGACATCGTTCCTCTTTAACAATGCATCGCAAATTGACTGGGCCTCGTCAGTTGACGCCTTTGGGTCTAGATGGAACCCAAGGCGGGCACCAGCTTGCAACGCCCACCCTAGGCCCGTTTTGAATGACGAGTTCTCGGGGTCAAGCTCAACTGCTTTCCGGTAAAGCTGAATCGCGGAAAGGTTCCCTTCTTTTGTAAATTTGTATTGTTCACTGATGCCACGCATCATCAAGTCCCACGCCTCAAAGTTAGGCGCTTGATCAGCCCAAAGTCTGAGCTCTTGCCCGTGTGTAAGGTTGACCGCCAATGAAACGGAGATTTCGCGTGTGATTTCATCTTGAACTGCAAAAATATCTTCAATCTGACGGTCATACCGGTCGGCCCACAAATGCGAGCCGGATTGACATTCAATAAGCTGCCCTGTGATGCGAACCCGCTGCCCCGCCTTTCGGACACTCCCTTCAAGGACGAAACGAACACCTAATTCCCGTCCGACCTGTCTTACATCGACAGACCTTCCTTTGTAGGCAAACGTCGAATTGCGCGCCATCACGATGAGACCATTGATATGCGACAAGGCAGTGATGATGTCTTCGGTAATTCCGTCCGCGAAGTATTCCTGCTCTGGGTCGCCTGACATGTTTTGAAATGGCAGGACAGCGATTGAAGGTTGGTCCGGCAACTCCAACCGCTCACCTGTCAGAACTTCGTAGAACTCAGGTGACAGGCGCGCCGGGTCGAGATCGATGTTGTAGGCCCCAATCTTATGTTCGATGTTTTTTAAGTTTTGCTCGCCCAGATCCCTGAAACTGCCAGAGACCTTTCCTTTGATCTGACGGTATACATCTTCGGAAATGCAGACGCCTCCAGGTTCTGCGATTGCTTCCAATCTTGCGGCCACGTTGACGCCTTCCCCAAAAATATCGGAGCCTTCGGAAATCACATCTCCCAGATGAATACCGATCCGCAACTGAATGGGTTGTCCGTGGGGGGCGTCAGGTTCTCGGTCCTGCATAGCCCGTTGAATGGCGACAGCGCAGTCCGCCGCGTCGACCACACTTGTGAATTCGGCCAACAGACCATCGCCCATCAACTTGACAATTCGCCCACTGGAATCGCGTATTTGGGGTTGAACCAATTCAGAAAGCAGAAGGTTTAGACGCCGAATTGCGTTTTCTTCATCGCGCCCCATAAGGCGTGAGAAGCCGACGACATCGGCTGCCAATATCGCCGCAAGTTTCCGCTTCACAGTCAGCCCTCCGCGAAAACCACGTTAGAGGTAATACCCGTCGCGGTCTACATTCGTGCCACCCCTTAACGTCTGCTATTCTATCGCGAAGACCCTTGTTGAAGCCAATAATAATATAGCCACCAAGGCTCCGTACGGCCTGAATTCAACTTTGGGGATTCGAAATCAAAGACCGCTTTGGACTGCCTATCGGTCACTGTTACAGGGTGCAGTGAACTTCAGCAACGAGCCCAAAGTAACCTATGCTGGAGTTTACACTGAAGTCAGCTAAGCACTGAAAGGCGACATCAATTGCAGCTCAAACTGAGTTGGTGCGCAAGGTCATCTTACGCGCACCAACCCCAACCGGATCAGATCATAGTTCCACAACGACTTTTCCGACCGCACCTCCATGCGTTAGATGCGCATAGGCGGCATCGACATTGCCCCACCCAAACTTCTGTTCGTCGACAATTGGCTTGAGCCTGCCAGAATCCACCAGATCCGCCAACGACCGCAAGATGTCTCCATGGGTTTGCCGCCCGACATCGTGCATCATTGGGATCAGCATGAAAACGACGTGCAGAGACAGACCTTTGAAATGCGCAGGCGTCAAATCAATCTCGACCATCGCGACCGTTGAGGCGACATGGCCATTGAGCCTGGCGGCTTCGAACGAGTTCGTCATGTTCAGCCCGCCAACGCTATCAAACACCACATCGAAGCCCACGCCATCAGTATGCTCGGCAACATAGTCCTCGACTGTTTGCGTTGTAAAATCTAAGGGACGCGCACCAAGACCCTCGATCAAGGACAACTGATCTGCGCCGCGGCCTGTCGCGGACACGTTTGCGCCAAGATGACGGGCGATTTGAACCGCGACATGACCAACGCCACCTGCGCCGCCCTGAACCAGAACAGTCTGCCCTTCGCCAACACCGGCGCGGGTTAACCCTTCGTAGGCCGTGATGCCAACGAGAGGTAGAGCGGCGGCTTCCCGCATGCCCAGAGTCTTAGGCTTATGTGCAATCAGGCGGGCATCTGCATTGATGTACTGTGCCAGAGAGCCCGGAAGGTCCACCAAACCACCGGCGCAGCCGAACACCTCATCGCCGATGGCAAAACCTGTCACGCCTTCGCCAATCGCGATGACCTTGCCAGCAAAGTCCATACCAAGCACAGCCGGCAATTTGGGGGACAGGGGCAGGTCCGCGCCCATGCTGTGGATCATTGTATCGACGGTATTGACGCTAACCGCGGCCACTTTGACGACCACATGCCCAGGTATCGCGACCGGGTCGGGCACTTCACCAAGCTCGAACGGTGCATCGGGTCCGTAGGTATTTAAAACCATTGCTTTCATTGGGGTATTCCTTTTCTTCCGTGATGGTTTGGTTCGGGGGATCAGTTGATGTCCTGCACCTGCATCACCAGATCGCCCCACTTGCGCTGGTTTTCGATGTCGTGTTCCAGGCCTTGTTCATCCGCGATGGTGAATCGTTTGACCGCCGGAGTTTTGCTGGTGGCCTGATAGAGCCAATAGGCTTCGGCCTTCAGCGCCTCATCAATCGGTTTGTCGATGGATTCATAAACCATCTGTTTGCAGGCATTGATCGACTCTGCGGGGAATTGTGCGATCCGTTCGGCAAGTGCGGTCACATACGGGCCGATTTCATCCGGCTCCAGAGCCTTGTTGATGGTGCCCAAACGCTCTGCATCATCCGCGTCGTAGTCTTGCGCGCTCAGGATGATCTCAAGCGCTTTTCCAAGGCCGGTCTGACGCGCCATGCGCGAGGCGCCGCCGCCGCAGGGCAGGATACCCATGCCAACTTCCATCTGCATGAACTTATACTTTCCCCGCGCTGCAAAGCGCATGTCGAGGGCCAACGCCAATTCGTGCCCACCACCACGTGCAAACCCTTCCAGCTTTGCGATAGTTGCCTGCGGCACCTTACTGATCCGCTCGCAGATGGATTGCAGATCCAAAAGCTGCGCATCCTCGCGGGATACTGCCTCAGTCGACATGTCCTTGAGCAGGTCGGTGTCGTAGTGGCAGACCCAGATTTCCGGATTGGCAGATTGAAAGATTACGACCTTGGTATCGCGATCACGCTCCAGCCGCATGGCCAGACTGTTGAGATCTGCCAGCATTTCCTGGCCCTGCACATTCACGGAGCCAAAGTTGAATGTCACTGTAGCGATACCGTTCTCAACGGCTACGTCAAAGGTTTGAAAGTTCTCGAATTTCATCAGGCAGTCCTTTCTTGGGCCTCGACGCGGCATGCGCGAGGGTCAGGGGAGAGTTAATGGTGGAAGTACGAGGCGCTTTCGCGCCGCGTTGGTCAGGCAGTCTGGCTGATCAAGTCTCTTATTGTGTTCATGACGTCTGCAACGTGACCTTTGTCCAGCGCCGCAGCATGCGGATTTGTGAAGGCTCCACTATCATTGTCGAAATATGCACCCGACGCACCAGCGAACTGCTCACCCAACGCCGCATCAACAAGAACATCAGCACCTATGCTCATGTCGTTCCCGGCAACGCCGAAGCCCTCTTTCACCATTTTTGAGGCCAATAGTGATCCGGGATTTACAGCGACCATAACCGGTGCCTCGGTTTGCGATCTCGCCCATTCCCGGGTCCAGATGGTGATAGCCAGCTTGCTTTGAGCATAGGCTTCCATATCCGCCAGCGGAACATTGCCTTGCATGGCCTTGATGTTCACCGGGGCCTGTGCTGCCGATGACAGATTCACGACCCGCCCGTCGGGGGGAATGATCGGCAGTAGCAATTCGGTCAAAAGGTATGGTGCGAGCGTGTTCACCACAAAGCGGATATCCTGCCCATTCTCAAGCACGGTTTGCGGGGCTTTCAGCACACCTGCGTTGTTGATCAATACATCCAACCTGTCATGTTCGGCCCGTATGCTTTCGGCCAGTTTTCGAACCGCGGACAGATCGCTCAGATCTGCGGCATAGGTTTCGACATCGCCTCCGACAGCGGCAGCTGCGCTCTCCAATTTGGGTACACTGCGACCATGCAAAAGCACTTTGTGCCCATCGGCGGCCAGCTTCTTTGCTGTGAGCAAGCCAATGCCGTCGGTCGAGCCTGTGATGAGAATAGTTTTGGTCATCGGTCTGTTCCTTTAGGAAAAGTCAGACAGCAAAGTGTCTGCTAGGTGTTCGAGGGTTGAATCGATGGAAGCTTGATTGAACCGAACGTTCAGGGCGACGTGATTGACCCCGAGCGTTTCAACCTCGCGCAGATAGCTGCGAAGGAAATCGGTGCCAGACTGAAACCCAAGATGGATCGGACGCGGAGGCGCAGCGGGGTCGGCAACGACATCGACATAAAGCGACTGCATGACGGGCTTGTCCAGTTGGCCCGCTTCCCTAACGCGTCGTCGGTAATCCGCGATGACCTGCCCCTGGGCAGACGCATTGCGCGGATAGGTCATCCAACCGTCGCCGTTCTGCGCCACCCAATCGGGGGATTGCTGGCTACCGCCGGTAATAAGCATCGGCAGACGTGTGCCATGCGGCTTTGGCAATAGGTCAATACCGCCAGACAGCGTGCCCTGAGCGCTTTCATACTTGGGATAGACCGTTCCAACCGCGCGAATGTAGTCAATGCTGTCGCGGAAACGTGCCCCTCGGTCGTCAAAGCTGTGGTTCATCGCCGGGTACTCCTCGGGGCGGTCACCTGAAGCAACGCCCAACAGCAACCGACCACTCGAGAGCATATCTGCGGTCGCCGCTGCTTTGGCCACATGCGCAGGGTGACGCAATGGCAGGATGACACTCGACGTTCCAAGCGCAATCCGGTCTGTCACTGTTGCCAGAGCACCCAGATAGACAAATGGATCGTAAACTTGTCCGGGATCGCCAAAGCTTGGAACATTGAAAGGTACGTCGCGCAGCCAAAGTGCCGCAAACCCAAGCTCCTCGGCTTTCTGAGCCGCTTTCAGGTGTCCCCGTAGCGTCGGCTCTGCGTCGACGGCATAGGCTTCGAGAGGCAACACAAGGCCAACGCTCAGCCGTCCGGGACGGAACACCCGGTTATAGGCCACATTGATTTGGTCAAACTCAACCGGCTGCACTTTATCCAACATCTCTGGGTTCCTTTAGTAGAGCACCAAAGTACGGCTCTCGATGCTTTTGCGCGTTGCATGGGAGTCATCCGTCCGACCAGTGTGATCAAAAACTACAACCTCGCGCACGCCCAACCTGTCCGACAACGTCGCTGTCAGCTCAGCATCGTATACCGGTTTCCAAGCCTCTCCGGCAAAATCCCGAACCTGCGTTTCCAGCGATATGAATTCAACGGCATCAGAGGCAAATGCAACTGTGTTGGTAGTCACGCGGGTATCTTCCAGTGCAACAACCGCGGAGGTCAGTTCGGGGGACACCGGATTACCAGCAGTCCCGCCTGCATCTAGCTCAAATGCTTGCCGATAGAGTGTGTGAACGTGGTAGTTGACTGTGGCTGTCCGCGCCATTTGCGCCTCCTTCCCATGCTTCATTGCATCGATGAGAGGGATTTAACGTCAATCCAATTGCATATAAACTACCTATTCACGGATTGATAATTCGGGTTTGCCACATAATGGGAATTGATACAGACGCGCTGCGATTATTTGTAAGAGCGGCAGAAATGTTGAACATCAGCGCGGCGGGGCGCGCATTTGGAATGGCCCCGGCCGTCTCAAGCGCAAAGCTCGCCAAGTTGGAGCAGAGCTTGGGTTCCGAATTGCTGCATCGCACTACACGCAAAGTGTCGCTGTCAGTTGAAGGTGCCGATTTCCTGCCTTTCGCCCGAGAAATCATCGCGCAGGAAGAGGCCGCACTTGCGGCTCTGGGCAAGCAAAAAACAACCATCAAGGGCACGTTGCGCTTCGCTGCGCCAAGCAGTTTTGCACAGCTCTACATTGCGCCAATCCTGCCTAAGTTCCTTGAACAGCACCCCGACCTCACAATAGATCTGCGTCTGTCGGATGTGCAGTTCGACCTGATCGAAGGAAGCTATGATCTGGCACTCAGGAACGCGCCACTTGTCGACAGCAGCCTTAAGGGTCGCAAACTGGCTGATGACCAGCGTATTCTTTGTGCCGCGCCGCACTACCTCGACACGCACGGCGTTCTCGATACACCAGCCGATTTGACAAACCACCATCTGATCGCTTTCCAAAACCGACAACCGCGACCACTGACAGGACCGGCAGGCGAGAACGCCATTTTCGATCCCGCATCAGCCAAAGGTCAATTGATTATCGATGACGGTCAATGCCAGGTTCACGCCACATTAGCCGGAGCCGGTATTTCCTTGAACGCTCTATGGAGCGTGCACGATCAACTAAAATCAGGCCGATTGATACGGGTTCTCCCAAGCTTTGAGGCCAGCGAAGACAATGTCTTGTGGTTGATCTATCCCAAGTCCAACGTGCTGTCCCCCAAAGTGCGGGTGTTCATGGATTTTCTGGTCGCTGAGATTGGCACCAAGCCTCCTTGGGAAACATGAGTGCAAAGTAGGTCAAGTGCGCTTTCAGACATCCTGACGCCAAGGTCGGAGACTGGCGCTAAGCGGACATGCTTTGTCCAATCGCGAAAGCCTGGTTTGTCCACACAGCAGCCGTACGCTGCAACTTGTTCGAATGTCCACGTTGCGGACAAAGCTGACGTCCACAGGGCTCATCGATGATTGCCGCAACAACTGTGGTCAACGTGTATGATGTCAAAAAAGAAACAACTGTGTCACGAAATCAGAATCGAACACTAAGATTTGCCCCCAAACCATGTTCTTGACCATTTGAACGTACCGAATAGCCGTATCCTGCTGTTAGTCTGGCTTGCTCGGATATTTGATATCCCAGCCCCAACCCGAGGACGAAGCCGTTGGTTCCTCGGTTTTGCCCGACCTGCGTAAATGTCCCAAATATCGGGCTTGTAACCGTGACTTCATGCTCACTATCCTTGTTGGCAAAAAAGTCGTACTCGTAGCGAGCAAAGGCAATTGGGGTTAGCACACCATTGTCACTCAAAAAGTCCCGTTGATAGTCGACGCCAATCGAGGCGACCAAAGACTCTGCATCCGCTTTTTCAATTGAATAGTTGAAATCGCCGCCTCCGGTTTCTGTTCCAGAGCCTTGTTGGATGCGCCCGTAGTTTAGTCCGAAAACCGTGGAAACTCTTGCGCCACTCTCCAGATTAAACAGCTTCCGTGCCTGGATACCGGCGTGAATGCCTTCTTGGTCCAAATCCGACTTTGCCTCGCCTCCCGTAAATCCGTCTACAGAAGGGTTATTCCGCTTGGCGTCAGTTTCACCGAACATGTAACCGATCAGCCCAGAGAACTCCCACGTTCCAGTCGTTGTACGCCCGTAGACGCCCGCGTGATAGCTGTCGGTGGAAAAGTCCTGATCAACTTGATCGTGCTCATCCATTGAGGACGTCCCGAATCCTGCGTACACGCCAACGACCCCTCTTTCCGAACTGAAGACATCCGCACCGACCAAAATGGTGCCGAGCGAATAGTCGAATGTCCCGAGGCCGTTAGTTCCATCAACGTCCCCGCTCACATACGCTGTGTCGATCCACCAGCGCCGATCAGAGCAGTCGACTGCACCACTAGGGCTGTGGACCGTGTCGATGCCACCTGATGCAACGGGTCGGTTTTGATTGTTGAGACCAACTGCTTGAAATTTGCGGCAGTCAGCATGGCTCAGAACCGTGTTGGTTATCAGGTCTAGTTGCTCAAGCCCAATGGTCAGGTTGGAGGAATAGGGTTCCGCATGCACACGATTAAACCCAGCCAGACCTGAATTGGTGAGCGTGTTGACTGCGGCACCAATTGTTGAGCCACTACTGAGCCCCGTCCCCGGTGACGTGTTTGTGGTATTAGCAACCGCTCCTGCGAGGTTGCTGGCATTTGGCGAACTGGTAACTGCCGGGTTCTGCGGTAAGCTTGAGACCGGTTGTGCAGTGAATGCAATGTCGACCTGACCATCTGCCGTGGGCGTATTGGCTATCGTAAGGTTAGACAAAGCTGGCAGAGATCCACCTGCAACGAGCGTCGGTGAGTCTCCATCAAAACTTGAAGCTCGAAAAACAGTATAATTGTTGCCGGCAGCGTAGTCTTGCGCAGTCAGGCCGGGCCGAGCAGCTTCGACTTGTATGGTAGCTTTGTTGATACCAGTGACTGCGTCTGTTGACGAAACCAGATCCGCATTTTGTGCCGCTGTGGGGTCGACTTCCGACAAAATCGTCGACCCTGCATCGAAGGAAATTGCACTATTAATATTCAACGTCCCAATCGAGGAGCCCGGTGAAAGAACAGCGCCATTTCTCACGTTGAAATTGAATGCGTTCACGGTGCCGTTGCCGGCCAGAGTACCAAAGTTATCAAAATCGACCGTGGTCAGACTGCTGGATGCATCGAGTCGTAGCGTTGTGCCGCCACCTATCACCATATCGCTAGTGGCCGACATCGAACTGTTGGTCAGAGTAAAATCAGACGCTTCAGCAACTCTTGTCTGAATATTGAGCACACCAAAAGCGATTTCTGTCGCGTTAGTGACTGTCAAATCATCGTAGGTCAATGGAGTATCTGACTGGAAGTAAACCTCTGTAGGATCAACATCGCCACCGTTTGCAGGTGCAAATGTCATGGATCGTCCTGATCCAATCGAAGTCCCTACAATATTGACTCGTAGTGTGCCGTTGATTTGCGTCGTCAAGGCCTCCCGTGAAACAAAGTCGCCGCTCCCAGCCGCTACATCGACGTTCAACAAAGTCAGTACCGATGCTCTGTCTGGATTTTGACTCTGCCCCGGGACATAAAGCTCAATTTCCCCAGAAGGCGTTATGGAAGAATTACCAATCAGAAGCGCCGTGATGGGTCCGTTTGGAATTGGCAGGCAGGTTTTCACAGTAGAAGATATCGTCTGCCCGCTAAGAATAGTCTCTGTTCCAGCAGTGTATTCGTCACGGGGAGCACCAACTTCGACGCAAGATTGCGAACTTTGGGCCCAGGCATCGCCCGGCAATAGCAAATAAGCCAAGGCACCCAACGTGGAACTAGAGACAATTAAGCGCTGAGCGTACCTTGCTGAATTTGCCGGGTCCTTTGTTTGCATTAGCGTTCTCCCCTAACTACACAAGTGAGGCTACACCCGTTTTTGATATGCAGTGCACTTTTTTTAAATATTTTGGAAAAGTCGAACGATTGACTGCTTTGGGCTCAAAGCAGACGTTTGCTGCAGGCGACATGAACGACTGCCGGGCGGGACAATGCTGCCGATAAGTCAGTTTGTTGGAACGCGTGGTAACAGCCCTTAGCCGACATCCATCGGCTTGTCTCGATGCTGCAGTCGCAACCCGCATAGCTGCCGTTCGTCGCGCGTGCGAAATCCTGTAGAACGGTAACTCACAGTCTGCGGACGCAGCGGACAATTGGCGCCTCAATTTTTACGAAGCGCTTTGATAATTGCTGCTGTTTCCTGTTTTCCAAAGCCAGCGTCCTGCGCACGTTTGACCCAATTGCGCATTACAGTCGGTAGTTCAGTGTTGATACCCATGGAAACAGCGTGATCGTACAAACCGGTGACCGCCTCTGCTGCCACATCAACTGATGCGCCGCCGCCAGAAATCTCGTCGAAAGAGCCTGCATGGATTGCTTCGGTTAGAGGAATAGCCCTGTCACCAGGCGGAAGGATGGACGTGAACTCAGACACAGGTAACCCCTCGGCTTCGCAGACAAGCGATCCGTGTATACTTCCAAAAATTATGCCAAGGAGTCGCGAAAGAAACGCAAGCTCCAATGTCGCTGCCGAGCGGACGTTGGAACCCAAGTAGCGTAAATCGCCGGCGAGTACGTCAAGGTCTGCTTTGCTATCAGAAAATGCGATTTCGTCTCCTGCGACCGCTATCCGGCCGGTTGACGTTCCGATGTCGCCTGGCCAACACATGATCGTGCCGTCAAGGTAACCTGCGCCCCAATTGTTAAATTGCTTTTTACTGTCCTCAGATTCTTGCGGCGACGAAGTGCCAAGCTGAATAATGTCGCTACCGACGGCAGCCTTTGAGACTGGAGGAGTATCAAAAAGAGCGTTTGTGGTTGCGTAGTTGAGAAGGCAGATCAATGTCCTAGGGCTTGCCGAAATGGCCTCATCCAATTCATCGGCACCCCGCGCACCCCGCTCCACCAAGGGCTCTATTTTGTCTTGCGTGCGGTTCCAGACGGTAACATTACGCCCGGAGTCCAAGAGCGCGGTTGCCAGAGCAGTTCCCATTGCGCCCAGTCCAACAACTGTAATGTCGCTTGTCATTCCCCATTCCCCCATTGTGCCCCGCTTACCAACCGCAAGCCTGAAAACGATATCACGGATGACTGAGAAGAGCCGGGGAATCTAATTTTCCGTTTTGAGCTCGCTGCTGACCTCGGTGCCCTTGCAGCAAAGCCCCCTGCCCCGCCAATAGCTGATCACGAGGGCGGCCCACAGCAGACATTCAGCAGCCAGCCGAGAAGCTG
This sequence comes from Ruegeria sp. CDSB086, assembly GCF_059611065.1. Classification (NCBI taxonomy): domain Bacteria; kingdom Pseudomonadati; phylum Pseudomonadota; class Alphaproteobacteria; order Rhodobacterales; family Roseobacteraceae; genus Ruegeria; species Ruegeria sp. CDSB086. Next base: position 24,093 of record NZ_JBXWOV010000013.1, on the reverse strand, counting down.
CGGTCGCAGCCCTCTTTACTTTCGAGATCTAATGCCTTTTTCGCTTCCGGTTAATTGGGTGGGTATTGGCGTCGCTAGTTTGCCGTCCGATCAAGGTCTGTTTTGGATCATCGCCACCCACTGCGCACCCGCCAGTGGCTACAATCGGTGCTGTGGAACGTGTCTTGTTCTCTTCTGTCAGCCCTTCGGATTGTGGGCCCCGGAATTTAAAGGGATACGCCACCGCCGAAATTCTCAAACCCGTTTGTTGTTTCGGTTACATCCGCCTCGAAGTGGGCGATTAAGGGCATTACCAAGGGCTCGATGTGCTTGTTCCATACGGGTCCCTTGTAGAAACTATCTTTGATCCTGTCTCGTTCCTCGAGCGACGAGAATGCCCGCATCCAGTGGACTTTGTCCGGATTGTCCAGATCTCGCAGGGGGCCAAAGACCAGCATCCCGGCGCCTCGCAATGCAACACGGTTCTCTTGTTCAAAGAACTCTATAAACTCCTCGCGACGTCCGGGTTTTAGTGTGTAGCGGCGAACTTCGATAATCATGTGTGTAACCTGATTGTTTAGAATATTCTCTTGGGTGAAGCCTGTTGAGGCTGATCCTCGCCGTGCCACCCATCGTACCCTTGAATGATGCAAGAAGCTCAGAACATTCCGATTGATGGAAGTGTGGTGCCATAGCTCAACTTCCAACTGTCAGATCATCTAGAGTTCCACCGTCGCGCACGAAGTCGCTCCAAACCCAGGCCATGCGGTCCACAAACCACATCTTGCCACCTGAGATCACAACTATGCCGAGGCAAGTGAACCCCAGATCGAACGCCCAAAGGCCGTATGCAAAAGGCACCAGACCCATACTACTGGCGAAGGCAACTGCATTTGCGGCGCGTTTATGATGAGCCGCAACCTTATCGCGGTGCCGCAGCCAGACACGCTCGCCAAGAACACCCTGCGCGGACCAACTGTCGAAAGTCTCCGGCCGCGAAAAAACGCGTGGGTTGGTCCATATCCAGACAAGAACGACGCCGACCGCAAGCCATGCCCAAAAATCAATCCATGCTCTGCTCCAGATTGCCAAGCCCATAAGCGGCAGGGGTGTCAACACACGGGTCCAGACGGACCAAGGGTTCGCATGCCGCAGCCAAACCTCGTCCTTCATGCCCATCAGGCGTTCGGAAAATCGAGCTATGTCCATCTTTGCAACTCCTTGATCCACCTCTCCGAAAATGGGAGGGGTAGGATTGATTGAACTGTATGACGACGCGCCGTACCGCTCGTCAGTTGGTAGGCGTCTGGTTTCTTATTTGAACCAGGGCTTCAGCCCAGGCAATGGGTTGGTCGTACATCACCATATGGGCGGCGCCATCGATACGGGTAAAACTCTTCGCTGGAGCCTTGAGGTGTTTGTAATACTCATGTGCCAGATCTGCCGGGGTGTTCTGGTCTTCTGCTCCAGTTATGAAGTGGACCGGTAGATCTAGGACCGGGTGCGAGGTGACGAGGTCGTATGCACCAACGATCTCGGGCTGTTCAATTGCTGTGCTCGATAGCTCAAGACCGCGGAGATAGTTCTTAACCTGTGCGTCCGTGTAGTAGGGGCTCCGCCCTTCTAGCACATAGGAGAGATAGCGATCCCATAGCCCTTCGGTATGAAAGTCTCCGGCTCCGTAGTCTGCTAAAACTTCACGCTGAACGGTGAGATCTGCCTCATCAAGTGCATCGAACGGCTCAATCGCCTTGAGTTTCCGCTGAGTTTCAGCATCGCCGCGAACTTCTGCCTGATCCAATGCCCACTCAAAGCCCATGTTCATACTGCTTACCCACGCGACACGCTCTGACGTTGGGATGAATGCGTGATAGGGTGAACTATTTTCTGCGATAGTCATGAAACCTAGCGCGCTGCCCCAGGAATGCCCGGTCAGGAATATTTTTTCTTGCCCAAAGCGGTCGCGTAAGAGGTTGGTAAGTTGAAGTGTATCCGACACCAACTTGGATGGCGCGATGCCTTCTATCGTGAGATCTTCGTTGAATGAACTTCCGGCTCCGCGTTGATCCCAATGGACAACGACAAAGCTCTCTTCCAGCAAGGGCGTGTGAAACAATTCGACCCAGGGCATCACGGCACCACCCGGACCTCCGTGCAAAAAAAGCAGCACCGGTTGGGACAAATCACAAGTGCGAATAAGTATCGTTTGTTCAATTCCGCCAAGAACAACTACTTCCTGTGAAACGAAACTTCCGAAACACTTTTTGGCTGCAACATCTTCACCGCTGCGCGTCACGGTAACTTCTTGACGATCCTGGGCAAAAGACCATCCAGCAACGATGGCAACACAAAATGTCAGTAGTAAGAGAAGGCGTCGAAGTTTGAATGAGTACATTGCTCGCTGTCCATTGGATTATTGCATTGCGGTGGCGTCTCGAATTCCGTTGCGACCTGATCTCAATACCTCAGGTAGAGATTGGGCTCGCGCTCGTGATATTCTGGGAGGCCAACATCGCGACGCATGTGATTAGACAGGAATGCCAGCTCCCCATGTTTGGGCAAACGCGGGAAAACAGGACCGCCCATAAACGCTGGGCGTTTCGAGACCATAAAAGAAAGATAGCCGAGCCAAGCTTTCACTTTAATTGGTCCTAGGGGTAGCCGTTCATTCTTTAGAGTCGATACTTTAGTCACCTGGCGCCTCGTCGAAATTTGAAGGTGGTAAAATAGTGGGGAACTGTTTGAAGTCCCCGCCATTTTCGAAATCTCGAATGGCTACAGCTAGAACTTGTAGGACACCCGAAGCGCGACAGATTCAGCCGTGATATCATCACCCGGCGTGTCATATGTGTCTCGTAGGTATTCAAGACCAACCAGAACCCTGTCCGTCGCACGATAGGCCACGCCAAAGCCAGCAGAATAGCCGTCTTCGCTCGTGGATCCGCCATCGATGTTCGCGTAACCAATCACGCCATAAAGGTATGTCCGGCCAATTACATGCCCGCCTTTGAACTTCAGGCGTACAGTATCGACTTTTTCGGCTTTCCCTCCGGACTCAACCTCAGCACCTGCGTCATAAGTAAGTTCACCACCAATTATGTAACCGTCAAAATCGTGAAGATAACCAGCATGGAGACCGAGGGCCGCATTTCCGTTGTCGTTGTTGCCCTCGGAGACATCGATTGTGGATAGCTGCAAACCGGCGTTGAAGCCGGTCCAGCTTTCATTTGCCAAGGACAAAGTCGGCATCATGGCAGCAAGCGCAATCATCGTGATAGTCTTCATTTTAAAGGTCCGTTCTTTTGGTTGTGTGGAAAGGCCATCTGAACGCTGGCCATACGTGATGCGCCAGAGGGAGTGATTTTCCGTTAGTGGGGGTATTGGAATTACCGCTTTCCGGTTTCCGTCCAGCCGTGATCCAAAACTTTGATTTAGAAGATGGGTTTGGGTTTACTGGTCATTTGAAGCAGTTTCCCTGATTGGTCATATCGGGCAGTGACCAGTACCCGACGCGCGTGTGCCACCTCTAGCGGGCCACCCACAACTTCCCAAAGCCCGAAGGTAAAAAGATCCAATGTTCCATGACCTGCTGCTCGCGCAAGGTTCGGTTTTGTCCTGGGCTCAACATCATAGACGGCCACCCAGTCTCCATTGGCTTGTTGCTGCAATTCATCGGGTGAGCCCAACTGGCGTTCAACTTTGAACCGGGTGGCCTCCTGGCTAACGACGCTCAGATCAGGGCCATCTCTGCCTGTCGCCGCCATGTTGGCGGCACATCCACTCAGAGCGGCACCACAGATGAGCGCGACGAACGCTGAACGTACAAACTGAACTGAGTTGGCAATGCGTCGTATAGAAAACCTTCGACTTCGACTTACTTCAAAAGATGCCGGGTTCTCCGGACCCCGTGGTTTGTGGCGTTTTTTCATAGCCTTTCCATATCCTGATTGAATTGTGCGTTGCTTTGGTGGCTTCTGCTTCGAGCTTGTCGGGGTTATCACTCGTAGTGCCACACACTGCTTCAGGCAATTTGTGATCAGAAACCCGAGCAATTCGCGAGTACCCGTCAGGCGAGACATTCGACGCAACTCGGGTGGTGAAACATTCCCGCAGACAAGAACAATCATGGCATTCAATCCTGCATAGTGAGCGCAACTCAACCGGGTCCACAAAGCACTATCGCTTGCGGAATTAGGCTGCGTAAACGCATCGTTAAACTAGGGTTGGCAGGCGAATTGCATTGCTCTGCCAGGCGAGTTGAGGTACAAACCGACCACGGGTCTGTATTTACAGACCGCCGGTCGGTTTTCAAGGGGAAAGTGTATGAAATCTACGACGCGAAAGAACATGCCGCCCGAAGAACGGCGTGCTCAGCTGCTGGGATGCGCGCAGATGTTGTTCTTTTCCAAAGGCTTCGAGGATACCACCATACAAGATGTGCTGGATATGGCGAGCGTCTCGAAGGGCGGATTTTATCATCACTTCAAATCTAAAGACGAGTTGTTGTTCGGTGTATTGGACGGAATGGCAGAGGGTGTAACTTCGCAAATGGCTGTTGTTGCCTCTGATGAGATGTCCTCTGCGCTTGACCTGTTGCACAGCTTTACCCACCTGCGGGCTAACTACTTACGCGAACATGACTACCCAGGTCAGGTCGAATTTTTCCGGGTCATGAATCAGGACAAAAACATAGTTCTGCTTGAACACTTCAAGCGCAGGGTCAGAACTGGCGCCATGCCCGTCCTGATCAGGATTATTCAGAAAGGCTGTGATGAGGGCACGTTTACCGTTGCGGATGTCGATACCGCCGCAGAACTCATTTTGTTCCTAAGCAACTTCATTGATCTCGCCCTGTTGCGCGCGATTGAAGTACGGGGATCTGACACAGCCGATCACGCCGCAGAGAAATTGCAGGCGGCAATCGACATGCAGTTTCTCACGCTCGACCGCATTTTGGGATTGCCGGATGGGACAACGGATTTCGGCTGGCCAGAAGCGGTGGAAGCTACCATGGAAACTGTGCCTGCAACTCCTCCGTCGGCAAACTAATCTGGTCTAGTCAGCGATTACCTCATGCAGCATTCAGTAAAAAGGGCTCGATGCTGACTTCGGTGCCGTTGCGGCAAAGCCCCCTGCCCCACAAAAACTGACGTGGGGACAGCTAATTGTTGCCTTTCAACTGATCACATCGTCGCTGCGCTGCGCCCCGTCGAACCTGCCGTTCGCTGCGGGAGCAAAACTTGAGGCTGGCCAAACTTACTCAATGTACAACAAGTCGAAACCTCGCTGCGCGTTAGCCCAATATCTGCATTTTCAAATTCGCAGACAATTCATGCTTCGTCGGATCAAAACTCCGAAAGCCAAAGGGCAACTCAAATTGACTGTTCGCATGCGACTCAGTCGCCGTATTTGAAAAGTCTCGCGAGATTTTTATCTTATGTCATGATGTTCGAACGTTCATTAGATTTCAAAAACAAGCGTGTTTCGACCTGTAGCAATTCCCATAACGTTCAAACCTGTCCAGGCAACCAAAGAACGATCGCCGGGAAGGCAACGAGCATTGCGATCGTCGCTGCATCCGCCAGAAAGAAGGGTGTTACCCCTTTGAAAACATCTTGGACGCTTAGGTCATCGCGCACGCCGGCGACGACAAAGCAGTTCAATCCGATCGGTGGCGTAATTAGACAGAACTCCGCCATTTTTACGACCAGAATACCGAACCAGATTGCACACATCGGGCCGGACATCCCGAAGGTACTGTCGGCCGCACTTACGGCCTCGCCACCGTTCAGAGCCATGACCGCGGGATAAACAACCGGCAACGTCAGCAACAACATTCCGATCGCATCCATGAACATGCCCAGAACGGCATAAGCCAGAAGGATGCAAATCAGGATCAGCATTGGCGACATCTCGAGCGAGACGATCCAGTCGGAGAACGCGATGGGCAGCTCAGCAAAACCCAAGAACCGGACGTAAACTAACACGCCCCAGATGATGGTAAAGATCATGACGCTAAGCTTGGCCGTCTCCAGCAACGCGTCTTTAAGTTCGGACCAGCGCATGCCCTGATATAGCGCCATCAGAAAGACAACGAAGGCACCGATTGCGCCACCCTCGGTTGGCGTGCCCCAAGCATCGCCTCCGAATGGGTTGTAGACAAAGAAGATGATGGTAACGACGACAAACAAGATCGGCAGTGCGGGCGGAAGAGACATGAAACGCTCTTTCCATGTAAAGCCTGAGACCGCGGGACCAAAGTCTTTGATCACAACAGCCATGCCGATGATCAGCAAGCCATAAATTACCGCCGAGAACATACCCGGGATGAACCCGGCCAACAGCAGTTTGCCCACGTCCTGCTCGACAATAATCGCGTAGATGACCAGAATGGCCGAAGGCGGAATGAGCGAGGCAAGCGTACCGCCTGCAGCCACGACACCTGCAGCAAAACGCTTGTCGTAGCCGATCCTTAGCATCTCGGGGATGGCGATACGGGCGAACACAGCGGATGTGGCGACCGAGGCCCCGGATACCGCTGCAAATCCAGCGGTTGCGAAAACGGTCGAAACCGCCAGCCCGCCCGGGACCCATGCCAGCCAACGCTTCGCGGCTTCGAATAGTGCCTTGGTCAGGCCCGCGTAATAGGCGAGGTAACCAATCAGGATGAAGGTCGGGATAAGGCTCAACGCCTGGCTTGAAATCTTGGAGTGCGGCACCTGCCCCGCTGTTTTGACGGCCACAGTCACAGCCTTGCCGAACCGCGCCGGATCATAACCAAACTTGGCCCAGAAGATCCAAATTAGACCAACCATGCCTGCTGTCGCGGCCGCAAAGGCCACGCGCATCCCCAACACCACAAGAACAAGCATACCGCCCGAGACAATCAGACCAATATCAATGGGTTCCATCAGACTTAACCTCAGTTGTCGTGGCCCGAGACGTGCTCGGCTTCCATTGCAGCTTGAGTGGCTGCATCGGCTATTAGCGGGACGGCAATAGGTGCCTGATCGGGGTGCCGGATCGCGCGACCGTAGGCCCAGAGCTGTAAAGCAAGCCTTAGGCAAAGCACGCTAAAGGCAACGGGGGCTAACAGCTTCGCGGGCCACAGCGGGATACCTATGTCGATAGAGCTGTCACGGCTCCAGAGTGGAGCACCAAAGTCAAAGCTGCGTGCGAAGTGCGCCCAGCTCCCCCAGATCAGCAAGACGATCAGAGCCAGAATGGCAGCGGTTGTGACGAACTCAACGATATAGAGCGTCCGGCCTCTAAGCGCTCCAACAACCATGTCCATTCGGATATGACCGCCATCACGCTGCGCATAGGAAATCCCCATGAAGGCGATCAACGGCATGGCCTGCTCGATCCAGTCCACGTAACCGGGAAGTGGCGCATTGGCGAAGTTCCGACCACCAACGGAGACTACGGCCATTACCATCAGCGAAAAGACTGCAAGACCGCTGATCAAGGCCAGAAAGCTCTCCAGTTTGTAGAGATGTTGATCGAGAATGCTGAGACGGCTGTCGTCAGACAGCACCTGGGATGACCCGGCCATCGTTGTACTCCGCTGTCAGGGGAAAGGGCACCCGACGCCAGCTTGGCCGACGCCGGGTTGTGAGTGGATTAGCTGCCGTTTGCGATCTTCCCAGTCACAAGGTCATAAAGCTCTTGTGCTGGCAGGCCACGCTCGGTGTTTTCTGCAATCCAGGCCTCGGCCGCGGGGGCGGCAGCGGCTTCTTTAAACGCCGCGACTTCTTCATCGCTGAAAGTGACCCGTTCGATGCCGCGTTGATCCAGCTCAGGACCCCACGCTTCCATCGTTTTGGTCTGGTAGTGGCTCACATAGTGATCCAATGCCTCCTCCACCGATCCCAGCAGAGCTTCGCGGTGTTCGTCAGATAAGTCTTCCAGCGCCAGCGTGTTCACCACGACTGGGCAGTTGACGGTGCCGGGGTTGAGGTTCGTCGTCCACCACGTGCCATTTTCAATGGTGCCGAAGGACATATGTGCGTGTGGTGCAAAGCTGACAGCTTTGACGATGCCGCTATCCATGGCCTGACGCACTTCGGACGCAGACATCGAGGTCGGAACTGCTCCAACCGTCTCCATCGCTTTACCGATGCCGCCGGTGGCGCGCACACTCAGACCTTCGAAATCGGTTAAGGATTTCGGCGCGTCACCGACGCCAACAAGGTTGTACTGCGGTAGCGGCGACGGCATCAGCAGAGTCGCGTCCCAGCGTGCCAAATCCTCGACAACTGCCGGGTGTTGATAGACAGCCCTCGACAGGTCAATTTCCTGTTCCAGCGATGTCACGCCCAGAAACGGCAGTTCCAGAACGGTGATCGAGGGGTTCTTGTCGCGGTGGTAGCCAGCGCAGAACTGGGCCATTTCAAACGCACCAATCGAAATCCCATCGAGATTTTCTTTGTTCTTCGACAAGCCGCCATAGCTGATGTTGAGCGTGAACTCGCCGCCCGTCTTTTCGTTCACCAGTTCGGCGAGTTTCTCGACGTGTTCGGTAAAGGCACGACGCTTGCCCCACAAGGAAACGTTCCATTCGACAGCTAGTGCTTCGGATGCAACGGTCAGCGACAGGGCGGCGATGGCCGCCCGGTTAAGATGTTTGCGCATAATGGCTCCTCCCAGATCACGCAATGTGTTTGGGCAGAGTATTCAGGATGCGCAGCAGCCTGCCTATGAAGGAAAATGCGCGTGAAGTTTCGGAGTCCCTGCGGATATCCGCAGAGTGATTTCTCCTACAACAGCGCCTCTTTATCGAGACCAAGTTTGACGATCTTTTCGTTGAGTGTCCGGCGGCCGATCCCAAGCGCTTCGGCGGCGGCATCCATTCGGCCTTTGTGCGCTTTGATGGCTTTGCCGATGAGCTCGCGCTCAAAAGCAGCAACCGCTTCGCGCAGCGTATCTGGCACTTCGTCGAAGTGCTGATCGCTGTGTATAGCCTGTGCCACCGACCCTCCTCCGCGTCGAGCCGCCAAAACGCACCGTTCGCAGACATGGCGCAATTCACGCACATTGCCGGGCCAATCATGTGCAAGCAGAGCGGCCAAATCGTCCTGATCGAGTTCTGGCGCGTCTATCTCGTAAACCTGCGCGTATTCGCTCAAGAAATGCGTTGCCAACAGAACCAGATCATCCCGTCTTTGTCGTAGTGGATGTAAGGATAAGACAACAGTATTCAATCGAAACAAAAGGTCCTGACGCAGGCGGCCTTCCTCGGCTGCCAGTACAACGTCTTCGTTGGTTGCTGACACGACCCTGAAGCTTACTGGCACCGGCGACACAGCCCCCACCGGCAGCACCTGCTGATCTTCGATGACCCTTAGTAGCTTGGCTTGCGCCGCTGGTGGGCACGAGCAGATTTCGTCCAGAAACAAGGTTCCGCCCGATGCCGCCACAAGCCTTCCGTCGGATTCACCCGCGACGCCGAACATTTCCGCTTCAAACGTATCGGCAGACAATGCGGCGCAATTCAACGCCAGAAACGGTGCCTCCGGCGAGCGACCCAAATCATGTAAAGCATGGGCAACCAGCTCTTTCCCGGTGCCGGTATCCCCCTGCAACAAAACCGCAACCGAAGTATCAGCAAGATCAAGTACATCTTGTCGCAAGTCTGTAATGGCGTCTGTTTGTCCCAGCAGGATGCGGTCAAGGCCTGACAGTTTGAACAGCCGGTCTTTGAGGCGGGCATTGCTTTTTCGCATTCGGTTTTGTTCAGCCGCGTGCCTCAGCACCGTAAGCAATCGCCTTGGTTCATATGGCTTTTCGATAAACCCATACGCCCCGTCCTGTATGGCCTGAACCGCCATCGGGATGTCACCATGTGCCGAAATTAAAACTACTGGAGGCGCCACATGCCTATCCAGGCTGGCCAGCAATTCAAGGCCCGACATGCCGGGCATACGTACATCGGACAAAATGACATCGGCTGATGCTTTGGCCAGATGTTCCGTCACCTGGGTCGCACGCGGCAAGGCGCTGACAGTCCAGCCAGCGGCTTCGAGCAACTCGACAAGAGATTGTCGCATCGATTTGTCATCGTCAACGACCAGAACTTTGAAGGGTTGCTGCTGGGTCATTCGTCCGTTTCTTCAGTAATTGAGGCCGTCGGAAAGGTGACACGGAATACCGATCCGCCGCCCTCACGATTTCGGGCCGTCATTGTGCCATCGTGATCTTTGACAATGCTGGTGGAAATGGCCAGTCCTAAGCCCATGCCTCGCCCGCTCTCTCTTGTGGTTACAAATGGCTCTTGCAACTCAGCCAGCGTTGCCTCGCCCAACCCGTGACCGTTGTCCTGAATTTCCAACACGACCTCATCATCAGAAGCCGTGACAGCGGTATGGATTTCAGGCGCATCCGCTTCATCCGTAGCATCTATGGCATTGCGCAAAAGATTAGTGATGACTTGTTCGATCCGCAGTGCACTGCCCCGGATAAAAACCGGACCGGTCGGCGCATCAACTGAGATTTTCACCTTACACTGCTCGATGTTTGGCGCAACCAGAGCCAACGCGGCATTAACTGAAGCGCACAGGTTTACGTCGGCGAAAGCCTCGCTCTCTGAGCGCGCGAAGAACCGCAATTGGCGTGTAATCCCTTCCATCCTGTCAACCAAGCTTCCGATTTTTCGCGATAGCTTGGTTTCAACCGGAGATCCGATCTCTGCCGCAACCAAATGATTGCGCATGGCGGCGATTGGTTGGCCCAGTTCATGTGTTACTGACGCCGAGAGTTGTCCAAGGGCCGCCAGTCTACTTGCGCGCTCCAATTCGCCTTGGGTGCGTTTGAGGCGCCGTTCGGCTGACTTGCGGTCTTCGACTTCGATCGCGAGCCGTTCATTCGCTTCGCGCAACATCGATTCCTCTTGTTCAGACCGCGCCAAGGCCGCGCTTACACGTCGTGCACGTTGTACCTGAAAAAAAGTGAATGCGAGCCCTGCCAAAAGGACAAAAAGCGCGGTCACAAGCCAGCTTCGCGCGACGGCCCGATCATCGCTTGCGAAATAGTGAAGCGACCACCCATGCGGTAAGTTTGCTGCTGCAAGATGCAACCGCTTCGTCCCCGCAATTCTGGCCCGATCCCCCGGCAACTCAGCCCAATCCAATGGATCTAAGTCTTGCCCCGGAAATTGTCTTGCGTTTTGAATCCGTTCTTGTTGCTGTTCCGACAATGGCGACAGCACGCGGTATTGCCAATCAGAGTTAGAGGACAGAAGAACAACACCGTCCTCATTGGCCAACAAAACCTGTTCGCCCGAATTTTTCCAACTGTCCTGAAGGTCCGAGAAGTCGATCTTGATAGCTATGACTCCAGTTGAAGCTCCGTGATCGTCAAGCACCGCGTTGGAAATGAAGTAGCCCGGCAAGCCAGTCGTTGCCCCAATGGCATAGAAGCGGCCTTGTTCACCGGAAATGGCAGTTTGGAAATACGGGCGGAATGCGTAGTTCTGGCCAACAAAGCTCTCAGTGTCGCGGTAGTTCGATGCGGAAATCGTGATCCCGTCCTCGTCCATCAGGTAGATCGCATCCAGTCCCGCCCGCGCCGCAAAATCTTCGAGCCGTCGGTTTAATATTCCCGTGCCGTCACCTTCGGCCGTTCCAATGACATAGGAGTCTTGTGAAAGCACATATGTGAAGTGGGAAAACCGTTCGAGTTCGCTGTTAACCGAACTTTGATAGAGAGAAAGTCGGCCCTGCGCTTTCGAAAGCTCCTCCGAAAGGAAGTATTGGTATGACACCAGATTAAGGCCAATGCTCGCTGCAATGGCTGCTAAAAAGATGACAATAAGCGAAGTTGACCGCATTAATTGCTCATAAACTGCGTCAGCATAGGATCACAGCATTTTTTGGCCGTCCATCCCGGGACTTCTAATCCTAAGTGTGAGTTTTCAGGCCCAATAAGGCTGTCAGGGTCTTTATGGCAAGTTAAGTTAACGTTCCGGGCCACAGCCAACATCCAGCAGCCAACCGAATTGCTGCGGTCGCAGCCCTCTTTGCCGCCATTCGTTGCAGCGGCGAGATAGGAAGCCTGTCAAACTCACAGATCGCGGACAATGCAGCCGTTTGATCTCTCTCTATTGGGCGGCTCGAAACATCGGAAACAGGGGTGGGGCTTGGTCGGCTTTTATTAGACCCATCTCTTGGAAACCATAGCGCCTATACAGCGATAGATTTGTAGGGTTTGTCGACTCCAAGTAAGCAGGTCTTCCATCTTCGTCACAACGTTCAAGGCAGCATTCAAGCAACGCGGACCCCAACCCTTTTCCTTGGCGAATTGGATCGACCGCAATAAAAGCTAAATGCCAGCAGTCTTCATCGGGATGATAATTGTCCATCTGCCCGAAGGTTTCGAACAACGCATCATGCTTTTCTGGTGAGACCGTCTGCTCAAAACAGGCGACAAGCCGTTCTTCGTCAGGGTGAATGCTTGGCCGAAGCCAAAGTGCGCCAGCAGTGAAATCATCGTTTTGAAACGCGCTACCCTTTTCAAATGCACGCCCGCCAAAGAAGTCCATTACTCGCGGGAAGTGGGTAAGGAAATCGGCAGGTTCAGGATACAGCCAACGCATGAATGGGTCGGCAGAAAATCCAAGAGCAAGTCCGCTTAACAAACTTTCTGCTTCACGTCGGGTTGATGATCTAAACATGAAATTACCTTTGGTCGTTCCACCTCGATTTTCACGTTTCAGCATGTGGGTCGCAAATACATGTTGTCAAATGCGCAATTTTTGTCCTGCTCAAGCACCGATGGATGACTGAACTGGCCCAGGCGTTTGTGGGCGGTACAACATTCGGAGGTCAGGCGCATTTCACTTGGATGAATACCGGCCCATTCTGGCCGTTGACGTTGACGTCATACGCCGCAGTGAAACTTCTACAAACCGGCCATTCGCTGTACTGGCAAAGCATTGCGCTGGCTGAACTCTCACACTCCGGGACTTTGCGGACCAATAGCCTGCGTTACATCCTTTGCGACTAACATGGTCGTAAACTGAACTACGACCAAATTCAGAAGGCCACGATCGTGCAACGCAAAAAGCTGGGCCTCGACGCTTACAGCCTTCACGGCTTGCGATATAGCGCAGCAAGCGAACTGGCAGAGGCGGGATGAACTGACCACCAAATTTCGGCCATCACAGGTCACAAAAGCCTGGCCATGGTCCAAAAATACTCGAAGAGTGCCAGTCAAAAGCGACTCGCGAAGCAGGCCCGGTTAAGCGGGACCAGAACAAGAACTGAACATGAACGTGAGAAACTTTCTGGGAAACCGCAAAATCGACGGTTTCTTGCGTGGTCAAAGGGTGGTCGGATTTGCCATATATTTATGGCGGTGCTGTTAGACAAATTCGAACCAGTCTCAGCTAGTCCAGCATAGCTGACCTTTATTTGGCACAAAGATCGCGCCACTCGGAAAGAGCGCCGGAGCGTGTCAGTTTGAAAGTGTCTCAGCTAGTTAGAGATCTCTCCTGGTTGAATTGGTTGTAGACAGAGGAATGGACGGAGGCGAATTTCCGCAAACTTCGCATGCGCCTGAAACGTTGAATGGCGCGTTCTCTTCGTCGGAATGGCAGGTGGGAGATCTCAACGCGGTCGTTGAGCCACCTGCTCGTCTGCTGTCTTTCGGTTGCACCAAGCTCTCTGAGAGCGGCCCGATACGATGCGAAGCGATCCGTGACGACGTTTTCCGCTTTACCGTGTCGCTTCATAAATTTCTTGAGGAATTTCAATGCCGCATGCTTGTTTCGACGTTTGGTGACAATCGCTTCCAGTACCTCGCCTTCGTGATCAACAGCCCGCCAAAGACAATGCCGCTTGCCATTCACCTTCACAAAAACCTCTTCCACGTGCCACTTCTATTGGGAGAACGCGCGCAGTTGCTAGACACGCTTCCGTCTGATCTCAGCAGCAAACATCGGGCCAATCCTGTTTCACAAATAGCGGATGGTTTCGTTGCTCACCTCAATACCACGCTCATGCAATAGGTCTTCCACGTCTCTAAAGTGGGAAATGAACGTACAGCATGACCGCCAGACGAATGACCTCTGGACTGGTTTTGAAGTACTTGAATAGCGATTGCTTAATCTTGCGCGAAGGCTACGAGGGCACCCTGCCCGCTTCAACACAAGTTCTGCTGACTAAACCTTCGGTGGAGCACCTCAGAGGTCGAACATCCTGAGGATTTCGAAGCGCGTATGGAGGGCCAGAGCAGTAAGGCCTATAAGGCCCTTCAGCGCCTTGACACTATACTGTTGATTCATCGCGCTGACCTGCTGGATGATCCGAGCTTAGTGGGCCGTGCTCGCATGTGCATGAATGCAAGGGGCATCATCCGTAAAGAATTCCAGTGACTTCTATTACATGCTCTCTAAACTCCGGGCAGTTGTTAGTCAGAATTGACGTGGGAGTTTGGGCGCAGTTGGGCGACAAAAAGGCATCAGGGACCCCTATAAGTCCTGCGCCATCATCTGCGCCAAGTTCGGAGTTAAGCGCAGCTGATCAACAGGCGCGGTTTGAAGCCACCGCTCGCGTGATGCAGGCGATCTCTGTGACCAAGGACGACGTACAGCCGGTTTGCGATCTGATTGTCGCGCTTGCCAAAGACCTTTGCGACGCTGTTTTTGCTGGCTTGGTTCTTGGACAGGAAGGCGACGCTCTTCAGCGGCTCGTGGCCAGTGTTAACCTGCACCCTGACATTCAGCAGCTCTGGCGCGACGGTAAATACACGATGGAGCCGGGCAATTCTCTGGTGACTGAAACAATCCTCAGCGGCGAGACCAAACGCGTTGTGGATATGGGAGACACTGATTTCCACAAATCCGGCGATGAACGGTTCAAGTTGATTGTCGACAAGCATGGGTGCCGCAGCAATCTGTTTGTTCCTCTAAAGGTGGACGGCGGTGCAATCGGATGCTTGATGTTGGCGCGAGACGAGGTGCGGCCCTATACCGACGATCAGGTTAAGCTCGTCGAAACCTTTGCCGCCCAAGCGGTAATCGCCATTGAGAACGTTCGCCAATTCCGCGAATTGCAAATCCGCCTGGCACGCGAAGGCGCCTCGCGTGAAGTTCTTGAGACAATTAGCCAATCACGAGAAGATGAGACGCCGGTGTTCCAGACGATCCTGGAAAACACCGCTCGGCTTTGCGAAACAGATGTCGCCACATTGAGCCTTTTGAATGAGGCTGGAACCCACCTTGAATATGCGGCCCATTTTGGTGATCAGTTGGCGACCTACGAGGTTGGCGTAGATCGTTGGTCACTGGACTCACATCTCCAGATTGCGGAGTCCGTGCGCGAGGCGCGCGTTGTTCACAATGTCGATTTGCGCCTGACTGACCAGTATATCAAGGGCGACCCATGGCGCCGTCAACTTGTAGACGAAGAAGGTGTCCGGTCATTTCTGACGGTCCCATTAATGTCGGCAGATGGTACGCCCGTGGGCGTTATCGGGATTTACCGACGTGAGGTTCGGGCCTTTACAGACGACGAGATTTCTCTGGTTGAGGGCTTTGCCGCCCAGGCCGTGATCGCCTTGGACAACACACGACAATTGAATGAGCTGCACACGCAATTGGAGCGTCAGACGGCAACGCAGGAAATTCTGACGGTCATTAGCCAAAGCCGTGATGACGATGCGCGCGTCTTTGATTCAGTGCTTCAGCAGGCCACCAGGGTATGTGATGCAGATCAGGCGGTACTTATTTTGATCAACGCTGCAGGGACCCACGGGCGGTTGGCGGCGAATTGGGGGCATCAGAGAACCGAATTTGATGTTGGAGACGAGTGGCAGTTGGATGAATCGATTCCCATAGCCACTGCGATACGAACAGGCAAGGTTGGTCGCATCGATGATTTGACCGACACGGATTTTTATCGCTCGGGCCATCCTACAGCTGCCATGATGGTTGAGATCGAAGGCATTCGGTCACGCGTTACAGTCCCCCTGATGCAAGGAGATCAGGCTATCGGTGCCATCGCGGTCAGCCGCCGTGAGGTCCGGCCATTTGCTGACCCTGACGTGCAGTTGATTGAAGAATTCGCCAAACATGCAGTCATTGCCATCGAAAACACGCGCCAGTTTCGTGAAGTTCAGGAACGACTTGAACGGGAAGAAGCGTCGCGCGAAATCCTCGAAGTCATCAGCCGCAGTCGCGATGACGATAGCCCTGTCTTCAATAGCATACTCAAAAATGCCAGCCGTTTGTGCAAAGCCCCACTGGCCTTTCTGTGTGTCGCCGATCACGAACGTGGCCTTGCAACAATTCCGGCCAATATCGGTGCGCGAACGGATTTTGATGAGGCCCTGAAGGGGTTCGTGGAGCCCTTGACCCGCACGGAACTCGTTGCAATCCGCCCTATGTTCGATGGCCAGGTCATCCGGCAAGACGATATTGCAGATGATCCGCTTTATTATCAGGATCGCGATCCAAAACGGGTTCAGATGGTTGAAGTCGAAGGGGCTCGCTCGGTCCTTGCGGTGCCGTTGATGAAAGACTACAAGGGTCTTGGGGTGATCGTTCTCTATCGCCGTGAAGTTTCGCCATTTTCGGATGATGATGTCGCTCTGGTCCAAACCTTTGCGGCCCAAGCCGTGATCGCAATGGATAACGTACGCCAGTTCCGAGAGGTGCAGGACCGTACCGCGGAAGTCACGCAAGCCTTGGAGTATCAGACTTCAACATCCGAAGTGCTGCGTGTGATCTCAGCGTCTCCCAATCAACTGTCGCCTGTTCTGGACGCCATTCTTAAAGAAGCGTCGCGCATCTGCGAATTGCAGGATGCCTATGTCGCAATGCTCGACCCGGACGATGGGCTTTTTCATGTGCACTCGACGCTCACACAAGACACGGCCTTTGCAGAGTACGTCAAAGCTCACCCGATTTCGCCAGCGGAGAACGGTGTAAGCGGGCGTGCAATCTTGTCGAAACGCACAAGCTATGTCGAAGATGTCGAAGCGGATGACACCTACACCTGGTTGGAAGAAAGCGGCGTGGGTGATTACAAATCATTGCTTGGACTTCCGCTTGTCAAAAACGGCGAAGTCGTAGGCGTTATCTCTCTTGGGGCGCCAATGGTCTCGGGTTTTTCCGCCAAACAGATCAAACTGCTGGAAACTTTTGCGGATCAGGCGGTTATCGCGATTACCAACGCAAACCTTTTCCACGAGTTGGAGGAGCGGACAGAAGAAGTCACGCAGGCGCTGGAGTATCAGACCGCCACGTCAGACGTATTGTCGGTGATTTCGCGATCTCCGAATGAGCTGGAGCCGGTGCTGACGGAGATACTGAGAGTCGCCAGCCGGATTTGCGAGCCAAAATATGCGGCAATCTCGATTCTGAATCCCCAAGACAACCTTTACCATACTGACATCATGCTCGACTTTGACAGTGATTTCATGAAGTTCATGAAGGCACACCCAGTGCCGGCAGGTCATGGGAGCGGCATTGGCCAAACAGCTGCACGAGGAGAAACAGTCTACTACGAGGACACTGAAGCTAACGAATACGCCTGGAAGGAAGCCGCACGTATTGGCAAGTATCGCTCGCTTCTGGGTGTCCCATTGGTCAAGGATAAGGTTGTGGTCGGTGTGGTCGTGCTCTGCCACGACAAAGTTGCACCATTCAATTCAAAACAGATCGCGCTCTTGGAAACGTTCGCCTCCCAAGCGTTGATTGCTATCAATAACACTCGGCTTTTTGAGCAAGTTCGGGCGCGCACGGCCGAGGTCGAAGAGGCATTGGTGCGCGAACGTGCCAGTGCTGAAATCTTGCACCTCATCAACGAAGCATCGTCCGACATCCAGCCTGTGTTTGACCTTGTCGTGCAAAAATCCGCTGAGCTTTGTGGAGCGCAGTTCTGCGTCCTCGAG
This sequence comes from Ruegeria sp. CDSB086, assembly GCF_059611065.1. Taxonomy (NCBI): domain Bacteria; kingdom Pseudomonadati; phylum Pseudomonadota; class Alphaproteobacteria; order Rhodobacterales; family Roseobacteraceae; genus Ruegeria; species Ruegeria sp. CDSB086. The sequence continues at coordinate 6,222 of NZ_JBXWOV010000013.1, read as the reverse complement.
CGCTTTGACGGCAATCTCTATCATTTCTGCGCACAATACGGGTTTCCGCAGGCTACTTTGAAGGCACTGACTTCGGATTATCCCTTGGAAGCTTCAAAGGGTCATCTGGCTCCATTGGTCGTGGAAAGCGGCGAAGTTCAGCATCTAGCAGATGCGCGGGGACCCGAGTATTTCAGTCCAGAGCTTGCCCGAAAGGCTGGGTATCGGCGCTTGATGGCCGTACCGATCCGGGCTGAGGCGCGGATTTGGGGCGTCATAATTGTCGGTTGGGCCGAGGCCGGACCGCCGCAACAAAACAGCGTCGAGCTCGTTCAGGGTTTTGCCAATCAAGCCAGTATCGCCATCGAGAACGCACGGCTATTCCGGGAAACTCAGGAACGCACTGCTGAAGTCGAGGAGGCGTTGAAGTATCAGACGGCGACGTCTGAAGTGCTCGACGTCATCTCGCGCTCACCGAACGATCTTCCACCGGTATTGGACGCCATCCTGGAGGTCTCGTCGCGTATCTGTTCACCGGAATACGCGTTCTTTGCAATGAAGGATGCTGACGATGGCCTATACCGCGTGGCCATGTCTCACAATGTCAGTGATGCTTTTCTCAAATTCCTGTCCGACAACCCTATCGCGCCCGAGGAAGGTTCTTGCATCGGGCGCACAGCCCTGCATGGCAAGACAGTCTATATTAAAGACACTCGTGGAGACCCGTCTTACACTTGGAAAAAGGCGGCTGAGATCGGGGACTATCTTACCACTCTTGGTGTCCCTTTGGTCAGCAATGGCGTAACCGTTGGCGTTATTGTTATGGCGCATCGGCAGGCAGCTGCGTTTAGCGACAAACAAGTCAGCCTACTCGAAACCTTCGCGTCCCAGGCCGTGATCGCCATCAACAATACGCGACTGTTCAAAGAAGTGCAGGCCCGAACTGCAGAAGTTGAAGAGGCATTGGGGTATCAGAAGGCGACATCCGAAGTGCTCGAGGTGATTTCCCGTTCCCCTGACGCTTTAGAGCCGGTTTTGGAAGCGTTGGTGGCCGTTTCGTCGCGCATCTGCCGCCTACAGGATGCTTTTGTGGCGCTTAAGAAACCCGAGGACGGAAAATTTCATTTCTTTGCCGGGCACAATATCACAGAGAGTTTTGCCAAATTCCTCGAGTCGCACCCATTTGAGCCGGGGGAAACTTCGGCAACCGCCCGGGCGCTTTTATATGGGCGCGCCGATTACGTTGAGGATACTCGAGCGGACCCTAACTATGATCCAGTCCTTAGGTCCAACTTGCAAGGATACAGGTCGGTTCTTTCTGTACCTTTGATACGCGACGGTGACACGATTGGTGTCATCAGTATGGGCAGCCGAAACAAAGCCGCCTTTGAGGACAAGCAAATCAAGCAGATGGAGACCTTTGCCTCGCAGGCGATCATAGCGATTCAAAACTCTCAATTGTTCAACGATACGCAAGTCGCACTCTCTCGCCAAACGGCAAGTGCGGATGTCCTCAGAGTGATCTCGGAATCCCCAACAGATACTAAACCGGTTTTTGAGAAGATTGTCGGACTGGCTACAGCTCTCATCGATTGCGACTTGTCGATTGCTATGCAGGCTAACAAAACTGAATACTGGCAAGTGGCGGCCGCAACTCCGGATGGTTTAGAGGAAATCACTTGGACTGAGCGCCTGCCAATTGATCCCGACGACAACCTGCCATCCCGCGTCATCCAGAGCGGCAAGACGCTGCAATTGGATGAATCGCGCTTTGATGAACTATCTCCGCGGGACACGGAAATCGTTGAGCGACAAGGATTCAAGTCGTTCTTGATGGTGCCCTTGATGCGAGGGAAAGACTGTTTCGGCACTCTCGCCTTTATTCGGAAAACGTCGAAGGCTTTCAGTGATGACGAAGTAGCCATTGCCGAATCTTTCGCGGATCAGGCTATCATCGCGCTGGAAAACGTGCGTCTGTTCAATGAAACTCAGGCTTCCTTAGCGCGACAGACTGCCAGTGCTGATGTATTGCGGGTAATCAGCCAATCGCCTTCAGATACCACACCTGTTTTTGAGGCGATTGTAAATTCCGCGACACGGCTTGTTTCATGCGACATGGCAGGCGCCGCTTTGTCAGATGACAGTTTCTGGTGGCAAGTGGCTTTGGCGACGCCAAAAGGCCTTTTACGTGATTTCGGACGAACCCGACACCCGCTGGACCCGAAAGATAATTTTCTGTCGTCCGTGTTACTGTCCGGGAAAACCATGCATGTACACGATTTGACGTCGCAGGGTTTACCGCGCTTGGCAAAGAAGCTTCACGAAGAAAACGGATTTGAAGCTTTCCTTGGCATACCGTTAATGCGCGGAGACAAGTGTTTGGGCGGGCTCTATTTCATCAGGAAATCAAAAATACCGTTTTCAGACGACGATATTGCAATGGCTGAGTCTTTTGCGGATCAGTCTGTTATTGCCATCGAGAACGTGCGCCTTTTCCGCGAGGCCGAAAAGGCCCGTGAGGTGGCCGAGTCTGCTAACCAAGCAAAAAGTGCGTTCCTCGCCACCATGTCCCACGAAATCCGTACACCGATGAATGCCGTTATCGGGATGAGTGGGCTCTTGATGGATACCAAGTTAGATGCCGAGCAAAGCGACTATGCCAACACGATCCGGGACAGTGGCGACGCACTACTGGGCATAATCAACGAAATCCTCGATTTCTCAAAAATCGAAGCCGGGCAGATGGACATCGAGAACCATCCGTTCGATTTGCGTGAATGTATTGAAAGCGCGCTTGATCTGATCAGCGGCAAGGCCGCCGAAAAGCAACTCGATCTGGCCTATGAATTTGACGACGCTCTGCCCCTTGCGATCAGTGCTGACCTGACCCGGTTGCGGCAGATCCTGCTGAATCTGCTTTCCAACGCCGTAAAGTTTACCGAAAGCGGGGAAGTGGTTTTATCTGTTGAACAAACCACCGAGAAACGCGGATTGCTTGAGTTGACTTTTAAAGTCCGCGACACTGGTATTGGCCTGAGCGAAAAAGGGATGAGCCGTTTGTTCCAGTCCTTCAGTCAGGCAGACAGCTCGACAACTCGCAAATATGGCGGCACCGGTCTTGGTCTGGCGATTTCCAAACGTCTTGCGGAACTCATGGGCGGCACCATGTGGGCACGAAGTGACGGCGAGGGGCACGGTTCGACCTTTACGTTTACAATCCAGACCAAACCTTCCAAACCAGTCAAATCGTCGTCGCGCGATCTGGTTGGTATTCAGTCCGAGCTTGAAGGCAAGCGCATTCTTATGGTGGATGATAACGCCACCAACCGTAAAATCTTGTCGCTCCAGACCGAGAAATGGGGCACTAAAACCACTACCTGCGAAACCCCGTCCGATGCGCTGGCGACACTCGAGAAGGCTCAAAAGTTCGATCTGGCCATTCTCGACATGCACATGCCAGAAATGGATGGCGAGGAACTTGCCCAAAAAATTCGGACCATGCATCCGGACTTACCGCTGATCCTCTTTAGTTCTCTTGGTCCGCGCGACATTGACCTCGAAGACGGCCTCTTTGCTGCCAACCTCACCAAGCCGCTGCGTCAGTCGCATCTCTTTGACACTCTGGTCACGTTGTTTTCAACCGAAGATACCCCAGTGAAGCCGGCCAAGCCCGTAGACAAACCCCAGACCGATCCAGAGATGGCAAAACGCCACCCTCTGCGTATTCTGTTGGCTGAGGATAATTTGGTGAACCAGAAACTTGCGCTTCGCCTGCTTGAACAGATGGGCTATCGCGCTGATCTGGCCAGCAACGGCGCTGAGGCGGTCGAAAGCGTGAACCGGCAAGCATACGATGTCGTATTGATGGACGTGCAGATGCCCGAAATGGATGGGCTCGAAGCCTCACGCTGCATAAACCAAGATTTTCCCGGAGAAGACCGACCGCGTATAGTCGCCATGACCGCTAACGCCATGCAAGGCGACCGCGAGATGTGTTTAGATGCCGGGATGGACGACTACATCGCCAAACCGATCCGCCTGCCTATTCTTATCGAAGCCCTTTTGAATGTTCCTAGGAAAAGCAAGTAATCCATGACAAACGGTCCAATTGATCTTGATATCTTCGCTGAACTCAAGGACGCGACAGGCGACGAATTTGCCGCCGAGCTTGTGAACACCTTCCTCGACGAAGCCCCTGGCATGATCGCCGAATTGAAAGCGGCTGCCGACGCGTCTGACGCTGATGGATATCGCCGCGCGGCTCATTCCATTAAGTCGAATGCAAACACCTTTGGTGCGACTGCACTGGCCGAGTTGGCCAGAAAAATCGAGCTCGGGGACATACCAGCGACTGGCGACCTTACAGATGCGAAAGCTCTGGAGGCCGCTTTCGCCAAAGCTGCTGCGGCCCTGCGGACCCTGAACAATGACTGATACACCCGGCCACCTCCTCATCGTTGATGACAACAAAGTCAATCGGCTACTCCTGTCTCGCAATGTTGAATTGTTGGGGCACAAAGCCTCTGTCGCGGAAAACGGCCTCGTCGCGATGGAGATGTTGTCGAGTCAGTCCTATGACCTGCTTCTACTCGATATCGAAATGCCGGAAATGGACGGGTTCCAGGTTCTGGAGGCAATCAATGCGGACCCCGACCTGCGCGAATTACCGGTAATTGTGACCTCCTCTGTCGAAGGGCTCGACAATATTGTGCGCTGCATCGAGTTAGGCGCAGAAGACTACTTGCCTAAGCCGGTGAACAAGACGCTTCTCAGCGCCCGCGTCTCCAGCTGCCTTGAAAAAAAGCGACTGCGGGACGAACAAAGACGCCTTCTCGAACGCTTCGCAACCACCGAGGTTGCGCAAGACCTACAAGAGTCTGGGTTTGCCATCGGTGGCAAACGTGCAAACGCATCGGTTCTTTTTTGCGACATTCGCGGTTTCACAGCACTTTCAGAAAGCCTAGCGCCCGAGGCAACAATTGATCTACTCAACACCTTTTACACGTTGATGTTCGAGGCGGTGACCAGCAATGGCGGCATTGTCAGCCTGATGCTGGGTGACGGGTTGATGGCTCTCTTCGGTGTTCCACAACCTCTGAACAACACTGCGCAAAGTGCTGTAGCTGCGGGGCATGAAATGCAGAGCATGATAGAGATGCTGAATCACGACCGGCTCGCGGATGGAGAACGGAGTCTAAGGATCGGGATCGGTATCGCCACAGGCGAAGTCGTCGCGGGCTATGCCGGCACTGACAACCGGGCGACCTATACCTGTATCGGATCCGCGGTAAATCTCGCAGCCCGATTGGAAGCGGAAACCCAGAACACCGGAAGCCGGATTTTGGTCGATCAAGAGACCCTGGATCTGCTCGACGGAGTTGATATTCAGGAGACATTTGGCGGGACCCAGATCAAGGGCTTCTCCGATCCATTCGACATTCACGCTTTGTGATCTTCCGACACGAGTATCGTTTCTCAGATATCATTTCCTGAAAGATCGTTTACTATTAACCTCCCCGCCGTCGCAGCCACTCAATTTGGATTCGCGAAAACGGTTTGAATTTTTTACGCCGACCATTTGGGACAACCCCGTATGGTCACCAGATGAAACTGGCCTTGCGTTGTGCATGCGAAGGACCATTTTGTCTGAGTTCCACCAGGTAAACAGGTTCATGCCTGCTGCCAGCACCAATGCGAACAGCATGCCGCCCGCTCCGGCCAGAAGGTATCCCAACCCTATGAACAAGGCCGTCATTGCGGCCATCAATAATGCAGTCTTCGTATAACCCATTCGAAGCAGACCTCTACGCGGCTCATACATGATGTGTGATCAATACGTTCATGTTGCAATGATTGTCGCCCCGATCTGCGGCAATGGGGGCTACTACGCTGAGCAAATGGCGATTTTCCCTCGAACTGAATTTTAAATAAATCATTTATATTCAACAATATGAACCTTAACCCTCACTAAAGATCGTGCTGCAATGTGTGAACAATCTTACTTTCAAGAAGTTGGGTTTCTGACAGTATGGACTTGTGTGTTTCAACAAGTGTTGTTGGTTAGAAGATGTATTTTACCAAGTTCGAAGAACCGTTTTGCGCGGTCGATGACATCCGCAAAGATGAGTTTGCCCGGAAAAATCCGTTGCTGGACAATAGATCTGTTCATGCGCAGTGGAAGAAAGGTTCCTGGCAAATCACGCGAATAGGTGAGATCTGGAAGAGGACCGGAAAGGTTTTTTC
>NZ_JBXWOV010000012.1:0-131228 GCF_059611065.1 Ruegeria sp. CDSB086 | reverse complement strand
CTGCCAGAACCAGAAGGCCTCACAGCCTGACCTGTTTCGCTGGGGCGCAAAAAATGCGCCCCAACAAAACTGAATTTCGCACAAGTGTGAAAATTGGCCATGATGTCAACGTGCTAAATTTCCCCCCTTTAAGGTTTGAATGTCTGAATGGGGCGTGTTAGCCGGGATTTCCCAGCCGTTTGCAGTGTGTGAATGTTAGCTTTCTGGGGCTTTTGGCTGGGTCCCTGAAAGTGGTTTTTGATATGGTATGACTTCAAAGCTAAGACCCATCTTCAGCCTGTGCAGCCCACAACGCGTGGTGGCCGGAGCGTTCTTCCTTCCTATGCTGGCTTACGCTTTTCCGCCGTTCCAGATGTCGGATTTGCCGTTTGTCATAAGCTTCTTATTTTGGTTCGGGGTGATGGGTATCGCTGTGACGTCGACCTGGATGGCCCGAAAACTGATCCGCGAATCCGGGACTGTTCTGAACCTGCCGGTGCGTGACCTGGCAATCGCTCTGTTTGTATTGCTGTTGTTTATCCCGTCCCTTTGGGTGCTGGCCGTGGTTCTGTTTTCCATTGGGGGCCACTCCGCACCCGGCATCCCGCGGGTTATTGGATACAGCGCCTTGTTTACCGCTGGCCTGATTCTGACCAGCCGGGCAGAACCCAAAAGCGCTCCACCATCATCCCCGGCGCCGCGGCTTGCGCGACGGTTGCCTGCGTCTTTTCAGGGGCAGATTTATCGCCTGAGCTCGCGCAATCACTACGTGGATGTGGTCACATCAGAGGGCACCTTTGCGATCCGGTTACGGCTATCTGATGCGGTTGGGGAAATGGAGCCTTTGCGCGGGCATTGTGCGCACCGGTCCCATTGGATCGTGGACAACGCAGTCACAGGCACTGAGAAGGTAGCTGACAGAATCTACTTGAAGCTGGTGAATGGTGACCTGATACCGGTCAGCCGGAAGTACAAGCCGATGCTTGAAGACGACGGGTTGATATGATCTCAGCGTGGCATTGGGATGATTTGTGGATGAGGGCCAGTCAGGATGGCCATTGCCCGGTCGCTCATCAAGTCACTTAGAACCTTCTCGGAACTTCGCAGCCCGCCTGTATAGGTGCCATAGGCCGGTAGAATAAGCCGTGCATTATCCAGCAAAAACGCCGGGCGTGTGATCGTCCGACCGCGTGCCCTAATGCACGTCTTGGGATGATAGTGCCCCGAGATTTCGCCGTGATCACCGGGTTGGGCGATATGCCGAAAAACCAGCGGACCTACCGCGTATTCAGCCAGATGTGTTCCGCCCAGATCTATTGGACCCGGGTCGTGGTTTCCTTCGATCCAAATCCATTGTCGGCCTGCTTGCAGGGCCGTCAACGAAAGCTTCTCGGCAGTGCCCAACGCCGCCAAAGTATCCAAATCGTCAAAGCTGTCGCCCAGGCAGATGACAGTTTGCGCGCCGGTTCTGTCGATGTCGGCGGCCAGCCGGGTCAGGGTGTCCTGACTGTCATAGGGCGGCAAAGAGGGACCACCGCGCCGCGCCATACGTTCGGATTTGCCAAGATGCAGATCGCTGACGCATAACAGTTTCCGGTTTGGCCACCACAACGCACCAGATCCCAATGCGCGCAGGTCTTGTTCAGCAAAGGAAAACGCCAGCTCGTTCATGGTACGTTCTTCACCTGTTTTGATCCTTGGCGCAAGCTGAATTACTTCGCGTCTAGTCCCGCAGCCTGTAGCAACCGGGCGCTTTCCTCGGCCAACAGACGTTCTTCGGCGGCACCTTTGACCGGTACTTTGCCAACCTCCAGAAACAACGGCGCGGCGAGGGGAGAGACCCGATCCAGCCGAACCAGATCTATCCGGTCACCAATTCGTTCAATCATTGTCTCGATACGTCCAAAATCCACTAGTCCGCGCATTGCTTCCTCGCGGGTGATCTGCATCAGAAGGTGGTTGGGGTCATACTTCAGCAGCGTATCGTAAAGAATATCCGAGGAAAACGTAGCCTGACGCCCGCTTTTGCGTTGCCCGCCTGTATTGCGCTCGATCAGGCCTGCTATTGTGGCCGAAGCGCGAAAGGTGCGTTTCATGACAGCGTTGCCCGCCAGCCATGTCTCAAGCCCGTCACGCAGTTTGTCCAATTGGAGCAATGGGCTTGGGTCGGTCACAGCATCCAAGCCCCAAATCAGCGTCGCATAGTCGGTGGCAACAAAACCAAGCGGCGCCAACCCGGTTTCCTCCATCCGTTTGGTCAATAAAAGCCCAAGGGTCTGTTGCGCATTGCGCCCAGCGAAGCCGTAAACACACAGGTGTTCACGACGGTCATTGGGAAAACTTTCGATCAGCAAGCGATCCCGTTGAGGCAGTCGGGACATATCCCGCTGCAACGCTAACCATTCGGCCGTGTGGGCAGGTAGTTGTGGCCACTCCGGCTGAGCGAACATGCGCAGGATACGGTCGCTGAGTTGGGTCGAGGTCGCGAACTTGGTGCCCGAAAATGTAGCGATCTTGGGCTTCTTGTCCGCCCGGCGGCTGACCTCGACCACCATTTCTCGCAGCCCCTCGTACCGTACGATCTGTCCGCCGATCAGAAACGTGTCTCCGGGCGTCAGAGAGGCTGCAAATGCCTCCTCGACCTCACCCAGCGGTTTGCCCCCGCGATTGCGCTTTAAGCGGACTTTCAGCGTGTCTGTGTCCTGTATCGTGCCCAGGTTCATACGAATACGCTGTGTTGCCCGTGGGTCTCTTAGCTGCCATTTCCCGTCTGGCCGCTGCAACAGCCGCTGCCAGCGATCATAGGCGCGCAGCGCGTAGCCGCCGGTTGCACAGAAATCCAAACAGGCGTCGAACTCAGCGCGGCTGAGATCAGAATATGGCCCTGCTGCCGTCATTTCGGTGAACAGGGCTTCTGCATCGAACGGACCTGCCGCAGCGGCGATGAGCATATGCTGGCACAAGACGTCCCTTGGGCCCGGTCCGCGCGGTTCGCCATCCAGATCATGGGCCTTTGCCGCCTCCAACGCGGCGACGCACTCGACCACTTCAAACCGGTTCGCTGGCACTAATAGGGCTTTGGACGGGGCGTTGTAACGGTGGTTGGCACGACCAATGCGCTGAACCAGACGTTTGACGTTCTTGGGCGCGCCGATCTGGATCACCAGATCCACATCGCCCCAGTCGATGCCCAGATCCAGACTGCCGGTGCAAACAATGGCGCGTAGGTCACCGCGGACCATTGCAGCCTCGACCCGTTCGCGCTGTTGCCGATCCAGGCTGCCGTGGTGAATGCCAATGGGCAGCCCGTCATCATTAGCAAGCCAAATGTTGTGAAAGAATATTTCGGCCTGCGCGCGGGTGTTGTGAAAGATAAGCGTGGTTTTGTGTTGTTTGATCTGATCCAGCACCGCAGGGATCGAATAGGCCGCCCCTCCACCGGACCAGGGCGGCATCTCTTGCGTCTCAAGCATTTGGATATCGGGGTCGGGGCCGGGATCAGCCTGAATGATCTTGCAAGGATCGGGGTGGCGGGCCAAAAACTGCGCGATGGCATCGGGGTCTTCGACTGTGGCCGACAGGCCGACGCGTCGCAGGTCAGGGCACAAGCTCTGCAAACGGGCCAGCGCCAACATCAACTGATCGCCTCGTTTGCTTTCGGCCAAGGCGTGGATTTCGTCCACGATCACGCGTTGGACGCCTGCAAACATCCGCGGGGCGTCTTCGTACGACGTCAGTAAGGCCAGGCTTTCAGGCGTGGTCAGCAGGATGTGCGGAGGGTCCACGCGCTGACGTTTCTTTTGCGTGGCCGAGGTATCGCCTGTTCGGTCTTCGATGCGGATGGGCAGGCCAATATCGTCCGCCGGGCCGCGCAGGTTGCGGCGGATATCGGCGGCCAAAGCCTTGAGTGGGGAAACATAGAGCGTGTGCAGGCCGGGGCGATCATTTTCCGCCAGTTCGGCCAGTGTCGGCAGGAAACCGGCCATCGTTTTGCCACCGCCGGTCGGCGCAATGAGCAAAGTTGCCGGGTCCGCAGCCCGGTCAAACATCTCTTGCTGATGTGGATGGATGGACCAGCCTTTGGCGTCAAACCAATCCGTGATCCGGGGGGGAATCTGCGTCATGAACGCAGACTACCCGGCCTGTCCCGGAAATGGCACGGCGTTAATTTACGATTACCTCGTCTTTGACGAACATGTTGGCCCAGGCCCTGTCGATCAGATCGGGGCTCATCTGATAGGGGATGCCCTCAAATTCGCAGATCGAGATCATCTGGTCGATCAGGAAGATCGGCTGATAGTTGGCATAGACGTTGTTGATGGTCGGGTATTTGACCTTCAGCAAATGCACCAGAGCGGATTCATCCAGCGGCATGCCGCGTTTCCGCGCCACCATTGCAAAGATTTTTAGGAAGTCTTCTTGAACGGGACCACCGATCTTGATCTTGAAGAAGATCCGGCGCAGGGCCGCTTGGTCGAATATCTCATTTGGGTGGAAGTTGGTCGAGAAGATAACCAGTGTGTCAAAAGGCACTTCGAACTTTTCGCCAGACTGCAGGCCAAGAATGTCCTTGTTCTCTTCCAAAGGAACAATCCAGCGGTTGATCAACGCCTGTGGCGGTTCCTGCTGACGACCAAGGTCGTCCACGATGAAGATGCCACCGGTTGATTTCAGCTGCAGTGGCGCCTGATAGGTACGTGCAGTCGGGTTGTAGACCAGATCCAGCATTGAAAGCGAAAGTTCACCACCCGTTACCACGGTCGGGCGTTCGCACTGAACATAGCGTGTGTCGAACCGCTTGCGACGGCGCAGGCTGTTGGGGTCATCCGCCTCTTGCTCGATCGCAGTGTGGACGATCGGATCATAGACCGTGATGACCTGACCTGCATACTCGATGGCACGGGGAACATAGACGTTGTCCCCCAGCGCGTCGCGAATACCGTTCGAGATTGAGGATTTACCGTTACCCGGAGGGCCATACATCAGAATTGACCGGCCGGCGCTGACTGCGGGGCCCAGATGGTCCAGTAGGCTGTCGGGCAGAACAAGATGTCCCATCGCACCAGTTAGCTGATCGCGGGTCACCTGAATATTTCGGATTGACTGACGCTTGACCTGTTCCCGGTATACGTCCAGCGGAACCGGCATAGCGCCGAAGTATTCAGATTGGCTCAGCGCGTCCAGTGCACGGGCTTTGCCGGCATCGGTAAGCTGATAGCCCATCTCGTTGCCACTGTTGGCGTTCAGTGTGCCCGTCGCTTCGAGCAGTTTCTGTTCGCGTGCAATGTCTACAAGTTCTTGCGTGACCGCACCTGGCAAACAGATCGCTTCCGCGATTTCCGTGACCGTATCCACGTTCTTTCGGAATATCGTCTTAAGCAGAATGTCCCGCATCATCACGATGGGCAGTTTCATTTCGGCCATACCCTTGGGGGCAGGGGGGGCCATAACCGAGGTCGTCTGCATATTCATGAGCGTTGCCCGTCTATCCACTAATCACGCCAAAAGCCCCACAAGGGCTGCTTGGTTAAAATCTTAACCTGCTTTGTGTCAGCACAAAGGCATTGAAAAGGCGGACTGATGATAGTTTATGAGCCGGAAACAGTTCCGAAAATCAAATAGATCGCCAAACTGGCCCCTAACGGAAAACCCATCGGAAATTTCTTGCCCCGATCCCAGCTCTCCCAGTCCGGGGCGATTGCCCGAAGGCGTGTGTGCTTGGCCAGCCTGTGCGTCACATATGCACCAAGCATGGCGCAAGTGGCGATCAGCGTCATAAGCAGATAGTCACCGGCCCAGACAAAGGCTGAGGCGGCAGCCAGAAACTTGGCATCACCTGCCCCCATGACGCCGGCCGCGTTCAACAGGATGCCAAAAAACAAAACGACAACGATGTGCAGCAATTGCCACAGATAGGGCGGAAGTGTCAGGGCAATCGGACCCACGCTGCCGGTCGTCCACTCGGTTGCCCAGGGTGGCAGTGCAATCAACCCGACAACAGCAAAAATCGCGGCCAAAGCGATCACGGCATGATTTTTGATCAGCATGCTACGCAGATCGGTGAAGGCCACATAAAAACAGATCGGCAACACAAACGGCAAAAACCATGCGGCTGCCGTCGCAGGGATATTCATGAATCAGGCCTCTTCAAGCGCGCGAAGCGATCGAACGGCTTCCTCATAATGCTGGGGGTGGGTTGCGATGGCTTCACGGAACAGGTTTTTGGCCGTCGTGATATCGCCTTGTTTGATCGCAGAAATACCCATTGTATTCAGCAGCATGGCCCGCTCAACTTGTGTCAGAGGAACAACTGGCATGTTATAGTTCCCCTGTGCAGCCCTGGCCAACACGAGGTTGTTCTTGGCGGTGAACAGCGATTTGTCCTGACGGATTGCTTCGGAAAACAATCTCTCGGCATCGGCGTAATCACCGCGCGATAGCTTGGAGTAGCCCCAGTTGTTCATAACGCCACCTGGGCGCGTGGTCAGACCAACGGCTGTTTCGTAAAAGTGATCTGCACGTTTCCAGTCTTTACTGGAGTCTGCAACGACCGCCTCAAGACGGTAACGTTGGAATGTCTCATAGGTTGGAGGAACAGAATCCAGCGTCGACTTGGCTGTTGCCCAGTCACCAGCGCGGACCGATGCGGCGGCGTATTCGACCCGGTCGACGTTGCTCGCGCCTTTCATGGTCGTCACTTTTTTCCACGCCGAAGCGGCCTCGGTCGTGCGTTTAGCGCGCGTAAGAGAAATCGCGAGGCCCCGTTGCAGGTCGATCCGGCCGGGGTTTTTTGCGGCGGCCCCTTTGAAATAAGTTACAGCCTCGTTTGGGTCAGCCGCGGTCAGAAGAACCTCGTTCAGGTTGGTTTCGTCAATGACGTTCACCTCCTGATAGGTGCGTTCTACCTTTTCTTCTTCGGTTTCTTTCTCGCAGGCGGACAGGACCATCCCGCAGACTACCATCGTCGGAATCAAGAATTGTTGGCGCATTTTTTGCGTCCCTTACTGCTCTTGCCTATGTTACGGGAGCTTGCGCAGCTTGAATTGCCCGTTGCCTTGCTGCTCCAGTGTATATTCTTGTTTTTCCGGGGTAGTATTAACAGGATTTTCCATTTTTGCGAGTGCTAAGCGCAGATTGTCCAAAATTGCGTCACTTTCGCCATTGTCCAAAGCAAAGGCGCGCCGGAACATCTGTTCTGCCTCGGGGTATTCGGCCTTTTCCATCAGCACAACACCAAGATTGTTCCACGCGATAGGCCAGTCAGGCTCATCCTCAACTGCGCGGCGCAGCAGTTCCTCTGCCTGCCCTAAACGCCTGAGACCCAGGTTCGCAGTTCCCATTGAGGTCAGGAGTTCCGTTGTCATCCCCTGATCCAGCGCGGCGCGGGAAAAGGATGTCAGCGCCAGTTCATATTCGCCCGATGCCATCAGCCGGTTTCCGACCGTAATCGGATCAACAGATTCTGCCTTAGAGTCGATACCAGGAGCATCCAGGTCGTTCGAAAGGCCTGTTTCTGTACAAGAGGCCACCATGGCAAGAACCAAGGTGGCCTGAAATGTGCGGCGTAGCCTGAACCGGATACACCTGAAATTTGAATTCATCGGGACGTTATCCACCGGATCCACTGTTTGCAAAGTCCGCGATGCCTTTTGCCGAAGGGCCGACCAGAATGACCAGCAACGGCGGCACCGTCAGCATCATTGTGGCAAGTGTCATTTTGGTTGGCAACTTGTTCGCGGCCTCTTCGGCGCGCATTACCCGCTTGTCACGCATTTCACCGGCATAAACCCGCAAGGCTTCGGCGATTGATGTACCAAATGTGGCCGACTGGATCATAACAGTCACAAACGAGCTGACGTCCTGAACGCCGCAACGTGTGCCAAAGTCTCTGAGAACGCTGTCCCTCTCCTTACCAGCCTTCAATTCGTGCGCGACGACTTCGAATTCCGAGGCAATATCCGGGTAAGAGACTTTCATTTCAGCTGCGACCCGAACAATCGCCTGATCCAGCGACTGACCAGCTTCGACGCAAACCAGCATAAGATCCAGAGTGTCGGGAAAACCTGCAACGATGGCTTCCTGTCGTTCGGCAACGCGTCGTGTGATCCAATAGCGCGGGAGGAAGTAGAACGCACATGCCGGGATCAAGACGCGCATAGCCATCTGGGCTGGTGTAAATTCCTGATCACCCGCAAAAACCGTGACCAACAGCACACCAATTGAAATACCGACCAAACCAAGCGCAAATTGAGCAAAATGGAAAAAGCGGACCGAGTCTTTGGACTGATACCCCGCCTGGCGCAGCTTGAGCTCCATCGCGGACAGTTCTTCCTTGTTCTGTGGTTCCAGGAAGTTCGCGAATTTCTGAAGCTGCTCGTTGCGGCTGGATTGTCGCAGTTTGTCCTTGTTGCCCTTTTTGCTTTCCTTGGAGGGTGCATTAGAGCGCTGAAGTTTCTTGAGAGGGTCCTCAGGCTGATTCAGCATCAGTGGCAAGGTCACAAGGATCATGAACAAGCCCAAAACCCCGACTACGATAAGTGGCCCGAACGGCCCCAAATTCTCGGTCAGGACTTCATTGATTTGGGTCAGAAATTCCATACTCAAGCCCTCAGACTTTGATATTCGTAAGAATGCGCATGACGATCAGGTTCAGTGTCAGCATGATGCCCACAAAGAAACACATCGGAATGAACCATGGGTGGTCCACAACTTCGTCATAGTAGCCCGGATCTTTTACCAAAATGAACAACAGGCAGAATAGGGGGAAGCCAGACAGGAACTTGCCGGACCATTTGGCTTCGGCCGTGATCGCATTGACACGGCGGAACAAGCGGAACCGCGCTCGGATAACCTGGGCCAGACCCGCCAAAATCTCGGCCAGGTTACCACCCGCCTGTTGCTGAATTCCTACCGCGACGGACAAAAAGCGCAGATCCTGCATCCCCAGTCGTTCGGCCATGTCTTTCAGGGCTTCACCGACGTCACGGCCATAGGCGCATTCATCTGCGATGACGCCAAATTCCGTGCCAAGCGGGTCTTGCACTTCATTGGCAACAATTTGAATCGTCGAAACAAATGGATTACCGACGCGAAGAGACCGAACCATTAGTTCAACTGCGTCGGGCAGTTGCTCTTCCATCAATCCCATACGCTTCTTGGCTTTGTTGTTTACCCAAGCATACACGCCACCCACGCCGATCGCGACCGACAGCGCAATCCGCAACACGACCTCGGTTCCTGTGCCGATGCTCAAGCCCACATAGGCAAATCCAGAAACCAGCATCATGATCATGATCAATTGGCGAGGTGAAAAGGCGATAGCAGCTTTTTGTGCCTTGTCGGCCAAAAGCGAATAGAGCGGGATGCTCTGGGATTTCATATGCTGCTGCATTTCCTTGCGCAGCTGTTCTAGAACCTGTTCGCGTCCGACGCCTTTCTCAAGCATATCCAAACGCCGGTTCACGCGGCTGTTCAGGCTGATGGACTTGCCAAATGCCACAAGATAGATGCCCTCGACCAGGAGAAGAACTCCGACGAAGATCACAACATAGATAAGAGCCTCTACGGGCAGTTGCATTTCCGGATCTCCTTAGACGGTCGTAGGTTCGTAGATGGATGACGGTAGATCAAAGCCCCACAGACGGAAGCGTTCGGAATAGTGGCTGCGCACACCGGTTGCGGTGAAATGGCCAATGATCTTGTTGTCCGGCGTTAGTCCAACGCGTTGAAACTTGAAAATTTCCTGCATGGAAATCACGTCACCTTCCATCCCCGTAATCTCAGTGATCGAGGTCATCCGACGTGAGCCGTCCTGCAGGCGGCTGGCCTGTACAATCAGGTTCACAGCGGATGAGACTTGGCTGCGTACCGCTTTGATAGGCATCTCGATCCCGGCCATCGCAATCATGTTCTCGAGACGCGAAATCCCGTCACGCGCCGAGTTGGCGTGGATCGTGGTCATCGAACCGTCGTGGCCAGTGTTCATGGCTTGCAGCATGTCGATCACCTCGGCGCCACGCGTCTCGCCCACGATGATGCGGTCAGGACGCATACGAAGAGCGTTTTTAAGACAGTCGCGCGGGCTGACTTCGCCTTTGCCTTCGACGTTAGGGGGGCGGCTTTCCATCCGTCCCACATGGGTCTGCTGCAGCTGAAGTTCCGCCGTATCCTCGATGGTCAGGATGCGTTCGGCGTCATCAATAAAGCTGGACAAGGCATTCAGCGTCGTCGTTTTACCGGAGCCTGTACCGCCCGAGACGATGATATTCAGGCGCGTTGAAACAGCTGCCTGCAAATAGGCGGCCATTTCCTCTGTGAAGGCGCCGAAATTGACCAGATCGTCGATGGCCAGCTTGTCTTTTTTGAACTTACGAATGGAAACCAGCGACCCGTCAACGGCGATAGGTGGCACCATTGCGTTGAAACGCGACCCGTCAGCCAGGCGAGCGTCAACATAGGGGTTAGATTCATCGACCCGGCGACCCACGGCGGATACGATCTTGTCGATGATCCGCATCAGGTGCTTTTCGTCCTTGAACGTGACGTCGCTGATTTCAAGCTTGCCGAACCGTTCGACAAAAATCTGCTGAGGACCGTTTACCAGGATATCGTTGACACTGTCGTCTTGAAGCAGCGTCTCAAGGGGGCCCAAACCAGTGACTTCGTCATACAGTTCTTTGTTTAGCTGTGACCGGTCTTCGCGGTTCAGAACAATATCGCGGGATTCGAGGATTTCGCTCGAGATCGCGCTGATTTCCGCTCGAAGTTCAGATTCTCCGGCCTTTTCAAGTGCCGCAAGATTCAGGTTTTCCAGCAGTTCCCGGTGCATCTCGATCTTAATCTCACCCAAGCGCTCTTTGCGCTTGCGATCCCGGTCCGATCCGACCGGTTCAGCAGCCTTCTTTTGAATTGGGCGGCGGGCGACGGCGTTGTCAGTGGATGCTTTTTTCGGAGCAGGCGTTTGCGCCGCAGCCTCAGGCGTTGGAGCAGCCTCGACCGGCTGCGCTGCTGGCTGCTTCTTGTATCTTGAAAACACGGCGACTACCCCTCTGAAATACGGTTACGCGGCCTCGGCGCTGCTGCTGCCCAAGCTGTGAAGCGATTTTGCAAGTTTTGCGATTTCCCGACGCAGCGGGTTCTTGGCGGCGGATTTGGCCAGCGGCAATCCGTGATCACCGCTTTGCATGACGGGTTTGCCACCATCCGGCAATTGTAGGTCAATTGAAATGCCCAGGCTTTCGCCCATGCGCTTGACCCGGCCTTTGCCATTCAAGTCAGTGAATTTCGGGGCTCGGTTCAGAGCGAACCGGAGTTTGTTGAACGGCAGTTCCTCGGCCTGGAGGGCGCGTTTCAACCGCAGCGCATTCTGAGCGGATCGCATGTCCAGCTCGATCATGGCAAAGTACACATGCGCAGCCTGAAGAACCGTTTCCGACCAATGAACAAGGGTCGTCGGCATGTCGACGACCACGTAGTCGAATTTCCTGCGGGCAATTTCGATGACGCGCTCGATGTCATCGGGTGTGATCAGGTCCAACGGAACCATATCGGACGGTGCAGTCAGGACCTCAAGCTTTTCCTCATAGGTTTGTAAGGCCTGCGAGAAGACATCGTCATCCATCAAAGTTGTGTCTGACAGCATCTCAAATATGGTTTCGCGTCGAGGAAGGTCCAGATATGTCGACACGCTGCCATATTGCAGATCCAGGTCGATGACGCACACAGAAGGCGCCTCTTTGTCTGACGCGGTTGCTAGCTCCCAGGCGAGGTTAACCGCCATGGTCGTTGATCCCACACCGCCTGCCAGCCCATGGACCACAAACAGCGCGCCTTCTTTCGAATCACCCTGAGCGACCTGAGCTGCCACTGCAGTCGTTGCCACCGGTTCAGGTTTGTTCATGCGCTCAATGGCTTCCTGCAGCTCTCCTTCGGGAAGAGGGTAGGGGACAAACTCGTCCGCGCCCTTGCGAAGCAGTTGGTGCAGAGACGCAGGTGTTACGTCTTCGGCGATCAGAACGATCTTGATCTTTTTCTCTTTGGCCTGCGAGATGATTTCGCCCATCAGCGAAAGGTTGTCTTCATCTTCTCCGTCAATAGCAAGCGCAACGAATTCAAGGCTTTCCGCCTCTGGTTGGCTGAAAAAAGCCAGGGCTTCGGCAAACCCAAGGTCGCCCCAACGTTCGCCCAAAATGGTTTCCATGTCCTCGATCAGAAGATCAAAATTTTGGACGTCACGGCTGATCGTGCAGGCCAGAATGGCAGTTCCGTCATCATGCGTTTTGGCGCTTGTCATTCACACAATCCTCGTCGTCTGGACCTGCTCACTGCCCGAACATGTTTGGTTCGGTTCAGTTCGCTGTTGCCCGGTCGCGGCCAATTCGGGCCGCACTTCACCTAATTGTTGAAAAGATGGCTTGGAACTTAGGCAAGATTTTGGCGCAAAAGAACCAATTGTAGGGAAATGGGCGACGATGCCGCCCATTTCTTATGGATTATTCATCGTCGCTGCCGCCAGCGTCTTCACGCTGGATGTAACTTTCTCTTGTCGCGCTGTCGACGTATTCGCGGTACACGATCTCGGCGTATTTGCCATCCAGCACCAGCGGGTTGCGATCCAAGAAGCCGGACACTTCGGTCACAGTACGCCGATTTCGGCGATCTCGGTTCGGAGTGTCGATCAGAGGTCGTGTTTTCCCAAAGGAAACAACGGCTTCCAAGCGTGATCGCGAGATTCCCTGCTGCGTCAGGAACGCGACGGCGGCGTTTGCACGACGTTGCCCAAGCGACTGGTTATAGGCGGTAGAGCCGACGGCATCGGTATGGCCGTAAACGCGGAACCGCGCTTCGGGGAACTGCTTGATCCATGCCGCTTGCCGCAACAAGACCCGTTGCGCCTGAGCGTCCAGCTGAGAACTGTTAAACGCAAAATTGATCTGCGTCGGAACTTCTGCAGCAAACCGCTGACCCAGGATTTGGGCGTATGTCAATTCACCGTTCATGACCTGAACGTTGTTTAGCGTTGCGTTGCCAAAGGCGCCTTGGTCGATTTCGTATCCGGCCTCGCGTGTACACGCGGCAACGGTGACCGACAGACCCAGTGTTATGATCCACTTCTGCATTGGTCCTATCCTCTCAATCATTCCAGGATGTAGCCGTATGAGCTGCCAAAGTCCTGTTTGGCGACTTCAGACGCAGCACCCGAACCAACGCGCGTCGTTCGCGCCGTTTTTCCGTTCAAGAACAGGTCAAACTCACTAGGCGGTTTGACGCGGTCTGTCGGCAGGGCCAGGGCTTCACCACGGGTGGGTGATACCAGATGGGCTGTGACGATGATAACCAGTTCAGATTGCTGACGCTGGTATTCCGCGCTGCGGAACAAAGCACCCAGCACAGGAATGTCGCCGACCCATGGAATTTGGCTATTCAGGTCCGCGAAGTTGTCCTGAACCAACCCTGCAATCGCAAAGCTCTCGCCGTCTCGCAATTCAACTGTCGTCTTCGTCTGACGCGCAATGAATGTTGGCACGTTGTTGCCTGCAATTGAAAAGTTGGAGTTAGGGTCAATAGTTGACACCGATGTTCCCAGCTCGAGGTTTATCAGATCACCGTCCACCACGCGGGGCGTAAAGAGGACCTGCACACCAAAATTCCGGTATTCAATTGCGATTTGGCCGTCATCGGCTGGAACCGGAATCGGGACTTGGCCGCCAGCCAGGAATTCAGCTTCCTGACCAGACAGAGCTGACAGGTTGGGCTCTGCAAGAGTACGGGCAAGCCCTTTGGATTCGAGCGCCTCCAACAGCAAGCGTACCTGTGTCGAACCGGCACCAAAGCCAAACAAGATGGCACCTGTATTTGTCTGCTGGAAGGGAATGTTGTTGTTCAACGCGTTGGCCAACGCACCAGCGGTGTTCAACGTGTTGAATCCGCCCGTTGTGTCACCACCGCCAAAACCAAGCGATGCGGTCAAACTTTTGGCAACCGACCGATTCATTTCGGCAAAGCGAACTTTCAGCATGACCTGTTGAACACCGCCAACAGACATTAGGTTCGAAACCCGCTCGGGCGCGTAACGTTCTGCAAGTTCCAGGGCACGGGCCAATTTAGCCGAGCTGGAGATCGTGCCAGAAAGAACGATGCCGTCGTTGGCAGTACGCACTTCGATTGGCTCGTTCGGCAGAATCTGTCTCAATCTCTCTTTGAATTCAGACACATCCGGCGAAACACGGACCCGAACGTTGGCCAGCAGGTTGCCAGCCCCATCGAACAAAGTCAGCGTGGTCAGGCCAGGTGCCTTACCCAAAACATAGATAGTACGATCAGAAAGCGACGAAATGTCAGCGATGCCTGCGTTGGCGATGCTGAGTTCCGCAAATGGTGTTTCGCTTTCAACGACAATTGCGCGGTTCATCGGAACGTCCAGCGTTTCCGCCGTACCGTTCTTAACCACGCGAAGTGTTTCAGCTTGGACAGCAGTGCTGGCCGAACTGATAACTAACGCCAACCCCAGAAGGGTTGCGTTGAACCAAGATATTATTTTCATGTGACCTGCCTCTCCGATCACGCCTCGTTTTAGGTCTAATGCCTTATGTGCGATAACACTGCGCGAATTACGATTTTATTGCAATAATCAATGGTTTCTGGAATTTTCCTTATGTGGGTAATGCGCAACATTCGAAACGAAACAAGCCGCGCTGATGGCGCGGCTTGTAGCTTTAACGTTTTGATTTCGCGCTAGTTTGTGCAGGGAATGGGTGTTTGGACGATTTCCGCGCCACGACGAATGTTGGTGAAGCACTTTCGTTCCTCAACCTGAACAGGCGCTGGTGCGGCTGCTTCGATTCCCAGCAGTTTTCTTTGGTCCACTTCAATCGCAGTCGCAATGGTCTCATCCTGGGTGCCGACCAATGCCAGTGACAAGCGTCCAGTGTTCTGAGCTTGGGCGAGTGCGGCGACCTGTTCCGGGGTTATTGCAACAGTGACCGTCCTGGCGATTGTTGTGCCGGTCACGTCCGATCCCGCGGATTGATCAATTGCAATCAATTCAATGTTGGTCTGGATAAGACGTGTGATCTCTCCCTCGCCGCCAGTACCTCTTAGGGATCCGGTCCAGTAAACGTCGACGTTATCGCCCGGGCGTAAAAAGCCAGACACGCCAGATGCTACATCTACGCTGATGGCAAAAGCTCGCATGCCTTTCTCAAGGCGCGAGGTAAGGCCAGCCGATTCGCCGGGCTGGGTTACTTTAACTTCCAAAAGCGCCTCGTCTTTTTCTATCGTGCGAAGGATAAAGCGATCGCCCTTACGATCTTGCGGAAACAACGCGGTCATATCCGAGAAAGTTCCTTCAGGAATCGCGTCCTCTGGCCACTGCACGACGCGCACATCGTCTTCTGCCAGACGCTCGCCGTATTTCATCGCCCGATTCAAAACCATGACGTCCACTGTAGGAATTGTCTTAACGTTCGCCAGAGCGTTTTGTGTAGCCAATCTCTCGCGCTCTAGTTCCGCCTGGGTTTGACTGATGTAATCCTTTGCCAGGTACACAGCACCACCGGCCAGAGCGACCCCAATAATCAGAACAAGTCCAAATACCGCACGCATTCGCGTCCCCTCACACTTCTTTTTTGGTTTGGTGTCGATCAGAATACGACATCATTTGCCCCCTGTGTAAACGTGAATTGTGTCGAAAAGGGGGACAATGTTGGGTAAATTGGCAAACCTTGTTCTAGGAAACTAGGAAATAGAGCCGTTAAGAGCCGGAGCCGGAAAATTCCACTGAGATTTCCAATGAATCAACTTGGGTTGCCACTCCGTTCATTGATCTGCCGTTGGCTTCATCAATCGCCTTCAGAGGGGCGAAAAAGTAAATGCCCACGAAAGCAGCTAGTCCAACCACTGCTGCGGTTAGAACGACCCAATCAACTGTGACCGCCCCATCTTCGTTTTTCAGGAATTTTTCGAGTCTGTTCAACATCAGAGCACCAGAGACGGAAGTTTAGAAAAAAATAGGGGCCAAGCTAGTTCAAGCATGGCCCCACCCCAGATAGTCTGTACCTGGATTAGTTGTCGGTTGGGTTGACGTCAGGCGTCTGAACGGCAGTCGAAACGCTTGTCAACGATGTGCCAACGCTGTCCGACACGGCTTTGGTGCCGTTACCGATCTGAGTGTATGCAACTGCGGCCAGGCCAACAACGGCTGCGGTCAGAACGACCCAGTCTACTGTTACGGCGCCGTCTTCGTCTTTGCGGAAGTTCTTGATGAACTTGATCATGTTACGTCCCTCCTAAAGGATCTAAAAAAGTCAATTAAACCTAGGCGTCTATCAGAGCTTCCTCTCTCAGTCCGCTCCCGATCGTCTCGGTATGGCACTATGATTGACCGCTGTGCATGGCAGGAATTGGGCCAAACCCTATTTTTTTTTGGTGAAGTTTAACTTTTTGGTAGTTTTTCTGGTAACTACTTAAAAATAAACAATAAAAAAACAAACCTAACAGAGGTTGTCTGGTCGCCCCGATGCAAATTTGCGGCAAATGAGGCGAAATTGCCCCATTTCGCATTGTTTTTCTGGCCTTGCGGGCAGATTCGAGGTTCAACTCAACCAAAAGAAAAACATGAGGCAGGCAAATGAATCTCCGGCTCGCAATGACTTGCGCCGGTTTGGCGGCGTTGATGCTGTCTGGCCCAGTGCCAGTCGTGGCGAACGAGGTTGAGCCAAGAGGCGTTTACAAACGGGTCAAGGCCCCAAAGCCTGGCACGCGGCCACGCGTCACGGTCCAGATTACGCCCGATGAGCATGCGAAGACCCCGTCTGCCCCTAGTACAGGCGTAGAATTAGTCGAACCTGAAATCATCGCGCGCACGCGTGTCATACCGCCAACTCTTCCCGGTGCGGGCAAAAAACCGGTTGGTTCGTACAAGGCTTTCTGGGAAAGGGTGTCGCCATCATTGACCGAGGCCGGGTCCGGACGGCTGAACGATGCCATGAATGCACTGGCTGCCATCAACGTCGCGGCACCGCGTTTACAGACCCTGCAAAATATCGCCCAACAGCGCCGCGTGGATATTCTGCGCTCGACCGTGGGAACAAATGTCTCACCGGCATTGGTTCTGGCGGTCATTTCCGTGGAATCCGCCGGGCGCACCGACGCTGTAAGCTCGGCAGGGGCACAAGGATTGATGCAGCTGATGCCTGCAACCGCCAAACGTTTTGGGGTTCAGGACAGTACGCAGCCGTCGCAAAACATTGCGGGAGGTGTGAAGTACCTTAACTGGCTGATGGAAGAATTCGGTAACGACCCGATCCTCGTCCTTGCGGGGTATAACGCCGGGGAAGGGGCCGTACGTAAGCACGAAGGCGTCCCGCCTTACGCAGAGACCCGTGATTACGTACCCAAAGTTCTTGCAGCGTTTCAGGTGGCGCGGGCGTTGTGTTCGACACCGCCTCAGCTGATTACGGATGGGTGTGTATTCCAATCGTTGAACTGAAAATGGCCCACCCGAAACGGTGGGCCTTTTCATTGGTGTGAATTAGTTGACGATGTTGGCTTCGGTCGCAGCGCGGATCTCGTCTTCGGTCACGCCTTCGGCAATCTCGATGATCTTCAGGCCGCCATCAACCACGTCCAGAACGCCAAGGTTGGTGATGATGCGGTTCACCACCTTCTTGCCGGTCAGGGGCAGGGTGCACTTCTTCAGCAGCTTGGACTTGCCGTGCTTGTTGGTGTGGTCCATCACGACGATCACGCGACGAACACCTGCAACCAGGTCCATCGCGCCGCCCATGCCCTTCACCAGCACGCCTGGAATCATCCAGTTGGCCAGATCGCCTTCTTCATCGACCTCCATCGCGCCCAGAACGGCGGCCGCGATCTTACCGCCGCGGATCATGGCAAACGATGTGGCACTGTCGAAATAGGCGGTGCGGGACAGCTCCGTGATCGTCTGCTTGCCAGCGTTGATCAGATCCGGGTCTTCTTCGCCTTCAAAGGGGAAGGGGCCCATGCCCAGCATACCGTTCTCGGATTGGAGGGTGATGTCCTTGTCACCAACATAGTTTGCCACCAGCGTCGGAATACCGATGCCGAGGTTTACATACATGCCGTCTTCCAGCTCTTGCGCCGCACGTGCGGCCATCTGATTACGATCCCAGGGCATTATGCTTCCTCCTTCTTACGGGTGGTGCGTTGTTCGATGCGCTTTTCGTGCTGACCCTGAATGATGCGATGCACGTAGATGCCGGGCAGGTGGATCATATCGGGGTCCAGCGAACCACGCGGCACGATTTCCTCGACCTCGGCGATGCAGATCTTGCCACAGGTCGCAGCAGGTACGTTAAAGTTGCGCGCGGTCTTGCGGAAAATCAGGTTGCCGGTGTCATCGGCCTTCCATGCTTTGACAATGGCCAGATCGGCAAAGATGCCTTCTTCCAAGATGTAAGTCTCGCCATTGAAGTCTTTGTGCTCTTTACCATCGGCGATCACGGTGCCCACACCGGTCTTGGTATAGAACCCGGGGATGCCTGCGCCACCAGCGCGCATGCGTTCGGCCAGGGTACCTTGCGGGTTGAATTCGAGCTCCAGCTCTCCAGCCAGATATTGGCGCATGAACTCGGCGTTTTCACCGACGTAAGAGCTGATCATCTTTTTGACCTGCTTGGTCTGCAGCAGGGTGCCGATACCGAAATCGTCGACGCCGGCGTTGTTCGAAGCAAACGTCAGATCTTGAGCGCCCGAGTTCTTGATCGCCTCAAGCAGCAGTTCGGGAATACCGCACAGGCCAAAACCGCCTGCCGCGATCATCATGCCGTCCGAAATCACTCCATCGAGCGCTTCGGTGGCATTGGCATAGACTTTCTTCATGGAAAACTCCCCCAATGACATGGTGATGGCGCAGGTTGTGCCGCCACGTCACGGGGAAGTCAATGAAACCAAGGGGTAGGTGGTATTTCTACCTAGCCAGTCGTTAGGTGGCCGCCTTTTTGGTTGTTTTCTTGGCCGCAGCTTTCTTTTTCGGAGCCGCTTTTTTCTTGGTGCCCTTTTTGGCTGCGCGTTCGTTGACCAGTTCGATGGCCATTTCCTGTGTCACATCCTCGGGCTTGATATCTTTGGGGATTGTCGCGTTGACCTTTTCCCATTTCACGTATGGCCCATAGCGCCCATCCAGAACCTGCATCGCGCCGCCATCTGGGTGCTCGCCCAATTCCTTCAACGCCTTGGCCGCTGCGCGACGGCCACGCCCGGGGTTGGCACGCTTTTCGGCCAGCAACTCGACAGCGCGGTTCATGCCGATCTCAAACACGTCGTTGGGGTCTTTGAGGTTGGCGTAGACCGGCTTGGCCTCATCCGCCAACTGATGCATCAGATAGGGGCCAAACCGCCCAAAATTCGAACTGATCATACCACCATCTGGATGCTCACCAATCTGGCGGGGCAGGGACAACAGCGTCAGCGCCTTGTCCAGATCCATGTCATCCTTGCTCCAGCCACGCGGCAGAGACGCACGCGGAGGTTTCTTGTTCTCGGGCGTCGGTTCGCCGCGCTGAACATAGGGGCCAAAGCGGCCGGACTTCAGCCAGATATCATCCCCTGCATCTTCGCCCAGAAGACGTTCCTCGCCTTCAGCGCCTTCGCCGGCGATGGGGCGGGTATAGGTGCATTCAGGATAGTTTCCACACCCAACGAACCCGCCGGTGCGCGACGTCTTCAGGTGCAACTGACCCATTCCACATTTCGGACAGACACGCGGGTCCGAGCCGTCTTCACGCGGCGGATAAAGCTGCGGCGCCAGGGCTTCGTCGAGTTTGTCCAGAACCTCGGAGATCCGCAATTCGGACGTCTCGCCGATAGCAGCCGAGAAATCGCGCCAGAACTTGCTCAGCAACTCCTTGTAGTCACGCCCACCGGCGCTGACGTCGTCCAATTGTTCTTCCAGATTGGCGGTGAACTCATACCCCACGTACTGCCGGAAGAAGTTCAGCAGGAAGATCGTAACGATCCGGCCCTTCTCCTCTGGGATCAGCCGGTTCTTGTCTTTGCGCACATATTCCCGGTCCTGAATCGTGGTCACGATCGAGGCATAGGTCGACGGTCGCCCGATCCCCAGCTCTTCCATCCGCTTGACCAGCGTAGCCTCGGTGTAGCGCGGCGGCGGTTGCGTGTGGTGCTGCAGGGCAAGTACAGATTCGTTCTCGGACAGAATGGCCTCTTTCGCGGCCTTTTCAGTGCCTTCGCTGGTCGCTTTGGTGAACTGATCACGCAGGGATGTTTTGGCAAACCGAGCTGGATCGCCCTGCATGATTTGCGGCAGGCGCTTTTCATCATCATCGGCCACGTCGTCGCGGCCTTCTTCATAAACGCGCATGAACCCGTCGAACAGAACAACCTGACCGGTGGCGCGCAGGCCGACCTGGCCGTCATCGCTGCCAATCTCGACCGTAGTGCGCTCCAGCCGGGCCGCAGCCATCTGGCAGGCAATGGTACGTTTCCAGATCAGGTCATACAGTTTGCGCTGATCCTCATCTGTGACCTTCAGCGCCTTGGTATCGCGGGACATATCCGTCGGGCGGATACATTCGTGCGCTTCCTGGGCGTTCTTGGCCTTGTTTTTATAGATACGCGGGCTGTCCGGCACGTATTCTGCACCGTAACGGTCTGCGATGGTATCGCGAGTGGCCGCCACGGCCTCGGGCGCCATGTCGATGCCGTCGGTCCGCATATATGTGATGTAGCCCGCCTCGTAGAGGCGTTGAGCAACCTGCATCGCGTGACGCGCGCCCATTCCGAACTTGCGGCTTGCTTCCTGCTGCAAGGTAGAGGTCATGAAGGGCGCACTGGGGTTGCGCGCGGCGGGCTTAGCCTCGACCGAAGTAACGCTCAGCGCGCGGCTGGTGATGGCCTGCACCGCCAGTTCGGCCTGCGTGGCGTTGGCCAGATCATGTTTGTCCAGTTTCTTACCGGCCAGCGTGACCAGACGCGCCTCATAAGTCTGGCCGCGCGGTGTTTCGAACACAGCCTTCACAGACCAATATTCGACTGGCTTGAACGCTTCGATCTCCATCTCGCGTTCGACGATCAGGCGCAGACAGACTGACTGAACGCGACCGGCAGACTTGGCGCCGGGCAGTTTGCGCCACAGAACCGGGGACAAGTTGAAACCCACCAGATAATCCAGCGCGCGGCGGGCCAGATAGGCCTCGACCAACGGCATGTCGACCTGACGCGGGTTCTGCATCGCCTCGGTCACCGCATCCTTGGTGATCGCGTTGAAGGTCACGCGGCTGACAGGCGTGTCTTTCTTGATCGAGCGGCGCTTGGTCAGGGCTTCTTGCAGGTGCCAGCTGATAGCCTCACCCTCACGATCAGGGTCAGTCGCGAGAATCAAAGCGTTGTCTTCTTTCAGCGCATCGGCGATGGCTTTGACATGTTTGCGGCTGTCGTTGCCGACCTCCCACTTCATCTCAAATTCATGCTCGGTATCGACGGATCCGTCCTTGGGCGGCAAGTCCCGGACATGGCCATATGAGGCCAGCACCGTGTAGTCAGGGCCAAGATATTTGTTGATTGTTTTGGCCTTGGCAGGGGATTCTACAACAACTACAGGCATTTAAGGGAAAACCTCGCTCGACGGAATTGGCGCCTTCTATGATCGTGCAAGATGTGGAGGGCAAGGGCGAATTGTCAATGCGTTCCTTTGAACACAGGAATTATGTGGTAATTTCAACCACGTAACCTGTGCATAAAAAGGACTTGGGCAGAAACCAGGCCTCAGCGATGAAGGTTATGCTGACAGCGACAGGAGGCCGCCGGGCTGGCGCTGGATCTGTCCCTCGAGTTCCAGATCAATCAATGCGGGTCCGATTTCTCCGGCCGTTGCGGCAATGTCGCGGATCAACTGATCTTCGGCAATTGGCGAGGGCCCCAATCGCGACAGGATTTCACGATGCAGCGCGGCACCTGCGATCACCGGTTCTGCCACTACGTTGGGTACGGTGAGGGCTTCGGCCTGACGGGCAGTTGCTTGTTTCGGTAGCGCCTCAATGACGTCTTCGGCGGCTCGCACCAATATCGCGCCGTCCCGGATCAGCATATTGCACCCGGCAGCGCGTGCATCGAAAGGGTGCCCGGGTACGGCCAGAACCTCGCGCCCCTGATCCAAGGCGTCCCGTGCGGTAATCAGACTGCCGGATTTTGCGGCAGCTTCGACGACGACAACCGCTTGGGCCAGACCTGAGATAATCCTGTTTCTGCGCGGGAAGTGCCGGGCCTGCGGTGTGACGCCCATAGGCTGTTCAGAGACACGCAACCCGGTTTGGCCAATCTTTTCCGCCAAAACAGTGTTTTCGGTGGGATAGACGACATCCACGCCGCCCGCCATCACAGCGACGGTGCCCGTTTCAAGCGCGGCCATATGGGCCGCTGTATCAATGCCGCGTGCCAGGCCGGACACAACGACATAGCCTTGCTTGCCGAGAT
Organism: Ruegeria sp. CDSB086; assembly: GCF_059611065.1. NCBI lineage: Bacteria > Pseudomonadati > Pseudomonadota > Alphaproteobacteria > Rhodobacterales > Roseobacteraceae > Ruegeria > Ruegeria sp. CDSB086. Next base: position 108,776 of record NZ_JBXWOV010000012.1, on the reverse strand, counting down.
CTGTGGCAAGCCCCCGCGCCATCCGCGCCCCCAGGGACGAACAATTCCGCGCACCGACCAGTGCAATCGACCGGCGCTGCAGCAGAGAGCTATCTCCAATCGCCCAAAGCATTGGCGGGGCGTCGGATAGATCGTTCAAGGCATCTGGATAATCGGCGGAGCCAAGGCACAAAAGGTGCGCGTTCGCGGCTTTTGCGGCCTTGAGTTCCGCCTCAATCACGCCGGGGGGGCAAACTTCGTACCCATCAATTCCGGCAGCGCGTGCCATCTCCGGCAGCGCGGCCAGCGCGTTCTGCGCCGAGCCATGTTCCCGCAGCAACCGACGAAACGTCGCCGGACCAACCTTGCGAGAGCGCAACAGACGAAGCCAGGAAAACCGATCCTCTTCCGTGGTGGGTGGGAGTGTGGGGTGATAGGAAGAATGCTGCTCTTCGGTCATCCGATGCTCCGCCTGATTGCAGAACTGGTTTACGATTGCTGGGGTTAACAGCTTGTGAATCTCTTCAAATTATCCGGATAATTTTCGGCGTTTATCACTTAGAGTTATTTAGTGCGTTGAAATGTATGAAATAAACACAACGGCCTTCAATGCGGGCGCCTGACAGGATGTTAAGGCGCCGGCGGGCTAAAAGCGCAGCGTTAACCCTGCGCTCTCGATTTCCCGCCAAGCGATTCCCGGCTATGCGGCCGATCCGCCGACTGTCAGGCCATCCATCAGAACGGTAGGCTGGCCAACGCCGACCGGTACCCACTGGCCGTCTTTGCCACAGGTTCCCATGCCCGGATCCAGCGCCATGTCGTTGCCCAACCCCCGAATGCGTTTAAGGGCGGATGGACCGTCGCCGATCAGGGTCGCGCCTTTGACGGGTGCCCCGATCTTACCGTTTTCCACGCGGTACGCCTCGGTGCACGAGAACACGAATTTGCCGTTGGTGATATCCACCTGACCGCCGCCGAAACCAACGGCCCAGATTCCGTCCTGGATGTCCGCAACCAAAGAGGCCGGATCAGCCTCACCGCCCAGCATCACAGTGTTCGTCATCCGCGGCATGGGTTTGTGCGCATAGCTTTGCCGCCGCCCGTTTCCGGTGGGGGCCACGCCCATCAGGCGCGCGTTTTGGCGATCCTGCATATAGCCGGTCAGGACGCCATCTTCGATCAAAACTGTCCTTGAACTGGGTGTGCCTTCGTCATCCAAAGAGATCGAGCCGCGACGATCCGGGATTGTGCCGTCATCAACAACGGTCACGCCTTTGGATGCGATCTGCAGTCCCATCAAACCGGCAAAGGCCGAGCTTCCCTTGCGGTTAAAGTCCCCCTCCAAACCGTGTCCGATTGCCTCGTGCAACAGGATGCCCGGCCAACCGGGGCCCAGCGCGACCTCCATCACGCCGGCAGGGGCCGGGATCGCGTCGAGATTGACCAAGGCGATCCGCAACGCCTCGCGCGCTTTGTCCTGCCAATCCGACGGATCGATCAGGCCGTCTAGCCCGACGCGCCCGCCACCCCCGGCCGAGCCACTTTCGCGGCGACCGTTCTGTTCGACGATGACCGAGATATTGAGGCGGGTCATTGGCCGCACGTCTCGCATCAGTACGCCGTCCGGGCGCAAAATCTCGACTTCTTGCACGGCTGCGGCGATTGTCGCGCTAACCTGCACGACGCGGGGATCCATGTCGCGGGCATAGGAGTCGATCTCGCGCAGTGTTTCGATCTTTACCGGGAAATCAGCGGATTCAATCGGGTCTTCGTCCGTATAAAGGCGGGTATTGGTAGCGCGGGGACCATCGGCCAGCGTGCCGCCGCCGTCGCCAACAGCCAGGCGCGCGGTCTCGGCTGCCCGCTTCAGCGCCGGAATTGAGACGTCGGTGGAATGCGCATACCCAGCAACTTCACCCTGCACCGCCCGCAGGCCAAACCCTTCGGATGCGTCATAAGATGCCGTCTTCAAGCGCCCGTCGTCAAAGACCAAAGCCTCGGATTTTCGCCGCTCGACAAACAGCTCTCCGTCATCTGCCCCAGAGGTGGCGGATTGCAAAACCGCAAGCGCCTCGTCCTGCGGAATAGCGCTATCAAATGGGCGAAACGGGTCATTGGACATCTGTTGGGACCTTCCGAGTTTGATCCAGATCAAAAATAGCGTCTGTTTGACGCAAGCATTTTGCTTTATCTACCCGACGGAATATGGTTTTTAACGCGGCCAAAGACAACGGGAGAGGTGCGACTGATTCACACCTTTTCGCCAGAGAAGCAAAGATCAGACGATCAGGACAGAAAATGAAGAATGCTTTGATGCTTTCGGGGTTGATGACAGCCCTCTCCAGCCTTCCCGCAATGGCTCAGGAGCTTGAGATTATTGGTAAGCCGGTTGATGGCGGCCTTGGGTTCCAGCCCGCGGCCACCAGCCTGGCCTCGGGGATTCAGCGGCTGGATGATATGATTCTGGTGATCATCACCGCGATCTGCCTGTTTGTTGCAGGTCTGCTGATCTACTGCATCATTCGATACAATTCGCGTAACAACCCTGAACCGGCGCGATTCTCGCACTACACCCCGGTTGAGATTGCCTGGACCCTTGGCCCGATCCTGATTCTGGTCTTCATCGGTGCCTTCTCGCTGCCAGTTCTGTTCAATCAGCAGGAAATTCCCGAAGGCGACATCACCATCAAAGTCGTTGGGAACCAGTGGTACTGGACCTACGAATACGTTGATCACGATTTCGCCTTCGACAGTTATCTGCTGGGCCATCCGGCCACATTGGATGAAGGCGCCCGCCCGGCTGATGCGGATGTGACTCCGTTTGTTCTGAACGACGCGATGCGTGCTAAGCTGGCGGATGCGGGCTACAGCGACGACGAATGGCTGCTGGCCACTGATACCGCAGTTGTCGTTCCTGTTGGCAAGATCATTGTGATGCAGGTTACCGCTTCAGACGTTATCCATTCGTGGACCATCCCGTCCTTCGGCGTAAAGCAGGACGGTGTTCCGGGTCGTCTGGCCGAACTGTGGTTCGAGGCCGAAAAGGAAGGCATCTATTTCGGTCAATGTTCCGAACTGTGCGGCAAGGATCACGCTTATATGCCGATCACCGTCAAAGTGGTCAGCGAAGAGGCGTATGAGCAGTGGCTGCAAGGCGCACTGGAAGAGTATGCAGGTCAGCCCGCAACCTATCAGGTTGCATCCAAGTAATGACCCGCGCGGGCTGAAAAGCTCGCGCCAAAGGTAATGCAGGCTGCGCGGTATCCGCGCAGCTTTCGCCCCAGAAGGACCGGAAATGAGCGACGCAAGCATCAATGCCAGCACAGTAAGCGCCCAATCCCACGCGGATGAGGCCAGCTTTGGCGATTTCTTTGCCTTGCTGAAGCCGCGTGTGATGTCGCTGGTCGTGTTCACCGCTTTGGTCGGCCTTCTTGCGGCACCGGTCCCTGTTCATCCATTCGTCGGCTTTTGCGCCATCCTGTTCATCGCTATTGGCGGCGGCGCATCCGGCGCTTTGAACATGTGGTGGGATGCCGATATCGACCGCGTGATGAAGCGCACCAAAGGCCGCCCGATCCCCTCTGGCAAGGTCCAGGAGGGTGAGGCGATGGCAATCGGGCTGGCCCTGTCGGGGCTGTCCGTTATTATGCTGGGTCTGGCAACCAACTGGTTTGCCGGCGCTTTCCTGGCCTTCACGATCTTTTTCTACGTTGTTGTCTATACGATGTGGCTGAAACGCTCGACGCCGCAGAACATCGTCATCGGCGGAGCTGCTGGGGCTTTTCCGCCGGTTATCGGCTGGGTTGCTGCAACCGGGTCGATGTCGATCGAGCCGTGGCTGATGTTTGCCCTGACTTTCATGTGGACCCCGCCGCATTTCTGGGCTCTGGCGCTGTTCATGCGCTCGGATTACGACGATGCGGGTGTTCCGATGCTGACCGTCACACATGGTCGTCGCGCCACGCGCTGGCACATTCTGGTCTATACCGGGCTGCTGGCCATGCTGGCTGTTGGAACCGCATTCTCGGGTATTGGCGGTCCGATCTACCTGACCGTCGCTGTGGTCTTGAACGCGCTGTTCCTGCGCGGAGCGTGGCAGATTTCGCGCCGGAACGAGGATGTCTCCGAGGCCGACAATTTCAAGGTCGAACGCGCGTTCTTCAAGCTGTCGCTGCTGTATCTGTTCCTGCATTTCGGTGCTATCTTGGTCGAAGCACTTCTGAAACCCTATGGGCTGGGAGGTTGGTCATGAGCCTGCGCAAGAGCCACGAACTTCACCAACGCCGGTTCAGCCGTAACCTTGGGGTCGGCCTGACGCTGGCCGCCTTTATCGTGATCATATTTGGTCTGACGGTCGTAAAGGTTTCAGGAACAGATTTCAGCTTGGCGACGCAAGAGGTACAGAACTGATGGCGCTGACAGGTCCTCAGAAAACTGTTGCGCAGACAGTTGGCGTGGTTGTCCTAATGGGCAGCCTGGCGTGGGCATCAGTCCCGTTTTACGATTGGTTCTGCCGCGTCACCGGTTTTGGAGGCACCACCGGTGTTGCTGCGACTGCGCCCGAGGATATTCTGGATCGCAAGGTTACCGTCCGCTTTGACGCCTCGAAGGCAAAAGGCATGGAATGGGAATTCAAGCCGGTCGCTCGCGAGATGGAAGTGCGTATCGGCGAAACCGGACTGGCCTTTTATGAAGCCTACAACCCGACCGACCGCCCCATCGCGGGACAGGCGTCCTATAACGTGACTCCGTATTCAGCCGGCGGGTATTTCCAGAAAATTGCCTGTTTCTGCTTTGAAGAGCAGGTGCTGCAACCCGGTGAACGTGTTGAGATGCCGGTCACCTTTTTCGTCGACCCTGAAATGGTCGAGGATCTTGAAGCTAAGTATGTTCATACGATTACACTGTCGTATACATTCTACGAAATTGACCTGCCCGAGGGCGTTGCCGCCCTTGAGACGCAGGCTGATATAACAACGAACTAACGCCTGTAGGTGAGGGACGCTGATGGCACACGCAAAAAACCATGATTATCACATTCTGGCCCCGTCGATCTGGCCTCTGATCGGCGCGATCGGCGGCTTTGTGATGCTGTTCGGAGCCGTCCTGTGGATGCACGGGGTTACCTCGTGGATGTTCTGGGCCGGCCTGGTGGCCGTTCTTTACACCATGTTCGCATGGTGGTCCGAGGTTGTGGTCGAGAGCCGCCAGGGCGATCATACACCAGTCGTCCGCATCGGCCTGCGCTATGGCTTCATCCTGTTCGTTATGTCCGAGGTGATGTTCTTCTTTGCCTGGTTCTGGTCGTTCTTTAAACATCGCATGTACCCGATGTACGACTATGCCGGTACCGAATACATCCAACCTGACATTCATGCTGTTGACCCGTTCCACCTGCCGCTGATCAACACACTGGTCCTGCTGCTGTCGGGCTGTGCAATCACCTGGGCGCACCACGCGCTGGTGCACGGCAATGATCGCAAGGCGCTGGTGCAAGGGCTGGCCATCGGTATCGCTCTGGGTGTCGCGTTCACCGGTCTGCAGGCATTTGAATACTATGAGCTGCTGGCGCATGAAGGCTGGAAATTCGGCGGTGATCAGTTCTATTCGAACTTCTTCATGGCAACCGGCTTTCACGGGTTCCACGTTCTTATCGGTACCATCTTCCTGTCAGTGTGCTTAATCCGGGCGCTCAAGGGTGACTTCACGCCTGAGAAACACGTCGGGTTTGAGGCGGCTGCCTGGTACTGGCACTTCGTTGACGTTGTCTGGCTGTTCCTGTTCTTCGCAGTATACATCTGGGGCCAGGCGCCGTTGATGTAGCGCCAGACGGGCGAACAAATTGCAAAAGCCGCCCTTTTGGGGCGGCTTTTTCTCTATTCGGGGCGCAAGATTGCGCCCCATACAATTGCAAGGTTGCCTTTCTGCGGCTGCAGCCCTTAACAAGACGCCGGCTCTTGCAGAGCCTTCGAACAACACAACCTGGTCCTGACATGCGCCGCATTCTCTTTCTGATGATCTTTGGCATTGCCGGTCTGGCGATCCTTGTGTCGCTGGGTGTCTGGCAAATGCAGCGGTTGGCGTGGAAACAAGGCGTTTTAGCCGAAATTGAAAATCGGATTTCAGCCGATCCGGTTGATTTGCCTGACACCGTGTTGCCTGATGCTGATAAGTACCTGCCGGTCACAATTGCGGGCGAGGTCGAGCCGGGCGAGATCCACGTTCTTGTCTCGGTCAAACAGGTTGGGGCGGGCTATCGCATCATCCAGTCTTTTAGCACAAATGACCGGACAATTCTTGTGGACCGGGGCTTTGTTCCTGTGACCGCGAAGCACGATCAAAGGCTGAATGGACCGATGGAGATCACTGGAAATCTGCACTGGCCGGACGAAATTGACGGCTACACGCCTGAGCCGGATATTGACGACAATATATGGTTTGCCCGCGATGTACCGAACCTGGCCGCCGCACTTGGGGCTGAGCCTGTTCTGCTAATCGCGCGGTCGCAAACCGACCCCAACATCACACCCTTGCCTGTTTCGGTGACGGGTATCCCGAATGATCACTTGCAATATGCAATAACATGGTTTGGCCTGGCTTTGGTCTGGGCCGCGATGACCGGATATTTTCTGTGGCGCAGCCGCGCCCCTTCTGAGAGTGACGCGACATGAAATACATCTCGACCCGCGGGCAGGCGCCCGAACTGACGTTTGAAGAGGCGATGCTGACCGGATTGGCTCGTGACGGTGGTCTGTACCTGCCTGCCGAGATCCCGGTGATGACGCAGGATGAGATCGCGGCACTGGCCGGACTGCCCTTTGAGGAAATCGCGTTCCGGGTGATGTGGCCCTATGTCAGCGGATCTTTCGGTGAGAGTGAGTTCAAAGAGATCATCGGCCGCGCCTACGAAGGCTTCGGCCATGACGCCCGCGCGCCATTGAAGCAGTTGAACGAAAACCACTTCCTGTTGGAGCTGTTCCACGGGCCGACCTTGGCCTTCAAAGACTTCGCCATGCAGCTGATCGGTCAACTGTTTCAGGTGGCGCTGAAGCGCCGTGGCGACCGTGTGACCATCGTTGGCGCGACCAGCGGTGACACCGGATCGGCTGCGATTGAAGCGTTCCGGGGGCTCGACGCCGTGGACGTGTTCATCCTGTTCCCGCATGGCCGAGTTTCGGAAGTGCAGCGTCGGCAGATGACGACACCCGCGGACCGCAACGTGCATGCGTTGGCCGTGGACGGCGATTTTGACGATTGTCAGGCCGCGCTAAAGGACATGTTCAACGATTTCGACTTCCGCGACGGCGTGAAGCTGGCTGGCGTGAATTCGATCAACTTTGCCCGTGTTCTGGCGCAAATCGTCTACTACTTCTCCGCTGCTGTCAGCCTCGGCGCACCACATCGCAAAGTCAGCTTTACGGTGCCGACCGGCAATTTCGGTGACATCTTCGCGGGCTACCTTGCCAAGCGCATGGGCCTGCCAATTGATCGTCTGGTTGTCGCAACCAACCAGAACGACATTCTGCACCGTTGCCTGTCGGGCGAGGGGTACTTCAAGGGCGACACCATCCCCTCGATCAGCCCGTCGATGGACATTCAGGTCAGTTCGAACTTTGAGCGTGCGCTCTACTATGCGTACGGTGAAGATGGCGGCGCTGTCGCGCAGTTGATGGATGAATTGAAGACCGGCGGCTTTAACGTCAGTCAGGGCGCGATGGAAGCGCTGCGCGAGAGCTTTGACTCGGGCCGAGTCTCAGAGGATGAAACGCTGGCGACAATCAAGTCCACTCTGACCCATAGTGCGGAACTGGTGTGCCCGCATACCGCCGTGGGCATCAAGGTTGCGGAAGAACATCGCTCGACCGACGTTCCGATGATCACGCTGGCCACCGCGCACCCCGCAAAATTCCCAGCAGCGGTCGAGAAGGCAAGCGGCGAACATCCGCCTCTTCCATCCCGCATGTCTGATCTGTATGAACGTCCGGAACGGGTGACCCGCATCGCCAACGATCTGGGCACCCTCGAGGATCATATCAGAAGGCATATCGCTGAGTGACTGTCAGACAAGACCAACTGAAGAACGGATTTCGTATCGTCAGTGAACATATGCCGGGGTTGCAATCGGCGGCCATCGGCATTTGGGTGACCGCCGGTGGGCGGCACGAGCGGATTGAACAGAACGGTATCGCGCATTTCCTTGAGCATATGGCTTTCAAGGGAACCCAGCGCCGTTCAGCTTTGCAAATCGCCGAGGCGATTGAGGACGTGGGCGGGTATATCAACGCCTACACGTCGCGCGAAGTAACGGCTTATTACGCGCGTGTTCTCAAAGACGATGTGGCGCTGGCGATGGATGTCATCGGTGACATCGTTCTGAACCCGATCTTCGACCCGCGTGAGATCGAAGTTGAACGCGGTGTGATCCTACAGGAAATCGGTCAGGCCTATGACACGCCCGACGACGTGATCTTTGACTGGTTGCAAGAGCAGAGCTATCACGATCAACCGCTGGGTCGAACCATTCTGGGTCCGACCGAACGAGTCAGTGCGTTTTCGCGCGAAGATTTGTCCGGGTTTGTGGCTGAACACTATGGTCCTGAACAGATGATCCTGTCTGCTGCTGGTGCCGTTGATCATGATGCGTTAATGAAAACCGCTGAAGCGTTGTTTGGCCATCTTAAACCCCGCAAAGGGCTGATCCCAGAAACCGCCCGTTTCACTGGCGGCGAAGCGCGGCAGGAGAAAGAGCTGGAGCAGGCGCATTTCGCACTGGCGCTGGAAAGCCCCGGCTATCGCGACGATGCGATCTATACCGCACAGATTTATTCGACGGCGCTTGGCGGCGGCATGTCCTCTCGCTTGTTCCAGGAAGTGCGCGAAACACGCGGATTGTGCTATACGATCTTTGCGCAGACCGGAGCTTATGCCGATACCGGCACGACGACGATCTACGCCGGAACGTCGGCGGATCAGGTCGCAGAGCTGGCCAGCATAACGATTGATGAGATGAAGCGCGCCGCCGAAGACATGAGCGCCGAAGAGGTTGCCCGCGCCCGCGCGCAGATGAAAGCCGGTATGCTGATGGGGCTGGAAAGCCCGTCGAACCGGGCGGAACGTCTGGCGCGTCTGGTGCAGATCTGGGACCGGGTTCCCTCGCTTGAGGATGCCGTGGCCAAGATCGACGCCGTCAGCACCGAAGATGTGCGTGCCTTCGCCGAACAGATGGCAGTGCAGGCCCCTGCTGCGCTGGCGCTTTACGGTCCTGTCTCGGGCGCACCCACGCTGGCGCAATTGCAGGAGAGGCGTGCGGCGTGATGCTGTTGGGCAGACGCAAGCTGAAACTTGAAACCGAGCGCCTGAGCTTGCGCCCGCCCGCGCATTCCGACTTTAACGACTGGGCGGCGCTACGGCGCGCGTCACAGGAATACCTGACCCCGTGGGAACCGATCTGGGCCAAGGATCACCTGAGTCGAAAATCCTTTACCAACAGGGTTTATTGGGCGCAGCGCTCCGTGGCCGGTGGGACGGCGATCCCACTGTTTTTGTTTCGTCGCACGGATGATGTGCTTTTGGGGGCCATCACGCTGGACAATGTCCGTCGCGGCCCGGCGCAGGCAGGAACCTTGGGATATTGGACGGGCCAGTCTTTTGCCCGTCAGGGTTACATGCGCGAGGCCATTGGTGCGATCGTTCATCACGCCTTTACCCGACTGGACCTGAGTAGGATTGAGGCTGCCTGCCTGCCCGAGAACAAACCATCACGTGGGTTGCTGGAAAGTTCGGGGTTTAAATACGAGGGCGTGGCGCAGTCGTATCTGCAGATCAACGGGCGGTGGCGGACGCATGTGCTGTATGCCAGCCTAAGGTCGGACCGGCGCGGGAAGACGGACGCAGGGTAGGACGATGGTGCGGCTCAAAAAGCCAGTGATCTGGATCAGCGATGCAATGGTGGGCACTGCGGCGTTGAAAGGATTTCATTCTGATCGTTGGGATAATGATCTGAAGTTCACAGCGGACGCAAACACCCGAAATGTCCGAGGAGAGCCGCTTACAGCGGATTTCTTCCCTTCGGAGGTATTTGCCGATTACAAAGACAAAAAAGAGAAGAAGCAACCAGACTTCTTTATGGCTGCGGGTGCATGGACCGTGTCCGCTGCGTGTGCGACAGTTCTGCGCCAGTTTGATCTTGGCGACGGGAATCTCTATCCAGTCAAACTGTTTCAACATGACCGTGCCACTCCGGTTGAAGGAGAATATTATTGTCTGAACTTCGGCAATCAAAAAGCTGCAGTGCTGACAGATCAATCTCCGAACATTGATAGACCCTACGAAAATCAAGAAGTTTATCAGCCACCGTTGGTCATGAAAGACAATGACATCGCCGTGAGCGCGATAGCATTGGATGGCCCGGATATCTGGATTGACACAAAAATGCGCCGCGCATTTTTTGTAAGTGATCCGTTGGCTCAAGCGTTACGTGTGGCGAAAGTTTCACGGCCCTTCAAGCTGCGGAAGTGCATCGTTCTCTGAACTGCTCCTAGAAAATGCCAATTCCGTGATTTCACTCACGCGATATCTGCAGGCGTGACTTACCTGTGTTCTGCGCTACACTCCGGACATGCGCTGGGTTGTTGCGGTATTGATGGTGATCTCGGGTGGGGCTTCGGCACAGGAACGGCGGCCGAGCCATTGCATTGCCATCGCGGATGCCGCACCGGGGATTGAGTATATTCATAAAGCAGCCTGGCAGGATCCTGTGCCAGAGTTCTCGGTTCGGATCAGCTATATCGCTCATGCGTCGTTTATGATCCAGACGCAGGGCGGGTTGAACGCGGTAACGGACTTCACCGGTTTCATCGGTAGCGCGGATCTAATCCCGGACGTGGTGACGATGAACCATGCCCACGGCACTCATTGGACCGCCCACCCGGACCCAGCCATCCCGAATGTGTTGCCGGGGTGGGGCGAGTTCGGACAGGGGATCGAACACTATCTTGATCTGGGAGAGATGCTGATACGCAATGTCTCAACCGATATCCGATCCTCTTATGGCGGTGTGGAAGAGCGCGGGAATTCGATCTTTGTGTTCGAAGTTGAAGGGCTGTGCATAGGCCATCTGGGTCACCTGCATCATGTGCCGTCGGATGAACAATTTGCCGCCCTGGGGCGTTTGGATGTTGTGATGGCTGCGGTGGATGGTGGAACGACGATGCCGCTGCCGGAAATGATCACGGTTTTGAAGCGGCTGAAAAGCTCGGTCATTATTCCGATGCACTGGTTCTCCAGCTTTTCGCTGGACCGGTTTCTGGTCGATATCCGCGAAGACTTTCCGGTTGAGCGCAAAGGCGTTTCCGAGATCACCGTGTCTCTTCGCACGTTACCTGATCGTCCGACGGTTGTGGTGCTTGAGCCGCAATACCTAATCGAACTGGAATAAGGCTTGTCGGGGCGTCACGACTTGGGCAAGGAAAGGGTATGAAACTAAACCCTGCCGATGGCAATTTTGCCCAATCAATCCGCACTGCGCTGGGCGATGATATTCTGCACCCTGTCGAGGAACGATACCTGGAAGAGCCGCGCCGCAGGTTCGCAGGCCATGTCGGCGTTTTGGCGCTGCCGAAGTCGGTAGAACAGGTTTCGACGCTCGTTCGGCTCGCCTCGGATGCTTCGGTTCCCGTCGTGCCTTACGGCGGCGGCACCGGATTGGTCGGCGGGCAGGTGATGACCGACGGCCCGGCCCCGTTGCTTATTTCACTGGAGCGGATGTCAGCCATTCGGGCGGTTTATCCGACGGAGAACATTCTTATCGCCGAGGCCGGTGCCATTCTGGCCGATGTTCAGACTGCTGCGGAAGAATCTGATCGATTGTTCCCGTTGGCATTGGCGGCGCAAGGGTCTTGCCGGATAGGTGGAAATCTTGCGACGAATGCGGGTGGTGTCAATGTATTGCGCTACGGCAACGCGCGTGACCTGTGTCTTGGGTTGGAAGCAGTTCTTCCAAATGGTGAAATCTGGCACGGCCTCAGCCGATTGCGCAAGGACAACACTGGGTACGATCTGCGCAACCTTCTGATCGGGGCGGAAGGCACGCTGGGGATCATCACAGCTGCGTCGTTGAAGCTGTACCCGCGTCCGGCCGAGACCGGCACCGCGATGTTCCAGGTGGCCTCTCCGGATGCTGCCATTGAATTGCTGGCGCTGGCACGCGATCAGGTGGGCGAGGGGGTCAGCACTTTTGAGCTGATCCACAAGCAAGGCTTGCAATTCCTGTCCGAGGTTTTGCCCGATATCCGCCAGCCTTTTGACGTCCAGCCTGAATGGATGGTGCTTATTGAATTTGGCCTTTCTGGCAGTGCGTCACCGTCAGACGCGCTGATGGCGCTGTTCGAAACAGCGGAGGCGCGCGGGCTTGTAGGTGATGCAGTCATAGCCCAAAGCGAAGCGCAAAGATTGGAGCTTTGGGCCGTACGTGAGCTTATTCCCGAAGCCAACCGGTTGATCGGTTCGGTCTCGAGCCATGATATCTCGGTCCCGATCTCGCAAATCCCCGAGTTCATACTGCGAGGGTCCGAAATCGTGCGCGGGTTGGGGGATTTCCGGATTAACTGTTTTGGGCATCTTGGTGACGGCAACCTTCACTACAACGTGTTCCCGCCGCAGGGGCATAGCCGTTCAGAGTATGACGCACAGCGGCAAACGGTAAAACGCTTGGTGCATGATTTGGTGCATGAGTTCGGTGGCACGATTAGCGCTGAACACGGCATAGGGCGTTTGAAAACGGATGATCTAAGCCGCTATGGCGATCCGGTAAAGCTGTCGGCGATGCGCTCGATCAAGGCAGCGCTTGATCCAAAAGGGATCATGAATCCGGGTGCCGTTCTAAAGGCGTAGGCGCGGCCCGTTTAATACAGGCCGCGCGCTGAGTTCACGATGCGGGCAGAATAACTTTGTCAATCACGTGGATGACGCCGTTCGATGTCTCGATGTCTGCCTGAACAACGTTCGCGTCGTTGACCATGACGCCGTTATCAAGGTCAATTTTGACTTCTCCGCCTTGTACGGTTGCGGCTGTCATGTCATCGGACAGATCGCCTGACATCACTTTCCCGGGCACCACATGGTAGGTCAGGATGGCAACCAATTGATCCTTGTTCTCGGGCTTCAGAAGGGTTTCAACTGTGCCTTCGGGCAGAGCGGCAAAGGCGTCATCAGTGGGGGCAAAGACGGTGAAAGGGCCTTCACCTTTCAGCGTATCTACGAGTTCTGCGGCCTGAACGGCTGCGACGAGAGTTTCAAAGCTGCCTGCACCGACTGCGGTGTCGACAATATCCTTGGAGTGACCATCAGCATAAGCGGCCGTTCCTACGAGAAAGCTTGCGACACCGGCAATTGCGAGTTTGCGAAACATGGTATGATATCCCTTGTTGGAATGCCCTTGGTGGCATCAACCGGGATACGGGGCGGCATCAAAGGGAGATCACTGAATATGTCGATAAGTTCGGGTTGATCCAATGAAAAACCGCGCTAAGCCAGCGCGGTTTCAGGTTTCAACTCACGATCTTGTGAACACGCAGCCTGTCAAAGGCCTTCGAATTCGCACAGGACGTGGACGTCCATGCCCATATCTTCCAAAGCCTTGCGCCCACCCAATTCGGGCAAGTCGATAATGAACGAGCATGAGACGATCTCGCCGCCCAATCGTTCGATCAGTTTGATTCCGGCAGCTGCGGTGCCGCCTGTTGCCAGCAGATCATCGACCACGAGGATTTTTTCACCCGGTTGGATGGCGTCGTCGTGGATTTCGACAATCGCCTCGCCGTATTCAAGCTTGTAGTCTTGACTGATCGTGGTTCCCGGCAGCTTGCCCTTTTTGCGGATGGGCACGAATCCGACGCTTAGCTGGTGCGCGATTGCGCCGCCTAGGATAAAGCCACGCGCCTCGAGGCCAACGACCTTGTCGATGCGCTCACCGGCATAGGGGTGCAGCATTTGATCGATCGCCATGCGGAAACCGCGCGGATCAGCGAACAGGGTCGTTACGTCCCGGAACATGATCCCCTCATGTGGGAAATCCACGATGGTCCGAATGTAATCTTTGACCGACTTGTTTCTGGACATGGCCATCCCCTCTGGCGTCAAAACACGCTGGGCTGTTTGGCCCATTGGTGTGAGTCATGCAAGGAAAGATTGCCGCCCCAGACGTCCGGCGGTTCGACTGGCGGTAGTCGCGATACAGTGTATCGACCGGCCGCGTCAGATATGGTTTGTGCCCCTTGCCCTGATCTTTTGAAAAAATCGCCTGAGCGACATGAAGGTTCGTTGCCATAACCTTCTTTTGTTGTTAGGTGCTCGTGAATTACAAAATATATGCGAAGTATATACAAAGCCTATCTTACAGGCCTGGGAATTTGATGGGAATGGGACGCGTGGGAACGAAAGACAGTAAGATTTCAACGAAGAAAAACAGTCAGTTGGTCCTGCGGCTGGATAAGGATGAACGGGACGAGTTTGTTCAGCTATGCAAAGAGTTGGACACGTCGGCCGCGCGAGAAATCCGGCGGTTCATTCGCGGTTTCATGAAGGAACACGCTGAGAGCTGAGCCCTCAGGCCGGGCGGCGCAGAACAGCGGTGGCCACTCCCATCCCGATTAATGCCAGCCCTCCGAACCGGGTCATCGCGGTGACGACGCCCGAACGGCCGATCATCTGGCGCAGGTGGTCCGCCAAAAGGGCGTATGCCAGCGAATTCAGCCATGCCAGCCCCACAAAGGTTGCGATCAGGATAGCAAATTGCGGTCCGAGCGGGTCAGCCGGGCGCAGAAACTGAGGAACGAAAGCGATAAAAAACGCGATAGATTTCGGGTTCAACGCGGTGACGGCGGCAGCATGGCCAAAAACGCTGTGTGCGGTGACATTGCGCCCGGTGTCCACAGTCTCAAGCCCGCCTGATGGCGCGCTGCGCAACAGTTTGATCCCCAGCCAGACCAAATAGGCGGCACCGACCCATTTGAGGGCCGTGAATAGGGCAGCCGAGGCCAGGACCAGCGCACCAAGCCCCAAAAGAGAGGCCGTCATAGCCACCAGATCTCCAACAGCTACACCCGTCGCCGAGGCGACAGCCACGCTGCGCCCCTTGGATAGGGCATAGCTGAGCACCAGCAAGACCGTCGGGCCTGGGATCAATAGTAAGGCGGTAGATGCAGCGACAAAGGCGAGCCAAAGGTCAAGGGACATCGGAAATCCTGTGAATACGTTTCCCGCAGCAAGCCCGGACCAGCGCGCAAGGTCAAGCCCTGCGTGGTTGCGTTGTCAGACGCATCAGCGCCTCAAGCGGACCGCGTTTGAATTTGCGGGACCACAATAGGGCAAAGATCGAGGACGCGGCGCAGAACGCAACAGCGTAACCCGCGATCTGCGGGGCGTTCAGTGACCCGTTCAGCAACCCGGCCTCCTCCAGTATGCCCATGCCGATCAGGATGTGCACCACATAGAGCGTCAGGCTCTGCCGACCGGGCGCGGTCAGGGCTGGGCCGATGCGCAACTTTTCGATCTTGGGCCACAGCTTCAACAGCAATCCGATCACCACGCAAGCCGAGCCGGTTCCGGCAATAATGTAGAACGGTCCCGGTGGGATGGACGCGGTTCCCAGATAGATCACCAGATCAGGGTCCGAGGCCAACATTTGCGGAAACAGGGCAAATATGGCAGCTCCGAACCCCCACATAATCAGCCTGTGTTGAATGCAGATCGTGTGCAGTTCGGATCGTCCAATAGCCATTCCGATCAACAGGAACGCCGCCCAGGGAAGGACCGGGTGCCAGCCGTTGAAAAACAGGTTACGCAAAAAACCGGGCAGGGTCCAAAGGTCGGTGTATGTCAGCGTTTCCCAGTCCCAGCCAAGGTCGTAGTTGAAAATCATGACAGCGAGGACAGCCAGCGCCACCACCCCAACTGAACCCAACCACAATGCACGGGTTGGTGCCGTCAGGAAAGCAGCGCCAACAACGAAGTACACGGCGTAGAAATGCAGGATATCGGCGTCAAATACGGTCATGTTGATCAGACCGAGAGCGAACAGAAACACCGCGCGCCGCAGCAGCACCGACGCTGAAACAGAGGATATCCCAATTCCGATGCCGGCCAGGATGACGAACAAAGCGGCCGCGCGGCCTTCAAGCAAATCGATCAGGGTCGAGGCCCAGTCATTGCCGGGGGCGACCTGAGCGGCAATGCGGAAATTCACCAGAACCATTCCGCAAAACGCCAGAAACCGGGCTGCGTCCAATGCCTCAAGTCGCTTCATGCTATCCCTCTGTTTCGCCAGTGTTTTGACGGTGCCGTGCGAACCACAGATCGGTGCAGTACAGGCGATTTTTCAAGATGAAGGGCAAAAAAGAACCGGGGCTGTGCAACGCGGCAACAAGTTTTAAGATTGGATTAAGTGTAACCCGCGCGGCTTGAAACGGTTCCTTGGGCCACCGACCTTGGAGCGGACGCAATACTTCGGAGAGGCCGATGGTTCAAACAGATCAAACACGCGCGAACGCGGCACCTGAAACCAGCCACTCGCGGCTTGCCCACCTAAAGGGCGCGCTGATCCTTTTGGTTCCGGTCCTCGCGGTGATCTATGCGGGCATCGTGGGGTACATGTATGTGAACCAGCAATCGCTGTTGTTCAAACCGGACGGAGAATTACCAGCGCCCAACACGGTAGGGTTGGCTGATGTGGAGTCCGTTTCCTTCACAATGTCCGATGGCGTTACGCTGACCGCGTGGTCCGCCCCGCCCGCGACCGATGATGCGCCGACAGTTTTGTTCTTTCATGGCCAATCGGGCAACCTGGGCGACCGGTCCGATCGGATGAGAGAGATCCTCAACAGTGGCTTCGGCCTGCTGGCCCCCAGCTACCGTGGATATCCGGGCAGCGAGGGCGAACCGTCCGAGATGGCGCTAATTTCCGACGGCATCCAGATGTATGACCAGCTGGATCGCCAAGGTGCGGACGTTGTGTTGCACGGCCAAAGTCTTGGAACAGCCGTTGCGACCGCCGTAGCTGAACAGCGCCCAAATGCACAGCTGCTGGTGCTTGAGGCACCCTTTACAGCCACGGTGGACGTCGCGGCGGAAAGATATCCCTGGCTACCGGTGCATGCCCTGATGCGGGATCAGTTCGCGACCCGTGATTTGATCGGGAACGTCACCGTTCCGACTTTGATATTCCACGGGACCGAGGATGAAACGGTTCCACTGCATCACGGGGAAGCTTTGGCCGCGATGGCCGGGGAGACGGCGCAGATCTATGTCATCCCGGACGGCACACACAACGACCTCTGGTCGCACGGATTGTGGGATCAGGTTCAACAGTCTTTGCCAGCCAACTAAAGTTGCCGGTCAGAGAATCCGACCAGCAACAGCATCCAATTTTGCCAACACGGTGGGATCACGTTTCTCCGGTGCGGTCAGGATGGCATATTCCAGTGCCCGGTCGCAGCCATGAGGGCAGGGCGCGCGGTCAGCGCCCAGCAGATCGGGCAGACCTTTGACAAGCGCACGGCCTTTCTCGGCATTGCCGGTTAGTGTGGCGATGATGGCGGTGACGTCCACCTCGCCGTGATCCGGGTGCCAGCTATCGTAATCGGTGACCATGGCGATCGAGGCATAGCAAAGCTCGGCCTCGCGGGCGAGTTTGGCCTCGGGCATGTTGGTCATGCCGATTACGTCGCAGCCCCAGTGTTCGCGGTACACCTTGGATTCCGCCAATGTCGAGAATTGCGGCCCCTCCATCGCCAGATAGGTGCCGCCGCGATGGATGGTTATCCCTGCCGCTCGACCGGCAGTCTCACACGCGTCCGACAGGCGCGGGCAGGTGGGGTGTGCAACGCTGACATGGGCCACGCAGCCGGTGCCAAAAAAGCTCTTCTCGCGCGCGAATGTCCGGTCGATGAACTGATCGACGATCACGAAATCACCCGGCGCCATGTGCTCGCGGAACGACCCGCAGGCCGACACCGAGATCACATCCGTCACGCCCAGTCGCTTCAGCGCATCGATATTGGCGCGGTAAGGCACTTCAGTAGGGGAATGCACGTGGCCGCGCCCGTGACGAGGAAGAAAGGCCATCTCAACGCCATTCAGCGATCCGGTCAGGATCTGGTCCGAAGGATCACCCCATGGGGTTTCGACCGTAACCCATTTCGCTTTTTCCAAACCGTCGATGTCGTAAATACCTGATCCGCCGATGATCGCGATTTTGGTCTGGGTCATGGCTGCTCTCCGTGAAAAACTGTTGTAAGAGTTCTGCGTGGCAGCCGCGGGTTTGGCAAGTGGCTTCAAGGGTTTGTGTAACTTGCTTGCTAGCTATGCGGTTTACGCATATCAGGGTCCCGCTGGGTGCAGTATCTAATGTCAGGTATGACAGGTAAAAGGCATCTTTCGCGCGAACAAACAACCCCACAGGACGTCTCATGCCCCGAGCCATGCTGGCAAGCTTTGCCAATCGTATAGCCAAACCCGATCTCCGCTGGATGCCGGATGAGGGGCTGACCGTCTCGCGCCTGCGGATTGAGCTGTTGTCGGGCCTGACGGTTGCGCTGGCGCTGGTCCCCGAGGCGGTAGCATTTGCCTTTGTCGCAGGTGTGCACCCGTTGGTCGGACTGTATGCCGCGTTCATGGTGGGCTTGATTACAGCGCTGATCGGTGGTCGGCCGGGCATGATCTCCGGCGCAACCGGCGCTCTGGCTGTTGTGATGGTGGCGTTGGTGGCTGAACACGGGGTGGAATACCTTTTCGCCACGGTGGTTCTGATGGGTGTTTTGCAGGTCATTGCAGGCGCGATGCATTGGGGTCGGTTCATCCGACTGGTGCCGCATCCGGTGATGCTGGGGTTTGTGAATGGTCTGGCAATCGTGATTTTCTTGGCGCAGATGGGTCAGTTCAAGGTGCCCGGCACCATGGAAAACACCGGCCACGGCCTAAGCGGCGGTGAATGGCTTTCGGGCCTGCAGCTTTACACGATGTTGGGTCTGGTTGCCCTGACGATGGCCGTTATCTGGGTCATGCCGCGTATCACGCGTATCGTGCCTGCACCATTGGCCGGGATTGTTGTTGTGGCTGCGCTGGTGATTGGTTTTGGACTTGATGTGCCGCGTGTTGGTGATCTGGCCTCAATCGAGGGCGGCCTGCCGGCGTTTCACATCCCGATGGTGCCGCTGAACTGGGAAACCTTTGAGATCATCTTGCCCTACGCTGTCATTCTGGCCGCCATCGGCTTGATTGAATCCCTGCTGACCCTGAATCTCGTTGGTGAAATCACCGGCAAGCGCGGAGGGGCCTCGCAAGAATGCATTGCGCAGGGTGTGTCCAATGTAGCGACTGGATTCTTCGGTGGCATGGGCGGTTGTGCGATGATCGGTCAGTCGATGATCAACGTAAAATCCGGCGGTCGTACCCGCATCGCCGGGATTGCTGCAGCCCTGTTCCTGCTGGTGTTCATCCTGTTCGCCTCACCGCTGATTGAGCAGATTCCGCTGGCCGCGCTGGTTGGTGTGATGTTCATGGTGGTGATCGGGACCTTTGCATGGAACTCGTTCAAAATCATGCGCAAGGTGCCCCTGATGGATGCGTTCGTCATTGTTCTGGTGACTGTTGTGACCGTGATGGAAGACCTTGCGGTTGCCGTGGTTGTCGGTGTGATTGTCTCGGCGCTGGCCTATGCCTGGAACAATGCTAAACGCATTCACGCAGTCACGCGGGACTCGGCCACGGAAGAGGGCGCAAAAGTCTATGAGATTCAGGGGCCTTTATTCTTTGGTTCGTCCGACGGATTCATTGAACTGTTTGATATTCAGAACGACCCTGACACTGTAATCGTGGACTTTGCCGAAAGCCGCGTCGTGGATCAATCCGCGCTGCAGGCCATCGAAAACATCGCTGGAAAATACGAGGCTGCGGGCAAACGCGTCATGCTGCGCCACCTCAGCCGGGATTGCCACAAACTGCTGAACAAGGCCGGCCACCTTATGGTCGATAGCGACGATGACCCGGACTACGAACTGGCGGTCGATTACTCGGTCCGCACAGGTGTGCTGGGCGGGCATTGATTGTAAAAGGCGGCCACTTTGGCCGCCTTTTACTTTGGAGCAATCCGTTCCAATTCTTCAATATTACCAGACAGAAGCGCCTTTTCGGCTTCGGCGATCTTCTCGGCGGGCCAATCCCACCAGTTCAATGCTAAAAGCCGGTCGATGGTGTCCTTTTCGAACCGGAACCGCCGTACTTCGGCAGGGTTCCCGGTAATGATCGCATAGGGCGGTACGTTTCCGCGAACAACAGACCCGGCACCAATAATTGCCCCCGAACCGATCTGCGCACCGGGTAGGATCATTACGCCATAGCCAATCCAGACATCGTGGCCGATGAGAGTGTCGCGCGTGTCCGGCTGAAACCCGGTCATTCCGTCCGAGTCAAACACTGGAAACGGAAAGCACGTCAATCCATCCATTGAATGATTGGCCGATGATGTGATGAAACGTACGCCATGGGCGATCTGACAGAACTTCCCCAGCACCAGCTTTTCTTGCGAAAACGGAAACAGGTAGGGGGCAAGTCGTTGCGCCCAATCGTCTGACGGCTCAAAATCCGATGCGTAGCTGTATTCTCCGGCCTGAAACCTGGGATGGTCAATCGCTTCAGACAGGAAAACTGTGCCCTTGTGATCAGAGCCATCAGGGAGCGTGATCGGGTATCTGCGTAAGGGGTCAGGAAGCGGCATTAGTCATCCGGTCGTGAAAGGCTGAACAGCTCGGTGACTACTGAATAGTCCCGGTACCCAAGCCTTGCCAGCGGTTGGAATGTTGTGACGTCGAACATGCCATCCTTCAGGCAATCGTCGCGCAGATGTACGCCGGTTACTTCTCCGAACACTACCCGATTGGCCTCGCCCGGAAGGGACACGATCTGGGTTAGCTTGCATTCCAGCGCTGCCGGAGCCCCTTCGATCCGGGCGCATGGGATGGTTTCGCATTCCAAGGGTGTCAGGCCTGCATGGCCAAATTCGTCGACATGTTTCGGCAAGCCTGCTGAGCTGGCATTCATTGCGTCGCGATGTGCGTGGGCCACGACGTTTACACAAAACACCCCCGTTGCCTTGATATTGGCAAGACTGTCTTTCGTGCCGTCTTGATCGTGTTTGGTTCCGGTTGAAGCAAACATCACCTGCGGCGGGGTGTAAGCAACGCCGTTGAAAAACGAATACGGAGCCAGATTGTTGATCCCATCTGTGTCACGCGTGGAAATCCAGCCGATCGGTCGTGGCGTGATAATGGCGTTGAACGGATTGTGTGGCAGGCCGTGGCCGTCTTCGGGGCGATAGAACATAAGATCTCCAAGCGTTTGCCCAAGGCGTACCGAAGTGCTAGGGCGATTGCCAGCTAGGAAAAGAGGGCAGGGTGCAGCAGTTCGTGATCAGGCCGGAGGAGCCGGATGATTGGTGGGAGGTCGAGGCACTTTACGACCTGTGCTTTGCGCCGGGGCGTGAAGCGCTGTCCTCGTATCGTCTGCGCGATGATGTTCCACCCGTGTCGGGCCTTTCGCTTGTTGCGCGCGACGGGCAGGGCATTCTGGCCGGGGCGATCCGTTTCTGGCCCGTGCATGTGGGCGATCACGACGCTTTGTTGCTGGGCCCCGTGGCGGTGCACCCGACCCATCAAGGCGAAGGTCTGGGGGGATTCCTGATCCATCAGGGGCTTGAGGCCGGTCGCGAAATAGGCTGGCAAAGGGCGATGCTGGTGGGCGATGCGCCTTATTATGCGCGTTTCGGGTTCACACGACTTTCCGGTGTGGAAATGCCCCCGCCAACAAACCCAGACCGGGTCTTAGGCGCGGAATTGAGCCCCGGTGAATGGTTGAATGTGCGTGGCGAGGTGACCCGCTGGACGCGCTGAGCTATTGAAACCCTGCCGCTCAGCCCCGATGTTTAACGTCAGGAGGGCTTATATGCAGGACGTGCTTCTAGTCGAAAAGCTGGATACCGATGCCGAATTGGATCGGTTGGCCAAGTATTACAGAACCGCCGGAGGTCCCGGCGTTAAACTGTTGAACAGTTTGGGGGGGTCGGCGGAATCGCTACTGGAACAACTTCCTGTATCTGTGCGGGAGGGGCTGACAGGGGCCACCGAACAGGCGCTTTGGCTAGCGATGCACGCAGCCGAGGGTTCGCGTCGCGCCGTTCCGGATCAAAAGCCATGGGTGAACACGGCTGTCGCAACGGCGATGGGGGCGGCCGGTGGCATGGGTGGCGTGTCGACTGCCCTGATGGAATTGCCTGCAACAACGGCCATGCTATTGCGTGCCATTCAGGGTGCGGCGTTCCGCGAAGGGTTCGATCCGTCCGAGGAAGGCGTCAAATTTGATTGCGTTCGGGTCCTGTCTGCAGCCGGACCACTGTCTTTTGACGATGGCGCAGATCTGGGCTTCTTTTCGGTCCGCCTGACGTTGACTGGCCCAGCGATGCAAAAGCTAATTTCAGCGGTAGCGCCGCGTCTGTCCATTGTACTGGGCCAGAAGCTGGCGGCGCAATCGATACCGGTTCTGGGTGCGATCGCAGGTGGTGGTACGAACTACGTCTACACCCGGTACTATCAGCAGGTGGCCCGAGTTCACTTTGGGCTGCGGCGACTGGCAATCGATGCCGATATCCCGCATGAAGATCTGGTTCGGAAGCTGGCTGCCCGCGTTTGAAAACGGCCTAAATGCTTGGAAGAAACCGCACCATATGGTATTCTGACCCCAGCCGGCCGCTAAATGTATAAAAACCTCAAAGGTCGGCGATTGAGGATGAAAGCAGTTTGAAAGGTGGTGCGGCGTGATCGGTGCGAGGCAACCGACGTGTCTGCGGGGAAGCGAACAGCACCTGCGGCTTAAGCATCAATCGGCAGCGCTCTGCTATCGCATCAAACACGGAAAGCTCAGGGTTTTGCTGATCACAACGCGCAAATCCAAGCGCTGGATCATACCGAAGGGCTGGCTGATCGCGGATATGACACCATCGCAAACCGCCAGACGAGAAGCTTGGGAAGAGGCTGGGGTTAAAGGCAATTGCGCAATCAAGCCCATGGGTCGTTTCTCATATTTGAAACCCCGCTCCAGTACGAACCCCGTATTGTGTCTGGTGGATGTCTTTCCCCTCTGTGTTACGTCCATTGCGCCTGAATTTCCTGAACGGGCCCAACGAAAGCGAAAATGGGTTTCGCCTAAAAAAGCGGCCTCTCTGGTGAAATCGCGGGAACTGTCCCTTTTGTTACGCCGTCTTGGCCCGATTCTACACTGAGTCGCCTTGCGAAGGGCTTGATCTTGCCATGTCTGTCGGTATCTATTTGCCTACCGGAAAATGGACGGACCATGATTCAATATTCGCTGAAATGCAGCCGCGACCATACATTTGACAGTTGGTTTCAATCGGCCGCCGCTTACGACAAACTCGCCTCCGCAGGTATGGTGACCTGCGTTGTGTGTGGTGACGCGCAAGTAGATAAGGCTATCATGACCCCTCGCGTTCGTCCGGCCCGCAATGCCCAGACAACTGAACCACAAAGCAAACAAGTGGATGTCGCGACCCCGTCGCCAGATATCGAGAAGGTGCTGGCCGATCTGCGCCGCAAGGTCGAGGAAAACTCGGACTATGTCGGTAAGGATTTTGCCAAAGAAGCGCGTAAGATCCATTTGGGCGATGCGCCCGAACGCGCGATTTATGGCGAGGCCAAGCCCGATGAAGCCAAAGCGCTGATCGAAGACGGTGTGCCGGTTTCGCCGCTTCCATTTCTTCCCACCCGTAAAACGAACTGACCCATGCATATCGTTATCACCGGGGCTAATCGCGGAATTGGGCAAGCTCTGGCAGATCGTTATCGCGCGCAGGGCCATGACGTTACCGGAACCGCACGGGATTCCAGTGCGCAGCTTGTACTGGATGTGACAGACCCGAAGCAGCAGGCTTCTATGGCAGAAGGGCTTGCGGGTCGTCCGGTTGATCTGTTGATCTGCAACGCCGGGGTCTATCTGGACAAAGGCCACGGAATAGACGGCTATCCTGCCGACATGTGGGCGCAGAGTTTTGCGACCAATGTGACGGGCGTGTTTCTAACCGTGCAGGCGCTTTTGCCCAATCTTCGGGCAGCGCAAGGCAAAGTTGTGATCCTGTCGTCGCAGATGGCGTCGCACACACGCGCGCCCGGTGGCAGCTATATTTATCGCGCGTCCAAAGCAGCAGCCCTGAATTTGGGGCGGAATCTGGCCACTGATCTGCGTGCAGATGGTATATCGGTGGGCATCTACCATCCGGGGTGGGTGCAGACGGATATGGGCGGCACTCAGGCTGAGATCACTGTGGATCAGGCAACAAATGGGCTGCTTTGCCGCTTTGAGTCACTGTCACTGGCCACGACCGGGTGTTTTGAAACCTGGGACGGTCAGCCGCACGATTATTGACGTTTCAAAGCCGCCGTGGGGATTTCGTAAACTTCATCGGGGTCGATGAAGACCACTGTCAGGTCACCCCGTGTTTCGTGACTGATCCGGGCCGGTGAGCTGCTGGAGGTCGGTACGCCATCGGTGAAATAGATGCTGCGTACTTCGGCGCCGCCCAGCCCCACTGCCAAGGTCGTGGTCCCATCGTCATGGTGTCGCAGCTCGGCGTGGCAGCTGCTCAGCGCTGCTCCGCCTTTGGCACAGGGCACCGTACCCAGTGCATTCTTGCCGTCGGTTGCAGCCAGCGTTGAGACCTGTGCAAAGGCGGATGAGGATAAAAGGACGAGGGCTGCGGCAGCGCGGATCATGGAGAACCTCTGGGAATAAATGCGAGTTGCAGGCTGACAGCCTCTTGGTCGGTTGTAAAGCGATCAGGTGCGGCCATCCGACTGGTTTTGAACTCTTGCCCTTGCGGCCCCCCTCGCATAAGACGCACGGGACCAGAAATCCAAGGCGCGGAGACACTTGCCCCCATGCCCTTACTCGTGATGAAATTTGGCGGCACTTCGGTGGCCAACCTTGACCGTATCCGCCGCGCAGCCAAGCGCATCGGCGTCGAAGTGGCGAAGGGCTATGACGTGATCGTCATCGTGTCGGCCATGTCCGGCAAGACGAACGAGCTTGTGGGCTGGGTCGATGAAACTTCACCGCTATATGATGCGCGTGAATATGATGCCGTCGTTTCCTCGGGTGAGAATATCACGGCTGGTCTGATGGCGTTGACGCTGCAGGAAATGGATGTCCCGGCACGCAGTTGGCAGGGCTGGCAGGTTCCGCTGATGACCACCAGCGCCCACAGCCAGGCCCGGATCGAAGAAATTCCGACCGATAACCTGAACCAGAAGTTTGGCGAGGGCATGAAGGTTGCCGTTGTCGCCGGGTTCCAGGGCATCAGCCCCGAAGGCCGTATCACGACCTTGGGCCGGGGTGGGTCGGACACCACCGCCGTGGCATTTGCCGCCGCCTTCGGTGCCGAGCGGTGCGACATCTACACGGATGTTGACGGTGTCTATACCACCGACCCGCGCATCTGCGAGAAGGCACGCAAGCTGGACCGTATTTCGTTCGAGGAAATGCTGGAATTGGCCTCGTTGGGGGCAAAGGTGCTGCAAACCCGCTCGGTCGAATTGGCGATGCGGTATAAGGTGAAACTGCGCGTTCTCTCAAGTTTTGAGGAACAATCCGACGAGGCTGGTACGCTGGTCTGCGATGAGGAGGATATCATGGAATCCAATGTTGTGGCCGGTGTGGCCTATTCCCGCGACGAAGCCAAGATGACCGTTGTCTCGGTGGCTGACCGCCCGGGCATCGCGTCGATCATTTTTACCGCGCTTAGCGATGCGGGCGTGAATGTCGATATGATCGTGCAGAACATCTCGGACGAAGGGCGCACGGACATGACCTTTTCCTGCCCCACCGATCAGGTGGCCCGCGCCGAACAGGCATTGCTGGCGATCAAGGATGCGGGTGAGCTGAATTATGCCGAACTGGTCGCGGATCAGGATGTCTGCAAGGTCTCGGTCGTGGGTATCGGTATGCGCTCGCAGTCGGGCGTGGCGGCCAAGATGTTCAAGATACTCTCGGATGAGGGGATCAACATCAAGGTCATTACAACCTCCGAGATAAAAATTTCCGTCCTAGTCGACAGGAAATACATGGAACTTGCTGTTCAGGCACTGCATGATGCCTTTGAATTGGACAAGGCGGCCTGAGCATTTCAGCCAAAGGTCTCGCCTGATTCCGTAATTTGGGTGGGATATGGCGGAAGGCACCGAAACTGAATCCCGCAAGCTGCTGGGGCGGCTGCGCGAAGAGATGGCGAGTGAAGCCGCCGGTCAGGAACGTCTTGACCGGATCACGCATCTGATTGCCGACAGTATTCGGGCCGAGGTGTGCTCGATCTACCTGTTCCGGGATGCCGACACCCTTGAGCTTTGCGCGACTGAAGGGTTGTCGCCAGAGGCGGTTCACAAAACACGTATGCGGTTGGGTGAAGGGCTTGTGGGTCATGTTGCGCAATCCGGCAAGGTTGTGAACACCGCAGACGCGCCTTCGACCAAGGGGTTTCGGTATATGCCGGAAACCGGCGAAGAGAGGTTCTCGTCCTTCATCGGGGTGCCGATCCAGCGTTTGGGTGAAAAGCTGGGCGTACTGGTCGTGCAATCCCGTGATGCGCGCGTGTATTCAGCCGACGAGGTCTATGCTCTGGAAGTGGTCGCCATGGTTCTGGCCGAGATGACCGAGCTTGGTGCCTTTGTGGGCGAGGGCGCAGCGCTTTCACCCCGGCACCAGCAATCGGTGCAATTTGAGGGGGGACCAGCACAGGAAGGATCTGCCGAAGGGCATGTCTGGTTGCATGAGCCCCGTGTTGTCGTCACCAACCCGATTGCCGACGATCCCCACCGCGAACGTGAACGCCTGAACGAGGCCGTGGATGAGCTGCGCGTGGGCGTCGACAAGATGCTTGAGATTTCGCAGGGCGGTGACAAGGAACAATTGCAGGTTCTGGAAGCCTATCGCATGTTCGCCAATTCCAAAGGCTGGATGCGCCGGATGGAAGAGGACATTGCCCTGGGCCTTAGCGCCGAAGCGGCGGTTGAGAAAGAACAGTCGCAAGCGCGGGCGCGCATGGGGCAGGTTACCGACCCCTATCTGCGGGAAAGGCTGGCAGATCTGGATGACCTCAGCAACCGGCTGCTGCGCATTCTGACCGGGCAGGGGGGCACCAACGGGGCCGACCTGCCACCCGATCCGATCCTGGTTGCCCGAAATATCGGGCCTGGGGATCTGTTGGAATATGGTCGCTCGTTGAAAGGGATCGTTCTTGAGGAAGGCTCGGTCGGTAGCCACGCAACGATTGTGGCTCGCGCCCTGGCAATTCCACTGGTGGTTCACGTTGGGCACATCACGACCGAGGCGTTGAACGGAGATCATATTCTGGTTGATGGCGATCAGGGTATGGTCCAACTGCGTCCGGAAGATACGGTTGTCTCTGCGTTTCGCGATAAAATCGCAATGCAGGCTAAAGCGCAGGAACGCTATGCCTCGATCCGCGATACTCCGACAGTGACGCGCGATGGTGAACGGATCAATCTGGTTATGAACGCGGGTCTGATGGCGGATCTGCCGTCGTTGGGCAATTCCGGGGCCGAGGGTGTGGGCCTATTCCGCACCGAGCTTCAGTTCCTGATCCGCAATCAGATGCCCAAGCGGTCCGAGCTTGTGACACAATATCAGCGCGTCATGGATGCTGCTGGCGACATGCGCGTGGTGTTCCGCACACTGGATATCGGGTCGGACAAAGTTCTGCCCTACATGAAGCACGTCGAAGAGCCCAACCCGGCTTTGGGCTGGCGCGCTATTCGCGTTGGTCTGGATAAGCGCGGCGTTATGCGGATGCAGTTGCAGGCGTTGATGCGTGCAGCCAATGGGCGGCCTTTGACAATCATGTTCCCGTTTGTGGCGCAGGCCGAAGAATACCGTGAGGCACGTTGGGAAGTGAACAAGACCATCGAACGCGAAAAGCGCCTTGGTCATGTGCTGCCAGAATCGATCGAAGTTGGCGCAATGCTGGAAACGCCGTCTCTCGCCTTTGCCCCGCAGAAGTTCTTTGACGAGGTCGATTTCGTCTCGATCGGGGGCAACGACCTGAAACAGTTCTTTTTTGCCGCTGACCGCGAAAACGAGCTGGTGCGTCGACGCTATGACACGCTGAATGTCAGCTTCCTGACCTTCATCGAACGGATTGTCGAACGCTGCAATATCTCGAACACGCCGTTGTCTTTCTGTGGCGAGGATGCCGGGCGACCGGTTGAGGCGCTTTGTCTGGCAGCCATGGGTATTCGGACCCTGTCTATGCGCCCTGCGTCGATAGGCCCGGTCAAAAGCGTGCTGTTGCGCGCCGATCTGCAGTCACTGCGTAAGATCATCGCTGACGCCCGCCATCGTGGAGACCAATCGGTTCGATCCTCGGTAATGGAGTGGTTGCGGAATCAGGGTTGATTTTCCAGTTGCGCTTCCCTATTCAGTGCCTGAATGTTAGCGGTAACAATGCTTGCATCACAAGGACCAGTGATAACTGCGTCTGAGTGATGCCAGCAGATTTGAAGGAGCCCATAGATGGTTTCACGCGTAATCCCGGTAGACCCGTTCGATCTGGTGCTATTCGGCGCGACCGGCGATCTGGCGCAGCGCAAGATCTTGCCCGGGCTCTATCATCGGTTCGAAGTCGGCCAGATGCCCGAAGACGCAAAGATCATCGGCACGGCGCGGTCCGACATGAACAGTGACGGGTTCCGTGACCAAATACGCGCCTCGATGAAAGAATTTGCGCCTGCGTTCAAAAAGGACGTTCTGGATCAGTTTCTAAGCCATGTTGAATATGTTCCCGTTGACGCAATGGGGGACTCCGGCTGGAAAGACCTTGCCAAAACCTTGCGTCCTGACGTTGTGCGCGCGTTCTACCTGTCAGTTGGCCCCAGCCTTTTCTCTGGCATCGCAAAACGACTGAGCGATCATGGCATGGCGACGCCCGACAGCCGTATCGTGGTCGAAAAACCCTTTGGCCACGACCTCGCCTCGGCCAAGGCGCTGAACTCCGGGCTGCGAGCCTGCTTTGAAGAGCATCAGATATATCGGATCGACCACTATTTGGGAAAGGAAACGGTGCAGAACCTTATGGCGCTGCGCTTTGCCAATTCCCTGTTTGAACCTCTCTGGAACGCGACGCATGTCGATCATGTTCAGATTACAGTGGCAGAGACTGTTGGCGTCGAAGGGCGCGGAGCCTATTACGATCAGTCCGGTGCGATGCGGGACATGGTGCAGAACCACCTTGTTCAACTTCTGTGCCTGACTGCGATGGAACCTCCGTCCAAATTTTCGCCCAACGCTGTGCGTGATGAGAAAGTCAAGGTGATTGAGGCGCTGGAGCCCGTTGCGCCGTCTGACATCGCACGCGGTCAATATCGTTCGAGCAAGGGCGGCGACGGTTACTTGGATCATGTTGGCAACCCCGCGAGCCGCACCGAAAGCTACATCGCTCTAAAGGCCCATATCGGCAATTGGCGCTGGGCCAGTGTGCCGTTCTATTTGCGAACTGGAAAACGCCTGCGGGCTCGCGAATCCGAAATCGCGGTGTTTTTCCGGGATCCGCCGCATACGATTTTCCCCAATGTCGGCCCGCTGCACGGCAACGTGCTGGTGATCCGCCTGCAACCGGACGAAGGTATTACCCTGCGCACGACGATCAAAGAACCGGGGCAGGGCGGGTTCCGCCTGTCAGATGTTGCGCTGGACATGAGTTTTGCCGAGGCGCTTGGGGATGAGGCGCAATCGCCGGACGCCTATGAACGTCTGGTAATGGATGTCATTCGCGGCGACCAAACCCTGTTCATGCGCGGCGACGAAGCCGAAGCCGCCTGGGCCTGGGTTGATCCCATTATTCACAGTTGGGAAGAGCGTGGAGATCGCCCCGCAAAATATGATCAGGGTAGTTCCGGCCCAGAAGAAGCACTGATGCTGATGCATCGCGATGGGCGCCGCTGGCGTCAGATCGGAGGATAATCATGGTTAATACAGTCATCACCGACGTCACTCAACGCATCATCGACCGCAGCGCCGGACTGCGCGGCCCGCATATTGAGCGTATGGAGCATGCCCGATCCAAAGGACCAGCGCGCGCGCATTTGTCTTGCAGCGGTCAAGCCCATGCCTATGCCGGTGCGGGCGAGGATCAGCAAGCTATGGCCACTGATACGGCCGGTAATCTGGGCATCGTCACCGCCTATAACGACATGCTTTCCGCCCACCAGCCGTTCGAGCGTTATCCCGGCCTGATCCGCGATGCGATCCGAGCCGCAGGTGGCACTGCACAAGTTGCGGGTGGCGTGCCAGCCATGTGTGACGGTGTCACCCAAGGCGAGGCGGGGATGGAGTTGTCTCTGTTTTCGCGTGACGTCATTGCCCTGGCGACCGGAGTGGCGCTGAGCCATAACACCTACGATGCGGCCGTTTTCCTGGGCGTCTGTGACAAGATCGTACCCGGTTTGATTATCGGCGCACAGGCGTTCGGCCACCTGCCCGCTGTGTTCCTGCCAGCCGGACCGATGACCAGCGGTCTGCCCAACGATGAAAAAGCCAAGATTCGCCAGAAATTTGCCGCAGGAGAGATCGGCCGTGACGAGCTTATGGCCGCTGAAATGGCCGCGTATCACGGACCGGGCACTTGTACTTTTTATGGCACCGCGAACACCAATCAGATGCTGATGGAATTTATGGGTCTGCACCTGCCAGGCTCCAGCTTTGTGAATCCCAACACGCCTCTGCGGGATGCGCTGACCGAGGAAGGTGCGCGCCGCGCCCTGTCGCTGAGTGCGCTGGGCAACCACTATACACCAGTCTATCAGGTACTGGATGAGCGTGCGTTTGTGAACGGCATCGTGGGTCTGATGGCCACGGGTGGGTCGACCAACCTGCTGATCCATTTGATCGCAATGGCGCGGGCAGGTGGTATCGTGTTGGATTGGCAGGATTTTTCTGACATTTCCGCCGTGGTGCCTTTGGTTGCTCGGGTTTATCCGAACGGTCTGGCAGACGTGAACCACTTCCACGCAGCGGGTGGTCTTGGGTACTGCATTGGAACGCTACTGGAAGACGGGCTGCTGCACCCCGACACTCTAACCGTCGCAGGGCAGGGGCTGCAGAATTATACCAAAGAACCGAAGCTGAAGAACGGTGAACTGGTTTGGGAAGACGGGGCTGGCCACAGTCTGAACGAAAAAATCGTCCGTCCGGCGAAAGACCCGTTCCAACCCACTGGTGGGTTGTCGCGTCTGACCGGCAATCTGGGCACCGGCGTGATGAAGGTTTCGGCCGTCGCCCCGGAACATCAGGTTGTCGAAGCGCCTGCACGCGTGTTCCATGATCAGGACGAAGCAAAAGCCGCGTTCAAGGCCGGAGAGTTCACCGGCGATGTCATCGTTGTTGTCCGGTTCCAGGGACCCAAAGCAAATGGCATGCCCGAGCTTCACTCGCTGACGCCGATCCTGTCGATCTTGCAGGGCCGCGGGCAAAAGGTGGCGCTTGTAACCGATGGTCGTATGTCCGGCGCGTCCGGCAAAGTCCCTGCGGCGATCCATGTCTGCCCCGAGGCGCTGGATGGCGGGCCGATCGCTTACCTGCAGGATGGCGACATCTTGCGCGTCGATGCGGTGAAGGGTGAGTTGGAGATTCTGACCCCCGGGGTTCTGGACCGTGCCCCTGCCACTGCTGATCTGTCGGCCAACCAACACGGCGTGGGGCGTGACCTGTTCGCTACCTTCCGCCAAAACGTCGGATCAGCAGACACCGGCGCCAGTATTTTCGGAGTTTGACCCATGTCCAAAACCCAACGCACGCGTGAAATCTGCGCACTTGCGCCCATTGTTCCTGTCCTTGTCGTCGATGATGCGGCTCAGGCGCGCTCTTTGGCCGAGGCGCTTGTCGCAGGTGGCCTCCCCGCGCTTGAGGTTACTCTGCGCACACCCGCCGCGCTGGACGCGATCCGCGCGATGGCGGATGTTCCGGGCGGCGTCGTCGGCGCAGGAACTTTGGTGACGCCCGAAGATGTGCGCGCCGCGAAAGAGGCAGGCGCGCAATTCGGGGTCTCGCCCGGTGCCACCGACATTCTGATCGCGGCTTGCGAGGCCGAAGGCTTGCCCTTGTTGCCCGGCGCCGCCACAGCCAGTGAGGCGATGCGTCTGTTGGAAAAGGGCTATGACATGCTCAAGTTCTTCCCGGCCGAAGCATCGGGTGGTGCACCGGCGTTGAAGGCGATCGGCGCACCGTTGCCGCAAATCAAGTTTTGTCCGACCGGTGGTGTGTCGCCCGAAAATGCAAAGAATTACCTGTCCTTGTCCAATGTGGTTTGCGCGGGCGGAAGCTGGGTTGCGCCGAAAAAGATGGTCATTGATGGGGATTGGGCCGGTATCGAAAACCTTGCGCGCGCGGCCTCCAAGCTGATGGATTGACGCCGCTTAAAGCTGCGCTAGGGTGGGCGTCAATTCATACAGGTTGATCCCATGACAAACTCCATTTCCCTGGCGCAAGGGCGCGAATATCTGGCGATTCCAGGACCTTCGGTCATTCCAGACGCGGTGTTGCAAGCCATGCACCGCCCGTCACCGAATATCTACGAGGGCGAGCTGATCGAGATGATGCCGTCGCTGACCCGCGATCTGTGTCGCGTGGCGCGGACCGAGCATAGCGTTGCTATCTATATCTCTAACGGCCACGGAACGTGGGAAGCCGCGCTGTCCAACGTCATCGCACCCGGTGAAACGGTTCTAGCCCCCGCATCTGGCCGATTTACCCATGGCTGGGCCGAGATGGCCGAGGGCATCGGCGCCAACGTTCAATTAATCGACTTCGGCTCGTCCTCGGCGTGGGATTTTGACCGTATTGCCGAGGCATTGCGTGACGACAAAGCCCACATGATCAAGGCGGTACTTGCCGTTCATGTGGACACCTCAAGTTCAATCCGGAACGACATTCCAGCACTACGCGCCTTGTTGGACGATCTGGACCACCCGGCGCTTTTGATGGCGGATTGCATTGCCTCGCTGGGGTGTGACCGGTTCGAAATGGATGCCTGGGGCGTCGACGTCACAGTTACGGCCTGCCAGAAGGGGCTGATGACACCCGCTGGCACCGGCTTTGTCTTCTTCAATGACAAGGCACAGGCCAAACGGGCCGCTATGCCACGAGTTTCCCAGTATTGGGACTGGCAGCCACGATACAACCCCGAGTTGTTCTATCAGTATTTCAACGGCACCGCGCCAACCCATCACCTCTACGGTTTGCGCGCGGCCTTGGACATGATCCATGCCGAAGGGATGGAGCAGGTTTGGGCGCGTCACGAGCGCCTTGCCACGGCCATCTGGGAAGCATGTGAAACCTGGGCGCAAGGTGACGCGCTGCATCTGAATGTTGCGGAGCGTCAACATCGCAGCCATGCTGTCACCGCCTTGCGACTAACCGAGGGACGCGGCACGCCATTGCGCGAGTTCACTGAAAACCAAATGGGGTTGACCCTTGGTATTGGTCTGGGGATGGACGACTGGGAAGGATGCTTCCGTCTTGGCCATATGGGTCACGTCAACGGCCAGATGGTTATGGCTACTTTGGGCGGTGTGGAAACAGCCTTGGCCGCGCTGGATATCCCTCGCGGCAACGGCGCGTTAGAAGCTGCAGCTGCGGTGCTTGCGTCGAAGACCTAACGCCGCGCCTCGGCAAGCGCTTTTGGCAATGCTGTGGCAAAGGCATCCAGATCGGCTGCCTCGCCACAGCTGACGCGGATGCAGCGATTTTGCGGTGCGGCAAAGGGCATACGCACGAAAATGCCCTGCGCAACCAGCGAGTCCAGAACCGCCTTGGCAAAGGCCCCATCCTTCCCGCAATCAATGGCAACGAAGTTGGTGGCCGAGGGCAAGGGCGCCAAACCATTCTCTCGTGCAATATGGCCAATCCGGTCACGCGCTTCGGTAATCTTGGTCTGAACATTATTTAGCCACTCGGCATCATTCAGTGCGGCCAGCGCACCGGCCTGCGCGGCTCGGTTCATTCCGAAATGGTTGCGCACCTTGTTGAAAGCTGAAATCAGGCCGGGTGCGCCTATGGCATAGCCAACCCGCGCGCCCGCCATGCCATACACCTTGGAAAAAGTTCGCATCCGGATCACCCGCGGATCGTCTGCTGCCACAGGGGCGGCGGTGCCTTCAGGCGCACATTCCACATAGGCCTCGTCCAATACAAGCAAGCACCCGTCGGGCAGATCGTCCAGCGCCGCCACGATATCCGCTCCGGAATGCCAGCTACCCATCGGGTTGTCAGGATTGGCCAGATACACCAGCTTGGCATCCACTTCACCCGCCTTGGCAAACAGCGCCGCCGGATCCTCGTGGTCGTCGCGATACGGCACTTTGTGGAGCGTTCCGCCGAACCCAGCCACATGGTAGTTGAAGGTCGGGTATGCCCCATCTGAGGTGACAACCGCGTCTCCGGATCCGACCAGTAGCCGCACCAGGTAACCCAACAGCCCGTCGATGCCTTCGCCAACCACGATGTTTTCCGGCCCGATTCCATGGTGATCCGCCAATGCAGCGCGCAGATCGTGGTTTTCCGGATCGCCATACATCCAGATCCCCGTTTCTGCCATTGCCGCTATGGCGTGCGGAGAGGGTCCAAACACGCTTTCATTTGCGCCCAGCCGCGCCACAAATGGCGCGCCACGCTGGCGTTCCTGCGTTTCGGGGCCAACAAACGGCACGGTTGCAGGCAGGGATTTGGCAAGCGGGGTATAGCGTGGCTCTGTCATGGGGGCAGATAAACGTAAGGTCATACGACAGGCAAGCTTGCGTTGCAGGATGCTGCTCCGCATTGTTCGCGTAACGATTAAAGGGAGGAGCGCGCATGCGCATTGTTTTGGGCTTGTTGATTGTCGGCCTCGCCTATCTGGTTTTCTGGCCGGTCCCGGTTCAACCGGTGGCATGGACCCCACCCGAAGCACCGGGTTTCACTGGTGACTTCGCGGAGAACAATACGTTGGACCAGCTGGAGCTGATCTCGTTGCCTGACGGTGAGAAAGGCCCCGAAGACATTGCCATCATGCCGGGCGGGTCCGTGTACACGACCAGCTTGTCCGGGGCACTGTACCGAATAGACGACGAGGTCCCGGTGAAAGTTGACGATCTCGGCGGTCGGCCCTTGGGGCTGACGGTCGGTCCGGATGGGGTGCTTTATATCGCCGACAGTTTCCGCGGCATCATGCGATGGACAGGCCCCGGTACGCTGCAGCCAGTGGTGTCCGAGATAAACGGCGCGCCGGTGATCTATGCAAATCAATTGGACGTGGCGAAGGATGGGACGATCTATTTCTCAAACTCGTCCGATCGGTTCGATCCCGAAACGATGGGCGGGACCAAACCGACTTCGGTACTGACCATCTGGGAGCAATCGGACACAGGTTACGTTGCCCGTCACGCGCCCGATGGCACGACCGAGAAACTGGCCGAAGGCTTTGTCTACACAAACGGCGTCGCGTTGTCGCCGGGTGAGGATTTTCTGCTGATCGCCGAAACCGGGCGCGCCCGGGTGCACAAGCTTTGGCTGACAGGCCCGAAGGCCGGGCAGCAAGAGGTCCTGATGGACAATCTCCCAGGCTATCCCGACAACATCGAGGCACAGGGTGATGGTACGTATTGGATGGCCTTTGCCAGCCCGCGCGTGCCAAGCGAGGCACTGATGCCATACCCGTTCTTGCGCAAGGTGATCTGGCGACTGGGACCGACGGTGCGGCCTGCGCCGATCCATCGCGGGATGATGGTGCAGTTTGACGGCGACGGGAACATCCTGCAGACCTTGCAAGACCCCGGGGGTCGGTTGGGCATCACCACGGGTGGCAAGGTGGCCGGAGGACATTTCTACGTCATGACATTGGATTCGCCCTGGTTCGGGCGCATGCCTGCGTCAAATCTGCCCTAACGTTGAGGTGGAACTGCCTGATCCATCGGGGCATTGTACCCCTAACCGGAATTGAGAGGCCTGAGATGTCACGAGTATCCGTCGAATACAAAAATCACATCGCGCACGTAACTCTGACGCGCGGCGACAAGATGAATGCGCTGGATGATGCGATGATAAAGGCCGTCATTTCTGCGGGGCAGGAGGTCGCTGCCTCGGATGCCCGTGCGGTGGTGCTATCGGGTGAAGGCAAAAGCTTTTGCGCGGGTCTGGACATGGCCAGCTTTGCGAGCATGGCGCAAACGGACCCGACCGAATGGTTGATGACCCGCAGCCACAAGGACGCCAATGAGGTGCAGGAAGTTGCCCTGGTTTGGCAACGCGTGCCCGTTCCCGTCATTTGTGCCATTCAGGGTGTTGCTTATGGCGGCGGTTTGCAACTTGCGCTGGGCGCCGACATCCGGATAGCACATCCCGAGGCTAAACTCGCCGTGATGGAGATGAAGTGGGGCCTGATCCCCGACATGGGCGGTATGGTTTTGCTGCCAAAGCTGGTCCGGTCGGACGTTTTACGCCTGTTGACCTATTCGGCCCGCCCCATCGGTGCCGCGCAGGCAGCGGACTGGGGGCTGGTTACCAAGCTGTCGGATGACCCACTGACCGAGTCATTGGCCTTGGCCGAAGACATCGCTGGTCAAAGCCCTTCGGCCATCCGCGCGGCCAAGCGCCTGATCGAGGTTGCGGAAGCCAAACCCCGCACAGAGGTGCTGCTGGAGGAGTCGTCAGAGCAGGCGGAACTGATCGGCAAACCGGACCAGATGGAAGTCATCGCGGCGAATTTGCAAGGTCGCAAGCCAGAGTTCAAATGATCTCGGCACCTGTCACACGGTTGATCCTGTACACCAAAGACATCGACAAGATGGTACATTTCTATAAGACGCATTTTGGTTATGCAGCCCGCCAACTGGAAGGGGACCGGATTGTAGAGCTTGTGCCGGACGAGGACGGGCTGCGCCTGTTGTTGCATCCGGCCAGCAAGGCCGCCCGTCAGGGGCAAGCGGCGGTCAAAATCGTTTTTGATGTCGCGGACGTTGCCGAGTTTTGCAAACAAGCCGCGCAGCACGGGCTGAAATTCGGTCCGATCCACTCGGCGGATGGCTACAGTTTCGCGAATGCCAAGGATCCGTCGGGAAACTCGATTTCCGTGTCCAGCAGGGCATTTGCACCCGGCAATTAACGAATAAAAGCCCGTCGTGCATCACGGGCCATATTGTATCGCATCTCAAGCTCAGCGATCTTAGCCATAGTCACCTTACGCTCGTCAGCGTCGGACTGCGACGCATAGGTTTTGCGCGCGGCATCTAATTCTTTCTTGATGCTGAACTCTTCGGGCAGAACGCCTGCTTGCGCCATGATCCGATGACCGGCGGCGACGGCCGGATCGGTCTGAGCCTCGGACGAACGGTCAGGCAGCGGCTGGCCTTCGCCCTCCAGCCCCTCTAGCTGACCTTCGGCTTGCGCCTTTTTGATCTGGCGTTCGACCAGTTTTCCGAGCGATCCAAACATAGGTTCATAGTACCCGACCAGCACAGCGGGGGAAAGCTGTCATCTGGATCGGTTGGTAACCAGATAGGCGATACCACCTGCGGCCAAACCCCAGACTGCAGCGCCCAGGCCGAAGACGGTGATTCCTGATGCGGTGATGGCGAATGTCAGAATCGCCGCTTCGCGTTCGGCGGGAACCTCTAATGCGGCAAAGGTCGCGTTTGCCATCACACCGATCAGGGCAATGCCGGTCAGTGTACCCATGAGCAATGGGTCGGCGTGGGCCGCGAACCCGGTGATCGCCACGGCAAAGACGCCAAAGACGCAGTAAAACAGGCCTGCCATAACCGCAGACCAGTAACGCTGGTTCGGGTCCGGGTCGCTGTCTTCGTTTGAACACATCGCAGCAGTAATTGCGGCAAGGCACGTGGCCGGAGCGCCAAAGGGGGCAGACAGAATACTGGCTCCTCCGACGGCGGAGAACAGCTTTCCAGCAATTGGCGTATACCCAAAGCTGCGCATGACGGCGATGCCGGGGATGTTTTGCGTAGCCATGGTGACGATGAACAGGGGGATGCCGATCCCGATCGCCGATGCGATCGAAAATGTCGGGAAGGTCCAGACAGGGGCGGCGACAAGATTCTCGGGCCGGACCGAACTGTCACCGGCGTTAAGAACAACGACAATTGCCGCGGCGACCACTGCGGCAGGAACTGCGATCAACCGATTGATCCGCCCGGCGATAAACCACGTCAAAATGACCGGCAGCGCTTGCCAGGGCAGCTCAACTGCCGCCTTGAACGGAATGATGCACAAGGGCAGCAAAACCCCGCCCAGCATGGCCTGTGCAAGTGTTGTCGGGATTGCGGCCGCAAGCCGTCCAAGCGGACGCCACAATCCGGCAACAACAGTCAGGGCTCCGGCGCAAAGAAATGCACCAACTGCATCAGAAAATCCGACCAATGGGGTCGCTGAGACCGCCAGCAGAGCGGCACCAGGTGTTGACCATGCCACGCTGATCGGCTGCCGGTACCAAAGGCTGACCACAATCGCCGTCACCCCCATTGCAACCGCGGCCATCATCAAACCCGAGGCCGCCTCAGCCTCCGAGGCGCCCATTGCAATAAGGCCCTGCAGCACGATCGGGAAAGAGCTGAAAAAGCCGACAACGGCCACCACAAGGCCAGTCGAAATTGTCTGCACAGGAGGGAAAGGGCGCACCATGACTTCCTCGGAGTTGTCTGCAGAGATTGCTAACAATCGCAAGCGGATAGAAACAAGGTGAAATACGTCACCGAACAAAAAAACCCGCCGGGTGAGCGGCGGGTGTTAGATTTTGAGTATTTGCGAAATTCTGAAGATCAGGCGATTTCGGCCAAACGGGCGAGGGCCTCATTCAGTTTCGCCTCTTCTTCTTCGCGGGCGGCAAGGTTGGCTTTGGCTTCCGCGACAACCTCTTCCGGGGCCGAAGCCACGAATTTGGGGTTATTCAGACGTCCGCGCAGACCGCCCAATTCCTTGGCCAGTTTGCCCTTGGCTTTCTCCAGCCGTCCCTTTTCCGCTCCGATATCGATGATATCCGCCAGCGGCAGGCCGAAAGAGGCGCCGGGGGCGGCAATCGAGATCGTACCTTTGGGCAACTCATCCGCGTTGGTCAGGCTGTCGATCCGCGCCAGACGTTTGATCAGCGCCTCGTTGCGGTCCCACGCGGCTTGGCCATTGGCGTCGATCTCGGTCACCAGCATCGGCACATAGAGGCCGGCTGGAACCCGCATCTGCGCACGGGCCGAGCGGGTGTTTTCGATCACCGAGATCACCCAGTTCATCTCACGATCCGCATCCGCGTCAATCAGGTCGGCGGCAGAATAGGTTGGCCAATCGGCGTGGACGGCCATTTTGGCGCGGTCGCCGGTCAAGCCCCACAGCTCTTCGGTGATGAAGGGCATGATCGGGTGCAGCAGGACCATGCACTGATCCAGAACCCAACGCATGGTCGCGCGGGTCTCGGCTTGGGCCTCGGCATCATCGCCTTGCAGCAAGGGCTTGGACAGCTCCACATACCAGTCGCACACCTTGCCCCAGACAAAGGCGTACAGCCCGTTGGCCGCGTCGTTGAAGCGATAGCTTTCCAGCGCCGCGTCGACCTCTTCCCGCACGCGGGCGGTTTCGCCGATGATCCAGCGGTTCACCGCAGCTTTGGGCTTCAGGTCAGCCACGTCCAGTTGAGGAACGGCGTCGGTGAAGACCTCGTTCATCTCGGCAAAGCGGACAGCATTCCACAGCTTGGTGCCGAAGTTGCGATAGCCGGTGATGCGTTCACGGGACAGTTTCAGCACGCCGCCAATCGCCGCCATCGAGGCGTTGGTAAAGCGCAGCGCGTCGGCACCGAATTCGTCCACGATTTCCAGCGGGTCGATGACGTTGCCGGTGGTTTTGGACATCTTCTTGCCCTTCTCGTCACGGACGAGCTGGTGCAGGTAGACAGTGTGGAACGGGATCTCGTTCATCACGGCCAGTTGCATCATCATCATCCGGGCGACCCAGAAGAACAGGATGTCCGCGCCAGTGATCAGAACGTCCGTAGGGAAGTAGCGTTCCAGCTCATCTGTCTGCTCGGGCCAGCCCAGCGTGCCGATTGGCCAGAGGCCGGAGGAGAACCATGTGTCGAGGACGTCGGGGTCGCGCCAGACCGGATAGATCAGTTTGGTTGGGTCTTGTTCGACGGCATACTGAGCGAGACTTTCAGCAAACCGATGGATCGCCTCGTGTTTGTCTGAAACTTCAACAACAGTTGCGTGGCTCAGCGGGCTGGGAATGTCGGCATTGTCATTGAGGAATTTTTCGGTGACCGCCTCAAAAGTAGGCGCACATTCCATGACGCTGCCACGGTGTAACATGCCACCTTCATTGAGCAACCGGCCCAGTTCGACCAGATCCAGGTCACCATCATTTTCGTCATCGATGAATTTCTCTGCAGACAAATCCAGACCATACCAAACCGGTATCTGGTGCCCCCACCACAACTGGCGCGAGATGCACCAGGGCTCGATGTTTTCCAGCCAGTGGTAATAGGTCTTCTCACCCGACTCGGGAATGATCTTGACCGTGCCGTCTTTGACCGCATCCAGCGCGGGGCCGACGATCTTTTCGGCATCCACGAACCACTGATCGGTGAACATTGGCTCGATCACAACTTTCGAGCGGTCGCCGAAGGGCTGCATGATCGGTTTGCTCTCGACCAGCGGCACCAGTGCGGCAGGATCTTCATCCTCGCCCAGCTTGGTGCCCAGAACCGGGTCATCTGCACGGGTCATCACAGCCAGACCGTCGGCGTTGATCTCTTCGACCACTTTCGCGCGCGCCTCGAACCGGTCGAGACCTCGCAGATGGTCGGGAACGAGGTTAATCGCGTCGATCTCGTTCTCGGTGAACGCGCGACCACGTGCGTATTCCTGCGCCTTGCCCGCCTCTTCGGCGTAAGGCGCACCATCTGCCCGCATCGCGCCTTTGGTGTCCATCAGGCGGTACATCGGAATGCCGCCGCGCTTGGCGACCATGTTGTCGTTGAAGTCATGTGCACCAGTGATCTTCACCGCACCCGAGCCGAAATCAGGATCGGGGTAGTCATCGGTGATGATCGGGACCTGACGGCGATGCTCTTTCGGACCAACCGGGATTTCGCAAAGTTTCCCAACGATTGGCGCATACCGTTCATCCGACGGATGAACCGCAACCGCGCCGTCACCCAGCATGGTTTCGGGGCGGGTCGTGGCAATCGAAATGTAATCGCGTTCTTCTTCGAAAACGACGTTCCCGTCCTCATCCTTTTCGATATAGGTGTAGGTTTCACCACCTGCCAGCGGGTATTTGAAGTTCCACATGTGGCCGGCGACTTCGATATTCTCGACTTCCAGATCCGAGATCGCGGTCTCGAAATGCGGGTCCCAATTGACCAACCGCTTGCCGCGATAGATCAGGCCCTTTTCATACATGTCGACGAAGACCTTAATGACCGCGTCGTGGAAGTTGGCCGAGTTTTCATGCCCGGTGCGCGGATCGCGTGGTGCGCCCGCCATGGTGAAGGCGTTGCGCGACCAGTCACAGGAGGAGCCAAGACG
Source organism: Ruegeria sp. CDSB086 (assembly GCF_059611065.1). Classification (NCBI taxonomy): domain Bacteria; kingdom Pseudomonadati; phylum Pseudomonadota; class Alphaproteobacteria; order Rhodobacterales; family Roseobacteraceae; genus Ruegeria; species Ruegeria sp. CDSB086. The sequence continues at coordinate 67,113 of NZ_JBXWOV010000012.1, read as the reverse complement.
TTTCAGCTGCTCGATGATCGTGCCGCCGTATTCGCCCTTCCATTCCCAAACCTTGTCCAGAAACGCCTCGCGACCCAGCTCGTTTCGGCTGGGCTGTTGGGTGGCGGCCAGCATCTTTTCGACCTGCATCTGGGTGGCGATACCGGCATGGTCCTGACCGGGCTGCCAAAGCGTGTCGAAGCCGCGCATCCGGTGCCAGCGGGTCAGGATATCCTGCAAGGTGTTGTTGAACGCGTGGCCCACATGCAATGCGCCCGTCACGTTGGGAGGCGGGATCATGATGGTAAAGCTTTCGTCGCGCGATCTGTTCGCGCCTGCCTTGAAGGCCCCGGCCTGTTCCCAGGCCTCATAAATGCGGGCCTCAGCCTCGGCCGCGTTGAATGTCTTTTCCATCGCCATAGGATGCGTCCTGCGTCAACAAATTCGGGTCAGCGCCTGCAATAGCGAATGCGTAAGGGAAGGGGAAGGGTTGTATGCTATTCGGCTTGGGCAAAGCGCGCGCGAAAATAGTCCTGAACACACTGGTAGGCCGGTTCATGGAAATCCAAAGTCAGCAATGAGTGGTCGTTGCCGTCAAGTTCCACCGTCTCAAGATGATCACCGAAAGCATCCTTCAGGACGCCCATATGCCTTTCTGAGGCAAGTTTGTCATCGGCGTAGCGCATGACGAGGCCGGGGCCGTTCCGTACCATGCCCGCGCGGGCGTCGGCACAGACATACACGTCGTGGGTGGCTTCGCCGCCGCTGGTCAGCGGGGCAGTGAATGGAAATACGCTGTCATGTGCCCATGTGATGATCTGTAGGTTAACCAAAAAATGACTGGCAAGACACGAGGGAGCTGCCTCTTCGACTGGACATCGTCTTGTGGCGGGCTACGGTCGCCATCGCAGGAGGATCATCGCATGGAAAAGTTCGGCAAAAGCCAGCCCGTCAAACGGACAGAAGATCAGCGGTTTCTGACCGGGCACGGACGATACATGGACGATGATGTACCCGGAGATGCTCTGTTCGCAGCTTTTTTTCGCAGCCCGGTTGCCCATGGTCGGATCACGGCGCTGGATTTGGATGCCGCGCGTGAAGCGGAAGGGGTGCGCCTTGTCATGACGCTGGATGATCTCTCGACGGCTGGGATCGACACTGTGATGAATGCAGCAACTGTGCAGAACCGCGATGGCTCTCAGACCCTTGCGCCCGACAGGCATATGCTGGCCCAAGACCGCGTCCGGTTTGTTGGCGAACCTGTGGCTGTCGTGATCGCAGACACGTTGTTGCAGGCGCGAGATGCTGTTGAGATGATCTGGATGGACACAGATGATCTGCCCGCAAAACTGGATGTCGAAGCCGGTGGTGAACCACTGCATGATCAGGTCGCCGACAATCGTGCTTTTGATTGGGGGTTGGGGGATGAAGCAGCAACCGATGCCGCCTTTCAGGCCGCCGCGCATACCGTTTCGCTGGATGTGGCCGACAACCGCGTGATCATCACCTCAATCGAGCCACGGGGATGTCAGGCCAATTGGGTCGATGGACGTTTGCACTTTGCCTATGGTGGGCAAGGCGTCTGGGCGATGCGGGGGCAGTTGGCGCAAAAGCTGAAGCTGGAACCCGAGGCGATCCGTGTCACTACTCCGGATGTGGGTGGCGGATTCGGCATGAAGGTCATGCCGTACCCTGAGTATTTTTGCGTCTCAGTTGCAGCGATGAAACTCGGGCAGCCGGTTCATTGGATGTCTGACCGATCCGAGGCGATGCTGTCGGATCATCACGGTCGCGACCTGACCTCATTGGCTGAGCTCGCCTTTGACGAGGACCTGAAAGTCACGGCCTACCGTGTGCACAGCAAGGTAAATCTGGGTGCGTATAGCAGTCATTTCGGGCAAGCGATCCAGACCAGTCTTTTCAGCAAGGTGTTGATGGGGGTTTATGACGTTCAAACGACGTATCTGCGGGTTGAGGGGTTCTATACCAACACCACGCAAGTCGACGCCTATCGGGGGGCAGGGCGGCCCGAGGCGATCTATGTTCTGGAACGTGTCATGGATCGCGCCGCGCGCCAACTGGGCGTCGATCCTTGGGAGTTGCGCCGCAGGAATTTCATCCGGCCGGAAAATTTCCCCTACAAAACCGCGACCGGCGAAATCTATGACGTAGGTGATTTCGATATGGTCCTGTTCCGAGCAGATGCCCAGACCCAGGGGTTCGCGACACGAAAAACTGCAGATGCGGAGCGTGGCCTGATCCGGGGGCGGGGCTTGTGTTACTATATCGAAAGCATTTTGGGTGACCCTTCGGAAAACGCGAAAGTCGAGTTCTGCGAGGATGGCACGGTGAACCTTTATGTCGGTACCCAATCGAACGGGCAGGGGCATGAGACGGTCTATGCGCAATTCCTGTCAGACCAGACCGGAGTTCCGATGGACCAGATCAATGTGGTCCAGGGTGACAGCGATCAGTTGCCACATGGTGGCGGGACTGGCGGGTCACGTTCAGTCACGGTGCAAAGTACGGCCACGCTGGCGACAATTGACGTCATGATCGCCGCATTCACGCCGTATCTGGCGGATAAGATGGGGGTGGAGGAAAGTGATGTGCGTTTCGACCATGAAACCTTCCGCGCGCCGGGATCAAACCTGACGCCGACGCTCACCGAGGCTGCGGAGATGGCCCGCGCCGATGGGCGCGCCGACCTGCTAAGTCACGAGGCCAGCGCCAATCTGGATGCGCGCAGCTATCCCAATGGCGCACATGTTGCCGAAGTCGTGATTGATTCTTACACCGGTGAAACCTGGGTGGATCGCTATACTGTCGTCGACGACTTCGGTAATCTTATCAACCCGATGCTGGCCGAAGGGCAGGTGCATGGCGGGGTGGCACAAGGTATCGGTCAGGCAATGACGGAGTGTGTTGTGCATGATGCGCAGGGGCAACTGCTCACGGCTTCGTTGATGGATTACGCCTTGCCCCGCGCGGCCGAGATACCCATGATTAAGTTTACCTCGGCGCCGGTTCCGTCAACTTCCAACCCGATGGGGATGAAAGGATGCGGAGAAGCCGGCACCGTGGGCGCGCTGGCCGCGGTGGCAAACGCGGTTCAGGATGCGCTCTGGGATTACGGGGTGCGGCAGGCGGACATGCCTTTCACACCTCATAAAGTATGGGAATTGTTGACGTATGGTTCTGTCGCGGCTGAGTAGAAAGGTACTGGGATGGCTCGGACGGCCCTTACGGTCCGAGCATTCCGCCGAGGCGCTTCACCGCGAGCCCGTCAGCCACGTGATTATCTTGGACGGCACCATGTCGACGTTGGAGCCGGGCTATGAAACCCATGCGGGCCAGACCCTGCGACTATGCCGCGAAATGGGCAGCAAAGTGTCCGTCTTTTACGAATCTGGTGTGCAATGGGAAAACTGGAAGTCCTCGCTAGACGTGATGATGGGGCGGGGCATCAACCGCCAGATCCGCCGCGCATATGGCTATCTCGCTTCACGTTACAAACCCGGCGACCGTATCTATTTCATCGGCTATTCACGCGGCGCTTACGGTGTGCGCAGCTTGGCTGGTGTGATTGACATGATCGGTCTGCTCAAGGCCGAACATGCCACTGTGCGCAACATCAAACAGGCCTACCGGCACTATGAATGCAATGCCAGCGGGTCGGCTGCGGCCGAGTTCCGGAGGCAGTTTTGTCACGAAGATGTGTCGATTGAGATGGTTGGCGTCTGGGATACGGTCAAAGCGCTGGGCATGCGTCTGCCGCTACTGTGGCGCTGGGCCGAAGAGCGTCACGCCTTTCACACCCACCAGCTTGGACCGGCGACGCGCCACGGGTACCACGCAATGGCACTGGACGAGACTCGCGAAGTGTTTGAGCCGGTCTTGTGGAAATGTACGCCCGAATTCAAAGGCCATGTCGAACAAGTTTGGTTCCGTGGCACTCACGGTGATGTGGGTGGCCAGTTGAACGGCTTTGAAGAGGCCCGTCCCCTCAGCAACATTTCTCTGGTCTGGATGCTGGATAAGGCAGAACTGCATGGTCTTCCGCTACCTGAGGGTTGGCGTGATCGGTTCCCGACGGATACCTCCGCCCGTTCTGTCGGAACCTGGCGTGGCTGGGGTAAAATTTTTCTGCTGCGGAAGCATCGCAAGGTGGGCCGCGACCGGTCAGAGAAGCTCCATGTCTCGGTCTCCCCGGATGAATTGCCACGCTGGGTGCCGATGCCGGATTTGCCATCGCATCCGGCGCAGTAGAACTTACTTAGCAACGCAGGCGTTTCTGACCGGTTCGATCAGTGCGTCCGGGCGTTCTACAAGATCGAAACGCCAATGCCTTGGAGACCAATTGTAAACCCTTTGATCGTCCGGATGATCTACGAGCATCAAACCGTGAAAGTACCATTCAGACGTCGATTTGTATCCGGTTTTTGTTGTGTAGAATGAGAATCCACGTAGCCCGTGCAGGGTTTCGATCGGAGAATTCTTTGAATGCTCGGCGATGCAATAGGGCGAACCGTCCGCGATCAACCGTGCCTGAAACAAGAGCATCGGAATCGTCAGCAGGGACCAGAGCGCGATCAGAGTCGAGTTCGATACCGATTTTCGCAGTCCGTGATGGATTTGGCTTCCCATCACGACCCGACCAAATGAGAAAGCTCGATGCAATCGCGATCGTTAAGCTGATCCCATGCAACAGCTGAGTGTCCGAAAATAAGGCGAGCACGCCGGATGCCAGTGTCAGCAGTAGTCCAATCACAACTGACGAGATCGCCAGAAATACTGCTAGAAGACGCGAGATTGGACACATCCCCAGCAAGGCAAGCCCACCAATGCACATGGGTGCGGCTGGGATGATCCAAACGAGCAGAAACAAGCCTTGAATGAACAATAAGAGGGCTTTTCTGTCCGTGTTTGGTTCGAACAATTGCGGATCTAACGGCTGCATGTAGGCAATAAAGATCAGCACAGCATAGGCGAAGAACAGGACTTTGTATCTCAATCTTGGTGGAATAGCAGAATCTCTCTGGTCAAAAAATGACTGACCACCCGCCTTTCGATGGGTGGTCAGTTAAGAAAACAAGTCGCCCGTGTCACACCAAGAGACCAGCGCGCACGCCTAAGAGTTTACCGCCGGCGGTCGCGACGCGAGCTCATTGGCTGGAAGGCTACGCCAACATGCGCTTCGCAATAAGGTTTACCCGCTTCAACCGGCAGGCCGCAGAACCAGAAATCCTCGGTCGCGGGGTCGCCAACGGGCCATTTGCAGGTCTTCTCGGTCAGTTCCATCAGCGTCAGCTTCTTGGCCTTCTTCTCGATCTCGTTGACCTTGGCCAGCGCCTCCGGGCTGATTTCGTTGGCCGAAGGCTGCGGCGGCAGTGGCTGACCCGCCGGTATGATCTGGCGGCGCGCTGGAACGGCCGGTTTTGTCTCGGCTGCAGGTGCCGGCGTTGGGCGCGCCGGTTCGGTCTTAGGCGCGGGCCTTGGCTTGGCCTCGGCCTTGGGCGCGGGTGCCGGTTTGTCTTTAGGTTCGGATTTGGCCGGAGAGGCACCGGTTGCGCGGTTCGACAGGCCCAGACGGTGCACCTTGCCGATCACCGCATTGCGGGTTACGCCGCCCAGTTCCTTGGCGATCTGGCTGGCCGACTGGCCCTCGCCCCACATTTTTTTCAGCAGTTCTACACGCTCGTCAGTCCAGGACATCATTTGCCTTTCAAAAGCGGAAAGCGGCCCCGGATTCGGGCCGCCTTGGGAATTCGTCTCAGCCCCCTATTTTAATCACTGCGAGCCGAGTTACAAGCGGTTCTCGAATCAGGATGAGGGCAGGTGATGCAGATTTCCGCAGATCAGAGCGAACGGCGTTTCGGAACAGTTAACTGGATGGGGCTTTACACGTTGGCCCAGCGTGAAACACTGCGGTTTCTGGCGGTCTGGACACAAACCCTGTTGGCGCCGCTTGTGACGGCCGGGCTGTTCCTGCTGATCTTCAATATCGCCATCGGTCCGGGGCGTCCGGATGTGATGGGTGTGCCGTTCCTGACCTTTCTGGCGCCGGGCATTATGATGATGACCGTGATCCAGAATGCGTTCGCCAACACTTCTTCGTCGATGGTGATCGCCAAAGTGCAGGGAAACATCGTCGATACGTTGATGCCGCCTTTGTCCCCGCTTGAGATACTGCTGGGCTATCTGGCCGGTGGCGTCGCGCGGGGTGTTCTGATCGCTTGTGTGGTTGCGGTCGCACTTGCTTTGGTTTTGGGGATTTACCCGCAGAACCCGTTGTTTGCCCTGATCTTCGTTGTTCTGGGTGGCGCATTCATGGGGGCCTTGGGCCTGTTTGCCGGTATTTTTGCCAACAAGTTTGATCAGATGGCGGCCATCACGAACTTCATCGTGACACCATTGGCTTTCCTGTCGGGTACGTTTTACTCGGTCCAGGCGCTGCCTCCTATCCTGAATCGGGTGAGTCATGTGAACCCGGTCTTCTATCTGATTGACGGCCTGAGGTATGGAATGATCGGCGTGTCCGACAGCTCACCCTGGCTGGGTATTGCGGTATGCACCGGTGCCACGCTGCTGGTCGGTGCGCTGACCTGGCAGATGCTGCGAACTGGGTATCGCCTAAAGGCTTAACCCGTCTCGGCCAGTGAACCGGGATGAAAAGTTATTCTGGGCTTTCCCAATCGGGGGTGCAGATTTGCGGCCACGGCCCAGGCCCCGAACAAGGCGAAGCCCCCGACTGCGAATACCCCGGCGACGGGTGAGATCAGAAGGACCAGTGAAGCAACTCCGGGTGTCAGAATGCCGGAGACGTCGCGGTAACTGGAGTAGATCGCTGACATTTCAGTGCGTTCGGACGGCTTCACGGCCATTAGGAACGGCAAGCCTGCGCAAATGTCCAAAACGATTAGCCAGATGGACCCAAGAACCAACGCCACAACCGCCGCGACCGGCCAACCTGCGATTGCCCCAGCGGTGACAAAGCATGTTCCGCAGGCAGCAAAGCCCACGCGGACTGCTGTGCGAATCGAACGTCCCTGCACCCAACGCAGAATAAGCGGAGCTGCGAACAGCATCGCGTTGGTGGTGGACAGAAGGATGCCGCCCAGTTGCTCACCCAGCCCGTTTTGAATGGCGAAGATGGGTAGGTACACCACGTAGATCCACCAGCCGCAGGATCGGATCATGGCGAAAAGGTACCCGGCCACCAACCGGGGCTGGGCAAAGAAGCGCGGCAGAAAGGCCAGCGGGTTTTTCGCGGTGCCGCGCGCCTTGGTGATCAACTTGCCATTGCCCAACCGCATGCGCCAGAACTGGATCAGCATGACCGCACCTGCCACCGCGCTGATGACAAACGGGGCAGGGGGCCATACCTCCAACAATAAGACGCCGGCCATCGGGCCGCCCGCCCAGCCGAGGGCGCTGTAAAACATGCGGCTGGTCTCGCATTTTCCCAGCTCGATCTTGCTGATGTAATCCAGGACATAAGCATTGAAGCAAATAAATGTGACCACTGTCGCGACCGTGTTCAGGGCAAGCGCACCGACCACTGCCGCCGGGCTGCCCTCAATCGCCAGAAGGGCTCCGCCGATGAACATGAGGCAACCAACAGTGTACGCCCATCTGCGCGGTATGAAGCGGATCAGGAACGGCACCATCAGCCCCGCAATCAACGAGATTACGCCGACCAGAAAATACAGGAACGATACCGAAGACGCATCACCCATCGCCCGATACATGGCCAGTGGAAAGACCGATATCAGAATGCCGCGGACAATCGCCTCGAACCCGGCAAGGATACCAAAGTCGCGGACTGACGGTGCTGGGGCATGGCGCACCCATTCGGGGATACGGCGTTCGTGCATGGGTAAACTCTCAAATCAACTGAGAACACATTGCGCCGGATCAATCCTCGTTCTTCGGAGTTTGCGACATACAGGTCGCCCCCGGGCCATGTCAGGAAAAGTTTTTGGAGTTTCAGGCTTGCCGCGCCCTCGCTTCACGCCAGACGAGAATAAGCCCGCCAGTCAGAATTATGGCTGAGCCGATCATGCTGATCCCGTCCGGAATCACGCCGAATATCGCGAAATCGTAGAAAGCGGCAAAAATCAGCGTCGCATAGCTGATTGGGGCAACAAATGAGGCATCTGCCCGGGCCATGCCGTTCACAAAACACGCCTGCGCGCAGGCCATCAGCGCGCCGATACCCGCCAGCGCCGCCCATTGTTCTAAAGTCGGCATCTGAAAAACAAAGCTCACCGCGACAGAGGCAATCGTCAGGCCCATTGCGTTGTTGATCAGCAAGATCTGGATCGGGATTTCTCGACCCGAAAGTTTCTTGATGAATATCAGCTCCATCCCGATGACTGCGGCTGCGGTCAGTGCCAACAGGGCAGCTGGCTGAAAGCTATCGGGTGTCGGGCGCAACAGTATCAGTGCCCCAGCCAGCGCCACAACTGCCGCCAGCCAGCGCCAAGGGCCGACGCCTTCTTTCAGCAGCGGGATTGCCAACACCATTGCAAAGACCGGGTTCAGAAAGGAAATCGCCGTCGCATCCGCGATCGGAATGAACGCGACCGAGGCGAACATCAGCGTAATCCCGACCCAGCCGAAACTTGTACGCCCAATATGCAGGCCCCAATGCGGACGCTGCAGGCGCGGCCGCATCACGCCGACGGCGGTGACGATCACGATAAAGGCAAACAGAAACCGCCCATGGCTGATCTGCATTGGATGCAGCGCGGGACCCAACGTGTCCGTTCCCAAGGCTTTGGCCACCAGGGTGGTCCCGGCCAGCAACGCACTGGCGGCGGTGATCAGCACGGCCGCAAGAGGCGGATTGTGGGCTTTGGCGACAAACATATGTCAGCGGTGCGTCAGCGCATGTCAAATGGCAAGCGGCAAATGCGTCGCGCCAAGTATTTTCGCTGGTTGCCAATTTCAGGGTTTTCAGATGCTTCGGGCAGCGCTATACGGCGGGTTATGATCAAAAACGCACATATCCTGCGACTCCGACGCCGACGCTTTGCCGCGTAACCGGCCTCTTTGATCTATTTGCGCTGTTCAAATCGGCGCAATTTCCACCAAATCAGTTGACGAACACAGGCCGAGTGTATCACTCACAAGGCTCAAACTACCTGAAAAGGATGATCCCATGATCCCGTCCGTTCTGCCGACCTATAACCGCGCGCCCCTGACTTTCGTGAAGGGTGAAGGCGCCTGGCTGACCGAGGCGGATGGCCGACGTTTTCTGGACCTGGGCGCTGGGATCGCCGTGAATGCGCTGGGCCATGCCCATCCCGCACTGGTCAATGCCCTGACCGAGCAGGCGCACGCGCTGTGGCATGTTTCAAACCTCTACCACATCCCGCAGCAGCAGGCGCTGGCCGACAAACTGGTGGAGCACACCTTTGCCGATACCGTGTTCTTCACAAACTCGGGCACCGAGTCTTGCGAACTGGCGGTCAAGATGGCCCGCAAGTATTTCTATGACAAGGATCAGCCCGAACGGGTCGAGATCATCACCTTTGATGGCTCGTTCCACGGCCGGTCGTCGGCTGGTATTGCCGCTGCCGGGTCTGAGAAGATGACCAAGGGTTTCGGTCCACTGCTGCCGGGCTTTGTTCATGTCACGTTTGGCGACCTCGATGGCGTCACCAATGCGATCACCGATAAAACCGCCGCGATCATGATCGAACCCGTGCAGGGCGAGGGCGGCATCCGTCCCGTCCCTGACGCGGAGCTCAAAGCCTTGCGCCAGATTTGCGATGACAACGGCCTGCTTTTGATCCTCGATGAGGTGCAATGTGGAGTAGGTCGTACCGGCAAGCTGTTCGCCCATGAATGGGCTGGAATTACCCCGGACATCATGATGGTCGCCAAAGGCATCGGCGGAGGCTTCCCTCTGGGTGCTGTTCTGGCCACGGAAGACGCCGCCAGCGGTATGACGGCAGGCACGCATGGCTCTACCTATGGCGGCAACCCGCTGGGCTGTGCCGTGGGTTGCGCCGTCATTGATCAGGTGGCAACGCCTGCATTCCTAGAGGGCGTCAACCGCAAGGCCGGGATGCTGTGCCAGAAGCTCGAAGGGCTAATCGCCGAGCACCCGGAGGTCTTCGAAGAAGTGCGCGGAACAGGACTGATGCTGGGCCTGAAGTGCAAAGCGCCCAATATCGACATGGTCAACGCCGGCTATGATAATGAGGTCATTACCGTCCCAGCCGCCGATAACATGATCCGCCTGCTTCCGCCGCTGACATTGACCGAGGATGACATCGCCCAAGCCGTGATCCGCCTCGACAAAGCCGCTGCGCAGGTCGAAGAGTCAATGGCCTCGGCCTAAGACACACCCGAATGAAAAGTGAACTGAAATGAACCATTTCCTCGATATCCATAAAACCGACGCGGGCGATCTGCGGACCATGATTGATCAGGCGGGCGCTATGAAACAGGCGCGCCTGGGCCGCCCAAAGGCAGCACTTGATGACGAGCAGCCTCTGAAAGATCGTATGGTCGCGCTGATCTTCGAAAAACCGTCTACCAGAACGCGCGTGTCATTTGACGTGGGCGTGCGTCAGATGGGGGGGCAGACCATGGTGCTGTCCGGGAAGGACATGCAACTGGGCCACGGCGAAACCATCGCTGACACCGCCCGCGTCCTGTCGCGCTATGTCGACATGATCATGATCCGGACCTTCGATGAGACCATTCTGACCGAGATGTCTGAATACTCGGACGTGCCAGTCATTAACGGCCTGACTGACCGCACCCATCCCTGCCAGATTATGGCGGATGTGCTGACGTTTGAGGAACACCGCGGTCCGATTGCGGGCAAGAAAGTAGTCTGGACCGGCGACGGCAACAATGTTTGCGCCTCGTTCCTACATGCTGCGGGTCAGTTCGGGTTTGATTTCACTTTCACCGGCCCGGCCCAGCTTGATCCGGAAGAAGAGTTTATGGGGCTTGCCCGTCAAAAGGGCTCGAAAATCGTGGTCGAACGAGACCCGTATAAAGCGGTTGAGGGTGCCGATCTGGTGGTCGCCGATACCTGGGTTTCAATGCACGATTCCCAGTCCGCCAAGGAACGTCGCCACAACATGCTGCGCCCCTATCAGGTCAACGCCGAGCTGATGTCACATGCAAAACCGGACGCGCTGTTCATGCACTGCTTGCCTGCCCACCGCGAAGAAGAAGCGACATCCGAAGTGATGGACGGCCCCAACTCGGTCATCTTCGACGAGGCCGAAAACCGTCTGCATGCGCAAAAGGCCGTGATGCGCTGGTGTCTGGGCGTCTGAACGGAGTCCACCATGCCTCATGTCACACTGGAGTTTTCGAAAGGCATAGAGCAGGTCCATGATATTCAGACAATTTGCGATCAGCTTTTTGCCGTTCTGGCCGAACATCCTGAATTCGACGCAGAAACGATAAAAATTCGCGCGACACCGGTAGAATACTACCGATTAGGCACTGATCCCCAGAGCTTTGTCCACGCCACGCTTCTGCTGATGCAGGGTCGTGACGAGGCGACGCGCTCTGAGCTTACCGTGGCCATATTAGAGGTTCTGTCGGCGGCCTTGCCCGAGGTTGGCAGTATCACAGTGCAAGACGTTCAGATGAACCGCGCTTCCTACGCGAAACGGGTGGCCGGGCCATAGCCAGTGTCCGGTTGTCACAGATCCTGTGTTGTTCAGGTGGGTCGCCTGATATCCCAAATCCGCAATTTGGCGAGCGTCGCGACGCTCGCCAACACGACCAGACCGCACAATACCCACTTGGTCATGACCTCCATGGTACCTTCAATCATCAGGGCATGTACGACGCTGCCAATAATGGTGATGATCGCAAGGCTCGCATGCCCCAACCTCCAGACGCGAAACCTTAAGCCAAGGCGCTTGCGAGAAAGACCTAGAAACGCGGCTCCGAACGCGGCCCACATCGCAATCCCACCCCAAGCCGAAAACGGTGTCGGTGAAACAAATAACAGAGCGTCAATAACGTCGGGCGGGCTGGTGATCCACAAACCACCGACATGGATCAGAATGGCTGCAACTAATGCTAGCCCACACCACCTATGCCAATGGCGGCTGGCAACCGGGGTTAGCCCCGGCAACAAACGGCCCGCAAGTAGCGGCTGCATCAACAGCAGACACATTGAAATAACACCGGCAAACCCGGCGGTGATGTAGATCGGTTCACGCCATGCCAGCTGAGGGCTCGCCGCAGCCGCGATAATCGGTACGGCCATGGCAAGGATCACAAAGGTCCAGATTACTAGGCTTCGACGCACTGTGGTTAGGCAGGCTGCAGAACGAAATGCGAGGCCAAGGTTTTGTCCTTGGAGTTGCCCATAATTGGGCGCAGGAAAACCGTTTCGAATTCACCACTGTCATAAGCTAGATGGCCGTGTGGCTGGCCAAAGGCGGGTACGATTTGCGGCATCTCCAGTCGGAACTCTCCATTGGCATCGGTCAGAGTTGCGCCGTGGCTCTGCGGATCGCGTTCGTGGCCTTCTGTCGTATGCGCCCAGATCTGGATGCGCTGACCGGGCAGGGGGGCACCGTCCCCGGCGCGTCGCACTGTTCCGGTCATCCAGAACCCGCCGCTGCCAATCCGGTCAACGATGGGCGCGCCGGGACGGTAATTGTTGGACCCTCCGCGCATGGATGCGGTGGGGGCCACGCCACTTGCGCGCGCTGGCACCAAAAAGCCTGTCGCACCCGTTGCCAGAACAGCCCCAGACGCCAAAACCAAAGAACGACGAGAGAACGTAAGACCAGGCATGCAAACCTCTCTTTTCAAGTGTTTCACCACGCCTCGACAATGCCGGGCATCCTTTCAGCGGAAAGATAGCACGATTGTTTCAGTTTCCGAGGGGTCGCGCGGCGGGGGTGACAAATTGTGAATTCCTTTGACCGTGCCCCCGCGCAGGTGCCATCCTGAAATCCGTCAGTTCGGGGGGTCCTGCACTATGATTGTCGAAGACGTTGTCTCAGACGAAGAAATCAAGGCGTTCAAGCGCGACGGTGCGGTTGTGCTGCGCTCCAGGTTCTCAGAGGATTGGCTGGCACTTTTGCGAGACGGTATCGACGCGGATTTGGCCCGCCCAACCGATAATTTCACCCGCCATACCAAGGACCCTCGCGCACCTGCCTATTTCGAGGACTACTGGGCTTGGAATAAAATCCCGCAATTCACGCAATTCGTTCACAACTCACCTTGTGCTCCGCTTGCCGCACAGTTGCTGGGTGCACCATCGATCAATCTTGTCATGGACAACTGGTTCCTGCGCGAGGCTGGATCAACTTCGCGTCCACCGTTTCATCAGGACCTGTCCTATTTCGACTTCGAAGGCACGATGTGCGTCCTGTGGTTGCCGCTTGAGCCGGTTACCAAAGAAAACGGTATCGCCTTCGTCAAAGGCTCGCATCTGTGGGACAAGCTGTTCATGCGGGTCAGGTTCGCCGACGGGCATCCCAGCTACGAACCCACCGAAGTTGCAGGGTTGACCTATCACCCGCCGCCTGACGTCAATGCCGATCCGGGTGCATTCGATCTTTTACAATGGGATATGAATCTGGGCGACTGCATCTTCTTCGACATGCGCACCTTGCACGGTGGGCTGTCATCAGTCACCCCAACGGAAACGGTACGCCGGTTTACCCTGCGGATGACCGCTCCGGATGGCAGGATCCGGTATCGGGGGGATTGGGCCAAGGATGAACGGGCGCAGTTCGAAGCCGAAGGATATCGCGAAGGTGATCGAATTGATGGGGCGTTTTTCCCGCAGCTTTGGCCGCGCCGTGCCTGATGTATGGTCCGGGTCCGCACCCGTTCTGTGCGTTTCTGCAAATTGAAAGGCGAGTATGTCAGGCCTAACCTACATCAGTGAACCGAATGAACTGATCGCGGGAGAGCAGGCATGAGTTGGAATCCTACCCAAAACCCCAAGAATTCGCCTCTGGAGACACTGATCATCCCTCGTGCCCGTGATCTGGGCGGTTTCGAAGTGCGGCGCGCGTTGCCCTCGCTCAAACGGCAATTAGTCGGCCCGTTCATCTTTTTCGATCAGGTGGGCCCCGCCGAGTTCATCACCGACGGTGGCATCGACGTGCGGCCGCACCCTCATATCGGCTTGGGTACAGTGACCTACCTGTATCAGGGCGAGTTTGAGCATCGCGACAGCCTTGGCACCCATCAGATGATCTATCCAGGTGAAGTGAACTGGATGGTGGCTGGCCGCGGCGTGACCCATTCGGAACGTACCAGTGAAGAAACGCGGGCTAAGCGGCACAGCCTGTTCGGTGTTCAGACCTGGATTGCACTGCCTGAGGTGTACGAGGACATGGCCCCGGATTTTGAGCACCACAAGCAGGGCGCGCTGCCGCATATCAAGGACAATGGCGTCAGTGCCCGGCTAATCCTTGGTTCGGCTTATGGCGAAACCAGCCCGGTGACGATGCTGTCGGAAACCTTCTATCTGGATGTGCAGCTTGAACCCGGCGCCGCCTTTCCATTGCCCGACGACCACGAAGATCGCGGGGTTTATGTCATTCAGGGATCGGTTGAGATTGCGGGCGACACGTTCGAGGAAGGTCGCATGATGGTGTTCCGCCCGGGCGATCGCCTTTCGGTCAAGGCGGGTCCGTTTGGCGCGCGGTTGATGCTGCTGGGCGGAGCCACATTGAATGAGGATCGCTATATCTGGTGGAATTTCGTGTCCTCTTCGAAGGAAAAAATCGAAAACGCCACTCGCGAATGGAAAGCCGCCGATTGGGCCAACGGTGCCTTCCACCTGCCCCCCGGCGATGATCAGGAGTTCATTCCGATTTCAGACGAGTTGGAGCGCACAAGCCCAAGACGGGCACGTTAACCAGACGTCAGGGGGCCTTGTCCGAACTTGCGATACCGGCAATCCTCGCCTCAACGGGAGGGTTGCCATGAAGATCATAATCGCAGGCGCGGGCAGCATTGGATGTTATTGCGGAGCCTTTTTGGCTGATGCCGGTCACTCGGTCACGCTGTTGGGTCGCCCACGCATTCTGGACCCAATCCGTGAGGAGGGCCTGACCGTCACTGATTTTTCCGGCCTGCACGTTCATGTGGCGGCTGAGACGCTGACGATGTCCGAAACCCCGGATTGCCTGAAAGACGCAGAGTTGGTGATCCTGGCCGTCAAGGCCGCGGCCACGGCGGATATGGCAGAACAGATCGCGCGGTTCGCGCCGGCCTGTGCGCCGGTGTTGTCCTGGCAGAACGGGATGGAAAACGCCCGGGTGCTGCGGGCGGCGCTTCCGGATCATGACGTTCGCGCGGGAATGGTGCCCTTCAACGTCGTGCCGCCTCAACCCGCCAGCTTTCACCGCGCCACTTCCGGCGATATCGTGATCCAGTCCGGCCCGGGCCGTTTGGGGCAGGCACTTAGCTCACCTAACCTGCTGGTGACCGAAAGCGATCAGATCGAAGCTGTGCAATGGGGTAAGCTGGTCATCAACCTGAACAACGCACTCAACGCGTTGTCGGGGCTGACGTTGAAAAATCAATTGCTGGACCGTAAGTGGCGACGCCTGATGGCCGACCAGATGGCCGAGGCTTTGAGGGTACTTCAGGCCGCACGCCACCCTGTTGCTTCAACCACACCTTTGCCTGCCTGGATGACGCCGCATATCCTGCGTCTGCCAACGCCATTGTTCACCCGGATTGCCGCGCGCATGCTGACCATCGACCCAAGCGCGCGCACGTCGATGGCCTATGACCTCGCGGCGGGGCGCGTGACGGAAATCGACAGTCTGCAAGGTGAGATTGTCCGACTGGGCAAGCAATATGGGCGGCCTACACCGATTTGCGCTAGGGTACAGGCTCTGATCGAACAGAAGTCGGATGTAAGTCTGTCACCGGATCAGATCATCCCGTGATCTGACCACATTCAGGTGAATGCGGTCAGTATCCAGAAGATCACAGCTGACATTGCAGCCGCGGCCGGGACGGTAATCACCCAAGCGGCAATAATGGTCATGAAATGCGACCGCCGCACCAACTTGCGCCGCCTCTGCTCTTCACGGGCCAGCCGCAGCTCGGGCGGACGGCGATCATTACTTTGCTTGCGTCGGCGATCCTGATTCCATTCACGGTAAAACCCGACGCCGAACACCGCACCCACCGCGATGTGGGTCGAGCTGACCGGCAACCCAAGCCAGCTTGCAACAATCACTGTGATCGCCGCCGACAAAGCGACGCAGAATGCGCGCATTGGGTTTAGTTTGGTGATCTGGCTACCCACCATCCGGATCAGCTTGGGGCCAAACAGAAACAGGCCGAACGAAATCCCAAAGGCACCGATCACCATTACCCATGTCGGTATCGTGACTTTCGAGGCAAAATCGCCGAACTCGGCGGCGTGCACGATTGCGGCCAGCGGGCCAACCGCATTGGCAACGTCATTGGCGCCATGGGCGAAGCTCAGGAACCCGGCCGAGATCACCAGAGGCAACCCAAACAAAACTTTCAGAGATTTGGTGCGGTTTTCCAGCCCTTCGGATTTGCGGCGAACCCAAGGCACGGTCACGGCCCAAGCCAGAATGCCCGAGGTCAGACCGATCAGTAGCGCGATTTCCAGATCGATTTTCACGATCCGCTTCAGGCCTTTGACAGAGAGATAGGTGGCAAATGCACCAGCCATCACAGCCACCAGAATAGGCACCCAGCGACGGGCCGCGGCAATTTTGTCGTCTTGATACTGAATTTTCGCCTTGATCAGCGCCAGAAATCCGGCAGCAATCGCGCCGCCCAGGACCGGAGAGATCACCCAACTGGCGGCAATCGCGCTCATCGTGCCCCAGCTGACCGCGCTAAGGCCTGCTGCAGCGATACCAGCCCCCATCACGCCGCCCACGACCGAATGGGTTGTGGAAACAGGCGCGCCGACCCAAGTTGCCAGGTTGACCCACATCGCCGATGAGATCAGCGCCGCCATCATCGCCCAGATAAAGACCGAGCTATTCTGGACTGAGGCAGGGTCGATGATGCCCTTGGAGATGGTTGAGACCACGTCTCCGCCGGCCAGCAGGGCCCCCGCGCTTTCCGCGACTGCGGCGATGGCGATTGCCCCACCCATGGTCAGGGCGTTAGCTCCGACGGCAGGGCCCATGTTGTTGGCAACGTCGTTAGCGCCGATGTTGATCGCCATATAGGCCCCAAAACCGGCAGCCGCGATGACGATCAGCCCGCCGTCTGCCCGACCGAATAGTATCGCAGCAATCAATCCGGCAATAACTATGAAGGCAAGCGCGATACCCGGCGCAAGCAGCGGCCGCGCCACGTGCACGTTCGCATGCTCAAGGCGGGAAATTCGGTGCAGATCGCTGTCCAGGGCTTGCCAGCGGTTTTTATTGTTCGTGTTCGACATCGGTTTTCTGTGGGTGATACGGTTTAACCGGCGCGGTTAACGGTTGCCCGGTCTTGTGGCAACCGGCCTCACAGAAGTTTGTTGCGAAAGCGTTACATTTGCCGCAGCATTTCGCGCAGCTCCGGCTCTTGCACCAGCTCTGCGGCCTCTTTCGGCGAGAACCAGCGCCGTTCACGCTCGCTGACCTCGGGGAATTCCTCGGCCAGATCTTTGACATCTATGCGATACACATTGGTGCGCACGGGTTGGGCCGTTCCGTCATCCAGGATCTTGTCATAGGTGAAATGGCCCACCGCCTTGCGGCCCAGGTGTTTCACTTTTACGCCGGCTTCTTCCCATGCTTCTTCTTTGGCAGTCTCGGCCCCGTCCATGCCGTCAATCGGCCATCCCTTTGGGATGACCCAGCGACCTGTGCCACGGCTGGTGATCAATAGAACTTTTTTGTCGTCGCCAGTTCCGCGCACGCACAAGGCTGCAAACTGTACCCTGTGTGGGCGTTGAAAGAAGGGTTTGCCAACTTCTTCCCAGATATTGTTCAGCCAAGATGCCATCGATTAAGTGCCAGTACTTTTCTTAGGTTCAAGGAAAAGTGACATAACAACTATAAACCGGGGCTTCAATGCATCTATTGAACGAACGCATTTACTGAAGCAAACGAACGTCAGGTCCGCCGCTTGGCCCGCAAGGTTGGATCGGCCTGCGTCGGATCCTCGGGCCAGGGGTGTTTGGGATATTGCGCGCGCATGTCCTTGCGCACATCGGCGTAAGATCCAGCCCAAAATCCCGGCAGATCGCGCGTGATCTGGATTGGTCGCCGCGCAGGGGACAGCAGAGTGATCTTGAGCGCCTCGCCCCCGATAAGCGGATGCCGGGTGACACCGAACAGTTCCTGCAAGCGGACCGAAATCTCGGGCACCGCCCCGCCGTAATCAATCGGCACCTTTCGACCCAGTGGTGTTTCAAACGATCCCGGCGCGCGACGGTCCAGCTCCTGCGTCTGGGACCAGTCCAGCCGGGCACGCAGGGCGGGCAGCAGGTCGAACTTTTTCCAGTCGTCTGCACTGCGCTGACCTGACAGCATGGGTAGCAGCCAGTCGTCCAGAGCGGCCATCAGCCCGCCCAATGAAAAGTCCGGCAGGTCGATCCCTTCGGCGCGTACTAGTTCCACCCGTGCCGCCAATCGTGCCGCGGCCCCGTCCAGCCGCAATCCCAGATCACGCACTCCGTCCAGCATGGCGCGGGCGATGGCCTCGTCCGGCGCGTCCTTCCAGATACGGTCATCCAGAGTGATCGCGCCAAGGCGTTCCTGCGTGCGCGCAATGACCCGGCGTTCGCGTTTCGACCACGCGCAGCTGTCTACCCATTCGATCTGATACGCGAACAGGTCCCGGATTTCACGTTCCGAGATTTGTGCGGCCATGCGCACCTTGGCCTCGCGCGGGTTTCCGTCCGTATCTGTCACCACAAGATAGGGCGCGGCCGCCAATGTGTCACCGTTGTCCAGCACGACGCCCTTGCCGCCGGACAGAACGTAACGCGGCACATCGCCTTTGCGGCGTTGCCCAATGCGATCGGGATAGGCCAATGCGGCCATCGCGGCTGGGCTTAGGTCTGTCTTGCTGTTTCGTGTTTTCAGCCGCTTGCTCTCGGCTTTGATCCGTTCCAACGCGCCCATGTTGATTTGCCACACCCGGTTGCGTTGAAAGGCGCGGGTATCACGCAATGCTTCGAGCCGCAGCAACAGATCTACCGGAGCGCCCTTTAGCGGATCACGTTCCGCCATCAGCGCCGCCAGCGGAGCGGCGCTGGTCCCGGCCGTCACCAGCATATGCCCCAGCCGAGGATGCAGGGGCAGCGCAGCCAAGGCCCGTCCGTGGTCGGTGATCCGCCCTTTTGCATCCAACGCACCCAGCATGTTCAGTAATGTGCGGGCCTCGGCCATCGTTCCTTCGGGTGGTGGTGTCAAAAAGGCCAGGTCATCCGGTTCGGCCCCCCAAAGCGCCAGTTCCAGCGCAAGGCTCGTAAGGTCGGCGGCTTCGATTTCGGCAGGGGGGTAGGCAGCCAGCGCACCTTCTTCCCCTTTGGACCACAGCCGGTAACACACGCCCTCGGCCACGCGCCCTGCACGACCTGCGCGTTGGGTTGCTTCGGCCCGCGTCACCCGTTCCGTGACCAGCCGCGACATGCCAGAGCCCGGATCGAACCGCGCGCGGCGCGCCTGACCCATATCCACAACCACGCGGATGTCGGAAATGGTCAGCGAGGTCTCGGCGATTGAGGTCGCAAGAACCACCTTTCGCCCAGTTTCTGCCGGGGCAATCGCCGCACGTTGGGCGGCAAAGGGCATTGCGCCGAACAGAGGTTTAATTGCGCAATCGCCGGGCAATCGTTTGGATAATGCGGCTTCGGCTCTGCGGATTTCGCCCTCGCCGGGCAGAAACACGAGCATGCCGCCCTCGGTTTCACGCTCGGCCTGGACGACCAGATCAACCAGAGCATCCAACCGTCTTGCCTGCGCACCCAATGGCCGGTCCAACCAACGGGTTTCAACCGGGTAACTGCGCCCTTCGGACGTCACCACCGGCGCGTTCATCAGTTGGCCGACGGGTTCGGCGTCGAGTGTGGCGGACATCGCCAGCAGGATCAGGTCGTCGCGTAGTGCGCCCGTAACCTCAAGGCACAGGGCAAGCCCGAGATCAGCGTTCACAGATCGTTCGTGAAACTCGTCAAAAATCACCGCGCCGACGCCGGGCAGATCCGGTTCAGATTGCAGCATTCGGGTCAGAATACCTTCGGTCACCACTTCGATTTGGGTTGTTTTTGAGGTTTTCGCATCGCCCCGCACGCGGTAACCAACGGTTTCGCCTGCACGTTGTCCCAGTGTTTCAGCCATCCGCTCTGCCGCGGCACGCGCAGCAAGCCTTCGGGGTTCGAGCATTATGATCTTGCCGTCGCGCAACCCGGCCTCGAGCATCGCAAGAGGCACCCGCGTTGTCTTGCCTGCGCCCGGAGGGGCTTGCAAAACGGCCCGGCCATTGGCCTTCAGGGCGTCAAGCAATTCGGGGATGGCGTCATCAATGGGCAGGTGTGTTGTCATTGGCGCTTTATCAGCCAACCACGGCGCAACGTCCAGTTCCGCTGTTTCCCAATGACGATGATCGCGCCGCTACGGCATAGAGCCAACAGCGGTCCGGTCAAAGAGGATCAACAGCAACACATAGGTGCGAAATGCAGGTATCGGGCAGGTTTCCTTCGCGGTCCGGTCTGGACAAATCACCTGTCGGGGCGGCAAGTAGTCGTGCCGCAAAAGATCGGGGTCGGAATGGATATGGACAGCCTAGGTGATAAGATTTTGGACGGAGACCGGCGTGCGCTGGCCCGGGCAATCACTCTGGTAGAAAGTGGCCGCGCCGATCATCGGGCGCAGGCGTCTGAATTGCTGGCGCATTTGGCCAAAGCCGGGCGGCAATCCCTGCGCGTTGGGTTGTCCGGTACTCCGGGGGTGGGCAAATCCACCTTTATCGAAAGCTTTGGCATGATGCTGATCGAGCAGGGCTTGCGCGTTGCGGTCCTGGCCGTCGACCCCAGCTCGACCCGTTCAGGTGGATCTATTCTGGGCGACAAAACCCGGATGGAGCGGTTGAGTCGCGAGAAGAACGCCTTTATCCGCCCATCCCCCAGTCAATCCCATTTGGGCGGCGTGGCCCGCCGTACACGTGAGGCGATTGCCCTGTGCGAGGCGGCGGGATTCGACGTGGTGCTGATTGAAACTGTAGGGGTCGGGCAGTCCGAGACCGTCGTTTCTGAAATGTCCGATCTGTTTCTGCTGCTGCTCGCTCCTGCGGGCGGGGATGAGTTGCAGGGGGTCAAGCGCGGCATCATGGAAATGGCCGACATGATCCTTGTGAACAAGGCGGATGGAGATCTGAAAGCCACGGCCACCCGAACCTGTGCGGATTACGCGGGGGCTTTGCGCCTGCTGCGAAAACGCCCGCAGGACCCCGAGGGTTTTCCCAAAGCGATGACCGTTTCCGCGGTCGAGGAACATGGGCTTGACCAAGCCTGGGACGAAATGACCACCCTGTCAGGCTGGCGGCGTGAAAACGGCCACTGGGATGGCAACCGCGCGGCACAGGCGCGGTTCTGGTTCGATCAGGAGGTGCGATACGCGCTGCTATCTCGGTTGGATACGCCGGCCGCGCGCGCAGAAATGGATCGCCTTGGTTCCGATGTTGGTGCCGGCAATCTCAGCCCGACGGCGGCTGCGGAACGAATGCTTAGTATCCTGGCAACACACTAGACGCCTGTTAGCGCCAGAGGTGGAGGGTATGCCAAAATTATGTATTAGGGGAAGGGATACAATTTCTGATTGTGCTATTTCGAGGGGAAGGCGATAGTCTCGTTGTTGCGCAAGTCAACAAATGAACGCGTCGGAGATAGCCGTACATGCCCAATATACGTGGGACAAATGGTGACGACGATATCGAAGTCACCGGCGACGAAGGTACGCTGAACGGCACGCCCCAAGGCACGCCCATTGATAATATTCGCGCCCGTGGCGGTGACGATGAGATTACGATTGTAAGCAGTGCTATTTCCGGGAGTGTACGCGGCAACGCCGGAAACGATGAAATCACCGTGTTCAACGCCCAGATCGATGGGCAGATCAATGCTGGTCGCGATGCGGATACCGTCACGGTTTTTGACGTCGGTGTAGGAAATATCCGTTTGGGGCAGGGCAATGACACCCTGAACTTTATCCGAACCCAGGTCGCCGGGGATGTTCAGGGCGGCGGCGGGCAGGACGCGCTGAACCTTCCGGTGGGCACAGTTGTAACCGACGCAAATTTCGGAACTTTCACCGTTGTTGCCGGGCAATCCTATTCGTTGTCCAGCGGCAGCTTCGAATTGCCCTCAGGGATCGTGGTAAACTATAGCGGGTTTGAATCCGGCACAGGGTTTTTGTGCTTTACCCGCGATACAGTAATTCAGGCGCAACGTGGTCCGGTCCTTATTCAGGATCTTCGGCAGGGGGATATGCTCCCAACGCAGGGCAACGGGATGCAGCCGATCCGCTGGATCGGGCGCCGCAAATTTGACTCGGTGGCATTGGCAG
This sequence comes from Ruegeria sp. CDSB086, assembly GCF_059611065.1. Lineage (NCBI taxonomy): Bacteria > Pseudomonadati > Pseudomonadota > Alphaproteobacteria > Rhodobacterales > Roseobacteraceae > Ruegeria > Ruegeria sp. CDSB086. The sequence continues at coordinate 44,602 of NZ_JBXWOV010000012.1, read as the reverse complement.
GCGATCCGAAACGTCGCCCCGTCCGCATATTGGCAGGCGCGCTGGGCAACGGTTTGCCCAAACGGGATCTGCTGGTGTCACGGCAGCACAGAATGCTGGTGCAGTCGAAAATCGCAGAACGGATGTTTGGCGAGCCCGAAGTTCTGATTCCAGCGATAAAACTGACCGCGCTGCCAAGGATATTCGTCGATGATACGGTGGACAGTGTCGAATATTACCACCTGCTTTTTGATAGGCATGAGGTTATTTTTGCCGAAAACGCCCCAAGCGAAAGCCTGTTTACCGGGCCTGAAGCTCTCAAGACCCTCAGCCTGGAAGCCCGACGTGAAATATTCGATATCTTTCCGGAATTGGCGGATATGAACCACAATCCCAACCCGGCCCGTTACATCCCGAAAAGCCCCCAACAAGCGCGCCTCGTGGCTCGGCACCTGAAAAATGAAAAGCCACTGCTGCAGAGCTATGACGTACAGGGAAACGCCCCTTGGTTGTTTACATCCCAAAAAAGCAGTTATGTAGAACCCGCTCTGAATACGTGACTGAATGAAATAACCCGATCAGACAGGCGATTCTGGTCAAAAAAGCGCAGTTGAAGAATGCAGCAATGTCGGATTTTTGATGGAAATCGACTGCGTGCCACGCTTTTTCAATCCAGGTCAGTCTCGCTTGTATGTCACCTTTCGCCACCGGGTGTCTGATCCGGGACAGTTTTCGGAACCCCGGTCAGCGGCAACTTTCATACAGGTGGGGTATGCGCATTTGCATCGTGCAGCACGACTGAAAAGCCCCCATTACTGGGCGCGTCTGGCGGCCGCAGCGGCAAAAACAGGTAGCCCTGAGTTGGAAAATCACGCCCTGAAACGGCTGGGAGAATTAAATGAAAACTTGGTGCTGTGAATCCTTGGCATATGGCTTGACCCCGTCTGTGATTCCCACTACATGCATCCAACCAGTTTTCGGGCGCGACTTCGGGTTGTGCCCCTTGTGATTTGGCCGAGGGTGTAATGCCTGGCCTCCAGAAACAAAGGAAGAAACCATGTCGCGCCGTTGCGAACTGACCGGAAAAGGCCCGATGACTGGCAACAATGTCAGCCATGCCAAAAACAGAACTCGTCGTCGTTTTCTGCCCAACCTGAACGATGTTACGTTGCAGTCGGAAACGCTGGGACGTGGCGTCAAGCTGCGCATCTCGGCGGCTGCCCTGCGTTCGGTGGACCACCGTGGTGGTCTGGACGCGTTCCTGGCGAAAGCCAAGGACGATGAGCTGTCCAACAACGCATTGAAAGTGAAAAAGGAAATCGCCAAGGCGCAAGCTTCGGCCTAAAACCTTATTCCTGCAAGAATTCAGGCCCTGTACCTTATGGTGCAGGGCTTTTTCCTTTTGTGCAGAGTGCTGTTCTTAATTTGGAATTAAATTTTCGCATTGGGTGAAATTGTTCACATACCGTTTGCTCTACCCGTATTATGTTTAGGCATATTCATCTGGCGGAGTTCAACCTCATGTCGTTCAAATCATTACCTTCTTTCTCCCTTCTAGCCGGCTTTTTCGGCAAAACATTTGGGGCATGTCTGCGGATGCAGCGTCGGGTGAATCGGCTGCATACAAGCCTGACAAAAGGGTCCGTCAAGCGTCCAGAACTGGACCGCTGACATTGTCCTCCCGGCCCTGGGCTTCAGGCGCGTCTGATTGCGCTTGAAGCCCGTTTTGTCTCTGGCCTATATCGGGGACAGGATGAAACCCGTTCTGAACAAAGTTCTGCCATTTGTGCTGTCGCTGCTGGTCGTTTTGACCGGGCAGGGCGTTGCTGCATCGCGCGGTGTGGACCGGGCGGTCGGACATATGGTGTTGTGCACCGGCTCGGGACCAGTTGTGGTCTATATGGATGCCGAAGGGCAGCCGACAAAGGCCCCGCACTTCTGTCCGGATTATGCGCTGAACCTGTTGGGCGCGGTGAGCATTGCGGAGCCGTCCTTGCCGGTGGCCCCGGAAATCGATCGACCCATGCCATCGCGTATGGCGGAGAATCTGATCGCTCTGCCGATACCGTCTCAACCAGCCCGAGCACCTCCTGCAAGCGTTTGATTCATTATCAATTCTTATCAAACACCAAACTACAGGAGAGGCGCTATGTCACTCACATCCAGACTGCTGACCACCCTTGCCGCCGCAACTATTGCTACCGCTGCTTTTGCGCAGGACACGATCACCGTCGATGACGCTTATGTTCGGTCGTCGGGTAAAACGGCCAAAGCTGGCGCAGCCTTCATGATGATCCAGAACACCGGCGCGACCGATGATCGTTTGATCGGTGTGGAATCGGACGCTGCGGCTCGGGTCGAGCTGCATACGCATATTGTCGACGAAAATGGCGTTGCCAAAATGACCCATGTCGAAGAAGGCATTTCCATCCCGGCTGGTGAAACGCACATGCTGAAGCGCGGCGGCGACCACGTGATGTTCATGGGCCTGACAGCCCCGTTTGAACAGGATGCAATGGTTCCCGTTACGCTGATCTTCGAGACAGCAGGCGAAGTCGAGATCGAAATTCCGGTGGATTTGGAGCGTAAGGACACCGGCGGTCACGGTTCGCATTCGAACTAGAGCTGCGCCTGAATTCGGGCCGCGCTGCGACCGTCATCTATGCGTCAGGCCGGGATATTCCCGGCCTGTTGTCGTTGTGGAAAAGGTTCAGCGGTTGACCACCCGCATCGCCACGCGGTCATGGGCGCGTTTGAAGCGCATGGCCAGCCAGAGCATCACTGCAGCAACAGCCAGCGCCGAGAAGGCAATCGCCCAGCCAAGTGCCACCATGCCGCTGCCCGGCCAGAACAACAGAACGAGGCCGATCAACAGCGCGACAATGCCGGAGTTGCGCATGGTGGATGCATCAGGATGTTCATCGGGCAATTGCCGCCACGCCATCAGCGAGCCTATCCCGACAATCAAAGCCCAGGCTCCCAGCAGGAAGAACGCGAGGCGCGCGACGCCTTCCGGCCAGATCAGCAGGATCAATCCGATCAAAAGCGCCCCAATGCCGAAACCGCCGATCAGGCCACGCCGGCCAAACCCCAGCAGCGTCAGGCCTCCATCGAGGACCAACAGCAAGCCCACCAGACGGATCAGCAACGAGATACTGCCCGTCGGCCAGAATAGCGCTGCGATTCCGAGCGCACCGGCCAGGATTCCGCGCAGCAAGAATGTCCACCACAGGTCCGTTAGCTGATCACCAAGTGCACCTCGCGTATCGAGCCTATCATCGTCAAGGATTTCACCTTGTTGGTTTTTTGGGTCTGTCATGGGGACCTCTCGGGTTGTTAGGGCACTAGTATAGCAAGGAAATTCGCCGCTTGTCTGCGGGTATCGCCCTACTGCGAGCTCAGGATCTGATCAACCCAGCGCGGAACGGCTTCTGTTGCGGGGCCCAGTATGACTTCGTCGAAACTGGATGCGCCGGTCGACGGCTCGAGGTTCAGTTCGACAGTTCTTGCCCCGGACATCATGGCCTCGTGCACGAAAGCCGCGGCGGGATAGACCTGACCCGAAGTGCCAATGGCGGCGAAGATGCTTGCGCCTGCCAGATGATCATAGATGGCGTCCATGTGATAAGGCATCTCACCAAACCACACCACATCCGGGCGTGCGGTGGGGGCTGCGCAGGCAGGGCAGGGCTCGCCCACGGCCATCTCCGGCGGTGCCGTCCAGCGGTGGCCGCAGGCCGCGCAAAGCGCTCCGGCCAGCGTGCCGTGCATGTGGATCACGTTTTGCGCGCCACCGGCCTCGTGCAGGCTGTCGACGTTTTGTGTGACGATCACAACCTCGCCGGGCCAGTCCTGCTGTAGTCGGGCAAGTGCATCGTGGGCCGCGTTAGGTTGCGCCTCGGCGGCCTGTACGCGGCGGGCATTGTAAAACCCGTGCACCAGCGCGGGATCACGCGCGAACCCTTCGGGCGTGGCAACGTCCTCGATCCGGTGTTGGGCCCACAAACCGCCCTCGTCGCGGAACGTGCCCAACCCGCTTTCGGCGGAAATCCCGGCCCCTGTCAGAATGACGATCTTTTCCATCTTGGCCCTTCGCGTTACACCGTGGTTCATGACCCACCGTATCTTGTTCGTCTGTCTGGGCAATATCTGCCGTTCTCCCGCCGCCGAGGGCGCCTTTCGCGCCCGTGCGCCGCATCACGCTACCGATAGTGCCGGGACTTCTGGCTGGCACATTGGTGACCCACCTTATGGACCGATGCAAATGGCAGCTCTGTCGCGTGGCATAAAACTGGATGATTTGCGGGCGCGCCAATTTGTGCCCGCGGATTTCGACAGGTTCGATCTGATTATCGGGATGGATGCCGAAAACCTCGCGGATATTGAGGCATTGAGGCCAGCCGGGAACGAAACCCCAGTGCGTCTGCTGACGGATTTTGCGCCTCATATCGGCACAGACCACGTCCCGGACCCATACTATACCCGTGACTTCGATGGAGCATTGGATCTAATCGAGGCAGCTGTCGAAGGTCTCGACGCGCATCTGCGCGGCTAGTTCATCAACTTTAGGCGGTTGTTCAGCCATGGCAATTGCGCAAGGGCCGGGTCAACAATCTGGCTGCCCATTAGGCGGCGCATCATGCCTGCGACTTCTTGCGGAACCTGACCTGACCAGTCGGTGCGGGTGAACAAGGAAATCGTCCGCGACACATCTCCGATCGGGGCAGGGTGTGCCTCAAGCCCGTCATGGAATCGCGCCGCCCGCATGTAGCCCAGCGGCGTCGTGATCGCCCAGCCGAGGCCGCGCGCGACCATTGCCATCAACGCCAAATGCGAACCGATTTCGAACCGTTCTTCAAATTCCAGCTGCTGGCGCGCCAGATGGGCCTCAATCTGGCGGCTGATTAACTGCTCGCGGGCATAGCGTAGGAACGGCAGATCCTGCATGGCGTTTTCGACCCCTTTGGGCGTCACCAGAATGAAGGGATCGCGCACCAGCGGGTACTCGACCACGCCTTCCAGCACCTCGCCGCTATGGGCTGACACCACAAGCTGAAGGCGCTGCGCCTCAAGTTCTTCGAACAGGTCAAGACTGGGCAGTGTGATCAGTTTGAACTTTGACCGCGTCAAACTTTCAGCCAACAAAGTGGCTAGCCGCGGGGTCAGGTCATTGTCGAAATCGTCAATCAGGCCGACAGACAGGGTTGCAAGGTGACCCAGGTCCATCACAGTCAGCTCGCTTTGGGCCATCTGCAGTTCGGCCAGAACCGCCTGCGCGCGGGCCAGAAAGCTGCGCCCAGCCTGGGTCAGGCGCATCGGACGTCGTGCGTGATCCACCAAATCGGTGCCCACAGCCTTTTCCAGATTGCGCAACTGTTGTGACACTGACGGCTGGCTGAGCCCCGTGATCTCGGCGGCCTGCGCCACCGATCCGGTCCGCGCCAATGCCTCGAACACTTCGAGGCCGCGCAGCGTCAGCCCTTTCATAACCATCAGATATCCCTTTCGCTGCGCCTTTCTGGGGCGCAGTTCGGGTCAGGTCAAGGATTGATCAGCCTAGTTGCAGATCGCCTGCGCCATCTGGCCAAAGTTCCGATACCGATCCCAGAGCGCATCGTCGCGCTGGGTCTTCGACATCTTGAGCTCTTGCGCCTGATGCGGGTCGCGGAACCACTTGGCAACGGTCTTCTGATCGCTGCGGGTCAACGCCTGATTGGCCACCCGCTGAATGCAACTGCACCGATCCCGCGTCGCCGCCGACCGGTCAGACGCCAGACACGCCCGTTTGATCTGCGCCGCGTCTGCGACCGGAGCTACCGCCACCATCGACGTGGCACAGAATGCGATTAAGAGGAACTTTTTCATGCTCATGCCTCGTATTTGCCTGCCCGGACGGGTCTGATGCCCCTCTCGGTCTGCGGCGGAGTATGAATCAAACTGGAATTGTGATCAATGGCCAAGATGTTTCGCAGCAACAGCGCCGCCTCGGTTCGGGTCAAAGCCGGTCGGGCAGTTTCCATTGGGTCTGCCGCGCACCCTGCGAGGTCACGAAAGAACAATCTGTCGGGGTCATCACATTGGGTCGTTGGCGTTGACAAAAGGCTCTCGGATGCGGCGCCATTGGCGCGTATAATGCTGTGGTTGTCCAGCAGTAGGTGGTGATAGCGGGCGGTTTTCTCGTTGGATAGGGTTGCAACGCCTGCATCTACGAAACTGATCGCTGGCACAAACACCTCGGGTGCTGCGAACAACAGTTCCGCTACTGGATGCGAGATTACCAACCTGTGCTGTTGCGAAACCTTTAGTGGCGAGAAGTTAAGTATTATTCCGGCCGGAACCTCGACCAACTTGAAACGTCCTGAAGCTATGACATCCTGCGATCCGACCCATTTCACCGATTGATAGCCATTGTCCTGCGTCCAAACCTTGTCGCCCGGACGCAATGTCTCGATACGGGCATAGCCATTTGGGGTTTCTATCAATGTGCCACTGCCATAACAGATCGGCGTGACGTAGTCCGCAACCGCAAAGCTTGGACCTTCCTGGGTGTCAACAACCGTCAGTGTAACGCCTGCTGGGGGAAACTCCCCCGGGCCACCGATGAAGGCGATCCCCTCCACCGTCGCAAAGGATGGGGACGAGTTGTTCACGTTGAACGCAATGGCCTGCCACGTGTTTGTACCATCCGTCAGCGTAATGCCGTATTCAGCCTCAACCCGAGTACCGTCGTTGAAGTTGACGCCGTCGATAGTTTGATCACCGTCAAGGAGCTGATTGGTGTCATTGTCGGCAAAATTCGTGTCGCTACCGCCATCGCTGATGAAGACCTCGGTAGCGGTTCGCGTGTCAATCGTGATGGTCTGTCCGATAAGGTGGATACCTGTACCCTGGTCCAAACCATCCAACCCCTGCGAAACAGAGATGGAAAGCTGGCTTTCACCCAGCACGAATATCGAATAATTGGCCAAAGACTACTCTGCTTTCTTGTTGGTGCGCCGGCCATTCAGCGCCACTATCCTACCCACTGGCTGATTTTGGGTAAATGCGTCAGAGCAGAAAGACACGATAGCAGCCTTTTCTGCAACGCTTCACGGCTTGACGAGGCCCCAATCTCCGGACATATCCCAACCCATGACAGACCTCGCTCATATCCGCAATTTCTCCATCGTCGCGCATATCGACCATGGCAAATCCACCCTTGCTGACCGGCTCATCCAAGAGACCGGGACAGTCAAGGATCGTGACATGAAGGAACAGCTGCTCGACAGCATGGATATCGAGCGCGAGCGTGGCATCACCATCAAGGCCAACACAGTCCGCATCGACTATACCGCTGACAACGGCGAGCAGTATGTGCTGAACCTGATCGACACCCCGGGCCACGTGGACTTTGCCTATGAGGTCTCGCGGTCGATGCGCGCGGTCGAAGGATCGCTGCTGGTCGTGGACTCGACGCAGGGCGTCGAGGCGCAGACGCTGGCGAATGTCTACCAGGCCATTGACGCCGACCATGAGATCGTGCCGGTGCTCAACAAGATCGACCTGCCTGCGTCTGACTGTGATCGCGTCGCCGAACAGATCGAGGATGTGATTGGCATCGACGCGTCCGAGGCCATACAGGTTTCGGCCAAAACCGGGCAGGGCATCCACGAGACACTGGAGTCCATCGTCACCCATCTGCCTGCGCCTAAAGGCACGCTCGACGCGCCGCTCAAGGCGATGCTGGTGGATTCGTGGTACGATGCCTATCTCGGTGTCATCGTTCTGGTCCGGATCATGGACGGCACGCTGAAAAAGGGAATGCGGGTCAAGTTCATGTCGAACAACACCCTGCACCATGTCGACCGCGTCGGCGTATTCCGGCCTGAGATGGAGATGGTCGACAGCCTCGGCCCCGGTGAGATCGGTTTTCTCACCGCGTCCATCAAACAGGTCCGCGACACCCGTGTCGGTGACACCATCACCAATGACCGCAACGGCACCGAAGAGGCTCTGACAGGCTTCAAACCCGCGCAGCCGGTGGTGTTTTGTGGCCTGTTCCCCGTCGACAGTTCCGAATTCGAAGACCTGCGCGATGCGATCGACAAGCTGGCCCTGAACGACGCCAGCTTTAGCTTTGAAATGGAAACCTCGGCCGCACTTGGCTTTGGCTTCCGCTGCGGCTTCCTTGGCCTTCTGCACCTTGAGGTCATCCGTGACCGCATCGAACGCGAATATGATATCGAACTCATCACCACCGCGCCGTCGGTGATCTATCACGTCTACATGAAAGACGGCGAGATGATCGAGCTGCACAACCCCGCCGACATGCCCGACCCGTCCAAGGTCGATCATATCGAGGAGCCGCGCATCAAGGCGACCATCCTTGTTCCCGACGAATTCCTCGGCGACGTGCTGAAACTCTGCCAGGACCGCCGCGGTATCCAGATGGACCTGACCTATGCGGGCAGCCGCGCCATGGTCGTCTATGACCTGCCGCTGAACGAGGTTGTCTTTGACTTCTACGACCGCCTGAAATCGGTGACCAAGGGCTATGCCTCGTTTGATTACCAGATGACCGGCTATACCGAGGACGCGCTGGTCAAGATGTCCGTGCTGGTGAATGACGAACCCGTGGATGCGCTGTCGACCATGGTTCACCGTGACCGGGCCGAGATGCGGGGCCGGGCGATGTGCGAAAAGCTCAAAGACCTGATCCCGCGCCACATGTTCAAGATCCCGATCCAGGCCGCCATCGGAGGCAAGGTCATCGCGCGCGAGACCCTATCTGCGCTGCGCAAGGACGTGACCGCCAAATGCTACGGAGGCGACGCCACGCGGAAACGCAAACTGCTGGACAAGCAGAAGGCGGGTAAGAAGAAGATGCGCCAGTTCGGGAAGGTCGATATCCCGCAGGAGGCGTTTATTTCAGCGTTGAAGATGGATAGTTAATGATCTTCTTATTGGGGACTTTTTGTAACAAGGTTTTTGATTGGATGTATTACTAAACCTGTGAGCTATTTAGTTTGATAAACATTTTAATCAGAGCTCTAAAGAAAGCTGGCTGGATGAGGGCGGCCGTTGCGTGTACGGCAGTATTGGCAGTCCACTACTGGGCCTTTGTCGTTTCTCTTCCAGGAAACCCGTCTTTCATCGTAGATACCGCTTTTTTTTCGCACTTCCAGGTGCTGCTTTTTGGACATGTGGCGGTTGCTAGTGCCTTGGCCGGACTGGCTACGATTGTTTACACTATGTTGGCAATTTTTGCCTCCGGTTTCCCGCGCAACAAGATCATTGATAAGTATGTGCCATTGCAGATGAATGCCTTGCTGTCTGCTACCGTTTGGTTGGCAATTTTTTTGTACGCCTACTCAGGAGTAGAGTTGGTAAAGGTAGTGGCTCCTTACCTAGTAGATTTCTGGGGGCACTGGATCAGCTTTCTGGTGAATGCGGCTATGGTAATAATTGTGATCGTTTGTATGCGCACGGACCAAAGTAGAGGTGATCAAAGAAGAATAAGATTTGATGACGCTTCGCTGGCCGAGGAAGGGGAAAACGCATCTTTGAGTTTCAGTTATCTCGTTCTATTGACTGGGTTTTTAATACTTCTTCTGGCAGTGTCAGCAGGGACCGCAAGAGGTAAACACCTTCTTGCTGTTCAAAAAAGCGAAATCTTAACAGACTCCAGAAAATTACTTGCCGTTATCGTCGGCCAAACTAGCTATGGCTATGTGGCCGTCGAAGAAGACTGCATATGTACTATTTTGATTCCCTACTCACGTATTATAGAAGTAAAGAACCCTTGAAGTGCTAGAATTGCTTCGGCTCCAGCCTTTGATTTTTTCGAGATGACGCTGTGCACTAAGGCAGAGATAGAAGCTCAAAGCACTGCTCGGCGGCACCGCCGGGCAACGTCACGCTAAAAGCATGCCTCTGGCATGACCTGCCCGTCTAACCAAAGGTTCGCCTGTGGCGAAACAAACCGAAGGTTTTCCTCCGGCAAAACGAGCGGCGCGATTGCGCCTCGCCTCGCCTCGGGTCGGTCGCAGCTCTCAGTTTTCGTGACTACGCAATGTGTCTGCGTATGCCCCCGGGACTCCGCCGCTCGACAGCCCCTTTATCAGCCATCCCCCGCCGATCCGCCGCGTTGGGCGCTGACGCTCACCGAACCTGACCCGTTTCATGGTATTCTCAACACACCCAAAAAACGGGAGGATAAATCGATGAAACATCTGACTCTGGCCGCTGCCTTCTGCCTGTTCGCCGCGCCCGCCTTTGCCTTCCAATGCCCCACCGACATTGCCGCCATTGATGCCGCTCTGGCCGCGGGTCCCGACCTGTCCGCCGAACAGATCGCACAGGTCGAGGCATGGCGCGACGAAGGCGCTGCGCAACATGATGCGGGCGACCATGATGCGTCGGTCGCGACACTGGCTCAGGCCAAGGACATGCTCGGGCTGAACTAGCGCCATATCACCGGTCTGGTTTGACAAAGCGGGCGGTGCGTTTGTGCATCGCCTGTGAAGGGGGCGGCACACCCATCACCCGACTGTGACCCACCTCACAGCCCCGAGTCCATCCACCTGCTATTGTTGACGCAACGGAAACACTCCGTAGGAGCGTCCAATGTCCACATCCATGATCCCCCTTATCGCCCTCGGGTCGGCGGGTCTCTATTCTGTGGCCATGATCGCGATGAAGTTCTGGTGGAAAATCCCCGGTGTGGGGCTTGGCCTGCTGATCATTGGGACCCTGCTGGCCGGGGCGACGCTTGAACTCGCCGCGCTGCGCGAGGAACGGCTGGGCATCATCTATGCCGGCATTCTGGGGGCCGAGGTTGTTCTGATCGCCATCGCCTCATTCTTTCTGTTCGGCGAGAACTTCTCGTATCGCGAGGCGGCTGGCATCGGTCTGGTGATCCTTGGCACCGCGCTGGCCTGGGCATAAGGCAAACATTACCGGTTTATGAAGTTTCCCTTAGGTAAGTTGCAACCCGCGCACTCCCTTCCAATCTGTTCAACAGGCCAGCAACGGCCCTGAACTTTGGAGGAGAGCCCATGACCAGATATATGACTGCCGGAGCAGCCGCTCTGGCAACTAGCCTCAGCCTTGCCACGGCCTCGATGGCCGAGACCACACCCGATCTGCGCGGTGCCTGGACGGGCACCTATACCAAGGTTTCGCCATCCCGGGTGACCACCGGCGATGCGCCGCGCTTTCATCAGGGGGAGTGGCTTCTGGATATTCAGCAGCAGCAGGACAACCTGTTCTGGGGGCCCAGCATGTGGCGACCGGATGCTGGCACAGATTGGCGCGTGTTTGACGCCACCGGCACCATCAGTCTGGATGGGTCAGGCACCATCGGCATCGTCGAAAGTTCGGCCGATCCGCAGGTGGGCGTGAATGCGCTGGTGGATGCGCGCTATCAGGACGGCAAGATTTACGCGGATTTCCGTAGCCTGCGTCGCGGGACAACGTACAGCGTTGTACTCGAACGTCAGGTGAACTGAAGCGTCTCCGGCCCGGCCGGCCGTAGGGGGTACTGGCTGCACCGTGTTGCAGCGCGTAGTAGGTAATCTCGGTCGGGTCGGAACGCTTCTCATAAACGGACACAGCGTCTCCTCAGGGGGGACGGGTCGGGTGGCATCTTGGCTGCAAGTGACAGGGTCCTGAACACACGGTGCCGGATTGCGGCGTTCCCTGGCACCTGTGGTTTAGGCTCTCGCGAACCTTCAGCGCGGCTTTGCTTGTGGTCTGAGGGCCGTCCGGCCCCGGATCCTCTGATCATCTCTGGCTGGGCAATCACAAGATACGCCTGATTCGATGCTCCGAGGCTGTGAATATCCACAATTGGCAGCAAAATGGCTTTTGCAGGTGCAGAAAACGGGGAAAATCGGGTCATTTCGTCGAATTCAGCGTTTTCCATTGCCAAGACCGCACGGTGTTTCAATTTCCGGAGTTATCCACAATTTTCTCCCAGCGGATATCAACACTTTATCCCCGTCTAATTCTCATGCTGCAGTGCTATTTCCTTGTCGGAACATGACCCGGATGTAACAGTTCTATTACCGCAACGGTTCTTAGGAACCAGGGTGGGACGCAAAGGCCAAAGGGGGTCGAGGCAATAAAGGCAAGTCTTAGGATTGGCTTTTATATGCAAAGGCTTACCGGTGGATGGTCAGCTGAATTGGGTGTCAGACCCGGGTCAGATGATCAGACTCTCAGAAGGTCGATGCGTGCTGTTAAGCATCTTAGGGTGCCGTGCAGCGGCCGTGGCCTGTAACAGGGTCGGGGCAACTGGATCGGGGCGTCCCTCGGGCGCATCGACCCGGCAAGGCGTCAGGAGTATCCGTGAGGGTACATGCATGGACCGCGTCTGCGCACCTGACGCCTTTTCCTTTTCTCAGGTCTATCCAGGCTACCACTCTGCCCCCCCCGCAAAACGGGAACGGGGTTCTTGTGGATGCACAAGAACCCCGAAGTGTCAGATATGCAATGCCGCGTCTATGCACCTGTGCCAAGGAGTGTACCTTGGTTGGCTGCAATCTTCAACCATATCTTGTATGTGGAAGTTGCGCCTTCACAACATCCTGAATTGCGTCAGATATTTTGCTGAACGTCAGTCGCGGCTTCCTGGATGGCATCGCCTGCTTTTTCGATATCTTTGCCTGCACCCTTGGTCGTCTCGCACGCTGCAAGGGTAAACACTGCCAGCCCTACTAGAATTGCTCGGATCATCAGTACCTCCATTTGATTTTCTATACATGGCGTAGCAGCTTTTATTTGCTGGAACCAGTATTTTACCGTGCTTGCACCGGGCGTAGAAACACGAAGCTGCCGAGCCAATTGACCGCATGGATTGTGAAGGTGGGGCGTGGCCGCACCGACGACGGATCGTTCCGATCGAAAAGATTGGACTGACGCGTCGGGTGCGGTGGAAAGATGAACGAAATCAGTCCTTATCGCCCGCGCAGAACAGCTCGTACACCACTTCAAGCATACGGCGCGGTCTGTCATCAGCAAGACGGTAGTAAATTGCTTTGCCTTCGCGTCGGGGAATCACAAGGCCTTCCAGACGAAGGCGGGACAGCTGCTGCGAAACAGCAGCCTGTCGTGCGGACAGTAGATCCTCAAGCTCGGTCACGGATTTTTCGCCAGAGACTAGATGGCACAAGATCATCAATCGGCCTTCGTGACTGATCGCCTTGAGGAAATTCGATGCGCGGGTCGCATTTCCCGCCATCCGGTCGAAATCGTCAGACGTCATATTCTGTGAAATCTGAGGCAATGCCATTGCTGTTTTCCTTTTGGGCCCTGGTGTGGGGGCACTTTTGTGAGTGGGCACTTTTGTGAGTGGTTCGCTAAAGCGGTTCGCATTGCTACACGTTCTGTGCATGAATTTCCATATGCATGGATCAAAATGCCGTGATGGGAAAAGGGGAACTTATTGTTTAGAGCATCAAACCGCGCATTGACATCGGCGACTTCGGTACGTTCGACATCATACTATCCACCTATTTTGGACGGTTGGAGTGCGATCTGTTGAGCCCCCCTTGCAGCCCCCCCGTGGCGACACTAAGACTCGGGTAACGTTTCTTCGGGTAATGTCCCGATCCATAGCAAAACAGGCAGGTTCTCATGTTCGATCCCGTTGACACCTATATGAATACGCTCGTTCCCATGGTCGTCGAGCAGACCAGCCGGGGTGAACGCGCGTATGATATTTTCTCGCGCCTTCTGAAAGAGCGGATCATTTTCATCAACGGTCCGATCCACGACGGGATGAGCCACCTGATCGTCGCGCAATTGCTGCACCTCGAGGCCGAAAATCCAAACAAAGAAATCTCGATCTACATCAATTCGCCTGGCGGCGTGGTTACCAGCGGTTTGTCGATTTACGATACAATGCAGTATATCAAGCCCAAATGTTCGACATTGGTAATCGGTCAGGCAGCCTCGATGGGGTCGGTTTTGCTGGCCGGTGGCGAGAAGGGAATGCGTTTCTCGCTGCCCAACAGCCGGATCATGGTGCACCAGCCCAGCGGTGGCTATCAGGGCCAGGCCAGCGACATCATGATTCACGCGGCCGAGACGCAAAAGCTGAAGGATCGCCTTTATGACATATACGTGCGTCATACAGGTCAGACCAAAAAGGCGGTTGAAAAAGCGCTGGACCGTGACAATTTCATGAGCCCGGAAGAGGCGAAAGACTGGGGTCACATCGACGAAATCGTCGAAAATCGCGCCAAAATGGACGGTGACGAGGCCTAAGAATATCTCCCCACGTCCCAGGCGTGGGGGCCATTTTTGAGATTGTAGCCGCCCCGGTGGTGGCCTAAGCTGCACCAACATGTGGCATGCGCGGTCCGACACGGACCGCAGGGACGAAGCCCGAAAGGTAGAACATGGCGACGAATTCAGGCGGTGACGGCAAAAACACGCTCTACTGCAGCTTCTGCGGCAAGAGCCAGCATGAGGTGCGCAAGTTGATTGCCGGCCCGACCGTTTTCATCTGCGATGAATGCGTCGAACTGTGTATGGACATCATCCGCGAAGAGACGAAGGCCAGCGGCCTGAAGTCCAGCGATGGCGTTCCGACGCCCAAAGACATTTGTGAGGTGCTGGACGATTACGTTATCGGTCAGGCCACCGCCAAGCGGGTTCTGTCGGTTGCTGTGCACAACCACTACAAGCGTCTGAACCACGCCCAAAAGGCCGGCAGCGATATTGAGCTGGCCAAGTCCAACATTCTGCTGATCGGCCCAACCGGCTGCGGTAAGACGCTGCTGGCGCAGACGCTGGCGCGTATTCTGGACGTGCCGTTCACCATGGCAGACGCAACTACACTGACCGAAGCCGGGTATGTGGGTGAGGATGTTGAAAACATCATTCTCAAGCTGCTGCAGTCCAGCGAATACAATGTTGAACGCGCGCAGCGCGGCATCGTCTATATCGACGAAGTCGATAAAATCACGCGCAAATCTGAAAACCCGTCCATCACGCGCGATGTATCGGGTGAGGGTGTTCAGCAGGCGCTGCTTAAGCTGATGGAAGGCACCGTGGCCAGTGTGCCGCCGCAGGGCGGACGCAAGCATCCGCAGCAGGAATTCCTGCAAGTGGACACCACGAACATTCTGTTCATCTGCGGTGGTGCTTTTGCAGGTCTGGATAAGATCATCGCGCAACGCGGCAAAGGCTCGGCCATGGGCTTTGGCGCGGACGTGCGGGACAATGACGAACGCGGCGTAGGTGAGATTTTCAAGGATCTCGAGCCCGAGGATCTGCTGCGGTTCGGCCTGATTCCGGAATTCGTTGGACGTCTGCCGGTTCTGGCTACGCTGGAAGATCTGGACGAAGATGCACTGGTGACCATCCTGACCAAGCCCAAGAACGCTCTGGTCAAGCAGTACCAGCGCCTGTTCGAACTGGAAGATGCCGAGCTGGCCTTTACCGATGATGCGCTCAAGTCGATCGCCAAGAAGGCCATTGAACGCAAGACCGGCGCACGCGGGTTGCGCTCGATCCTCGAAGATATCCTTCTGGACACCATGTTCGAACTTCCGGGCATGAAAAACGTGACCGAGGTTGTGGTGAACGAAGAGGCGGTGTCATCTGACAAGCAGCCCCTGATCATCTACGCGGATGCCGCGGAATCAGCTTCGGCAGGGTAAGGCACAAAAAGAATTACCAAGACGGCGCGGCATTCACCGCGCCGTTTTCTATTGGAGGGAAGCATGAAAATCAGACGCATTTCATCTGGCGGAGAATTCGAGGCCAAAGTTGGCTATTGTCGCGCTGTGGTTGCAAATGGCTTCGTCTTCGTGGCCGGAACCTGTGCCCAAGGTGATGACGTGCCCGATGATATCGTGGCACAGTGCAAATCGTCCCTGGAGGCTATTGGAAAAGCGCTGGCCGAGGCAGGAGCCGGTTTTGCAGACGTGGTTCGGGTAAACTATTATTTGCCGGATATGAATGAGTTCGAACTTTGCTGGCCGTTGTTGGTTGACGCATTTGGTGACAACCCACCTGCAGCGACAGTTGTCGAATGCAATCTCATAACGCCAAAAGACCGTATCGAGATTGAAGTGACCGCGGTTCTGCCGAAATAGGGTCTGCGATCCTTGTGACACTGGACCTTAGTGAGGCTTTGGTCCATATCTGCGGGTACAGAAATGCCGGAGGCAGCTGATGGGAATCCTAAACAGTCTTTTGCGGGCCGTAACCTGGTGGAACGGATCCACATTGAACACGCAGATTTACACATCGCGTAAGGGTATCAAGGTCGGTGAAGACGACGAAGGCAACGTGTTTTACCACAATGCTGACGACAGTAGACGTTGGGTGATTTTCAATGGTGAGGCTGAGGCGAGCCGGGTTGATCCGGATTGGCATGGCTGGCTGCACCGCACCTGGGATGAGCCGCCGACGGACAAACCGCTGAAACACAAATCCTGGGAAAAACCGCATCAGGAAAATCTGACAGGCTCTGCTTTGGCTTATGCACCAGCAGGTTCTTTGCGCCGCCCGGACCCGGTCGAGCGTAAGGACTACGAGGCCTGGAGCCCGGAATAACACGAGGCGAGCAATGTCGAGTTATAATGCAACCGAAGTTCTGGTCGGTGGGGTCGTCTTAGCCTGTGCCGTCGCATTTGGCGTTTACGCCAGCCAATCCACCGGCCTGTCGCAAAGCAGTGGCGGCTATGAACTGGGCGCCTCTTTCCGTTCCTTGGAAGGGGTAGGCGTCGGCACCGACGTACGCCTTGCTGGTGTCAAGATCGGCACTGTAACCGGTGTAGACCTGAATCCCGAAACCTATCGCGCCGATACCACCTTCTCGATCTCTGACGGAATTCTGGTGCCGGACGACAGTGCGATTGTCATCTCATCCGAAGGGCTGCTGGGCGGCAACTTTGTCGAGGTTATGCCGGGTGGTTCGCCGTTCTACTTTGAAGCGGGCGATCAAGTCGAAGATACGCAAGGTGCCGTCAGTCTGATTTCCCTGCTGGTCAAGTTTGTCGCCGGGGACGGAAGCGAATGAAGCGATTTGCCCTGATTGCAGCGTTGCTGGTCGCGACGGGGGCCACGGCCCAGCAAAAAGCCCAATCCGGTCCTGGCGCATTGCTGCGTGGTCTGGACAAGGTCAGCGGTCAAACTGTCGATGTTGAAATGCGGAATGGTCAGACATTGCCGGTTTTTGGGTTGGATGTGGCCTTGGGCGATTGTCGCTATCCAGCGGACAACCCGACCGGTGATGCATTTGCCTATCTGACGATCTGGGAAAAAGGCAGGACAGATCAACTGTTTGACGGTTGGATGATTGCCACGTCGCCCGCATTGAACGCGCTGGACCATGCGCGTTATGACGTCTGGGTGATGCGCTGTATCACTGCATCGGGCGACTGAGGCACTGCTGCCACGAAATCTGCACTGGCATTGATCGCCTCTTCAAGCGTGTTCCGATATTGCGTGCGCGGAATCTCGATCGCTCCCAGAGACGCCAGATGAGCGGTCAGAAACTGGGTGTCAAACAAGCGAAACCCGGTTTGGCGCAAGCGATCCACGAGATAGGCCAGCGCTATTTTCGAGGCATCCTTTCGGCGGGAAAACATGCTTTCGCCGAAAAACGCCGCACCCAGTGTAACGCCATAAACGCCGCCGACCAGTGCGTCCTCATCCCAGACCTCCAGCGAATGGGCTCGGCCCGCGAGGTGGAGTTGTTGATAAAGGTGGCGCAATTCTGCATTGATCCAGGTGTCTGCCCGATCAGCGCAGCCATCGACCACTCCGGCAAAATCGCGGTTGATGCTGATGGAAAAGCCGGACTTTCGAATGCGGCGTGCGAGGCTGCGCGAGATGTGAAAGCCATCTAACGGAAAAACGCCACGAAACTTGGGATCGACCCAGAACAGTTCCGGGTCATCGCGGTGTTCGGCCATCGGGAAAATTCCAATGGAATAGCCGTGTAGCAAAAGTTCAGGGGTCAGGCTCATGCGCAATACCCGGGGACCAGAGCGCAAGTGCCCTCTGGTCCTGTGGTTTTATTGGGCCATATTCGCCGCAAGCCAGTGTTCCAGCCAGTGAATGTTGTAATCACCGTTGTGGATTTCCGGCTCTTGCAGCAACGCATGGAACAGCGGCACGGTTGTATCGATACCGTCCACGATCAGTTCGCCCAATGCGCGATCTAGCCGTGCCAGCGCCTCGGCCCGGTCGCGGCCATGTACGATCAACTTGGCAATCAGCGAGTCGTAATATGGTGGAATCGAATACCCATCATACAGCGCCGAATCCATCCGCACACCCAGACCGCCGGGGGCATGAAAGGCCGAGATCCTACCCGGGCAGGGTGAGAAGTTCGGCAGCTTTTCTGCATTGATCCGGACCTCAATGGCGTGGCCGTTGATCACAAGATCGTCCTGACCAAACGACATCGGTTCGCCAGCTGCGACGAGAATTTGTTCGCGCACCAGATCGACGCCAAAGATGCCCTCGGTCACCGGGTGTTCTACCTGCAGGCGGGTGTTCATCTCGATGAAGTAGAACTCACCGTTCTCATACAAGAACTCGATGGTTCCGGCGCCAATATAATTGATCTTGGCCACGGCGTCCGCGCAGACTTTACCGATCTTGGCGCGCTCTTCCGGGGTGATGCTGGGGCCGGGTGCCTCTTCAAACACCTTCTGGTGGCGGCGCTGCAGCGAGCAGTCGCGTTCGCCCAGATGCACAGCCTTGCCCTTGCCGTCACCAAAGACCTGGATCTCGATATGGCGGGGCGTGGTCAGGTATTTCTCGATATAGACCTCGTCATTGCCAAAGGCGGCTTTGCCCTCGGCACGTGCGGTCATAAATGCGCTTTCCATCTCATCCGCGCTCATCGCGACTTTCATACCGCGACCGCCGCCGCCAGCGGTGGCTTTGATGATGACGGGGTAACCAAATTCCTCACCGATTTTCTTGGCCGTCTCCAGATCGGGCACGCCGCCGTCCGAACCCGGAACACAAGGCACACCCAGCGCCTTCATCGTGTCCTTGGCGGTGATCTTGTCGCCCATGACGCGGATGTGCTCGGCAGTGGGGCCGATAAAGATGATGCCGTGGTCTTCGACGATCTGCACGAATTCGGCATTCTCGGACAGGAAGCCATAGCCGGGGTGGATCGCCTGCGCGCCAGTGATTTCACACGCCGAGATGATCGCGGGCACCGACAAGTAGCTTTGCGGGCTGGGCGGAGGGCCGATGCAGACCGATTCGTCCGCCATGCGCACATGCATCGCGTCGCTATCGGCGGTGGAGTGGACGGCGACCGTCTTAATCCCCATCTCGCGGGCAGCGCGGATGACCCGCAGGGCGATCTCGCCTCGGTTGGCAATCAGGATCTTGTCGAACATGGGACCGCCTTACTCAACGATGACCAGAGGGGTGCCGAATTCCACCGCATCACCGTCACCGACCAGAATGCGTTTGATGGTTCCGGATTTGGGCGCGTGAATGTGGTTCATGGTTTTCATCGCTTCGACAATCAGCAGTGTGTCGCCTTCGGACACCGATGCGCCGACGCTGATGAAGGAAGGTGCGCCCGGTTCGGGCTGCATATAAACGGTTCCTACCATGGGCGAGGTGACAGCGCCCGGGTGGCTGGCCGGATCTTCCTGTGCCGCCGGAGCTTCGACAGGTGCAGCGGCTGCTGCTACGGGTGCTGGTGCCGCTGCCGGTACGGCCATCTGAACAGGGGCGGGCGCGACCTGCGACATACGGCTGACGCGGACATTCAAACTGTCGTCATCACCATATTCGCGCATGACTTCCAGTTCGGTCAGGTCATTTTCGCGTAGCAGTTCGGCCAGTGCCTTGATGAATGCCACGTCCGCTTCGTGTTTGGTATCTGTCATGAGTGTCCTCGACGGTTCCCCTTTGGCCCGTCTGTTCTCGCGGGCTTTGGTCTGATTACGCAGCGTTATAAGCTATGCGGACGGTCATGAAAAGCGCAGTCTCGGCATGTCAGATGGGGGTTTTGCCCAATATTTCGGGGGGAAACGGATTAAAGGGGCATGCCTGAGAGTTTTGCCACAAGTTCAGGTAGTTTGCGCGCGCCGAACTTCTCTAGCAGACGGGCGCGGTAAGCCTCGATTGTGCGATAGCTCAGCCCCAACTCGACGCCGATTTCCTTGGCGGACAGACCACGGCAGGACATGATGGCAACTTCGCGTTCGCGGGTTGTCAGTTCGACCAGCGGGCGGTCTTCTGAGATGTCGGAAAAGCTCCAGATGCCATGGCGAAACGGGTCGTCCGGTGTCAGGGATCGTCCGCGTGCACGGCACCAAAACAAGTCCCCGTCGCGCCGGCGCATGACCCGTTCGTCAGTGTAATATCCTGTGTCCTGCATCGCTTTCAGGCCGCGCTGTCCGATCCTCTCCCAATCCGCGACCGAAGGGTAGAGGTGCAATAGGGGCATGTTGCGATACTCTGCTTCTTCGCCGCCAAAGGTGCGGGCGAATTGCAGATTGCAGCGTCGGATGATGCGGTTTTCCAACTCGACCAATCCGATGGGGGCATATTCGAAAGCTGGATCGCTCATTCGGCTATCGTGCAAGGATTTCAGGAAAATTAGAAGAGGGTGGATGCAGATTTGGCGGATTGCGCGCCGGTCGCAGGGGCAAAAGGTCTTGGTATTTTGTGGTCAAGCCTGTGAAGATTGTAAATAGGCTATGAAAACTACCAGTTAAGAACTAGAAATCTAAAGGGAGTTTTGAAAACGATTGAGTGAATTGGGTGAAATAACATGCGCGACACGCTGACGGGTAGCCGCATTCGCGAGCGACGCCAAATCTCAGGTTTACGGCAGGCCGAGCTTGCGCGGCAGGTTGGGATCTCGGCGTCCTATTTGAATCTGATCGAACACAATCGCCGCCGGATCGGAGGCAAGTTGTTGGTGGATATCGCCAATGCGCTGTCTGTTGAGCCTTCGCTGCTGACCCAAGGGATTGAGGCGACGCTGATTTCAGCGCTGCGCGAGGCTGCTGCAGATGCGGTTGGACAACAGGCCGAAGTGGACGCGCTGGAAGAGTTCGCAGGTCGGTTTCCCGGGTGGGCCGGAGTTCTGGCGCAGATGCATCGCCGGGTCGTCTCGCTTGAGCGCACGGTTGAAACC
This sequence comes from Ruegeria sp. CDSB086, assembly GCF_059611065.1. Classification (NCBI taxonomy): domain Bacteria; kingdom Pseudomonadati; phylum Pseudomonadota; class Alphaproteobacteria; order Rhodobacterales; family Roseobacteraceae; genus Ruegeria; species Ruegeria sp. CDSB086. Next base: position 23,496 of record NZ_JBXWOV010000012.1, on the reverse strand, counting down.
CTGTCCGACCGACTGACGCATGATCCACATCTTGCCGCGTCGATGCACGAGGTGCTGTCAACGGCCGCTGCCATTCGTTCAACGGCAGGGATTCTGGCCGACACGCAGGAAATCGAGCCCGAGTGGCGCGATCGGTTCCACCGTAACCTGCACCAGGATGCTGAAAGGCTAGCTGACAGTTCCAAGTCTCTAGTGGCATATTTGGATGATTCTGAGGCGGACGATGACCGCCGCGGTGTTCCCTCGGAGGATGCTGAGGCTTTTTTTCAGGCCAACAGCTACCATTTCCCGCAGATAGAAGCGGGCGGAAGCGGCGCGGACATTGACCTGAGCGCAATTGAATCGGCGGCAGCGCGGACTGTGACCAAGGGATATCTGGATACCTACGCCGCAGATGTCAGAGCCATGCCTCTGGACGACTTACAGAAGGCTCTGACCGAGGCCGAGCCTGATCCGCTGGCTCTGGCGGCACGGTTTTCAGTAGATATCCCGACAGTCCTGCGGCGGCTGGCTACATTGCCCGAAGGATATCTAGGGCGGCCCACCGGGCTGGTGGTCTGTGACGCGTCCGGCAGTATCCTGTTCAGTAAATCCGTGCCGGGTTTCGCCATGCCACGCTTTGGCGAAGCCTGCCCGTTTTGGCCCATCTTTCAGGCGCTGAACAGACCATTGGTTCCGATCCGCAAACGTGTTGTGCAATTGGGCCGAACAGCGGCCGAGTTCGACTGCTATGCCTACGCGTGGCCGCAGGCAGTTTCAGGATATGACGATGCGCCGGCCTATCATTCAGTCATGCTTGTCCGAGCGGTGGAAGAGGGGGCTCCGAGCGCGCAATCCGTGACCCGGGTCGGCCCAAGCTGCCGGGTTTGCCCGAATGACGCCTGTGCATCGCGCCGCGAGCCGTCGATTTTGAGCGAAGGTTTTTGACAGTTTCCTGACAGAAGGCTTAAGCTGACGCCGACAGGTTCACGGACAGAACCTGTCATGGGGAGGAATGGAACATATGAGCCGTAAGGTTCTGTTAATTGAGGATGAGCCCAACATCGCTGAGGCCATTCGATTTTTGCTGACCCGCGAGGGATGGCAGGTTGAAACGCACGCAGAAGGGTCGGATGCGATAGAAGTAATTCAGGGCGCAAACCCTGATCTGGTCATTCTGGACGTTATGCTGCCCGGCAAAAGCGGGATGGAGATTTTGCGCAACCTGCGCGAGCTTGAGGGCATGCAGCATTTGCCCGTTTTGATGCTGACAGCGCGCGGGCAATCGCGCGACCGGGAAATGGCTGAAAATGCCGGGGTCAGCCGCTTTATGACCAAACCGTTTTCCAACGCCGAAGTGCTGACAGCGGTGCGAGACCTGCACGCGCAGGCAACGCGGTCATGAACTCGGGCGAAGATCGCAAACCCCAAGGGGTCCGGCCTTCGCTATTTCTCGAGCGTCAAAGTTATCGCCGCCGCAGGTTGATGGATGCCGCGCGTCTTTTGCCCATTCTGGGGGCGGCTCTTGTTGCCATTCCGCTGCTCTGGCCAAGCCAAGGCGCATCTGATGATGGTGTGCCGCTGTCTTCAGCAATTCTGTATATCTTCACGTGCTGGGCTTTGCTGATCATAATCAGTCTGATCTTTGGATTTGCAGCCAGACGAATGGTTGTAAGTGACGATGCTGAGGCAGAGTCGGATTGATGGCCACACTAAACGTTCTGATCCTGGTTTGCCTCGGCTATGTCGTTCTGTTGTTCGGGGTGGCTTTTGCCGCTGACCGGATGGCGGCCGCTGGCCGAGGGGCGTGGTTGCGGTCTCCGCTGATTTATACCTTGTCGCTGTCGATTTATTGCACGGCTTGGACCTTTTACGGCGCGGTCGGAAATGCTGCGCGGTCCGGGTTGGAATTTGTCACCATCTATCTTGGCCCGACGCTGGTGATGCTCAGCTGGTGGTGGGGGCTGCGCAAGCTCGTGCGGGTCGGACGCACCCAGCGGGTAACCTCCATCGCGGACCTGATTTCCTCGCGATACGGAAAATCCAACACGCTGGCCATTTGCGTGACCATTCTGGCCGTTTTGGGTGGAACGCCCTACATCGCTTTGCAGCTGCAATCAATCACCCTGTCTTTTTCCATCTTTGCCGAGGCTGATCCCTCGGGCCTCTACCGAGAAGGTTCCAGTGTGTTTTGGGTGGCTGCGGGCCTGGCGGTATTTGCGATCCTGTTTGGTACTCGAAACCTGGACGCGAATGAGCGTCACCACGGCGTGGTCACCGCCATTGCGTTGGAATCGGTCGTCAAACTGTTTGCCTTGCTTGCGGTTGGTGTCTTCGTGGTTTGGGGCGTTGCGGGTGGTATTGGTCCGATGATGGATCGCATCGATGCCTCGGAGATCGGGCAATGGAATGTGGATGCCGGACGTTGGACGACCTTCATCTTCCTCTCGGCCGCCGCATTCATCTGTTTACCGCGGATGTTTCAGGTGATGGTGGTTGAGAACGCGGATGAGGGACACCTGAGAACCGCTGCCTGGGCTTTCCCGTTATATCTGCTGTTGATGAGCCTGTTTGTCGTGCCCATCGCCGTCGTGGGGCTGGATTTGATGCCCGAAGGCTCGAACCCTGACCTGTTCGTGCTGACGGTGCCCTTGTCGCAAGGGAACGACTGGCTGGCGATGCTGTCGTTTATCGGCGGGTTTTCCTCGGCCACGTCTATGGTCATCGTGACGGCAATGGCGCTGTCGACCATGGTGTCGAACCATCTGGTCATGCCGATCTGGCTGAGCACGCAAGGGGGCGCGGGTTCGGTCTCGGGTGATGTGCGTAACGTGGTGCTGATGGCGCGGCGCGTGTCCATCGCGGTGATCATGGCGCTGGGTTACTATTACTACCGCTTGTCAGGCGGTGGGGCGGCGCTGGCGTCGATCGGGCTGGTGGCCTTCGCGGGCATTTCCCAGATCCTGCCAGCGCTGGTTGGAGGGTTGTTCTGGCGCGGGGCCACGCGAACCGGGGCGTTGGTTGGGTTAACGGTTGGTTTTGTGCTGTGGATTTACACCTTGTTACTACCGGGGATGGGCGGCGCAATAATGCCCGACTCGGTATTGCAAAACGGCCCCTTCGGGTGGGGCTGGCTGCGTCCACGGGCCCTGTTCGGGATCGAAGGAATGGACCCCATGGTCCACTCGGTTATGTGGTCATTGGCGTTGAACACGGCTGCATTCTGCGCCGCGTCCCTGCTGAGCTTTCCCAGCCCGTTGGAGCGTCTTCAGGGCGCGCAGTTCGTCAATGTTTTTGACCACTCGGTCTCACCGGCTGGTTGGACCGGGTCGGTGGCGCAAAGCGAAGACCTGATGATCATGACACAGCGCATTCTGGGCTCTGGCCCGGCGCAGGAGTTCTTTCAGCACGAGGCCGAAGCACAGGGTGGACGGACAAGCCTGCCGGAACCCACGCCGGGTTTTTTGGAAAGACTGGAACGTGAACTCAGCGGCTCGGTCGGCGCGGCCACGGCCCATGCGATGATCGGGCAGATTGTCGGTGGATCGTCCGTTTCGGTTGAGGACTTGCTTGCGGTGGCTGACGAGTCGGCGGAACTGTTGGAATATTCCAGCCAGCTTGAGGCCAAATCCGCCGAGCTCAGCCGTACCGCGCGCCAATTGCGGGAGGCGAATACCAAGCTGACGCAGATCTCGGAACAAAAAGACGGGTTCCTTAGTCAGGTCAGCCATGAATTGCGGACTCCGATGACTTCAATCCGGGCCTTTTCCGAGATCATGCGCGATACGGATGGTCTGAGTGCCGAAGAGCAAACGCGCTATGCCGCGATCATCCATGATGAGGCCCTGCGGCTGACGCGCCTGCTGGACGATTTGCTGGACCTGAGCGTTCTGGAAAGCGGTCGTGTAAGCCTGAATATGGGTGGGGATACCCTTGGTTCGATCCTGGATCGGGCGGTCTCCAGCGCATTGGCGGGGTCGCATCCAAAACTCAGGATTCGGCGCGCGCGGCCGTCCGAGCGTATTCCGCTGAACACTGATCTCGATCGGTTGGGGCAGGTCTTTATCAATCTGATTTCGAACGCGCAGAAATATTGCGACGCGGATGAACCCGTTCTGACCATCTCGGCCCATGATGTCGGGGGGCAGGTCGTCATTGATTTCACCGATAACGGCAGTGGCATCCCGCCCGAAGCGCAGTCGATGGTGTTTGAAAAGTTTGCCCGTGTCGGTGGGGACAAGGCGGGTGGCGCTGGTCTGGGGCTGGCGATCTGCCGCGAGATCATGCAGCGTCTGGGCGGCGAGATCAGTTATCTTCCCGGCCAGGGCGGCGCGGCCTTTCGGGTCCGCCTTCCGCTGGCGCACCGGCAAGCTGCGCAATGATACGAGCATAAAGACATTGGTAACCCGCCTCGGGTTAGACCGGATACCAGGTTCAGAAACTCAAATCGGTATCGGGCATGACGCAGTCTGTCAGCACAGCTTTGGCGCGCAAACTTTCAGCGGGACAAGAGGAACAATGTGAAAAGCCGCGTTCCGTTCTTCGTGCCCTTCGACTGGCCTTTGCGCGAACGGCAGGGGATCAGTTCCAGCTGCCGCTATCGGTGATCGGTGCAAGGCAGTCTCTCAAAGCTCAGGACACGCTGGCTGAGGTGATTGATGCGGACTGGATGCTGCTGCGCCTGGGCAACGCGGACGGGATGTCCACTGCGATTTGCGTGGATATGGGGGTCGTGTCAGCGGTCGTGCAAGTGCAGACAATTGGTGAAGTTATGCCGAACCCGCCAACAGCACGGGCGTACACAGATACGGATGCAGCAATGGTGGCGCCGCTGGTCGAAGACGCTTTGACCAGGGCCGTCGCGCTGGTCGATACAGCCGCCGATCAATCCAGTCTTGCCGGTTATGAATTCCGGGCGCGGATGGCGGATCTGCGTTCATTGTCGCTGGCTATGGTCGAAGACGCATATCGCGTGTTTGACCTGACGGTAGAACTTGGCGGCGGGCTACGACAGGGGCAGATCACAGTCCTGTTGCCCGATACACCGTCAGAGCAGGGGGCCGATGATGAAATTCAAGTTGCTGCCGGCCCGAAGCTTGAGCAAGCGTCGGGGGTTGTCCGGGCCGAATTGAATACGGTGATCGGTAGGATGTCAGTGCCATTGGTAACCCTGTCCGGGCTGTCAGTTGGGGATGTCCTTCCGTTGACCGGATCACGGCTGGATCGTGCGGAAATCCTGACAATTGGTCGAACGCGGGCTGCAATTGGACGTTTGGGACAATGCGGAGGAATGCGCGCAGTACGGTTGAACGAATGTGCTTCGGCTGCGGCGCTGGAGCAAGCTGAAATGCCCGAGTTTCTGGAAGCGCGAAGCAGCGCGCCAGTTCCGGACACTCTGAAAGATCCGATGCCAATCGATCCCGCGCATGAGGTCGTACCGATAGATGAAGTGGCATTGAACGAATTGGAGGGCGATCTGGGCTTTGGTAGCCCGGATCAGATGGCGGCCGAGATTTCGCAACTGGCAGGTCTGACGGGATTGGACGACGTTCCCGATGCAACCTGACCTGAGCGCCAAAGGTCCTTAGCCGTCAGAACCGCGCATATGCTCCAGCGCGGGGCGCAGGTTGTCCAGCATGTAACCTGCCTTGGTTGTGGCCTCGAGGATCTCGTCCGCGCTCATGTGGTCGCACTGACCCAAAGCCCAAACCACCGAGCAGCGCGTGCCCGACGCGCAATAGGCTAAGACGGGGCCAGAGCAGCTTTCAGCCAATTCTCGTTGCAGGGCAACATTGCCGGGCGTCATGGTCTGGTGGGTCAGTTCCAGAACCTCATATTCCATCCCGGCTGCCCGGACGGCCTGTCCGATTGCATCCGACTGCATGGTTGGTGGAACTTCCGTATTGGGACGGTTGCAGATGACCTTAACGAAACCAGCTGCGGCGATGGCTGGGACGTCCTCGACCGTGATTTGGGGCGAGACGGCATAGCGGGGGGTTATTGGTCGAATCTCCATGGCAATTGCTTAGGCCGCGTTTGCGGATCTGTCCAGTTGTGCACCAAGCCCGGGCGCCGCAAACATTCCCGTGATCATCGCAGCCAGAAACACGAGGCCGCCAAGGCCGCCATAGGTGATGGACGCGATGGCAGGTCCAGGACAAAGCCCGGACAAGCCCCAGCCCATGCCAAACATCACGGAACCGATAATCAGGCGGCGGTCCAGCTCGGGCGGGCTCATCTTAGGAAACTGACCACCGGTCAGCGGCCTGTGGTGGGCCGTCATTCTCCAAGCGATGAGCATCGGCAGGATCGCGCCGCCCATCACAAATGCCAGGGTGGGATCCCAGTTTCCGAACACATCCAACCACCCCTGAACCTTGGTGGTATCGGTCATGCCCGAGATCAAAAGGCCGGCACCAAACAGAGATCCAGCCAGCATTGATACGAGAACCCGCATCAAATCAGCCCCCATACATGGCGCATCAGGGCAATTGTTGCCCCGCCTGCGCCGATATAGATCAACGTCGCGATGATGCCCCTGACGGAGAATCGAGAAATACCACATACACCGTGCCCCGAGGTGCATCCATTGGCAATGCGCGTTCCTGCGCCAACCAAAAGGCCGGCGATGACGATCACTGCGAAATTGTCGGTCAGATGTGTCATGGGCGCAGAAGAGAGCAGGGGGCTCAAAACAAGCGGTGTCGCGATGACGCCTGCGATGAAGCTTAGGCGTTCTAACGTGCGGTCACTGCCATCAACCAGCCCGCCTAGAATCCCACTGGCACCCATGATGCGCCCATTGCCCAGAAGGTAGACTGCGGCGCCCAGGCCGATCAGCAGGCCACCGGCAAGCCCCCAAATCCATTCAATGTACATTCGTTATCCTCAGTTCGCCTGATGGGTCTGCGTCACAACTTGTTGATCGGCACCTTCAGGAATACGTCGCCCTGTTCGTCCGCAGGCGGCATCTGTCCGGCCCGCATATTGACCTGCAGGGACGGCAGGATCAGGCGCGGCATGGGCAGGGTCGCATCGCGGGCATCACGCATCTCGACAAATTCCTCGATTGATTTGCCTTGTCCGATATGGACGTTCAGGGCTTTTTGCTCTCCGACAGTGGTCTCCCAGGCAAATTCATCACGTCCCGGAGCTTTGTAGTCATGGCCAACAAAGATGCGCGTCTCATCCGGCAGGGCCAGGATCTTCTGGATCGACTCGAACAGCATTTCCGAAGACCCACCGGGAAAATCGCATCGCGCGGTGCCGAAATCCGGCATGAACAGCGTGTCACCGACAAATGCCGCGTCTCCGATCACATATGTCATGCAGGCGGGCGTATGGCCGGGCGTGTGGAAAACATCGCCACGCATCTGCCCAACATGGAAGCTGTCGCCATCGCGGAACAAAGCATCGAACTGACTGCCGTCGCGCTGAAACTCAGTCCCTTCATTGAAGATTTTCCCGAAGGTTTCCTGGATCGTAACGATCTGTTCACCGATACCGATCTTTCCGCCCAGTTCCTGTTGCAGATAGGGTGCCGCCGAAAGGTGGTCGGCATGCACATGGCTTTCCAGAATCCACTCGACCCTTAGCTCATTGTCGCGAACATAAGCGACGATCTGATCCGCCGAGTCGGTCTTCGTTCGGCCCGAGGCGTGATCGAAGTCCAGAACGCTGTCGACGATTGCGCAGGCCGTCCCTTCGGGTTCCTGCACAAGGTATGAGACCGTATTGGTTTCAGGGTCGAAAAACGCTTTCACAATTGGTGTCATCTGGCTCTCCGTCAGCGCGCAGTTTATCATATATGTTTTTCAGAATATGATGCAACCGGCATTCTTTGATTTGATGCGTGTCAAGGCAAGTTAATCCAAATCCGATTAGAATTTAATCATTCTGCCTTAGGTTGCCGATACCGGGTGGGCGACAGGCAGATTTCCGCGCGTTTGTTCGCCAGGATAACCAGGTCTTAAAACCGTTACCTATATCGGCGACAGTGATAGAAATTGGGAGGAATAAAATGTCTGCAAAAAGTTTGTATTCCGAAGCCGAACATCTGGAGCAAAAGCTGCAGAATGCCTGTTTTGAGACCCGGCTTGCGCTTCAGCCCAGTGTAACCAAAGTGATTGATCGGATGCGTAAGGAAGGCATGCACGTGCCATCGCGCCTGCGGCACCTGGATGCGGCTTTGTGCGAAGATGCCATAGAGGCGCAGTTCGACAATATGCCGGTCTGAGGCGAAGTATCAGCCGAACGAGATTCCCAAGATCACCAGCATCAGGCCAATCACAGAAAGAAAAAGCGACGCCAGGTTCCACGGCAGAACGCTTTGAACAGCGGCGCGCAATTCATCGTCCGACAGGCCGGATTTGCGCGCTTTCATCACACGCAAGATACACCAAACCAGACCCAGCAGGCCAGCTAGTGACAGGGCGGCACCGCCCCAGGTGATGAATTCGAACATGGTTCCCACATTTTTCCGCAAATCCTGTTTGCGCTTAGCGGATCGACCGACCGCGCACAAGCCCATCGAGGATTGGATGCTTGCAGCCCACGCGACGGCAAGGTATCCGGCTAACTGCCGTTGCTAATGCATCAGATCGCAGCCTTTTGGAGAGATGAATATGGAAGACGTGACCGAAGATCAGGCCGCCGCCAACTACCGTGTAACAGCGGGCGAGCTGCGTCAGTTCGTAGAACGGATCGAACGCCTGGATGCCGAAAAAAAGGACCTGGCGGAGCAGCAGAAAGAGGTCATGGCCGAAGCCAAAGCCCGCGGTTACGACACAAAAGTGATGCGCAAGGTCATTGCGCTGCGCAAACGCGACAAGGACGATATCGCCGAAGAAGAGGCGGTACTTGAAATGTATAAGGAAGCGTTGGGCATGTGAGCCGGGCCTGGGGTTAGGGTTTCAGAACCTTCACCCCGGCCATCGTTTCCAACTTGGTCAGATCCTGATCGTACAGTTCGGAAAATGCGTCGATGATCTCATCGCTCCAGCCGGGCAGGTCCAGTTCTTCTTCCATTTTGTCCGGCTGAGCATGGTTTGCCAGAATGTCTGCAAGAACGTCTCGGGTCTCAGCCTGTGAAAGCGTCGAAACCTGGTCCAGAATCGCCTGGGCTTGTGACTGACCTTCTTCGGTCAGCAAAGAGATCAGCAGGTCATACTCATCTTTGATCGTAGCGTCCGCAGCAAGCCCGCCGACGCTGCGTACAACGTCCCCCCACAGCAGCGGGATGTCCTCATTGCACCACAGGGTGATCTGCACTGCGGGGGCAAAGTCGCGAACATCTTCGATCATCTCAACCCAGCTAAGGTGACTTAGATCATTGTTGCGGATCACGTCCTCGCGCGCCTGTTCCGGTAATGACATCAGGTGTTTTGGGATAAAACTACCGGGGTTCCTGAGCGCCAGATACAATTCCAACTGACAATCGCTAAAGGACTCTTCCAGAACAGATAAGCGTTTGCCCGCGGAAGGATAGAATTGCCCACCGGCAAGAACCAAGTCTTTCTCGCCAATGAATTCGGCGCTGGTGAAAATGGCGCGCTTTGCCTCTGGGTGGATAGGAAGATTGCCCCGCATACTTTCAATCTCATCCGGTAATGGAGGGCGCGTATTCAAGGCCTGAAATGCGGGTTTGAACACTTGCCGGTAACGACGAGGACCAAATAAAGTCGCACCATTTCGAGCCAGTACGTCCCCATTGGCTTGCAACGACCTGAGCAGTCGCCCCTCATCGGTAAAAGCCGCGCCTGCGTGGATTGCAACCTGCATGTTTGGTTCTTGTCCTTGCATTCCTGAACCTGCCTGTCGAGTTACAGGCTGTGCCAGGGACAGTCAAATCCACAGCCCCCACTTAAAGGTGATCGGTCGCATCACAACGAAAATCCAAAATCCCTAAGTTTGGATGAAAATTGAGGCTTGCAGTCCGTTAAAAGAGAAAGTAATCGACACCCAGCGCCCCTATAGCTCAGCTGGTAGAGCAACTGATTTGTAATCAGTAGGTCCGCGGTTCGAGTCCGTGTGGGGGCACCACTAAATCTCTATAGCTTGCCGGAACCACCGTGTGAACAGATTGAATCTGTCCCATTCGGACTGGGGCGCCGTCAGCGCGAATGCCCTAGTTTCTTGTTGGCGGTTGATACTGTGAAACAAAATTCCACTTCGAATGGCGCGACACGCTTAGCCACAGAAGTTAGCATCGATCCGTCAACCCTCGGTACTTAGGTTTTCCGGGTTCACCAAACCTCCCAAGATAACGATGGACTCGCGACATCAAAGTAAATGTATTTAGCTTTGAGTTCCTGCAGGAGCAGTTCGCCAAAAAAATGGCGACCTTATCGGCGCTTGATGTTCAGGTTAAGCCGATAGTGATGCCAAAGACGTAAAGGCTGGAGGGCTCGGTAATCTTTTGCATGAACTCAACCCAGTCCTCACTATACATCCGTTCGAATTGAACGGGATAGGCCCAAACCAGATTGTGGAACGTGAAAGTAGTTAACAAGACGCCAACTGTACTGGCGCTTGCGAACTCTTTTTGCTTGTCCCTGAGAAACATCGAAATGACCATACCCGCCATACTGGCCATCGCGATACCGATAAAATCCTGTGTGTTTACTTTGCCAGCTTCCGGCACACCTACCATTTGAAACTGAATAAAACGGGTCAGGAAAACCACCATGGAGCCAAGCACAAAAGCCCCAATGAACGCGCCTGGATAGGCGAGGCGTTTCCATATGTTATCAGTATTGGGTTTGGGATTCCTACTTGCCGTTTCTTTTGTGCGTTTATTTATCTGCGCGATACGATCATCAAAGGATTTTTGCTCAGTGCTCACGATGTAACTCAATTGCTTTTCTGCTTTGCAGCGTAGCCTAACTCCAAGTGGAGGTTAAGCAAGAGTCATGCAACCCAAGAGAAAGTGATTGATGCATCGCGGTGATGGAACGGCATGGGTAATGAAGGGGATACCCGGACGTTTTGACGCCTAAGTTTCTCAAGTGAAACGCATTGAATTCGTGATCTGTTGGCCTTACTGAGTTCCTGAGGCCCAACAGAGGCTTGGCACGCTGAGCGGGCGTGATGGAATGGTAGACATATCAGACTTAAAATCTGAAGGGCGTACGCCCGTGTGGGTTCGAGTCCCACCGCCCGCACCAGCGCATTTCTAAGCCGGGAACCCAAGATCGTTAATCAGTTTCCACAAATCCCGATTCGCCACAGAAAGCTGGTCGACCACCTTTTCGATTTCTTTCATCGCACCCTCATCAACCGTATCCTGACGGCCCAGTTTGATGTCCGTCTTCCGGTCCGCAATGCGCATCAGGATTGTCTTCGGATTGCCGCTGTCGGGATCGAAGGAATAGATGCAATGGTTGTATCTGTTCCGAATTCCCGAAAGCTTGCTGAGACGCTGCGTGTGCTTAAGGATTGGGTCACGAATGTCTGGCGGACGGCCTTCCATCTTGGCCAGCCGCTCGACCAGATCAATTCTGGCGCGGGTCGTGTTCAGCGTCAGAAAGATGATGACCGAGATATCCTTGTTGGTGCGGGTCAACCCGGCGATCAGGTGAATCAACAGGCTTTCCGTGTTGGTCCACATGTAGTTCAACTTTCCGACTAGCAGGATCAGGCGGTCAAACCGGGCTTCGAAATCGTCAGTCAACGGGCAGCTCTCGCGTTTCGTCCGGCGCAACCTCGAAATAAAACTGCGCAGCTGCGGTCCGGTTACTGACACCGATCTTGCCCGCCACATTGTGCATATGAAGTTTGACCGTGTGTTCGGTGATACCCAGGTTCGATGCGATGATCTTGTTGCTTTGACCTTTTGACACCAGTTTGAGCACCTGCTTTTCCCGGCGCGTCAGCTTTGAGTATGTCGGGTGGAGACCGCTGGGTCTTGATGTCGCTACCGGCGCGCGGTTTGACGACGTCGGTGCATGCGCCACGCAATCCGCAAGAAAACACGGCAGGTACAGCTCTTCATGTAACAGCAGGCGTAAAATAGACCGCCATACATCCGGCGCGACGTTCATCGGCAGGTATCCGATGTCGCCGAATTTGCCGCGATCCCACTTTTCGAATGCGAGCCGGGCAGCTTCTTCCTTGCGATAAGCAAAGGCCAAGCTGCCTGATCCCGCGATTTCCATATAGGTCTGCGGTCGGTTCAACAGATCGTCCAGCATCATCTGGTCGACGACGACCACCTTTCCTGCTCCAACGTCCAAGCGGCTTGGCGCAGGCAGCACGTCAATTGTTTCGATCCGGCGCGTGACCACGCCAAATTCGGTTTGAACACCATGGATCGTTTGGTCTGAATAGAAGAGTTCTTTGCCGACGAAATTGATCGAGAAGTCTTCGGGTTTAGAATTGTTTGGAATAGCACTATCCTGAAACGGAATGCCCATTATTCCCCCCTTAATTAACCCACACCGCGAAAAATGCGGCGAAATTGTAACCAGTACTCGTAGTGCAGAATTTGAAGTGATTTACTGTATAGAGCTGCACTATAGCGGAAAGTACAAGTTTCATCAACGCTGATGGCAGGTTTACAAAAAACAGTTCTAATACTTTCGGCTAGGTTACCTATACCACTTCCCGCTTAAGTAGAAGAAATCGTTGGCTTTCCTAAACTGCTGGTTTCAATCTTGTCACGCAGGCGGACAAAGCGGGCATTTTTACCAACCATAGTTTTAGAGCAATGAAAACAAGGCACTGAGCGTTCTAGTGCTTTAGGGTAGCTATGCAGTTCGCCCTCGGCCTGTAACCATGAGTCTGCTTCTATTTTGAAGTCTTAATTCCTGATGTGTCGGCGAATCGCGCATTTCCGCGAGTCATAACCGCAGACACGAAGTCGGCTAAGCCGAGAAAGGAGGGTGGGAGATACTTCACTGAACGAGACCGCACACATGCGCGTTTTGCGCCTGAGTGTTTTTCCTAGTTTCAACCGCGCCAGTAGCCGTTTTGTAGATGAATGATGGCCCGTGCGCTTTATAAGTGGAAAATAATATGTCACGTGGACGTAATCAAAATCATAATAACGTTGTAGACGTCGAAGAAATTAACACCGGCGATGTCTATGTTCCCATTTATGCCGATGTCGACGTAGAAGAAGCTGACATCGAACTTGAAAACACCGAACAGAAGACCAAAGTCGACAACGAACAGGGTCAAGGTCAGGATCAAGAGCAAGCTCAGAAGACGAAGGTCGAAAATGAGCAAGGTCAGGGTCAAGACCAGGAACAGGGCCAAGGCCAGGATCAAGGCCAGCACCAGGGTCAAGGTCAGACCAACGGTGACAATGAAAATGACAACTCAAATTGGGTTCACATCGATTTCGGCGAAGAAGGTATGCCGAGCGATGATGATGTCGTTGACATCGACGCTAACGGTTCAGAATTTGGTGATGTGATCACCGCTGGTGGCGACATTGACTATGATCCCGGCGATGATCTGAACTTGGACATCGACATGAGCGGTACGACCACTGCAATGTCGGCGATCAACAGCCAGTATGCCAACCTGAGCGATGACGATACTCTTGAAAACGCCGAAGTGAACAACGACGGTACCTTCAAGCAGATGGGCGATGCCAAAGGCGGCGACGCATCTTCTGGCGACGGCATCAGCGCAGGTGCTGATGGCGGAAACTCTGGCGATGGTGGCGAGACCACTGCGGGTGACGCTTATGGCGAAACCTACGGCGGGCACACAGCGGCCTTTGGTGGTCATAGCGGTGATGCCGACGGTGACGGCGATGGCGGCAACGGTGGTGACTCCGGTGACGCACTGAACTTCGGTCTGGGAGTCGGACATTCTGCAGCAGATGCGGATGGTGACAGCACCGGCGGTGAAGGTGGCGACGCAGACGCTGAATCGGATGCCGAAAATGAAAGCGAAACCGAAGTCGACATCGAAAGCGATGGTGGCGACGGTGGCAACGCTGGTTCGATTGGACTTGGTGTTGGACTGGGCCTCTCCGGCGCCAGCAACGACGGAGAATCGGAAGGCGGAGACAATGACTCTGAAGCCGACACTGAAGTCGATTCCGAAGCTGACAATGAATCGGAAGCCGATGACGCAAACGGCGGAAGCGGTCTGGCTGGCAACCTTGGCGGTGCTTTGAACGAAAGCGAAACCGAAGCCGAAAACGGTGACTCCACATCTGGTGGTAACATCGGTCTTGGCCTTGCGGGTGCAGGTTCGGAAGCAGATGCAGATGCTGACGGTGGTGACGCTGACGGCGGTGACGGCGACGGCGGTGACGGCGACGGCGAGGGCGGTGACGGCGGTGATGCCGACAGCGGCAACGGTGACGGCGGCAACGGCGGCGACGGTGACGGCGGCAACGGCCCAGGTGGCGACGGCGACGCTGGTGAAGTAACTGCCGGTGAAGGCGATGGCGGCGACGGCGACGGCGGCGACGGCGACGAAGGCGGCGACGGTGACGGCGGCGACGGTGACGGCGGCGACGGTACTGGAGGAACATCCGGTCAAGTCGACGGTGCGCTTGCAGCTCTGAACCAGCAAAACGGCCTGATTGGTCAGAACAATGGCGCAGCTGGCGCAAGCAACGGCGGTGGTGACACCAACGGTGGCAACCCTGGTGTTGGTGGTGCTGGTGACGGCGGCAACGGCCCTGGTGGTGATGGCGGCGACGGCGACGGTGGTGACGGTGCTACTGGCGTTGGCGGCGATGCCCATGGTGGCAACGGCCCAGGCGGTACGGGTACTGGTGGTACTGGTGTCGGCGGTGCCGGTGCTACAGGTGTCGGCGGTGCAGCTGACGGCGGCAACGGCGACGGTGGCGACGGCACAGGCGCAGCTGGTGTCGGTGGTGCCGGAGGCGATGCTGGTGCAGACGGCGGTGAAGCTGACTCGCAAGCCGATGCTCAGGGCGTAGGTGATCAGGACGCCAAAGGTCCGGTCGTTACGCAATCGCCAGGCGACGCCAACGGTGAAGCCGACAACAACCAGAGTGCGGAAAACAATGCCGGTGACGGTGGAACCAACGATGTCGATGGTTGGGCACAGTCCAATGGTACCGGTACTGCGACCGCTGACGGTGTCGGTGGCGGCGGCGGTGCTGTCCAGCAGGACGCGATGTCCTCGGGCACTGGTGCCGGTTCTGCAGATGCGGTGAACACTGCCGGCGACGGTGGAATGTCCGACGTCTTCTCGGAGGCTGACACTGATGGTTCGGCTGACAGCATGGCAGAGGCCATTGCCGGGTATGGCGGCGACGCGATGTCCGACAACGACGCAACCTCGACCGGAATGGGCAGCGCCACTGGTGCAGCACAATCAGGTGTCGGTGGCGGCGGCGGTGCCGGTGCCGGATACGGTGGAACCTCTGGCAGTGCAGCAGGCACGGCTAACGGTGGTGAAACCTACGGTGCTGACGTCGATGGTGGCGCTGCTTCGGGTGCATACTCGGGTGCTGGCGGAACCGGCGGCAACGCTGGATCCTGGGGCACGGGCAACCAGGGCGACGGAATCGTCAACGGCGAGTCCTACGCTTCGGCAGCTGCCGTAGTCGACACATCGGCGTTCAACCAGTCGATCGTCATGGGTGCCAACGTTCTTGGCAACTCGGTCGATACGACCATGGTTGGTGGTTCGATGACCGCGACCCACAACAGCGACGACAACGACGTATAAGTCGCAGTCAGGGCCCGAATTATCGGGCCCCGACCATCTGATGAAACTGCCGAGGCCGCGACAAGTGGCCTCGGCACAACAAACCCAAAGCGGAAATTTTAGGCCGGGGCGGGGAAAAGGAAACCGATATGTCTCTCGACAGTATTACAGAAACGATTGCGCATTTTGTTGGAACCTTTCAGCTTACCATTGAACAAGCCCGCCTGCGGGAGCAGTACGAAGAATTTACCGCGCTTCGGCGCAAGAACGACTTGGACGAACTCGAAGACCCGATGTCCATCCGGGTCAAAGCAGATCTGAAACTCGATCCGGGCGACTATGATGCGCTCCCTTATATGCTTCTGCCGCCTCCTTCCGACCTACCTTTGCCGCCGATGCCCGACGGGCCGGTGGAGATGTCCGAAATGTTTTCCGGTTCGGCTTTTGGACCCGCCCCATACATTCCTGATGCTCAGTTTGGTGAAGCCCAGACAGCTACATTGATTTTGGACCCACAGGTCCCGCCGCTCATCATCGGCTCGGCCGTGACCTATAACTTCCAGACAATTGTCATGAGCGACAACGACGTGGTCGGACATGGCGATTTCCGCGATGTCGAAATCCAGATCGCACAAGGCCAGCAGATGCTGGATGTCGCTCTGTCGATGCACGCTATTGCTACGCCTTCCCTGAATATTGAAGACTACAAGTCACTGGAATACCTAGAAAGTCTCGCCGAGCAGATGCAGTCGCCGATGATTTCGCAAATCGAAGGCGTGACCATTCATCAGTTCCACGGTGAAGACGCGCTGGGTGTTATCGTGAATGGCGAAGTGGTCGAGGAAATCCCGGATTGGAACGATCTTCTTCCGGCACATCATCAGACTGAAGAAGACGAGGACGAAAATGATGCGCCGGACATGTTGCCGGCCGAATGGGACCGCTCGGATGACGACGAGTTCGGCGAGGGCCATACGGTCATTGCGGGCGGAAACCTTGCGGTCAACGAGGTTGCCATCACAGTAGCCTGGGTCGACGCGCCGGTCATCGCAGTGGGTGGTAAGTCCGTTAGCTTAACGGTTGTCAGCCAGGTGGCAGTCGTGTCCGACATCGACCAGGGTGAACCCGGTGTGCAAAGCGACACGAATGTAGTTCAGGCCTCATACATCGGGACCGAAGCCAACGAACAGTGGTGGCAAGACGACGATGCTGCAGAACCAGGTGCGGATCCGATCGTCTCGGTCACGTGGATACAAGGAGACTTGTGGGTCACGAACTTTATCAAGCAGGTGATTGACGCCACCGATATCGACAAGATCAGCACGGAAATCTCAGCTTCGACCAGCTTGTTCACGTTGGGCGACAACGTTTTGAGCAACGTCACAAACATCGTTCAGTTGGGTAACTTCTATGACTTGATCATGATCGGCGGGAACATGATTTCGGTCGATATGCTGCACCAGACTATCGCGTTGTTGGATGATGACGTCTATGGCAACGGTAGCAAGCCGGCAGAAGGTGACGACAATCTGGTCATGAACCAGGCGTCTCTGACAACGACGGGCGAGGACACGGTTGAAGAGCTGGACATGGCCCATGCCGAAGCCATGCCGCTGCAGCAGGTTGATCGCGAGGCGTTTGAAGACGCGCTAACATCCAATCCCGATTATGCCGGAATGGAATTGATCCGCGTACTGAAGATCGAAGGCGATCTGGTGCAGATCAATTCGGTCGAACAGGTCACATTGTTGCAAGATCAGGACGATCTTTCGGTTGATGCTGCCGCTGCCGTCGATGCGGTGGTCAACGGGGCTGGCAATGCCCTGTTAAATGCAGCCAACGTTACCAAAGTCGGTGTCGACTCAACGGTTATGGCGGCGGGCGGCGAGTATTCGGAACTGCTGTTGCACCAGGCCTCGTTGCTTGACATACCCGAAGTGCCAGACGCTTCTGAGTTGGCCAATGAAGCCATTGCTGTGCTTATGGAAGAGACTGCAGCGATTGGCGAAAACGCTATCGGACAGGCACAATCGAACCTTACGCCATCTGAAATTGCCAGCACCGATGATGCGATGCAAACCATGTTGGCGTGAATTTTCTACCCGTTTAAGTCAAACCGTGTTAGCGTAAAGACTGTATTTTTTGCGAGTGCTCCGAAAGTTTTAAAATGTCGATTGTTTTTTCGTCGCGTCGTTCTCCTGATGCCAGCCCGCTTGATATTGAGGGCGTTGGTACTCCCGCGCAGCCAAATGGCAGCGATGGACCCCAACCAAAAACAGCTGAGGCGCAAAGTTTGCGCCTGAACAAAGAAATGCGTGTGCCAGATCCAAAGGACAGTCCAAAGATGACTGCGAAAAAGGATGATGCGGTCGCCGCAAAAGCTGTGAAGCCCAAAAAGCAGGCGACCAAACCCAGATCGGAACCACCAATTCGTGCTGCGGCTTCCCCCCGGCGCGAACAGTCGCAGCCCGCTCAAGATCAGAATGCCCAGGGCCGCGACGCTGGGGTGGCCGAAGAAGCCCAAAGCCCCGATCCTGACACTGCCACGGAAACGACAGCGCGGGTGACCCCCCAAACGCGCTCGAAGGGCGGTGAACACATAGGTGCCACTATCGAGGCTAAGGCGAACGAGCCGATGCAACTCCGAAAAACGGGCGGAGGTGACGGCAATGGGCCACCCCAGACATTTCACAAACGCACGCCGCCAGAGGATTTCCAAAATACGCTGCGCGTCTCTTTAAAGGCGATCTGGCGCAATCTCGCATTTGTTCTGGTTCTGACCTGCGCAACCAACATTCTAATCCTTGCCATCCCGATTTACCTGTTTCAAATCAGCGACCGGGTGCTGACCAGCCGGTCTTTGGATACGCTGATCATGCTGACCGCAATTGTTGCGGGGGCAGTGATCTTTCAGGCGGCCTTCGACGCGGTGCGCCGTTTTATTCTCATGCGTACAGCGGTCGAGGTGGCCGCACGGTTAGGCGCGCCCGTTCTGAGTGCAGCGGCACATGCGTCGCTGCACGGCAACGGGCGCGAATACCAGACGCTGGGTGATCTTCAGCAGGTGCGCGGCTTCCTGGTGTCAGGGACGTTGATTTCGTTCCTTGATGTACCTTTTGCGCCGCTGTTCATTCTGATGATTTTCCTGGTCCATCCGCAGCTTGGATCAATCGTCATCGTCACCGCGCTGTTGCTGATGATTATCGCGATAGTTAACCAGAAAATGACCGCCAAGCCCTTTGCCGAGGCGAACAGATCCCAGTCGATGGCGAACCTGCACCTCGACTCGATGGCGCGTAACAGCCAGATCATCAACGCTCTGGCGATGATTCCCGAGGCGGTACGCATCTGGGGCCGCGACACGGCTCAGTCCCTGACGTGGCAAGTGCGGGCGCAGGACCGGAACGTGATTTTCGCGGCCATCTCTCGTGCGGTGCGCCTGCTGACGCAGATCGCCATTCTGGGCTGGGGCGCCTATCTGGCGCTGCAGGGCGAGATGACGGGTGGCATGGTCATCGCCGCTTCGATCATCGCAGGGCGCGCATTTGCACCTATCGAAGGATCAATTGAAGGCTGGAATTCTTTCCTGCTGACGCGCGCAGCCTTTGGGCGCATTAAAAACCTTCTGTCCAATTCAGCGCTGCAGTTTGAAAAGCTGCGCCTGCCGCGTCCGGAAGGGCGGATGGATGTGGAGCGCTTGCTTTATGTTCCAGGTGGCACCAAACGTGTCGTCCTGAACGGTATCAGCTTTTCGCTGAATCCCGGTGAAACACTTGCCGTTATCGGCAATTCCGGCGCCGGCAAGACCACGTTGGGTAAAACGCTGGTTGGGTCGATCCTGCCGACATCCGGCAGTGTGCGTCTTGATCTGATGGACATCCGCAACTGGGACCCGCGTCAGTTTGGCGAGAGCATCGGGTATCTGCCGCAGGACGTTCAACTGTTCCCCGGTACGATCAAGGACAATATCGGCCGGATGCGTGCCGATGCGACAGATGAACAAATCCACGACGCGGCTGTTCTGGCTGATGTGCACAACATGATCGCCACTTTGCCGCAAGGGTATGAAACAGTAGTTGCGGCTGATGGCTCTCCGCTGTCGGGCGGGCAAAAGCAGCGTATCGCACTGGCGCGCGCTTTCTTTGGCAATCCGCGCATGGTGGTTCTGGACGAACCGAACTCGAACCTGGATGTTGCCGGTGACCAGGCGCTGTCGCGGGCGATTGCGCAGGCCAAGGAAAGCAAGATCACCGTCGTGGTGATCACGCAGAAACCGACGCTGCTTAGTGTTGTCGACAAGATCATGCTGCTGACCGATGGTCGCGTGGCGCTGTTTGGTCACCGTGAGCAGGTGCTGCAACAGCTGAACTCCTCGCGTGGGAACAGACCCGGCATTCAGTCGCAGCAGGGGGGACCGGCATGAACGAACTTGTACCCGTAAACAACGATCCCAAGGACCCAACCGTTTGGTATGCCGAGGTTCCGCGCACAATCCACCGCTTTGTTGTAATCGGTATCGTTTTGCTGGTTGTCTGCTTTGGCGGGTTTGGCATCTGGTCTTTCCGTGCGCCACTGGCTGCGGCGGTGATCGCGCAAGGCAGTTTTGTGGCGACAGGGCAGAACAAGATCGTACAGCACCTTGAAGGGGGGATTATCGACGATATCAAGGTCATCGAAGGTCAGTCCGTTATCAAGGGGCAGGTTCTTATGACCCTTGACCAGACCTCGGCCGAGTCAAATGAACGCGAACTGTTCATCCGCATGACTCGTCTGCAAGCTATGACCGAACGCTTGTCGGCTGAAAATAATGAGCGTGATCGGCTGGAGTTTTCGCCGGAATTGATAGAGGCGTCTGACGATGTCGAGGTTATGGCTATCCTCGACGGGCAAAAGATCAGCTTTGATGTCTCTCGTAAGACATTGCTGAACGATATCGCTTTGCTGCAACGCAACATGGAAGCGTTGAAAATTCGTTCAAGCGGGTTTGAGGCGCAGTTGGAAAGCATGGTCCGGCGTTCGGAAATCCTGCAGGAAGAGTTTGAAACCAAACAGGCCTTGTTCGAAAAGGGGCTGGTGCGTAAGGGCGACATCAACACGATCCGTCGCGTGCAGGCCGAGGCCGAGGGCCAACAGGCGCGGTTGACGGCTGAAACGGCCGAAATCAACCAGATGATTCTGAAATACGAAGAACAGATATCTCGCACACGTTCCGCCTATCGCGAGGCCGCTCTGGACGAATTGGGCGTGATTGCCGCTGATTTGGAAAGCGTCCGCGAAAAGTCCCGGCAGGCCCGTAGCATTCTGGACCGTGCGGTTGTTCGCGCTCCGGTCACAGGTACGGTGGTGCGATTGCATTATCACACTGCTGGTGGCGTTATCGAAACGGGTGAACCCATTGCGGAAATCCTGCCTTCGGATGCGCCCCTGATCATTGAGGCGCAGATTCCTCGGACGGAAATCGACAGTGTCGTGACCGGTCAGCTGGCGACGGTCCGACTGGTCGGACTTAACCAGCGAACCACTCCTGTGCTAAGCGGCGAGGTTTACTATGTTTCGGCGGACGCGTTGATGGAAGACTCTGCAGGTGTTCCACAAGAGGTCTATCTGGCACGTATCTCGCTGGAACCGGACGAGATCGACCGTGTACGTGGGTTCATTCCCACACCCGGTATGCCCGCTGAGATCATGATTCAGACGGAGGAACGCACCTTTGCGGCCTATATCGCAAAGCCTGTGACCGACAGCATGTCTCGCGCCTTCCGCGAACATTGATCGCCTTATCGGCCTGCTCTTTCCCAGTTTACCGTGTTAGCCTCTGATGAGATTCACCAGAGGGGACGCTTTATGCCATTGACTGTAGGCCAGATGATGGAGGCAGCAAACGCTGCCGTTGAACGGATTGACACAATCAAAGCAAAGGAACTGATCGGGCAGGGTGCTTTGTTGCTGGACGTGCGCGACGCGGTAGAGCTGCAGCAAACCGGCCGTGCGCAAGGCGCGCATCATATCCCGCGCGGTATGCTGGAATTCCGCGCTGACGACACCCTGAAATCTCATGACCCCGAGCTGCGCAAAAACCGCGCAATCGTGCTGTATTGCGCGGCTGGTGGTCGTGCGGCACTGGCGGGCAAGCTGTTGAAAGATATGGGGTATGAAAACGTCTATAACGTCGGCGGGTTGCCGGACTGGGTCAATGGCGGCGGCGAGGTGGCCTGATTTCTGACCTCTGTCCGTTGAAATCTGACGCAGATCAAGGCGTATAGCATACCAGTTGTCTAAAGCGATATTCGGGCTTCTGACAAAAGGACAACTGACGATGCTACGCCTTGCCTCTATCCTTTATACTTTGATCGCAACCGCTCTGGCCGGGTCGGGCGTTATTGCCGTCCTGTCTGCGGGATTGGTGTCTACGGTTGCAATCGTTTCAGCAGCTGCGGCTGGCTGTGTGGCTGCCTTGCCGGTGTCCTGGTTAGTGGCGAAGAAACTGTACCAGAACGCAGCCTGATCAGGCGTTCAGGTAGGTCCTGACCGCGGCTTCAAACTCACGAGGTTTCTCGGCGTGCAGCCAATGGCCTGCGCCGGGGATTTTCGCAAATCGTGCGGCGGGAAAATGCGCGCGGATGGTGCTGCGATGTTCGGGCAGGACGTAATCGGAATCGCCGCCGGACAAAAACAGGGCCGGGCCGTCCCAGGATGCATCAGTTTCCGGAAAGCCCATGATTTTGGGCATCTCAGCCGCCAGCGTGTCGAGGTTCAGAAGCCAACGCTTCCCCTTGACGTCCAGAGATTGCGTGAAAAAGCTCTGCAAAGCTTTTTCGACGCCCTGCGCGGCCAACTGTCCCTCGGCGTCCGAGCGTCTTTCAATCGTTGAAAAATCCACGGCTCGCATGGCTTCTATGAATTGGATTTGGCTGTGCGTATAAGTAACGGGCGCAATGTCCGCCACAATCAGCTTGCGCACCAAATCTCCGCGACTCAGCGCCAGCATCATCGCGGCCTTACCACCCATCGAATGCCCGACAACATCCGCTTTGCCGCCAAGGTGCAGGATCACCTCGGCCAGATCTTCGGCCAAATCGGGATAACCGTGCTGATCGGTCCATGCGCTGTAGGCGTGGTTTCGCATATCGACTGCAACGACCTGCCTTTCGTCACATAGTCGGCGCGCAATAACCCCCCAGTTTCGGGCTGATCCATACAGCCCATGCGCGATCAGCAGAGGAGGGTTCGAGGTCGGTTCACCGTGAATGATCGTGTTCAGCATTCTGGTTTGATACCTGCGTGCGTTTGAAACGACCAGCCCCCATTGTCGCCCCTGTGGGGTGAGGTTAGATTGCGCAGGCAGGAGGCCACGTCATGTCGCAAACCACAGATATCCAAAGCCAGATCGCGCAGACGGTACAATTGCTGCGTGAAAAGCTGGGTGTAAAGGACCAGACGCTGACGGCTTCTGTCCGCAAGGCCAAGCGCCGATTGCCGCGCCGCGTATACAAGCAGGCCATGATGCTGGCCGGTGCGGAGCAGATGGCCTCGCACCCTAAACTGCGGTTGGTGCTGGACACTCAGAAATTGGCCAAGGCATCGGAAGAGGTTCAGACCCATCTGAGCGGTATAAACCTGGCCGATCGCCGCTGGGGCTGGTTTCTGAACTTTCTGGGGGCTCTTGCTTTGGGATTTCTGGCGCTGGCGGCTTTGGCCGTGTTTGTTCTGCGCTGGCGCGGTTACATCTGACTGCATTTCCAACAAAAAAACGGCGCCCATCGGACGCCGTTCTGATTTGTGATCCCTGTGTGGATTACAGGTTTGGATAGATCGGGAATTTAGCGCAAAGCTCTGCAACCTCGGCTTTGACCTTGGCTTCAACCGCGCCAT